>NZ_DATMNA010000092.1:0-82217 GCF_035569475.1 Phenylobacterium sp.
CCTGGTTGGAGAACCCGTTCTCGCTCCTGGGCACCAGCAGGTCGGCGACCTCCGAGACGTTGCTCAGGGCCTCCGGGTGCAGCTCCACCTGGCCCTGCGCCCAGCCGCTGAGCACGCGGAACAGCTTCGGGTTCGGCTCGAAGGCGTGCACCGCCTTGCTGTGCGGCAGGAGCGCGTAGGAATAGACCCCCTTGTTCGCCCCCACATCGATCGATACGCGCCGCCTGTCGGCCAGGATCGAGACCAGGCGCAGTTCCGGTTCGCCCTTGCGCAGGTTCCGGTCGTGCAGATAGGCGATCCGCGCCCGCGGCGGCAGCATCCCCTTGAGGCGCTCTTCGAGCTTCAGCGGAGGTTCCCAGGCGTGGGCAGGCGAGGCGTTGGTGGGCACCGGGAAACTTCCTTCCGCGCAGTCGCGACCGTTCCACCCACCGCCCGGGGCGCGAGGCTAAGGCTCGGCTCCAGGACGCCGCGGCAGACTATCACCCTCAGCGGACGGACGGAAAGCCCGGCGGGCCGAGGACGCGGGGAAGAGTCCGGAAGAACGTTCTTGCGTCCTACGGCGCCACCGGATCGGGCGCCGAGACGTAGCGCCCCGCGAGGCTGCCGTCGCGGAGAAACACCAGAATCTCGGTCGGCTGGCCGATGGCGGAATAGCGCTCGGCGAGCGCGCGCGCCGCGTTCTCGGCCTCCGCGCCGCTGAGGAACATCATGCCGTTCTCCAGCGTGTCGCCCTGGACACTCCAGCCATCCTGCGCCGCCCTCACGGTGATCATGAAACTCATCACTAGGCTCCCTGGTCTCATCCGGGCGGATAGACGAATTGCGTGTCACGGGAATGACCGGATGAAGGCCGATGCGGGCCGAGCCCAGCCCGGGAATCAGGCTCGGCGAACGACGCCATCCGGATGCCCGGCGCCGGTCGATGGCCGGCCTCGGCCTCGGTCCAAGGCGCCAACCTAGGCCCTGATAAAGGCCAGAAGGTCGGCGTTGATGGTGGCGGCCTCCGTTGTCGGCATGCCGTGCGGGAAGCCCTTGTAGGTCTTCAGCGTCCCGTTCCGCACCAGCTTGGCGGAGAGGGGACCGGAGTCCGCATAGGGCACGATCTGGTCGTCGTCGCCGTGCATGACCAGGACCGGCACACCGATCTTCTTGAGGTCTTCGGTGAAGTCGGTCTGCGAGAAGGCGACGATGCCGTCATAATGCGCCTTGGCGCTCCCCATCATGCCCTGACGCCACCAATTCTGAATGATCCCTTCCAAGGCCTTCGCACCCGGCCGGTTGAACCCGTAGAAGGGTCCGGACGGCAGATCGCGATAGAACTGGGCGCGGTTGGTGGCGACCTGCGCCTGCAGGCCGTCGAACACCTCTTTCGGCAGGCCGCCGGGATTGGCGGCGGTCTTGACCATCAGCGGCGGCACCGCGCTGATCAGCACGGCCTTGGCCGCGCGGCTCTCGCCGTGGCGGGCCAGATAGTGCGCCACCTCGCCACCGCCGGTCGAGTGGCCGACGTGCACGGCGTCCTTGAGGTCCAGATGCTGGACCACGGCCGCAAGATCATCGGCGTAGTGGTCCATGTCATGGCCGTCGGCGACCTGGCTGGACCGGCCGTGGCCGCGCCGGTCGTGGGCGATCACGCGGTAGCCTTGCAGCAGGAAGAACATCATCTGCGCGTCCCAGTCGTCCGCCGACAGCGGCCAGCCGTGGCTGAAGACGATGGGCTGCCCCTTGCCCCAGTCCTTGTAGAAGATCTCCACGCCGTCTTTCGTCGTGATGGTCGGCATGTTGCGGCCTCCTCATGTCTTCGGCTGCTTGGCGTGCTCGGGACGGCTCGCCGCCGCCGCGCCGGCCGAAGTCTAATCCCGGCGCACGCCCGGCGCTTGCTCGATCGTCCACGGTTTTGGACGATCGGCTCCGCGATCGCGATTTTCAAGCCGCGCGCCTGGGCCGGGCGCGGCGCCGGCGTGCGAATCCGGCCGGGCGATGGCCCACCCCGGTTCCCGCCCCCTACTCCTCGCAGCGCAGGCGGTAGCCGATCCCCGGCTCGGTCATCAGCAGCTCGGGACTGGACGGCTCGGCCTCCAGCTTCTGGCGTAGCTGGGCCATCAGGACGCGGACGAACTGGGCGTCGGCGTTGGTCTCGGAGCCCCAGACCGCGGTGATGATCTGGCGGTGGGTGACCACCTGCCCGGCGTGGCTCGCGAGGATGCGAAGGAGCTGGTACTCCCGCGGCGTCAGCCGCACCTCCTCGCCCTGGATCATCACGCGGCGTGCGGGAAAGTTGATCTCCAGCTCGCCGAACACGAACCTGGGCTGGGCGGAGAACCGCCGCTCGCGCCCGCGCATCACCGCGCGGATGCGGGCCAGCAGCTCGCCCACGCCGACCGGCTTGTTGACGAAGTCGTCGGCGCCCAGGTCCAGGGCGGCGATCTTCTCGGCCTCGAGGTCGCGGGCCGATAGCACGATGATCGGAGCGTCCGACCACTCGCGGATGCGCTGGATCACCTCCTTGCCGTCGATGTCCGGCAGGCCGAGGTCGAGGATCACCACCTCGCTGGGCTCGCTGGCGAGCTGCGCCAGCGCCCCCTCGCCGTCCTCCGCGGCGGTGACCGCGAAGCCCGCCGCGGCCAGCGCCGGGGTCAGCGCGCGCACGATCTGCGGCTCGTCGTCGACGATCAGCAGCCGGCCCAAACTCGCAGTCATTCGCCCGCCACTCCCAAACCGCGCCCCGTCATACCCTGACCGCCGGCAACATCAGCGACATCACCATCCCGCTCGGCGCATCGGTGCGCAGCGCCGCGCTCGCCTGGCCGCCCATGCCCTGCATCACCCCGCGCACGATGGAAAGGCCCAAGCCCGTGCCGGGCAGCCGCCGCGCACCCGAGCCGCGGTAGAACTTGTCGAACAGCTTGCCCAGTTCGCTCTCCGGCACGCCGGGCCCCTCATCGGTCACCTGCACCACCACCTGGCCGCCGCGCGGGAAGCTGGTCAGCGCGATGGTCGCGCCCTCGGGGCTGTAGCGCACCGCGTTCTCCAGCACATTGGCCAGCGCCACCTCGAACAGCACCGGATCGCCCATGGCCACGTCGGCGCCCTCGCCCAGGGTGCAGGAGATCTTGCGCTGGCCGCGCAACCGCTCGAAGCGCCGGCGCGTGCGGTCGACCACCTCGGCCAGGTCGAAGACCGCGCTGGCGGGGTCCAGCGCCCCGCCTTCGAGCCGGGTCATGTTCAGGAGGTTGGTGACGAAGGCGTTCAGCCGCTCGGCCTCTTCCTGGATGGTCGCGGTCAGGTCGTGGCGGGTCTTGGCGTCGAACTGGTCGCCGAACTCCTGCAGCGAGGAGGCCGAGGCCAGCACCGCGGCCAGGGGCGTTCGCAGGTCATGGCTGATCGACGACAGGAGCGCGTTCCGCAGGTCCTCGGTCCGCGCCCGGGCCTCGGCGTCCGCCTTGGCCACGGTCAGGGCCGCGCGCGACGTCGCCGCGGCGCCGGCGTCGGCCAGGATCTGCAGCAGGTTCTCCTCGTCGGCGTCCGGGGCCGGCTCGGCCCGCCAGCCGGCCACCGCGCCGCTCGCCAGTCGGCGCACCCGCCAGCCCGCCGCCTCCACGGTCCTGGGCTCCTTCGTCGCCTCGGCGGCCAGCGCCTGGGCCGCCGACAGCACCATCGGCTCCGGCGCGCCGGAGCCGGCCGAGCACAGCACCTCGCCGTCCAGCACGAAGGCCTGGCCCCGCGCCGCCGCCGCCAGGTGGTCGGCCAGCCGCGCCCGGATCAGGCCCGCGTCGTCCGAGGCCGAGAATTCGCGCGTGCCCTCGAACAGCACCGCGGTGATCAAGGCGCGGGCCTCGGCCCGCTTGGCCTCGTCGCGCACGCGGCCCGTCAGGTTGCCCATCAGCATGGCCACCGTCGGGAAGGTCAGCAGCACCAGCACGTCCTCGGGCGAATAGTGCTCGAAGCCGAAATGCCCGCCGGTCACGTAGAAATTGTAGATCACGAACGAGATGACCGCCGCCGCATAGCCCGGCCCGGAGCCCACCAGGTACGAGGTCACCAGCACGCCCACCAGCCAGGCGCCGCCGACCCGTGTGGAATGGGTGATCTCGTGCAGGAGCTGGGCCGCGCCGGTGGAGATCGCCACGATGACGAAGGCCACGGCGTAGCGCCCCGGCGTCCCGAGGGAGCCGAACCACGAGGGCGAGAATTCGACGCGGCGGGTCAAGGGATCCCAACGGCTCTGTTCCGCCGCCCGGTTCGGCGGCGGCCCCACTGTGCCCGCTCCCGCGCGGCGCACCAAGCATGGTGGGCTTATGCGGCCCTGGGCCGCGCCGCTCTCAGATGCCCGCCAGCCAGGCCTTGTACTCCGGCCGCTCCAGCAGGCGCTCGGCGTAGCGCGCCGCCGCGCCGGACTTGTCGCCGAAATCCGACAGCTTCACGCCATAGGTATGAAACCGCGTCGCGACCGGCGTGTAGAAGGCGTCGGCGATCCCCCACGCCTCTCCGCCCAGGTACGGCCCGCCGAACTTGGTCAGCAGGCCCGTCCACAGGGTCACGATGCGGCGGATGTCCTTGTGCGTCGCCTTCGAGAGCGTCACCGGCTTGGGCCAGGCCGCCAGATCCATGGGGCATTCGCCGCGCAGGGACGAGAAGCCGGAGTGCATTTCGGCGGTCGCCGAGCGCACATAGGCCCGCATCCGCGCGTCCTTTGGCCACAGCTCCATGTCGGGGAACCGCTCGGCCAGGTACTCGCAGATCGCCAGCGAGTCGGAGATCTGCACGTCCCCGTCCTTCAGCGCCGGCACCAGGCCGGTGGGCGAATGGGGCAGGATCGCCGCCTCCGAGCCGCCGTTCTCCTGGCGAAGCTGGATGATCCGTTCCTCGAACGGCACGCCGGTCTTCTTCAGCACAAGCCACGGCCGCATCGACCACGTCGACCACGCCTTGGTGCCGATCACGAGTTCCATCAAGCCTCCTTACGCCCTGCGCCAAGGCGATAGCGCGGCGACGCCGCTTCCCTCAACGCCCTAAATGCATGAGGTTTGCCTAAGCAGCCGTTAGAGCCGCCCCCAAGAAACGCACAAACCGGAAACGCACATGGCCGACATCACCACGCCCACCGGCGAAGCGCTGGTGGACGAGACACCCGCTCACGCCGAGCCTCCTCCGGTCTCCGACGCCTACCGCCGCTACGCGCTCTGGCTCCTCCTGCTGGTTTATGTGGTCAACTTCATCGACCGCCAGGTGATCAATATCCTGGCCGAGCCGATCAAGAACGATCTGCATCTCGCCGACTGGCAGCTTGGCCTGCTCTCCGGTTTCGCGTTCGGCCTTGTCTATACAGTGCTGGGCTTCCCCCTGGCGAGAGCCGCCGACCGCCATCATCGCGGCTACATCATAGCCGCCTGCCTCGCCGCCTGGAGCGCGTTTACCGGCGCCTGCGGCTTCGCACAGAATTTCGGCCAGTTGGTGGCGTTCCGCGCCGGGGTCGGGATTGGCGAGGCCGGCTGCACGCCCACCTCCCACGCCCTGATCGCCGACTACAGCCCGAAGGAGAAGCGCGCCTCGGCGCTCGCCTTCTACGCCATGGGCACGCCGATCGGCTCGCTGCTCGGCCTGGGCATCGGCGGGGTGATGAGCGACTACTTCGGCTGGCGCCAGGCCTTCATGGTGGCCGCCGTCCCGGGCCTGATCCTGGCCATCGTCGCGGCCTTCACGCTCAAGGAGCCCCGCGCCCGGCTCAGCGCCGCCATGCGCGCCGCGGGCCAGGGCGCCACCGGCGCGCTGGCCACCTTCTCCGAGACCATCCGCTACCTGGCCGCCAAACGGGCCTTCTGGTTCCTGGCCTGGGGCGCGGGCGTCCGCTCCTTCCTGGGCTACGGCCACGCCGCCTTCGCCCCCAGCTTCTTCTACCGCTGCCATGGCCCGGAGGTGGCGGCGCTGGCCCACCATTTCCACCTGCGGCCCCAGACCTTTATCGGCCTCTCGCTCGGCATCCTGGCCGGGGTGGCCGGCACGCTGGGCTCGTGGGTCGGCGGCCAGATCGCCGACAAATGGGGCGCGCGCGACCTGCGCGTCTACGGCTCGGTCCCGGCCGTGGCCGTGCTGATCGCCGCCCCGGTGGCCATCTTCCTCTATTCGACCCCCTCCGCGGCCCTGGCGCTCAGCCTGATCGCCGTCACCAACTTCGTGGGCACGCTCTGGTACGGCCCGGTCTACGCCTCCGCCCAGGGCATGGTCCCCCAGCGGATGCGCGCCATGAGCGCCTCGATCATGCTCTTCGTGATCAACTTCCTGGGCCTGGTGCTGGGCGCGCTCTGCATCGGCCTTCTCTCGGACCTCCTGAACAAGGGCCTCCACCTCGGCCCCGCCGAGGGCGTCCGCTGGGCGCTCATCCTTTCCGTCATCGGCGGCGCCGTCAGCGCGCCCCTCTTCTGGCTGGCCCGCCGCCAGGTCCGCGAGGAGATGGTGAGCTAGGGCAAAGCCTAAGGCCGGCTCCCCGACGCCGAGAACAGCAGGTCCGACCAGCGCCAGTCGCCGGTCCCCACCGCCAGCCGCGAGGCGCCCGGCCCGTCGTGCAGCGACAGCACGATCAGCCCGTGCACCGGCTGGGCGCGGCAGGCCACCGGCGCGAAGGCCACGCGCCACATGATCGCCTCGCGCACCGCCGCCAGGCCTTCGCCCTCCTGCCCGGGATGGCGAACCCAGGCGCCGTCCCAGACGCGGATCGCCTTGCCCGGCGCCACCTCGGCCACCGTCGCCTGCACCTGGCGGTCCTCGCGCAGCGCCTTCTGCAGCCAGCGGGCCATGTCGCAGCCCGCCCCGCCGCCGGCGCCCGCGCCCACCGTCGCCGCGCCCGCCAGCTCCGAATCGCTCATCTCAACGGGCGCCGCCGCCGCGGGGCCCGGCTTGGCCACGATCGGCGCCACGGTCACGGGAAGCTTCGCCGCGCGCCCCAGCCGGGGCGGCGGCGGTTCCTCGGGCTTGGGCTCCGGCGCGCTCTCCGGCGCCACCGGCGCGGGCGGCGTCGGCGGGACCAGGGACACGCTCATCGTCGGCGGCTCCGCCGGGCGCGGCGCCGCCGTCCAGGTCGCCAGCAGGGCTGCCCCTGCGGCCACATGGACGGCGAGGCTGAGCGCCGTCGCGCCGAAGCGCCGGCGCCGGCCTGAAGGGCGGCGATCCTGCGCCACGGCTCCTGCGGACCCCCGAAGGGGCCGCCCGCCTGACGCCTAGGCCAATACGATCAGCACGACACGGCGGTTGGCCGCGCGGCCGTCACGCTTCTTGTTCGGCGCGACCGGGTCGTCGGCCCCGTAGGAGATCGTGCCGATCCGGTTCAGCGCCACGCCGTGCTCGTTCAGATAGCGCCGCACGGCCTCCGCCCGCTCCTCGCCGAGGCGATAGTTGCCTTCCTTGGAGCCCGTGGCGTCGGTGTGGCCCTGCACCTCGACATAGACGTTGCGGTTGTCGGTCTTCAGCTTGTCCACGAAGGCGTCGAGCCGGGCCTGCGCCTCAGGCGAGAGCTGCGCCTTGGAGACCCCGAACTTCATGCTGTCGTCCGACAGGACCTGCGAATAGAGGAACTTGCCCTCCGCCAGCTTGCCCGCCGCCGTCGCCCGCTCGAGCGCGTCCTTGGTCGACTGGTCCAGGTTGGCCAGCTTGGCGTCATGGTCGGCCACCTTGGCGGTGACGTCGGTCACCTGGCCGGAAACGCTGTCGACCCGGGTAGAGACCTGCCCCACCTGCTCGTTGACGAACTTCTTGGTGGCGCACCCGCCCAGGGCCGCCACCCCCAACACCGCCGCCGCGGCGATCAGCGTCCTCGAAACCCGCTGGCTCATCGATATCTCCTTCACACCCAGACGGCCCAAGCCGCCGCAGACCCACCAGCCGAGGCGCATTGCAGGGATGAAAAACGGCGCCCTCCCGGCCCGATCAGGGCCATTCCGCGGCGCAGCTTGGCCGTAGCTTGCCGGGCCTGTCGCGGCCTTCGCCGGGGACGGGCAGCCAATGAACCCCTCTCTCTCCAAGGCGACCGTTGGTATCTTCTAAACCCCTATCCACCCTGGCGCCTGCCCGTTAACCTCCCTCCAAACCGCCGCCCGCCCACGGGCGGTGAGAACACTTTCCGGGGAACGCTTCGCCATCATGACCGCCACGACCGTGGGCGCCGCGCCCGTCGCCCAGCCGCCCGCCGCCAAGCCCGTCTATTCGGAGAACTACAAGCGGCTGATCCTCTTCCTGCTGGTCACGGCCTACACGCTGAACTTCATCGACCGCACGATCATCGCCACGCTCGGCCAGCCGATCAAAGACACCCTGAAGATCAGCGATACCCAGTTGGGCCTCCTGGGCGGGCTCTATTTCGCCCTGCTCTACACCTTCCTGGGCATCCCCATCGCGCGGCTCGCCGAGCGGTTCAGCCGGGTCAACATCATCTCGGCGGCGATCATCATCTGGTCGGGGTTCACCGCGCTCTGCGGCACGGCGGGCAGTTTCGCGGTGCTGGCGGCCTACCGCTTCGGGGTGGGCATCGGGGAGGCCGGCCTGTCGCCGCCGGCTCACTCGCTGATCAGCGACTACTTCGAGCCCAAGAAGCGGGCCTCGGCGCTGTCGATCTACTCCTTCGGCATTCCGCTGGGGACCATGATCGGGGCGGTGGCCGGCGGGCTGATCGCCAAGACCTTCGGCTGGCGCGTCGCCTTCATGGTGGTGGGGCTGCCGGGCGTGATGGTGGCGATCGCGCTGAAGGTGCTGGTGAAGGAGCCGCCGCGCGGCCACTCCGAGCCAGACCCGGCGGCGGTGGCGCGGCCCCAGGGCGCGGAGCCCTATGCGGGCGAGGAGCTGGTCCCGGCCGCGCCGGCGCCGTCTCTCGGCCGCGAGTTCGCCGAGATGGGCTCGGTGATCAAGCTGTTGTTCGGCAAGTGGCCGATCCTCAACATGGTGCTGGGGATCACCCTGGTGTCGTTCGGCAACTACGGCGGGGGCCAGTTCGCGCCGCCCTATTTCCTGCGCACCTTCCACCTGGACGTGGGCCAGGTGGGGCTGATTGTGGGCCTGGCGGCGGGCTTGAGCCAGGGGCTGGGGACGCTGATCGGCGGGCCGCTCACCGACCGGCTGTCGAAGCTGTCGCCGCGCTGGTACGCCCTGGTGCCGGCGATCGGGGTGGCGCTGGCCTACCCGGCCTATGTGGGCGTCTACACCGCGGGAAGCTGGCAGATCGCGGGAGCCTTCATGCTGCTGCCGGGGCTGTTCTCCTACGTCTACCTCGCGCCGACCTTCGGGGTGGTGCAGAACATGGCGCCGACCCACCAGCGGGCGACGGCGGCGGCGATCCTGCTGTTCTTCCTGAACCTGATCGCCCTGGGCGGCGGGCCGCTGTTCTCAGGCTGGGCGATCGACCATTTCGCGGCCTTCCACTACGCGCACGCCGGCTCGGGATCGATCTGGGACGCGCTTGGCGGGTTCTTCGGCTCGCACCCGGCGGACTTCCAGACGGCGTGCCCGGGGGGCAAGGCGGCCAAGACGGCGAGCGACGCGGCCAAGGCGGCCTGCTCCGGCGCCCTGGTGCTGGGCACCCGCCAGGGCATCCTGGTCTCCTACGCCTTCGGCCTCTGGGGCGCGTTCCACTACCTGCTGGGCTCCCTGGGCCTGGCCCAGGCCATGTCCAAGGCCCGCGCCGACCGCGGCGAGCGCGACTAGCCAATATCCGCTCATCCCCGCGCAGCCGGGGATGAGCGGAGTGAGCTTGGGCGCAGCCCTTCACTTTTTCATCTCAGAATTTGACTTGGCGCTGAGGTCGCCCGCATACCGGGCGGCATGATCCCCCGCTACGCCCGCAAGGAAGCCGCCGCGATCTGGAGCCCCCAGACGCGCTTCAAAATCATGTTCGAGGTCGAGGCGCATGCGGCCGACGCCATGGCCGATCTGGGCGTCATCCCCAAGGAAGCCGCCCGGGTCATCTGGGAGAAGGGCCGCGACGCGGTCTGGGACGCCGAGCGCATCGACGAGATCGAGCGCGAGGTGAAGCACGACGTCATCGCCTTCCTGACCCACGTCACCGAGATCGTGGGTCCCGAGGCGCGGTTCCTGCACCAGGGCATGACGAGCTCCGACGTCAACGACACCACGCTCGCCGTCCAGCTCTGCCGCGCCACCGACCTCCTGATGGAGGACGTCGACCTCGTCCTGGCGGCGCTGAAGCGCCGGGCCTACGAGCACCGCTTCACCCCCACCGTCGGCCGCAGCCACGGCATCCACGCCGAGCCCACCACCTTCGGCCTCAAGCTCGCCGGCCACTACGCCGAGTTCGTGCGCGCCAGGGAGCGGCTGGCCATGGCCAAGTTCGAGATCGCCACCTGCGCGATCTCCGGCGCCGTCGGCACGTTCGCCAACGTCGCCCCCGAGGTGGAAGCCTATGTGGCGGAGAAACTGGGCCTCGCCGTCGAGCCGGTCTCCACCCAGGTGATCCCGCGCGACCGCCACGCGGCCTATTTCGCCGCCCTGGGGGTGGTCGCCTCCTCCATCGAGCGCTTGGCCACCGAGATCCGCCACCTCCAGCGCACCGAGGTGCTGGAGGCTGAGGAGCCCTTCGACCCGGGCCAGAAGGGGTCGTCCGCCATGCCGCACAAGCGCAACCCGATCCTGACGGAGAACCTGACGGGCCTGGCCCGGCTGGTGCGCTCCGCCGTGGTGCCGGCCATGGAGAACGTCACCCTCTGGCACGAGCGCGACATCAGCCACTCCTCGGTCGAGCGCGGCATCGCCCCGGACGCCACCGTCCACCTGGACTTCGCCCTACGCCGCCTGGCCGGCGTCATGGAGCGGCTGGTGATCTATCCGGAGAACATGGCCAGGAACCTCGACCGCCTGGGCGGCCTGGTGCACTCCCAGCGCGTGCTGCTGGCGCTGACGCAGAAGGGCGTGGCCCGCGAGGTCGCCTATGCGGCGGTGCAGCGCAACGCCATGCGCGTCTGGCGCGGCGAGGGCAATTTCCTGGATTTCCTGAGGGCCGACCCGGACGTCACCCTCACCGAGGCCGAGCTTTCGGAGCTCTTCGACCTCGCCTACCACTTCAAGGCCGTCGACCGCGTCTTCGCCCGGGTGTTCGGAGACGAGGCGAACGCGACGGACCGGATGTCGGCCGCCGCGACGGCCTGACGTCTAGCGCAGTCAGGCCTCGCCGCGGACCTGTTCGCGCGCCTGGGCCAGCAACTCGGCCATCTTCATACGCACTTCGCCCTCGGAGATCTGCACGCCGGAGCCCTTGAGGTCCTCGAAGACCTTGCGCAGCACGTCTTCCTCGCCCGGCTGCTCCAGGTCGGACTTCACCACGGCCTGGGCGTATTCGGCGATGTGCTTGTCGGTGAGGCCCATCAGGCCAGCCGCCCACTCGCCTAGAGCGCGGTTACGCCGCGCCGAGGCCTTGAACTCCTGCTCTTGATCGAGCGCGAAACGCTTCTCGAAGCCACGTTCACGGTCGTCAAAGGTGGTCATGGGGTCCCTGGGCAAAGCAACTCTGCGGGCGATCACATATCCCGCCCGGTCGGGCGCCGCAATCGAAAGGCGGCCCCGCGGCGAGGTTTGCGCCCCCGCGCCGCATCCGCTAATTTCCCGCCGCCTCATATGAAGCGAGACGCCGAGTCGAATCCGCGCGCGAGGGACTTGGACCCCGCGCGTTTTTCGTTATTTCGACCGGCAAAGCCCTCGCCCACGGAGAAGGCGCGATTATGACCCGGCGTAAGAAGATCTACGAGGGCAAGGCGAAGATCCTCTACGAAGGTCCCGAGCCTGGCACTCTGATCCAGTACTTCAAGGACGACACCACCGCCTTCGACGCCACCAAGAAGGCGGTCCTCGAGGGCAAGGGGGTCATCAACAACCGGATCAGCGAGCACATCATGACCAAGCTCGCCTCGATCGGGGTGCAGAACCATTTCATCCGCCGCCTGAACCTGCGCGAGCAGTTGATCCGCGAGGTGGAGATCGTTCCGCTGGAGGTGATCTGCCGCAACGTGGCCGCGGGCTCGCTGTCCACGCGCCTGGGCCTGCCGGAGGGCCAGGCCCTGCCGCGCTCGATCATCGAGTTCTGCCTGAAGGACGACAAGCTGCACGATCCGCTGGTGTCGGAAGAGCACATCACCGCCTTCAACTGGGCCACCACCCAGGAGATAGACGACATCATGGCGCTCACCCTGCGGGTGAACGACTTCCTGACCGGCATGTTCGGGGCGGTCGGGATCACCCTGGTGGACTTCAAGGTGGAGTACGGCCGGGTCTGGGAGAACGACTTCTCGCGGATCATCCTGGCCGACGAGATCAGCCCGGACAGTTGCCGCCTGTGGGACTCGACCACCAACGAGAAGCTCGACAAGGACCGCTTCCGCCGCGACCTCGGCAACGTCATCGAGAGCTACACCGAAGTCGCCCGCCGGTTGGGGATCATGAAGGAGATGCCGACCGTGATCCAAGGAGGCCTGCACTAGTGAAGGCGACCGTCCATGTGTTTTTGAAGCCCGGCGTCCTGGACGTGCAGGGCAAGGCCGTCGAGCAGGCCCTGCACGGCCTGGGCTGGGGCGGCGTCTCGGGCGTCCGCGTCGGCCGCACCATCGAGTTCGACCTCGCCGCCAAGGACGCCGCCGGCGCCGAGGCCGAGGTCAAGGCCATGTGCGACAAGCTGCTGGCCAACACGGTGATCGAAAGCTACCGCGTGGAGGTGGCGTGAGGGGGCTCTGCGCCCTCCTTCTCACCGCACTCCCGCTCTGCGCCTGCGCGCCGAAGCCGCAAGGTCCCGCCTTCGCGCCGATCGCGCTCGACTGCGCCATGCCGTTCGACGCCCAGGCCGCCAGGATCACCGCCCAGCCGCACCTGCTGCCGGCCTCGCACGCCCCGGGCGAGCCCTATTTCTTCTATTCCACCGACAACGGCCGCGCCTCCTACCTGATCACCGAGAAGGGCGCGCCGGGCCATCCGGCGATCATGATGCAGACCGCCGAGGGCGGGCAGGTGAAGACCGTGGGCTGCGCCTATGGCGACCAGAAGGGCTATAGGCAGCTTCTGGCCTACCTCGACTCCCTGAAGACCTGGACGCGCCGATGAGCGGCTTCCACCTCGCCCAGTTCAACGTCGCCCGCCTGAGCGCCCCGATCGAGGCGCCGGAATCGGCCGAGTTCCGCGCGGCGCTGGACGAGATCAATGCCCTGGCCGAGGCCTCGCCGGGCTTCGTCTGGCGCGCCACGGGGATCGGCTTCGATTCCGAGAAGCCCGCCTGCGACATCGACCCGATGATCCTGGCCAACCTGTCGGTCTGGGAGAGCGCCGAGGCCCTGGCCGCCTTCGCCTACCGCTCGGCGCACGGCGGCTTCGTGCGGCGCGGACGCCTGTGGTTCGAAGCGGGCGCCGAGGCCCAGGTGGTTATGTGGTGGATCCCCGCCGGCGCCCTGCCGACCCGCGCCGAGGCCTTCGAACGCCTCGACCGCCTGCGCGCCCACGGCGCCTGCGACCAGGCCTTCGACTTCAAGACCCGTTTTCCCGCCCCCGACCGCCAGGAGACCCTCGCATGAAAGCCGCCGTCATCGTCTTCCCCGGCTCGAACTGCGACCGCGACTGCAAAGTGGCCATCGAGCGGTCCACCGGCGCTCACGTCGACATGGTCTGGCACGGCGACACCGAGCTGCCGTCCGGCGTCGACCTGATCGTCCTGCCGGGCGGCTTCGCCTACGGCGACTACCTGCGCTGCGGGGCCATGGCGGCGCTCTCGCCGATCATGGGCGAGGTCAAGGCCGCCGCCGAACGCGGTGTGGCCACCGTCGGCATCTGCAACGGCTTCCAGGTGCTGTGCGAGGCCCGGATGCTGCCCGGCGCCCTCCTGCGCAACGAGCGGCTCAAATATGTCTGCAAGACCGTGGAGCTGGAGGTCACCAACGCCCAGACGCGGTTCACCGCCGGCTACACCGGCCGCCGGCAGGTGGCCATGACCGTCGGCAACGGCGAGGGCAACTTCTTCGCCGACGAGCCCACGCTCGACCGGCTGGAGGGCGAGGGCCAGGTGGTGTTCCGCTACCTCGACAACCCCAACGGCTCGTCGCGCGGCGTGGCCGGGATCGTCAACGCCAAGGGCAATGTGCTGGGCCTGATGCCGCACCCCGACCGCGCCTTCGAAGCCGAGCTCGGCTCGGCGGACGGCGCCATCCTCTTCCAGAGCGCGCTGGCCAGCGCCTAGACGCCGGCCGAAACGACGCCCGTGCGCGTGCTTCTGACCGGATCGTCAGGCTGGCTCGGCCGCTTCCTGGCCCCTCGCCTCCGGGCGGCCGGACACCAGGTCGTCGGCATGGACGTCGTCCCGGGCGCCGAGACCCAGGTCGTGGCCTCCGTCGCCGATCGGGCCGCAATCGAGCGCCTCTTCAAGGACCACGGCGTCGAGGCGGTCGTCCATGGCGGCGCCCTGCACAAGCCGGACATCGCCCGCTTCCCCGTCCAGGCCTTCGTCGACGTCAACGTCACCGGGACCCTCAACCTGCTGCAGGCCGCGGTCGCGGCGGGGCACGACCGCTTCGTCATGACCTCCACAACCTCCCTGATGATCTCGCAGTCGATCCGGGACGAGGCCGGCGCCGCGGCGGTCTGGCTCGGCGAGACCACCGGGCCGCTCGCGCCGCGCAACATCTACGGCGTGACCAAGCTCGCCGCCGAGGGCCTGTGCCGGCTTCACCACGCCGAACACGGGCTGAGCAGCATCGTGCTGCGCACCGCACGGTTCTTCCCCGAGGACGACGACACCCATTCCGAACCCTCAGGCGAGAATCTCAAGGCGAACGAGTTCCTCCATCGGCGGCTGACCGTCGACGACGCCGCGCAGGCCCATGTGGCGGCCCTGGAGCGGGCCCCTTCGATCGGCTTCGGGACCTACATCGTCTCGGCGCCGACGCCGTTCGCGCGTTCGGACGCCCAGGCCCTCAAGCGCGACGCCGCCGCCGTGGTGGCCGGCTACTTCCCCGAGGCGGCGGAGCTCTACGCCCGACGCGGCTGGCGGCTGCCGTCCAGCATCGGGCGGGTTTATGATGCGGCCCTGGCCGAGCGCGAGCTGGGCTTTCGCTGCCGGACCGATTTCGCGACCGTCCTGGACGCCCTGCGGACGGGCGCCCCGCCGCCGTTCGCGCACGACCCCGCCTATGAATCGCCCTCCGCGGCGACCGCCCGTTAGACCCTGCTGAGAGCCCTTCCCAACCTCGCCTCATCGGCTACGGTCCAGCCATGACCCGATTTGCGCTCCCCGCGGCCCTCGCCGCCGCCTTCGCCCTGCTCGCCGCCGCGCCCGCCCTGGCCCAGACGCCCGCCGGCCCCGAGATCACCCCCGACATCCCGGCCAAGTTCGAAAAGCCCACCGCCAACAACGACTGGGTCAAGCGCACCGTGATGATCCCCATGCGCGACGGGGTGAAGCTCTACACCGTCATCGTCATGAAGAAGGGGACCAAGGACGGCCCGATCCTTCTGACGCGCACGCCCTACAACGCCAAGAAGCGCGCCGAGCGGTTCGACAGCCCGCACATCACCGACGAACTGGCGCAGATGGATGAACCCTTCGTCACCGACGGCTATATCCGTGTCTACCAGGACATCCGCGGCAAGTGGGGCTCCGAGGGCGACTACGTCGTCACCCGCCCGCTGATCGGGCCGCTGAACCACACTGGCGTCGACCACGCCACCGACACCTACGACACCATCGAATGGCTGGTGAAGAACGTGCCGGAGACCAATGGCCGGGTCGGCATGATCGGCTCGTCCTACGACGGCTTCACCACCCTGATGGGCCTGATCAACCCGCACCCGGCGCTGAAGGCCGCCGTGCCGCAGAGCGCCATGGTCGACGGCTGGATGGGCGACGACTTCTTCCACTACGGCGCCTTCCGCACCACCAATCTGGACTACATCGCCGGCCAGATGACCGCTCGCGGCGAGGGGAACAAGATTCCCAGGCAAGCCCTGGACGACTACTCCAACTTCCTGCGCGCCGGCTCGATCGAGGACTACGCCAAGGCCGCCGGCCTCGACCAGGTCCCCTACTACCGCAAGCTCACCGAGCACGCCGCCTACGACGCCTTCTGGAGCGAGCAGGCGCTGGACAAGGAGCTGGCCCGCCAGCCGCTGAAGGTGCCCACCATGTGGGTCGGCGCCCTGTGGGACCAGGAGGACATGTGGGGGACCATCCACTCGTACCTGGCCACAGAGCCCAAGGATAAGAACAACGACATGAACTACCTGGTACTGGGGCCGTGGCGGCACTCCGGCGTCAACTACGAGCAGCGGCAGCTCAACGCGCTCAAGCTGCCCGGCGACACGGCCACCGAGTTCCGGCTGAAGATCCTCAAGCCCTTCCTCGACGAGCACCTGAAGACCAACGGGCCGAAGGCCAACACCCCGCCGGTGTTCATCTTCCGCACCGGCGACATGGAGTGGGACCGCCTGCCCAAGTGGCCGCTGGCCTGCGAGGAGGGCTGCGCGGGCAAGATGAAGCCGCTCTACCTGCAGCCCGGCCTGGGCCTTGGCTTCCGGGCGCCGGCGGCCGCGGGCCCGGCCTACGACGAATATGTCTCCGACCCCGCGAAGCCCGTGCCCTATGTCCGCCGCCCGGTGCGCACCGACGACGGCGACCAGTGGCGCTACTGGCTGACCACCGACCAGCGGTACGTCGACGACCGCCCCGACGTGCTCACCTATGAGAGCGAGGTGCTGACCGCCCCGGTGCGCATCTCCGGAGCGCCGATCGTCAACCTCTTCGCCTCGACCAGCGGCGCCGACTCCGACTGGGTGGTGAAGATCATCGACGTCTACCCCGACACCGTGCCCAGCCAGGCGGAGATGGGCGGCTACGAGCTGCCGATCGCCATGGACATCTTCCGCGGCCGCTATCGCGAGAGCTTCTCGACCCCGCACGCCATTCCCGCCAACGCCGTCGAGAAGTACCGGTTCGTCATGCCGACGGCCAACCACGTCTTCCTGCCGGGCCACCGGATCATGGTGCAAATCCAGTCAAGCTGGTTCCCGCTTTACGACCGCAATCCGCAGACCTTTGTTCCGAACATTTTCTTCGCCAAGCCCGCCGACTATCAGAAGGCGACCCAGCGGATATTCCACTCAGGCCCCCAGGCGACAAACATCGAGCTGCCGGTGGTGGAGATGCATTGATCCGTCTTACTGGATCAGTATGTTGCGCCCGCGCCGCATCGCGACTTGGCAACAATACGAAATGCTGGCGTCGCGTTTCGGAAAGACGATGGCGCCATTAGTCGCCCCGAACTCGTGAGTCTGCAGCTTCCTCCAACCGACCCGCAACGGGTTGCCCTTTCGAATTAGGTCCCGCGGGTGCGCACCCAAAACAAGTTTCGCCAACTGCCCGTGCTCGCGCTCGCCCTCCTGCTGTCTGCGTGCGGCGCCAAGGAGGCCAAGAAGCCGCCGCGGATCCCCGAGGTCGGCTACGTGGTGATGACCGCCCAGACCGTGCCCCTGGTGATCGAGCTCTCCGGGCGGACCAGCGCCTACGAAACCTCAGACGTCCGCCCCCAGGTGAACGGGGTGATCAAGGCCCGCCAGTTTGTCGAGGGCAGCCTGGTGAAGCAGGGCCAGACTCTCTACGAGATCGACCCCAGCCTCTACCGCGCCGCGGTCTCCCAGGCCGAGGCCAACCTCGCCAACGCCCAGGCCACCCTGGAGACCGCCCAGGCGAAGGCCGCGCGCTACAAGCCGCTGGCGGACATCGAGGCGGTCAGTAAACAGGACTATTCGGACGCGAAGGCCGCCGCCGGCGTCGCCGTCGCGCAGGTCGCCCAGTTCAAGGCCGCGCTGGAGACCGCGCGGATCAACCTGCGCTTCACCTCGGTGCCCGCCCCGATCTCCGGGCGTATCGGCCGCTCGCTGGTCACCACCGGCGGGCTGGTGACCACCGGCCAGACCAATCCGCTGGCCCAGATCCAGCGGCTGGACCCGATCTTCGTCGACATCCAGCAGTCCAGCTCCGATCTGGTGACCCTGCGCCGCGAGCTTTCGGCCGGCGGCGTGACCGCCTCGTCGGCGGCCGTGCGCCTCACCCTCGAGGACGGCAGCGACTATCCCCTGACCGGACACGTGCAGTTCGCCGAGCCGGTCGTCGATCCGAACACCGGCACCGTGACCCTGCGCGCGGCCTTTCCCAATCCGCAGGGTCTGCTGCTGCCGGGCATGTACGTGCGCACCCGCCTGGCCCAGGCCGCCGCCCCGAACGCGATCCTCGCGCCGCAGCAGGGGGTCTCGCGCGACCCGCGCGGCAACGCGACGGTCTATCTGGTCGGGCCGGGCGACAAGGCCGTGCTGCGCACGGTCAAGGCCGACCGCACCATCGGCGACAAGTGGCTGGTCACCAGCGGCCTTGAGGTCGGCGACAAGGTGATCGTCGAGGGCCTGGACAAGGTGAAGCCCAACCAGCCGCTGCATCCGGTCCCCGCCGGCTCCGCCCCGCGCCATGGCGGCGGTGCGGGCGGGCCCGGCGGCAAGGCCGGCGGCAAAGGCGACGGCCCCGCCCGGCCGGGGCGCTAGGCCCCATGATCTCCCGGATTTTCATCGACCGTCCGGTCTTCGCCTGGGTGATCGCGATCGTGATCATGCTGGCGGGCATCGGCTCGATCCAGGCCCTGTCGGTCGAGCAGTACCCCGACATCGCTCCGCCGCAGGTCAACATCCGCGCCACCTATCCCGGCGCCTCGGCTGAGGTGCTGGAAGCCAGCGTCACTCAGTTGATCGAGCAGCAGCTCACCGGCATCGACGGGATGATCTACTTCTCGTCGACCTCCGACTCCTCGGGCGGGGTGGGCGTCACGGTGACCTTCCAGAAGGGGACCGACCCGGACATCGCCCAGGTCCAGGTGCAGAACAAGGTCCAGCAGGCCCTCCCGCGCCTGCCCCAGCCCGTGCAGCAGCAGGGCCTGATCGTCACCAAGTCCAATCCCGACTTCCTGCTGATCACCTCGATCTACGACCAGACCGACCGCGCCAGCAGCGCCGACATCTCCGACTATGTGGTCTCCAACATGCAGGAGCCGATCGGCCGCATCCCCGGCGTCGGCGATCTGCGGGTGTTCGGCGCGCAATACGCCATGCGCATCTGGCTCGATCCCTACAAGCTCGCGGCCGTGAAGCTGGTGCCGGGCGACGTCATCACCGCCATCCAGGCCCAGAACACCCAGGTCGCCGCCGGCCAGATCGGCGCCCTGCCCTCCTCCGACGCGCAGATGCTCAACGCGACGGTCACCGCGCACTCGCGCCTGACCACCGCCGACGAGTTCCGCAAGATCATCCTCAAGACCCAGACCGACGGGTCGAAGGTGACGCTGGGCGACGTCGCCCGCGTCGAACTGGGCAGCGAGAACTACTCGACGCTCAGCCGCCTCAACGGCCACCCGGCGTCCGGCATCGCCGTCAACCTCGCGCCCGGCGCCGACGCGCTGAAGACCGCCGAGCTGGTCCGCGCGGCGATCATCGAGCGGGCGAAGTCCTTCCCGCCCGGCTACACCTACGCCTTCCCCAACGACGCCACCGCCTTCATCAAGCTGTCCGTGCGCGAGGTCGTGCTGACCCTGATCGAGGCCATCCTGCTGGTGGTCATCGTGATGTTCGTGTTCCTGCAGAGCTGGCGCGCCACCCTGATCCCGGCCATCGCCGTGCCGGTCGTTCTGCTCGGCACCTTCGGCATCCTGGCGCTCGCCCATTTCAGCATCAATGTGCTCACTCTGTTCGGCCTGGTGCTGTCCATCGGCCTGCTGGTCGACGACGCCATCGTCGTGGTGGAGAACGTCGAGCGGGTGATGGCCGAGGAGCCCGGAATCTCTCCGCGCGACGCCACCATCAAGTCCATGGACCAGGTGCAGACCGCCCTGATCGCCATCGCCCTGGTGCTGTCGGCGGTGTTCCTGCCCATGGCCTTCTTCGGCGGATCGGTGGGCGTGATCTACCGCCAGTTCTCGATCACCATCGTCTCGTCGATGGTGCTGTCGGTGTTCGTGGCCCTGACCCTGTCGCCGGCCCTGGCCGCGACCCTGTTGAAGCGCCCGGGCGAAGAGCACCACGATAGCAACGTCCTTGACCGGGCGCTCGCCCGCTTCGGCGGCCGGTTCAACACCTGGTTCAACGAGACCGCCGACCGCTACCAGCGCGGGGTCAAGTGGGTGATCGGCAAGATGCGGGTCGCCATGTTCATCTACGCCGCGCTGGTCGCGGGGCTGGTGGTCCTGTTCCTGCACCTGCCGACCAGCTTCCTGCCGGCCGAGGATCAGGGCACCGCCCAGCTTCAGTTCACCCTTCCGCCCGGCGCCACCATGCCGCGCACCCTCGCCGCCGTCAGGCAGGTCGAGAACTATTTCCTGACCAAGGAAAAGGCCAACGTCTCGGCCGTCTACGCCGTGGTCGGCCAGAGCAACCAGGGCGCCGGCCAGAACGCCGGCCGCGGCTTCATCTCCTTCACCCCCTGGGACGAGCGCAAGGGCAAGGAAAACACCGCCCCGGCCATCACCCAGCGCGCCACCCGCGCCATGGGCGGCCAGTTGCGCGACGCCCAGTTCTTCGCCCTCAACCCGCCGCCGGTGCGCGGCCTCGGCCAGTCCAGCGGCTTCACCATGGAGCTCTTGAATTCCGGCAGCCTCGACCGCCAGCAGTTCAAGGCCGAGATGAACCAGTTGCTCGCCGAGGCGCGCAACGATCCGGTGCTGACCGGGGTCCGCCAGAACTCACTGGACGACAATCCGACCCTGAACGTCGACATCGACGAGGAGAAGGTGGGCGCGCTCGGCGTCCCACAGGCCCAGGTCGACCAGACCCTCACCGCCGCCTGGGGCGGCAACTACGTGGACGACTTCGTCGACCGCAACCGGGTGAAGCGGGTCTACGTCCAGGGCGACGCGCAGTTCCGCAGCCGGCCCGAGGACCTCAGCAACTGGTTCGCCCGCTCCGCCAGCGGCGAGATGGCGCCGTTCTCGGCCTTCGCCCACATCGGCTGGGGCCAGGCGCCGAGCGCGCTCGGTCGCTTCAACGGGGTGTCCAACTACGAAATCCAGGGCGACGCCGCCGCGGGCAAGAGTTCCGGCGAGGCCATGGACCACATCGCCGCCATCGCCGCCAAGCTGCCCGGGGTCTCGGTGGCCTGGAGCGGGCTGTCCTACCAGGAGCGGCTGTCGGGCGGCCAGGCGCCGATGCTCTATGCGATCTCGCTGCTGGTGGTGTTCCTCTGCCTGGCGGCGCTCTACGAGAGCTGGTCGGTGCCGTTCTCGGTGATGCTGGTGATCCCGCTGGGCCTGCTGGGCGCGGCGCTCGCGGTCTGGCTGCGCAGCCTCACCAACGACGTCTATTTCCAGGTGGGCCTGCTCACCACCATGGGCCTGTCGGCCAAGAACGCGATCCTGATCGTCGAGTTCGCCGAGGGCGCGGAGCGGCGCGGCAGGAACCCCTATGACGCGGCGATCGAAGGCGCGCGCTTGCGCCTGCGGCCGATCCTGATGACCAGCCTGGCCTTCATCTTCGGCGTGCTGCCGCTGGCGATCTCCACCGGCGCCGGCGCCCAGAGCCGCATCGCCATCGGGACGGCGGTGATCGGCGGCATGCTGACGGCCACGGTGCTGGCGATCTTCTACGTGCCCATGTTCTTCGTCCTGGTGCGCCGCATCTTCCGCAACCGCCACGCCCCCGAATCCAGCGGCGGCGAGGCGGCGCAAGAGACCCCGGCGTGAGGAACCTGCTGGCCATCGCCTTGAGCGGCGCGGCGCTCGCCGGCTGCACGCTGGAGCCGCACTACGTGCGCCCCACGCCCGCCGCGCCCCAGGCCTGGCCGGTGGGCGAGGCCTATCCGACGGCGCCCGCGCCGCCTCTGCCCTCGCTCAGCTACCGCGACGTCTTCAAGGACCCGCACCTGCAGGGGATCATCGGAGAGGCGATCGGCAACAACCAGGACCTGCAGGCCGCGATGGCCAATGTCGTCATCGCCCGCTCGCAGTACCGCGTGGAGCGCGCCCAGCTACTGCCGCTGGTCACCGCCAGCGGAAACGTCACCGAATCCCTCGGCAAGGTCACCGTCGTCCAGCCCAACGGGGTCGTCACCCCGCCGCGCCAGGCCACCCGGAACTACCAGGCCGACGTGGGCTTCAGCTCTTTCGAACTCGACGTCTTCGGGCGGGTCCGCTCGCTCACCCACGCCGCCCAGCAGCAGTATTTCGCCAGCGAGGCCGGGGTTCACCAGGCGCGCCTGACTCTGGTCGCCGAGGTGGCCGCTGCCTACCTGACCCTCGCCACCGACCGCAGCCTGCTGACCATCGCCAAGGACACCGTCACGAGCGCGGCCAAGACGGTCGAGCTGA
The DNA here is from genome assembly GCF_035569475.1 of Phenylobacterium sp. Lineage (GTDB taxonomy): Bacteria > Pseudomonadota > Alphaproteobacteria > Caulobacterales > Caulobacteraceae > Phenylobacterium. Next base: position 22,359 of record NZ_DATMNA010000092.1, read on the forward strand.
CCCAGGCGCGGCTCAGCGGCGGCGTGGCCGCGCGCACCGACCTGCGCTTGGCCCAGACCGTGCTGGAGCAGGCCAACTCCGACGTCGCCAACCTCACCACCATCGTGGCCCAGGACCGCAACGCCCTTGAGCTGCTGGTCGGCGCGCCGGTCGCCGACGCCGACCTGCCGGCCTCCATCGAAGCCGTCGACGGCCTGCTGGCGGAGGCGCCCGCGGGCCTGGATTCCCGCGTCCTGCTGCGCCGCCCGGACGTGGTCACGGCGGAATACAGGCTGCGCGCCGCCAACGCCCAGATCGGCGCGGCGCGGGCCGCCTTCTTCCCCGCCATCAGCCTGACCGCCCTGGCCGGCGTCGCCAGCCCGGCGCTTGGCCAGTTGTTCACCAGCAAGAACTACGACTGGACGGTCTCCGGCTCGGCCTCCCAGACGATCTTCGCCGGCGGCGCCAACATCGCCAACCTGTCCCTCGCCAAGGGACAGCGGCAGCTCGCGGTCGCCCAGTACCAGAAGGCGATCCAGACGGCCTTCAGCGAGGTCGCCAACGCCCTGGCTCGCCGCGGCACGATCACCGCCCAGCTCGCCGCCCAGAACAGCCTGTTCGCCGACGCCAACGACGAGCTGATGCTCGCCACCGCCCGCTATCGCGAGGGCGTCGACCCCTTCCTGAACACCCTGGTGGCCGAACGGACCCTCTACCAGGCCCGTCAGACCCTGACCGCCACCCGCTTCACCCGCGCCGACAACCTGGTGACCCTCTACCGCACCCTGGGCGGCGACGAGCTGATCGACACCAAGCCTCCGCCCAGGCTCACCCTGCCGCGCTAGGCGCGCCGGGCGCCGTTGGGGCATGCTTGCCGCGCCGCCCGCCGGGACTAAGGTGCCTCCCGGCGAACAGGGAGACCACGGCCATGGCGGATTTCGGAGCCGATATCGAGCTTGAGGACTTCCGCGCCGAGGCCGCCGCCTGGCTGAAGGCCAACTTCCCCGCATCCCTGGCCGGCAAGGGCCAGTTGGCCATGGCCGAGCGCGCCACGCCGGGCGCGGACCTCACGGCCTGGAAGCAGGCGATCGGCGAGAAGGGCTGGGCGACGCCCACCTGGCCGACCCAGTACGGCGGCGGCGGGCTCTCGCCGGCCCAGGCCCGCGTGCTGGCCCAGGAAATGGCCAAGGTCGGCGCCTTCAACCCCCTGCTGTTCGGCATGGGGATCACCATGATCGGCCCGACGATCCTCGACTACGGGACCGAGGCGCAGAAGGCCCAGCACATCCCGCCCATCGTCCGCGGCGAGGTGCAATGGTGCGTCGGCTATTCCGAGCCCAACGCCGGCTCGGACCTGGCCTCGCTGCAGACCAAGGCCGTCGACGCCGGCGACCGCTGGGTCATCAACGGCCAAAAGACGTGGACGAGCGGCGCGCAGTACTCCGACTGGTGCGGCCTGCTGACCCGCACCGACCCCACGGCGAAGAAGCACGACGGCATCTCCTTCATGCTGGTCGACATGCATCAGCCGGGGATCGAGACCCGGCCTATCGCCCTGATCGCCGGCGCCTCGCCCTTCTGCGAGACCTTCTTCACCGACGCGGTGGCCCCCAAGGACGCCCTGCTGGGCCAGCTCAACGTCGGCTGGACCGTGGGCAAGCGCCTGCTGCAGCATGAGCGGGCGAGCCAGACAGGCGCCATCGGCGGCGGCCGCCAGGCGCCGCTCAGCCAGGTCGCCAAACGCTATGTCGAGATGGACGCCTACGGCCGCATCGCCGACACCGACCTGCGCTCGCGCCTGGTCCGCCACGAGATGGACGCCAGGACCCACGCCCTGACGCTGGCCCGCGTCATGGCCGAATCCAAAGAGGCCAACGGCGCCACCAACGGCGCCTCGGTCCTCAAGAACTCCGCCACCCACGTCGCCCAGACCCGCGCCGAGCTGACCCTGGAGATCATGGGCGGCCAGGGCCTCGGCTGGGACGGCGAGGACTTCACCCGCGAGGAGATCGAGACCGTGCGCGCCTGGCTCGGCGGCAAGGCCATGTCGATCTACGGCGGCTCCGCCGAGATCCAGAACAACATCATCTCCAAGCGCATCCTGGGCCTGCCCGACACCACGCACTCGTCTTAGCGAAGCCTCATCGCCGGGGGGCGAACCATGACCTATCCGATCCTCGCGCCGGTCGTCGCCCTGGTGCTCTGGACCTTCGTGATGTGGGCCTGGCTCTACGCCACCCGCATTCCGGCGATCGTGGCCCTGAAGATCGTCTACGACCCCAAGCGGCCGGCTTCGGAGTTCAACGACCTGATCCCGCCGCGCGTCCGCTGGAAGGCCGACAACTACAACCACCTGATGGAGCAGCCGACGCTGTTCTATGCGACCGCGCTCGCCCTGGCGATCCTGGGCCAGGGCGCGGGCCTGAACCTCTGGCTGGCCTGGGCCTACGTCGCCCTGCGCGTCGTCCACAGCCTGGCGCAGGCGACGGCGAACGTCATCGTGGTCCGGTTCTCGATCTTCATGGCCGGTTCGGTCGTCCTGCTGGCCCTGGCGGTCCGCGCAGCGATCGTCGTGTTCTGAGCCGGACCCCGGACGCAAGAAAGGCCGCCCTTGCGGGCGGCCTCTGCCGCTTCCGTCTGAACCGCGCAGGACCGAAATCCCGGGAAGCGCCGCGGGGCCCCTTGCCCCGGCGCCGGGCAAGCCCAACGCCGTTGCCACCGTGTTCGCCGAAGGCGCGGGCCCTGACAAGGGGCCAACCGACGTTGTGCGACGGTTGCGCTCGCCCTGTGCCCGCCGCGCCACGCCCCGAAATGGCCCCATTGGCACCCCCGCGCGGCCACATGCCGCCTGTTTAAGGTGAATGTCGGCTGATCGGCATCCGGTCGGATCCTGAACAGCCCCCCAGCCCCCTGATTGGGCGCAGGTCAGCCGACGCCTCTTCCCCAAATCGCCAGACGACGCGGCATCGCGCAAAGCGCGACGATCTGTAGGGCCGCGCCTATCGCGCTCGCCTCCGAGTCCGGCTAGAAGCCCGCCATGAGCGTCGCGCCCTCCAAGACCATGGCCGAAACGGCCGCCGAATTCGGCCTGAGCGCCGCCGAGTACGGCGTCATCGTCCAGCGCCTGAACCGGGAGCCCAACCACGTCGAGCTGGGCGTTTTCTCGGTGATGTGGTCCGAGCACTGCTCCTACAAATCCAGCAAGATCCACCTCGGCAAGTTCCCCACCACCGGTCCCAAGGTGATCTGCGGCCCGGGCGAGAACGCCGGGGTCGTCGACATCGGCGACGGCCAGGCCTGCATCTTCAAGATGGAGAGCCACAACCACCCCTCCTACATCGAGCCCTACCAGGGCGCGGCCACCGGGGTCGGCGGCATCATGCGCGACGTCTTCACCATGGGCGCGCGGCCGATCGCGCTGCTGAACGCCTTGCGCTTCGGCGACCCCGGCCATCCGAAGACCAAGCGGCTGGTCTCGGGTGTGGTGAGCGGCATCGGCGGATACGGCAACTGCGTAGGCGTGCCCACCGTGGCCGGGGAGACCAACTTCCACCGCGGCTACGACGGCAATATCCTGGTCAACGCCATGTGCGTGGGCCTGGCCGACGCCGACAAGATCTTCTACTCCGCCGCGCCGGCGCCCGGACTGCCGGTGGTCTATTTCGGCTCCAAGACCGGCCGCGACGGCATCCATGGCGCCACCATGGCCTCGGCGGAGTTCGACGACGCCTCGGACGAGAAGCGCCCTACCGTCCAGGTCGGCGACCCCTTCGCCGAGAAGCTGCTGATCGAGGCGACCCTCGAGCTCATGGCCTCCGGCGCGGTGGCGGCCATCCAGGACATGGGCGCCGCGGGCCTCACCTCCTCCTCGGTGGAGATGGCCGGCAAGGGCGGCGTCGGCGTCGAGCTCGATCTCGACCAAGTGCCCCAGCGCGAGGAGGGCATGAGCGCCTACGAGATGATGCTCTCGGAGAGCCAGGAGCGGATGCTGGCCATCCTCAAGCCTGGGCGGGAAGCAGATGGGGAGCGCATCTTCGCCAAGTGGGGCCTGGACGCCGCCACCATCGGCTGGACCACCGACACCGGCCGCCTGGTCCTGAAGCACCAGGGCCAGACCGTCTGCGACGTGCCGCTCGCGCCCCTGTTCGACGACGCGCCGCTCTACGACCGCCCCTGGACCGCGCCCGAACCGCAGCCGCGCCTGACCGCCGCCGACGTCGCCGCGCCCCAGGACTACGCCGAGGCCGTGCTCAAGCTGATAAGCGCCCCGGACATGGCCTCGAAGCGCTGGCTCTGGGAGCAGTACGACCGCCACGTCATGGCCGACACGCTGGAGGACAGCTCGACCGGCGCCGACGCCGGCATCGTGCGGGTCCACGGGACCAAGAAGGCGCTGGCCGTCACCTCCGACGTCACCCCGCGCTACGTCCAGGCCGACCCCTACGAGGGCGGCAAGCAGGCGGTGGCCGAGGCGTGGCGCAACCTCACCTCGGTCGGCGCCCTGCCCATCGCCATCACCGACAACCTCAACTTCGGCAACCCTGAGCGCCCCGCCATAATGGGCCAGATCGTGCGCGCCATCGAAGGCATGGCCGAGGCCTGCCGCGCGCTGGACTTCCCCGTCGTGAGCGGCAACGTCAGCCTCTACAACGAGACCAACGGCGCGGCTATTCCGCCCACGCCGACGGTCGGCGCCGTGGGCCTGATCGCCGACTACGCCCGGCGCGCGGATTTCTCGTCCATGAAGCCCGGTGACACCCTGATCCTCATCGGCGAGACCACCGGCGAACTCGGCGCTTCCATGTACCTGCGCGAGATCCTGGGCCGCGAGGACGGCGCCCCGCCGCCCGTCGATCTCGCGGTCGAGCGACGCAACGGCGACTTCGTGCGGAGCCTCATTCTTTCAGGCCAAGTCTCTGCCGTGCATGATCTTTCCGACGGCGGCCTAGTCGCGGCGCTGGCCGAGATGGCGCTCGCCTCCAAGGTCGGCGCCCAGCTCCTGGCCGAGGCCGACGCCCCGGACCACGCCTGGCTGTTCGGCGAAGACCAGGCCCGCTACCTCGTCGCCACCTCCGCCCCCTCCGCCCTCCTCGCCGCCGCCGCGGCCAGCGGCGCGCCGGCCCGCGTGGTTGGTGAAGCGGGCGGCGACGCCCTCGCCCGCCCCGGCCTCTTCAGCCTCAGCCTGGACGCCCTGCGCGCCGCGCACGAGGGCTGGATGCCCGGGTTCATGGGCGCGTGAGCTCCGTGCGCCTGCAGCGCCCCCTCCACCCCTTCGGGGTGCCCCTCCCCCGCGCCTGCCGGCGCAAGGGAGGCTTTCAAATCATTCGGCCTCGATCTCCAAAAACCTCCCCCATAGCGGCAGCGTACGGGGGAGGGGGACCCCGAAGGGGTGCAGGGGGCGTCGCCACCGCAGAGAGCGCAATTCCGTGAACGACCGCCCCCACCTCGCCTACGCCCGCAGCCTGATCGGCCAGCCGGGCTCGCGCGCCCTGATCCCGACGCCCGCGGCGGTCCTCGACCTCGACGCATTCGAGGCGAACCTGGCCCGGATGGCGGCCCGGGCGAAGTCGGCCGGCCTTGCGCTGCGCCCACACTCCAAGTCCCACAAGAGCTCGGCGATCGCCCGGCGGCAGATGGAGGCCGGCGCGATCGGCGTCTGCTGCGCCAAGCTGGCCGAGGCCGAGGCCATGGCCGCCGCCGGGATCGGCGCGATTCTGGTCACTTCCCCCATCGCCGGCGCCGCCAAGGCCGAGCGCGCCGCGGCGCTGGCGGCCGGGCTTGCCGACTTCCGCATCGTCGTCGACCACCCGGACGGCGCCGCCGAGCTCGGGGCGGCCGCCCAGGGGCCCATCCAGGTGCTGATCGACGTCGACGGCGGCATGGGCCGCACCGGCGTCCACGACGCCGCGCAAGCGGTTGCGGTGTTCCGCGCCATCGCCGCGCAGCCGAACCTCAAGTTCATCGGCGTGCAGTGCTACGGCGGCCATTGGCAGCACATCGCCGGAGCCAATGCGCGAGCCGCCGCAGTCGCCGACGGCATGGCCTATCTGTCGTCGGTGCTGACGGCCTTGCGCCAGGCCGGCGCGGAGATCGGTGTGGTCACCGGCGGCGGCACCGGCTCCTTCGCCGCCGACGCCGCCCAGGGCGTGCTGAGCGAGGTCCAGCCGGGCTCCTATCCCTTCATGGACCGCGACTACCGCGAGGCCCTGCAGAACGATCCCGACGGGGCCTTCGAACAGAGCCTGGTCATCGCCACCACCGTGATCAGCGCCAACCATCCCGACTGGGTCACGGTCGACGGGGGCCTCAAGGCCTTCTCCACCGACGGTCCCCTGCCCGTCGCCCTGACGCCCAAGTTCGCCGAGAGCGCCTACCGCTACTTCGGCGACGAGCACGGCCGCCTCGCGCGGCCGCAGGGCGAGGCGGTCGCCCGCGGCGAGCGCGTCGACTTCGCGCCCGGGCACATCGACCCGACCCTCGACCGCTATGACGTCATGTACTTCGTGCGCGGCGACACTCTGGTCGAGATCGCCCCGTTGGAGGCGCGCGGCGCCTCGCAATAGGGACCGGTCGGCGCGCTAGCTGATCCCGTCGGGGACCCCGTTTGTGACCGGCGGCGGGGCGCAGGACCCGGCGCGCGCCTGGACCACATAGAAAAGCGCCCGGCTCTCGGCGAAGGCGGAGTGTTCCGCCAGCGGAGTGGTCGGCTGGCCGGTGGTGATGCTGCTGGCCTCGATGTCCGCGCCCGGCTGGTTCAGCGTCTGCTGGTTCCAGCGCGAGAGCTGGACGTTGCACGCCGCCACCGCCGCCTCGGCCACCGTGTCGGCGGTGTCGCGCGACCCGGCCAGGCTGTAGGCCCAGCGCTTAACGCATTCCTCCATCGGCGCGGCGCCCTCGGCGCCCGCGACGATCGGTGTGGCCTTGGGCTGCTTGAAGTCCACGCAGAGCTTGGAGTTGGCGGCCATCTCGTGGCGCTCGTCGCACGCCCCAAGGGTCAGGGCGGCAAGGGTCAGCACGGCGGCGGCGGCATAGCGCTTCATGGGTCGGACCTCGAGGGAATGGGGCTGGCCAGGGATCCGCGCGCCGCCAGGACCGGCGGCGCGCGCAAGGGTTGCGTCAGCGGTTGTAGTAGGGCGTCGCCGGGACCACGGCGTTGCCGTACTGGTCGTAGTAGACCCGGCTGCGCGTCGGCGCGCCGTACTGCGCCGTGGAATAGGGCGAGTTGGAATAGCCGCGGCGGCCGTTGCGATAGTAGGCGTGGCGGTACGAGCCGCCGCAGCCGCTCTTGGCGATCTCGTGGCCGACCACCGCGCCGCCGAGGCCGCCGATCACCGCGCCGCCACCACCCTTGGAAATCGAGTTGCCAAGCAGGGCGCCGCCAACGCCGCCCAGGATGGTGCCCGTCTCCTTGCGCCCCTGGCACGAGGCGCTGGCGTCGGTCGGGCCTGCGATCAGGGGCAGGGAAACGGCGGCGGCGAGGGCCGTCAAGGCAAGGATGTTACGCATCTTCTGGGTTCCGATCTGTGATCTCAGACCGGCGTAACGCGCGAGACTGTGTCGGGATGCCAACAAAGCGGCGCCGTGTGCCGGTTGACCCCGCTCCAGGATCGCGCACCATCGCCTCCAAGATGACCCGCACCATCCTGATCTGGGCGCTCGTCCTGGCCGTTGGAGCCTTCGCCCTGCAGTGGCTGGAATACCAGTACCTGGCGCGGCGGTTCTCCTTCGAGATCTATGTGGGCGTGATCGGGACGGCGTGCGCCGCCGGCGGGGTGTGGCTGGGGTGGCGGCTCACCGCCCGCCCGGCCGCCGGCCCTTTCGCCCGCAACGCCGCCGCCCAGGCGGCCCTGCGCCTCACCGGCCAGGAGATGAGGGTGCTGGAGCGCCTGGCCGCCGGCCAGTCCAACAAGGAGATCGCCCGCGCGCTCGGCCTCTCGCCCAACACCGTCAAGACCCACCTGGCCAACCTGTTCGCCAAGCTTGAGGTCGCCCGCCGCACCCAGGCCATCGGCAAGGCGCGCGACCTGCAGCTCATCCCCTGACGGCGCGCCCGACAAATGGACCAGACGAACGAATTCACCCTTTTGGGCGATACCGTCCCGGCGGCCGTCGCCCCAGGCTCCCGGCGATCCAACAGGGAACCCACACCATGACCCGCATCATCCTGACCTATGGCCTGATATCGGGCCTCGTCATCATCCTGGGAGTCATCGGCACGCTCATCGCCACCAACGGCGGCCACCACGGCGCCGCGAACCTCTGGCTGGGCTATCTGATCATGCTGGTGGCCCTGTCCTCGATCCTGGTCGGCGTGCGCCAGCATCGCGACCAGGCGCTGGGCGGGACGATCAAGTTCCGCACCGCCCTGCTGATCGGCCTCGGCATCGCCCTGGTCGCCTCGATCGCCTACGTCCTGATCTGGGAGGTCTACCTGGCGGCCACCCACTACAGCTTCATGGACAAGTACGCGGCCTCCATGCTTTCCGCCAAGCGCGCCGCCGGCGTCACGGGCGCGGCCTACGCCAAGGCCGTGGCCGACGCCGAGACCATGCGCCGCCAGTACGCCAACCCGCTCTATCGCCTGCCGGAGACCTTCCTGGAGATCTTCCCCGTCGGCCTGCTCATCGCGCTCGCCAGCGCCGCCCTGCTGCGCAACCCGCGGTTCCTGCCGGCCAAGACGCGGGCGGCGACGGCCTAGCCGCGCATTGGTGGGGGACGCCTGCGGCGGCGCCCGACCCTGTATGCTCTCAGTTCTCGGCCGATGCGGACGCGCCGCGCGAGACCATGCTGACGAGCTCGATGTGCAGGTGCGGGCCCTCGCGGCCGTGGGCGCCTTCCGCCGCGACCCTGGCGAGGGGGGCGCCGGCGCGCTTCAGCCTGGCGGCCGCGGCGGCGGGCGTGAGGCCGGCGACCACGGCGTCATAGGCGCCCGGCGCCTCCGGGTCGCCCAGCGAATGGCGCGACAGGCGCCCGGCCGGCACGGTTCCGGCGCCGGCGCGGCGCAGGGCGTTCTCCTGGGCCACGGTGCGGTAGCCGCTCGTCTCGCGCCAGCGGCCCGGGCCGAACACCCGATCCATCATGGTCTTGAAGTCATTCGGCGGAGGCGCCTCGGCGTGTTCACGGCGGTGGCGGCCCGGGTTGGCTTTCTCGGCCTCGTCATCGGCGCTGACGACCGCGATAACCGGCGCAGCGGACGGCGCGGCGGCGGCGCGGATGGCCAGCGCGCTCCCGCATGGCGCCAGCCCGCAGGCCAGGATCAAGCTCGCCAAAAGGGTTCTCGCCGCCAATCTCATGCCCCCAGCCTACGAAAGAATGGCTTCCAGACCGTTGACCGGCGGCCGCACCCCAAATTCGTCATCGTGGGGTGCGCCGGCCTTCCGGGTTTTCCTCGGCGCCTCTGCCCTACCCCACCGCCCGCCTGAGCAGGTCCAGCGCCGCCGCCGAGAATGCGACCATGTTGGCCGCCCGGTCGCTCTCACCGGTCTCGAGCGTCACCGCCATCTCCATCGGCCCGGAGATCGCGATGCAGGTGTGGCCCGCGGCGTCCCCATAGCCATTGCCGGTCGGCCCCGCCGCACCGGTCTCGGAGAGGCCCCAGGTGGCCCCGAACCGCTCGCGGGCCGTGCGCGCCAGGAGCAGCGCGTAGGGCTCGCTGGCCGAACGCATCCCAGCCACCGCCTCGCGCGGCAGGTCCATCAGCACCATCCGCGCCTTGCCTGTGTAGACCACGGCGCCGCCCAGATAGTACTTCGACGCCCCCGGCACGCCGAGCAGGGCCGCCGAAATCAGGCCGCCGGAGGAGCTTTCCGCCACAGCCACCGTCTGGCCCTGCGCCTTCAGCCGCTCGCCCAGCTCGGCCGCCCGTTCGTTCAGCGCCTCCATGCCATCTCCTTTTTCTTGGCCAGCCGCCGCATCGGCGCCCATGATGCCGGTCAATTAGAGCACTCAGGCATTTTCCCGGGAGGATATTTCATGGACGCCCAATCGCAGTGGACGGGCCTCGACGCCGCACGGCTGGAGCGCATCGGCGATCACCTGGAGCGCAACTACATCGCCAACGGCAAGATCGCCGGCTGCCAGGTCAGCGTCGCCCGCCACGGGCACCTGGCCTACTTCAAGTCTTTCGGCCAGATGGACCGCGAGCGGGCCAAGCCCACCGCCGACGACACCATCTACCGCATCTATTCCATGACCAAGCCGATCACCTCGGTGGCGCTGATGACCCTCTACGAGCAGGGCTATTTCCAGCTCAACGACCCGGTCAGCCGCTACGTCCCCTCCTGGAAGGACCACCGCGTCTGGGTCTCCGGCGAAGGCGCGGACATGAAGACCGAGGCGCCCGCGCGGCCGGTCAGCTTCCGCGACGTGCTCTCCCACCAGGCGGGCCTGACCTATGGCGGCGGCCTGCCGGGCGTCGGCATCCAGCACCCCATCGACCGCATCTACCGCGAGCTGAAGATCCGCTCCGCGGGCAGCACCGACAGCATGGTCCAGTTCATGGACAAGCTCGGCCAGGTGCCGCTGCGCTACCAGCCGGGGACGGCCTGGATGTATTCGCTGGCCACCGACGTCTGCGGCGCCCTCGTCGAGATCATCTCCGGAAAGCCCTTCGCCCAGTACCTGCAGGACGAGATCTTCGAGCCGCTCGGCATGAAGGACACCAGCTTCTTCGTGGCGCCCGACAAGGTCGACCGCTTCGCCGCCAACTATCAGCGTGGGCCTGACAAGAAGCTCAAGCTGATCGACGACCCGGCGACCAGCGAGTTCACCAAGGACCCCGGCTTCAAGTCCGGCGGCGGCGGCCTGACCGGCACGTCCGCGGACTACCTGAGGTTCTGCGAGATGCTGCGCCGGGGCGGCGAGCTCGACGGCGCGCGTATCCTCGGGCCGCGCACGCTCGAGATCATGCACATGAACCACCTGGCCGGCGGCAAGGACCTGACCCAGGTGGCGCTGGGGACTTTCTCGGAGACCGCCAATGAGGGCGTGGGCTTCGGCCTCGGCTTCGCCTCGACGCTGGGCCAGGTGGAGACCGGCACACTCGGCGTCGGCGACTACTACTGGGGCGGCGCGGCCTCGACCATCTTCTGGGTCGACCCGAAGGAGGACCTCTCGGTGGTGTTCATGACCCAGCTCATGCCGTCCGGAACCTTCAACTTCCGGGGGCAACTGAAGAGCATCATCTATTCGGCGATCATCGACTGAGGCGTCGCGACACCCTGCTGACATGAAGCTGTCAGCAGGGCCCCGCTAAGCCTGTCCGGCAAGCTGAGGGCAGGACCATGAACGCCATCGCCATCGTCAAGGACGGCCGGCACGACTTCGACTTCTTCTACGGCCAGTGGGCGGTGCAGCACCGGTTGCTGAAGCGCCGCGGCGCGCACTGCGAGGACTGGCTGGAGTTCTTCGGCACAGCCCAGTGCCGCGGGCTGATGGGCGGGCTGTGCAACGTCGAAGAGAATGACATGCCGGCGCGCCGCAGCCAGGGGGTCGCCTTCCGCAGCTTCGACATCGCCCGGCGCACCTGGTCGATCCATTGGGTCAGCAGCACGGACGGCCTGGTGGGCGAACCGGTCTACGGGCGCTTCGAAAACGGCGAAGGCCGCTTCTACGGGGTCGACCTGGACGACGGCCGACCGGTGAAGGTGGCCTTCCACTGGAGCGGGATCTCCGAGCGCGCCGCACGCTGGTCGCAGGCCTTTTCCTACGACGAGGGGCGCTGCTGGGAGCTGAACTGGACCATGGATTTCACCCGCGTGGGCGCCTGACGCCGGGACCCGCTCGGGGTCTTCGATTGAGCTTCTGCGCGCCCGGCGCTAAGCACCGCCGCATGCCCATCGCCCAAACCCAATTGGAAGCCATCCTGCGCGAGGGTTTCCCCGACGCCGAGATCGAGGTCCAGGACCTGGCCGGCGACGGCGACCACTACAAGGCCCGTATCGTCTCGACGGCGTTTGCGGGCCTGCCCCGCGTGCGCCAGCACCAGCTCGTCTACGCCGCCCTGAAGGGCCGGATGGGCGGCGAACTCCACGCCCTGGCGCTGGAGACGTCGGCGCCCTGACCTCCCGCCGCTGCGCGGGGGAGGTTGACCTGAGCCAGCCGGCTCCCTAGCTCTTGGGCTACCCGTTTTGCGCCGAAGGGCCGGACCATGACCGACGCGACCACCGCCAATCCCGTCCACGGCTTCATCGCCAAGACCGTGGAAGACCATCCCGTGGTCCTGTTCATGAAGGGCGTGCCGGAACAGCCGCAGTGCGGCTTCTCCGCCCAGGTCGTGCAGATCCTCGACCACCTGGGCGCCGACTTCGTGGGCGTCAACGTCCTGCAAAGCGACCCGCTGCGGGAAGGGATCAAGACCTTCTCCGACTGGCCGACCATCCCGCAGCTCTATGTGGCGGGCGAGTTCGTCGGCGGCGCCGACATCGTGCGCGAGATGTTCCAGTCGGGCGAGCTGAAGGCCCTGCTCGACGAAAAGGGCCTGCTGGCCGCCTGATGGCGTCGGGCGCGCTTCTGGAGCCGCCGCCCGGGCGCAAGGTCTTTCGGCTGACCTTCCAGCCGACCCCCGCCGACATCGACGACAACGGCCATGTGAACAACGTGGTCTATCTGCGCTGGGCGCAGGACCTGGGCGTGGCCCACTGGCAGAGCGTCGCGCCGGCCGAGGCCCAGGCGACCTGGGCGTGGGTGGCGCTGCGCCACGAGATCGACTACCGCCGCGCCCTACTGCCCGGCGAGGCGGGCCATGGCCGCACCTGGGTCTCCGGAACCGCCGAGGGCCCGCGCTTCGACCGCTTCATCCGCATCGACGCCGCTGACGGCGCCATGTGCGCCCAGGTCAGGACCACCTGGGTCCTCATCGAACAGGCCACCGGCCGCCCCAAGCGCGTCCCGCCCTGGATGGTGGAGCTGTTCGCCTAGACCCTGTCCCGGCTGACGGAGGTGGGGTCACCCTCCGCGCGAGACCGCGGTTCGGGAAGCATCAAAGGCGGAGAAACCCCACCTCCGACCTGCTCCGCAGGCCAGGTTCTCCCGCAAGGGAAAGGGCATGTCGGCCGCCCTCCGCGCCTGAAACCCGCGTCCCCGCGCCCAACTCTGCAAGCCGCCGCCAAGCGGGGCCGTAATTTCGCCATCAGCCCCTCCGAGCTTTTTTCGAAGCGCGGTTCAGCGAACGTCGCACGCCTGGGGCATGAAATGAGACATCGCATCGGTTCGGCAGCCGCGCTGGCGGTGTTCCTGCTGGCCCCAGGCCCGTTCGCCGCCGCCCAGCCGCCGCCCGCGCCTACTGCGCCCGCCTCAAGCCTGGTCGCCGAGACCCCGGCCAGCGAGCTCGGTCGCCGCCTGCTGGCCGCCGCCAAGGCCGGCGACGACGCCTTCCTGGCCTTCAGCCACGAAGTCGATCCCAATACCAGGCGCCCCGACGACGTCACCCGCACCATGGGCCAGCAGCTCGCGGCGATACAGCTCCACGCCCTCGTGGCCGCCACGCCGACCCATGCCGAGTTCCAGGGCTACGATCCAAACATCGAGAGCTGGGTGCTCCTCACCCTCGATGTCCCCGCCGACGCGCCGCACACCATCACCGGCCTGCGCCTGCGCGCCAGCCGCCGTCCGGCCGATGTCGCCGCCCCGCCGCGCCTTCAGCCGGCCGCCCTGGTCGCCGCCGCCCGCCAGCGCCTGGAGGCCGCCGCGGCCGCCGACCGCTTCTCCGGCGCGGTGCTGATCGAGGAGGCCGGCAAGCCGGTCCTCTCCGCCGCCTACGGCCTGGCCGACCGCGAGGCCAAGACCCCGGCCGCGACCGACACCCAGTTCCGCTTCGGCTCCATGGGCAAGATGTTCACCGCGGTCTCGATCATGCAGCTCATCCAGGCGGGCAAGATCGATCCCACCGCCCCGATCGGCCGCTACCTGCCGGGCTATCCGAACCGCGACATCGCCGACCATGTGACGGTCAACAACCTGCTCACCCACACGGGCGGCACCGGCGACATCTTCGGGCCGGAGTTCGAGGCCCACCGCCTGGCGCTGAAGGAGCCCGCCGACTACGTGGCCCTCTACGGCGGGCGGCCGCCGCTGTTCGCACCTGGCGCGCGCGACCAGTATTCCAACTACGGCTTCATGCTGCTGGGCCGCATCGTCGAGACGGTGAGCGGCCAGTCTTACGACGACTACATCTCAGCCCATATCTTCAAGCCTGCCGGCATGACCGCCACGGGCAACCAGCCGGAGAGCGTCCATCTGCCCAAACGGGTTGTCGGCTACATGAGCCGGGGCGGCCAACTCGTCTCCACCGCCGACACCCTGCCCTGGCGCGGCACCCCGGCCGGCGGCGGCTATTCCACCACCGGCGACCTCGGCAGGTTCGCCAACGCCCTGATGGCCAACCGCCTGCTCGACGCCGCCCATACCAAGATGCTGACCGACGGCGGCTTCACCGGCGCGGACGGCAAGTTCTGGCGCTACGACTTTGGCGCCCCGGCCGGCGATGGCCGCCGCTACTACGGCCACAACGGCGGCGCGCCCGGCATGAACGGCGAGCTGCGCATCTTCCCGGCTGAGGCCCCTAAGGACGGCAAGCCCAGCCACCCGGCCTATACGGTCGCCGTCCTCGCCAACCGCGACCCGCCGGCCGCCACCGGCGTCGCCAACTTCATCACCGACCGGCTGCCCTAGGGCGCGCGGCCGGCTCACCAGAACGGCGAGACGTCTTCGGACAGCAGCACCGCCGCCACGGTAAACGCGCTCGCCGCCCACAGCAGCGCCACCGCTCAGACCAAAGGCCCCGCCTTCGCAGCTTCACTTGATTTCCGCATGGGTAAGCGCCTCCGGCACTGAACCCCGCCCCGCTCGCGCCGGCCCGTTGAACGGTCTCCCGGGAGGAGGATGCCGGCGGCGCTTAGCCCATTCCCGTCAGTGTTGGGGCTTCAGCTTCCGGTCGAAGAAGTCGAGCGTGGCGTGGGTGCGGTGGATCATCGGCTTGGAGGTCCAGCCCGTGCGGTGCCGCAGGCCCGGATAGGTCATCATCTCGAACGGGATACCCTTGGCCTGCAGGCCGGCCAGGACCCGGGTCGAGTTCTCGAAGATGACATTGTCATCAGCCATGCCGTGGATCAGCAGGAGGGAGCCGGGCTTCAGGTTCGCCAGCCGCGAGGTCACCTGGGAGTCGCGATAGCCCTGCGGGTTGTCCTTGGGCGTGCCCATGTAGCGCTCGGTGTAGGCGGTGTCGTAGAGCGTCCAGTCGGTGACCGGCGCACCCGCCACGCCCGCCGCGAACGGCGAATGGGGCACGGTCAGCAGCATCAGGGTCATGTAGCCGCCGTTGGAGAACCCAGTGACCCCCAGGTGGTCGCCGTCCACATAGGGGAGCGACTTCAGGTAGGCCGCGCCGGCGAGCTGGTCCTCCACGTCCGGCCCGCCCATCCTGCGGTCGAGCGCGGTCTTGAAGGCCACGGAGCGGTTGGGCGTGCCGCGGTTGTCGATGGCGAAGAGGATGTAGCCCGCGTCCAGCAACACCTGGTCGGCGGGCGAGGCCCAATGCCGCTGCACCAGCGCCCCGGCCGGGCCGCCGTAGACCTGGACGATCACCGGATAGCGCTTTGCCGGATCGAAGCCGGCGGGCTTGCGCATCGACCAGTGCAGGACCTGGCCGTCCGAGGCCTTGAGGGTCCCGAACTCCGGGATGCTGAGCCGCTCGCGGTAGGGCCAGAAGGGATGGCGCGCGTTGAGCGGATTCTCCTCGATCCAGCGCACCAGGGTTCCGTCGGCCTTGTAGAAGCCGGTGCGCGGCGGGGTCTTCGGGTCCGAATAGCTGCCGGCGAAGGCGCCGCCGGACTTGGCCACGTCCGCGGTCCACCAGCCGCCGGCCGGCGTCAGGGCCTTGGGCTCGCCCGGCGTCAGCCACGAGACCTCGTAGAGCCGCCGCTCGACGGGCGTGTCCTTGCTGGCGCCGAAGATCGCCACATGCCGCGCCTCGTCGACGCCCTCCAGGTCGGCGACCGGCCAGTCGCCATGGGTGACCTGGCGGATCAGCTTGCCGTCCCCGGCGTAGAGATAGAGGTGCTTGTTCCCGTCCCGCTCCGACGACCACAGGAAGGTCCCGTCCTTCAGCGGCTTCATGTCCTCGCTGAGGTCCACCCAGTGCGGGCTGGTCTCGCTGAGGATCACGTGGCCGGCGCCCGTGGCCGGATCGACCGCCAGCAGGTCCAGCCGCTTCTGGTCGCGGGTCAGGCGCTGGACGTAGAGGGTCCTGCCGTCCTTCGCCCAGTTGACGCGGCCCAGGTAGATGTCGGCGTCGGCGCCGAGGTCGACCTTCACCCGCGCCCCGCTCGCCACGTCGGCGACGTAGAGCTCGACCACCGCGTTGGGCCGCCCGACGCGCGGGTAGCGCTGATGGACGATGGTCCCGCCCTCGGCGCCGATGTCCACGCGGTCGATGACGTCGACGCCCGACTGGTCGACGTGGGTGAGCGCGATCCGCGTCTCGTCCGGCGCCCACCAGTAGCCGGTGAAGCGATGCAGCTCTTCCTGGGCGATGAACTCCGCCGTCGCCCAGCTCTTGAGCTCCGTCCCGCCGGTGGTCAGAGCCCGCTCCGTCCCGCCGGCCGCGAGCGGCATGAGGTAGAGGTTGTCGTCGCGGACGTAGGAGACGAATCCACCCTTGGGCGAGATCTTGCCGTCGATCTCGTCGCCCGGCGTGTCGGTCAGCCGCCGCGTCGTCCCGCCGGCCCGCTCGTAGAGCCACAGGTCGCCCTGCACCGGCGCCAGGATGTACCTGCCCTCGTCGTCCCAGTGGTACTCGACCACGCCGCGGCTGCGCAGGCCCAGCCGTTCGCGGCGGCTCTTCTCGGCCTCGGAGAGGGCGTGGCGGTCATCGGAGAGCGCGCGGCCGTCGATCAGCCGGCGCGGCTCGCCGCCCTTCACGTCGGCGATCCACAGGTCGTTGACGTCAACGTCGTCGGTCTTGGCCTTCAGATAGGTCACCGCCGAGCCGTCCGGCGCCAGCGCCACGCCGCGCGCCTGCGGGCCGGAGAGGTCCGGACTGGCGAACACCCGCTCCGGCGTCAGGATCTCGGCGCGGGCGCCCAGGGGAAGCGTGGACAGGGACATGCAGGCGGCCACCGTGGCGATGAAGAACTTCATGGAATCCCCGACCCGTTTGCGGGGGACCTGAGCGCAACGCCGCGCCCTTGCCAAGGGGCCTGGCGCCTAAGGCGGGGCCACGGGATTGAGCAGGAAGACCGGCGTGCGGGGCGCGAGGCCCAGTTCGGCCCAGGTGAAGGCGATCTCCGCGCGGCCCGGCGCTGTCCTGCAGACATCCACATGGCTGCGCGCGAAGGCCACGGCCACGGCGCCCGCCCGCCGCTCCACATAGAAGGCGAAGTCGGGCCTGGCCGTGCAGCCGCCGCTCGCCACGCGGATCGTCAGGCCGTCGCGGCCCGGCTCGACGGCGTAAAGCGGCTCCAGCTCGGCCAACGGCCCGGGCGCGGCCCCCGGCGGCGCAACGGTCGCGCAGCCGCCGAGCGCGAGGGCGGCGAGAACGAAGCACCTGCGATCCATCCCCCCACTCCGCCACAGCCCCCCTCAAAGCAAAAGAGGGCAAAGCAAAAGGCCCGGGATCGCTCCCGGGCCTTCGCAATCTGTTCCTCCCCCACAGGGGGAGGTGGCCCAAAGGGCCGGAGGGGGTTTCCGCCGCGAACTCGGCTGAGGACCCCCTCAGTCGCTCCGCGACAGCTCCCCCTGAGGGGGAGCAACTACGACGCGTAGAACTCGATGACGAGGTTGGGTTCCATCTTCACCGGATAGGGCACTTCGGCCAGTTCCGGCATGCGGACGTACTTGGCGCTCATGCCCTTGCCGTCGACTTCGATGTAGTCGGGGGTGTCGCGTTCCGGCGACTGCAGGGCTTCCAGCACCAGGGCCATGTTGCGCGACCGCTCGCGCACCGAGACCACGTCGCCGGGCTTCACGCGGTAGGACGGGATGTTCACCCGCTTGCCGTTCACCAGCACGTGGCCGTGGTTGACGAACTGGCGGGCCGCGAACGGCGTCGGCACGAACTTGGCGCGATAGACCACCGCGTCCAGGCGGCTTTCCAGGAGCGCGATCAGGTTCTCGGAGGTGTTGCCCTTCCGGCGGGCGGCCTCTTCGTAGATCTTGCTGAACTGCTTCTCGGTCAGGTTGCCGTAGTAGCCCTTCAGCTTCTGCTTGGCGCGCAGTTGCAGGCCGAAATCGGAGACCTTCTGCTTGCGGCGCTGGCCGTGCTGGCCGGGGCCGTAGGCGCGCTTGTTGATCGGGGACTTCGGGCGACCCCAGATGTTTTCGCCCATCCGGCGGTCGAGTTTGTACTTGGCGCTATGGCGCTTGGACATGCATCGCTCTCATTCGACCCGAGCCGGCGCTTCTGAAAAAGAAGCGCGATTCCAACGGCGGCCTTCGCGTCAACCCGTCATAGCTCCGCCGCGCGGCAAGCGCGCTGCGAAGAAGGCGCGGTGTATGCCCACCGCTCCTCGCCGAGTCAAGGTCAGGCGCGAACCAGCGCCGGCGCGCGCCAGCGGCCGTCGAGCATCTCGGACTTGGCGAGATAGGCCCGCAGGCTGATCGAGAAGGGGCCCTTGGCCGGCGCGGGCAGCCAGTTGGCGGTGCGGTCTCCGCCCGGGTCGGTGCGGCCGATCCAGATGTCCAGCGAGCCGTCGGCGTTCGTCTTCAGCCCCGCCGTGCGGTCGCCGATCGAATAGCGGTTGAGCGGGTTCTCGGTCAGGAAGAACTGCCCGTCGGGGGTCGCCTCGTACATGGTGATCGACCAGAAGGCGTTGACCGGCGGCAGCTTTCCGGCCGCGAAGCTCAGCCGATAGTCGCCGTTGAGGGTCGCGCCCGGGCCGCTGTCGCTCACCGGCCGCAGGTACATGGCCTCGGGCGGGGTCAGGGCGGCCAGCCCGCCCAGGGCCACGGCGGCGCGGAAGTCGTAGTCCTGGCCGAACCAGCCGATGTCGCCACGCGGATAGGTCCAGCCCTGCACCACGTTCGGCGCGGAGCGGCGGAGCGCGCTCGGCAGGGCCTCGGCGACGCCCGCCTCGATCTCCCGCGCGGCCGCGGCGTCGAGCTTGCCCGGATCGAAGCCGCCGCCGGGCTTGAGGCCGAGCGCGGCGATCCGGCGCAAGACCACCCCGTCGGTGGCCGGCGGCGGGTCGGAGATCAGCAATCGCTGGGCCGAGGCGAAGTAGTCCTGCCACGAGGACTTGCGCGTCGCATAGGCGGGCGGCGCGACGCCGGCGGGCCCGTGCAGCACGAAGCCGTCCTGCACCTTGTGCGCCGCCGGCAGGTCGGCCGGCCCGTCGTTGAGGATCCGCGCCAGCAGCCAGGCGTGCGGCGTCGAACAGCGCACGACGTTCGCCCCGGAGCCGGGCTGTCCCGGCCCCACGATGGTGTAGCGCCCGCCGCCGTTCCCCGTGGTCCGCGTGCCCAGGACGGCGTCGTTGTCGCTGTACATGTTGAGCAGGGCCACCGAGACGTAGCGGTCCCCGCTGGGCGGTATCGTCAGGGTGACCGGCCCCTTGGTGAGGTCCAGCCAGGCGCTGGAATAGAGGGTGTCGTTGTTGGGCGTGGTGATGGCGCGGTTCTTGGGGCCGGCCAGGCTGCGGGTAGGCCGGAAGGCGTTGATCGCGGCCGGCTGGCCATCGCCGTGATCGTTCAGCATGCGGTCGCGCGCGGCCGCCATCTCGATCAGCGGCAGGCAGTAGATGAAGGCCTCGCGCGCGGCGCCGCGCAGATCGCCGGCCGCCGCGAAGGCGCGCGCCGTGGGGATGAGCCCCATCGCGCCCGCGAACGCCAACAGTTCACGCCTGTTCATGCGAAGCCCTCTCCCTCGTGGCCGGGGAGGTTTGGGCCAGGCGCCGACCGCGGACAAGTCGGGCGGCCTCGATTTCCGGCAAGCGGAACTGCGCCGTCACCCGCCGGCCGCGCCCGTCCGGCGCGCCAGGGCCTGGGCGGCCTCCTGGGCCTGCGCCCACCAGAGCCGGACCATTTCGCCCGCGGGGCCGGGCCTGGCCAGGGTCACCGCCTGACCGGCCCACAGCGACATCATCTGCGGATCGCCCGCCTTGTCGGCCGCCGCCCGCATCGCCTGGGTCAGGCGGTTCTGCACCGGATAGGCGGGAACCTCTTCCTGCACGGCGGCCATCTCGCGCAGGAAGCGGTTCTGCAAGCCCCGCGCATAGCGGCCCGAAAAGGCCCGCGTCAGCCGGGTGGCGTCGTCCGGCGCGGCGCGCAGGGCGGCCTGCCAGGTCGGGCCGTTGGTCGCCTCGTCGGCCAGCAGGAAGGCGCTGCCCATCTGCACGGCTGCGGCCCCGAGCGCGAGCGCGGCGGCCACCCCGCGCCCATCCATGATCCCGCCGGCGGCGATCACCGGCAGGTCGACAGCGGCCAGCACCGTGGCGACCAGGGCCATGGTCCCCACCGACGAGGCCTCGATATCCCCCAGGAAGTAGGCGTGGTGGCCGCCGGCCTCGAAGCCCTGGGCGCAGATCCCGTCGGCCCCGGCCTCGGCCCAGGCCCGCGCCTCGGCCACCGAATTGGCGGTCCCGACCACATAGCTGCCGGCCGCGTGCAGGGCGTCGACCTGGGCCCGGGTCAGGATCGAGAAGGTGAAGGAGGCCACCGGCGGCGCGGCCCGCGTCAGGGCCTCGAGCTGGGCGTCGAAGTCCTGCGAGAAGCGGTTCGGGTGCTCCGGGACCTCGAGCCCCAGTTCGGCGTACCAGGGCGCGAGCCGAGCCAGGGCCGCGTCGACCTCGGCCGGCGCCGGGCTGGCCGGCGGCGCCATCAGCAGATTCACGCCAAACGGTGCGTCGGTGCGGGCGCGGATGGCGTCGATGGCCGGGCCGATCTCGTCCGGCGCCAGGGTGGCCGCGGCGAAGGTCCCCATCCCGCCGGCCTGGCTGACCGCCACGGTCATGGCGTCGAAACTGGCGCCGACCATGGGCGCCTGGAGGATCGGGATCGGCAGGCTTTCCAGCAGGGCCGCGAAGCTCATTCGCTCTCTCCTTTCCGGGCCACCTCTCCCCGCTCCGCCTTCTGTTTCGCGAGCTTGGCCAGCACCCGGCCGCGGCCCCGGGAGAGCGCCGTGACCACGCCGCGCAGGGTGCGCACCTCCTGCACCGACAGATGCGCCTTGCCGAGCGCCGAGCGCAGGTTCTGGACCATCGAGGGCCGCTTCTCCGGCGGATGGAAGAAGCCCGCCTCGTCCAGCTCGCGCTCCAGGTGCTCGAAGAGGCCCAGCATCGCCGCGCCGTCGGCCGGCGGAAAGGCCTCGCGGAAGATCGGCGGCGCCGCCTCTTCCTGGGTCAGGCGCCATTCGTAGGCGTTGATCGCCACGGCCTGGGCGAGGTTCAGCGAGCGGAAGCGCATGTCGATGGGGAGTGTCACCACCGCCTGGCAGAGCGCGATGTCCGCGGTCTCCAGCCCCGCCCGCTCGGCCCCGAACAGCAGGCCTACCCGCTCGCCCTCGCCCACCGCTTGCGCCAGCCGGGCCATGGCGGCGCGCGGCGTCAGGATCGGTAGTTGCAGCTCGCGCGGCCGGGCCGTGGTCGCGTAGACCCGCTGCAGGTCGGCGATGGCCGCCTCGACGCTGGTGAAGAGCCGCGCGGCGTTCAGCGGCCAGTCGGCGCCGGAGGCCGAGGCCCAGGCGCGTTCCTGCGGCCAGCCGTCCCTGGGATTGACCAGCCGCAGCTCCGACAGCCCGAAATTGGCCATCACGCGGGCGGCCGCGCCGATGTTCTCTGCGAGCTGTGGCGCGTTCAGGATAATGACAGGTGCGGCAGGGGAGGCTTCGGCCATGAACGGGTTACAGTCGCTTGGCGGGGCGAGCGCAAGCCTTGGTCGGCGCCAACTGCTGATCGGCGCCGGCGGCCTGGTGCTGGCGGGCTGCCACAAGAACGAGGCGCTCACCGCCTCGCACACGCCCCGGCTGAACATGAAGCGGCTGGATGCGGAGGTGGCCGCCATCGCCGCGCGCGCCGCGCCGGGGGTGCTGGGCTTTGGCCTGATGAACCTGGAGAGCGGCGAGTTCTGGGTGCGGCTCGGAGAGCGGCCTTTCCCGATGCAGAGCGTCTTCAAGCTGCCGCTGGGCGCGGCGGTGCTGTCCGAGGTCGACGCCGGTCGCCTGAAGCTCGCCGAGACCCTGACGATCGAAGCCGAGGACCTGTCGCCGCCCTGGTCGCCCATCGCCGACGCGTGGCCCGGGCGCAGGGTCTACACCGTACAGGAGCTGCTGGAGGCGGCGGTCAGCGACAGCGACAACACCGCCGCGGACCTGCTGATGAAGCGGATCGGCGGGCCCGGCGCCGTGAGCGCCTGGCTGCAGGGCAAGAACGTCAGCGGGGTGCGCGTCGACCGCTATGAGCGCGAAGTCCAGCCGGACGTCTATGGCATGGCGTCGTTCCGTCCGGCCTGGAAGGGCGAGGCGGCCTTCAACGCCGCGAAGGGGACCGTGCCGCCGACCCGCCGCCGCGCGGCGATGCTGGCCTACATGGCCGATCCGCGCGATTCGGCGACGCCGGGCGGGATGCTGGGCTTCCTGCGCCGGCTGGACGAGGGCGAGCTGGCCTCCCCGGCCTCCACGGCGCGCCTGCTGACCATCATGCTGGGCGCGCCGCGGGGCGCGGACCGCCTGAAGGCCGGCCTGCCGAAGAACGCCCGCTTCGCCCACAAGACGGGCGCGTCGGGCACGGACCAGGGCCTGAACGCCGCCTTCAACGACGTGGGCATCTTCACGCTCGCCGACCGGCGCAGCTATGCGATCGCCGCCTTCCTGACGGGCTCGACAGCCTCCGACGCCCAGCGCGCCGCCCTCTTCGCCGAGCTTGGCCATACGGCCGCCCACAGCGTCGGCTGACCCTCGTCCGCCCCGTGCGCGGAGCAGCCTTTGCGTCCGCGCCGACGAAGGCTATTAGGGCGCCCAACCCTGGTTTCGCGCGGAGCGCCTGTCCCACATGGCAAAGATCAAAGTCGCCAACCCTGTCGTCGATCTCGACGGGGACGAGATGACCCGCATCATCTGGAAGCTGATCAAGGACAAGCTGATCCTCCCCTTCCTGGACCTGAAGATCGAGTATTACGATCTGGGCATGGAGAACCGCGACGCCACCGACGACAAGGTGACGGTCGAGGCCGCCGAGGCGATCAAGAAGTGGGGCGTCGGCATCAAGTGCGCGACCATCACCCCCGACGAAGCCCGGGTGAAGGAATTCAACCTGAAGAAGATGTGGAAGTCGCCGAACGGCACCATCCGCAACATCCTCGACGGCGTAGTCTTCCGCGAACCGATCATCTGCAAGAACGTACCGCGGCTGATCCCCGGCTGGACCCAGCCGATCATCATCGGCCGCCACGCCTTCGGCGACCAGTACCGCGCCACCGATTTCAAGGTGCCCGGCCCCGGCAAGCTGACCATGAGCTGGGTGGGCGAGAACGGCGACCAGCTGGATTTCGAGGTGTTCGACTTCCCGGCCGCCGGCGTGGCCATGGGGATGTACAACCTCGACGCCTCGATCCGCGACTTCGCCCACGCCTGCCTGAACTACGGCCTGGCGCGCGGCTTCCCGGTGTACCTGTCGACCAAGAACACCATTCTCAAGGCCTATGACGGGCGCTTCAAGGACATCTTCGCCGAGGTCTACGAGGCGGAGTACGCCGCCAAGTTCAAGGCCGCCGGCATCGTCTACGAGCACCGGCTGATCGACGACATGGTCGCCTCGGCGCTGAAGTGGTCGGGCAATTTCCTGTGGGCCTGCAAGAACTACGACGGCGACGTGCAGTCCGATTCCGTGGCCCAGGGCTTCGGCTCGCTGGGCCTGATGACCTCGGTG
Organism: Phenylobacterium sp.; assembly: GCF_035569475.1. Taxonomy (GTDB): domain Bacteria; phylum Pseudomonadota; class Alphaproteobacteria; order Caulobacterales; family Caulobacteraceae; genus Phenylobacterium. Next base: position 46,193 of record NZ_DATMNA010000092.1, read on the forward strand.
CTGATCACCCCGGACGGCAAGACCATGGAGGCCGAGGCCGCCCACGGCACCGTCACCCGCCACTTCCGCCAGCACCAGCGCGGCGAGGCCACCTCGACCAACTCCATCGCCTCGATCTTCGCCTGGACGCGCGGCCTGGAGCATCGCGCCAAGCTGGACGGCAACGCCGAGCTCGACCGCTTCGCCAAGACGCTGGAGAAGGTCTGCGTGGCGACCGTCGAATCCGGCTCGATGACCAAGGACCTGGCCCTGCTGGTCGGCGACACCCAGGGCTGGCTCACCACCGAGGGCTTCATCGACAAGGTGGCGGCGAACCTGGAGAAGGCCCTGGCCGCCTAGGATCCAGGGCTCGGACCAGGCCCTCGCGGAATCGGGACCCGGTCATCGGTTCGTTCTTGCTTCGTTCCACGGCTGCGGTATCGTCGCGGCGGATCGAGAGGGACGCACCATGACCATCGGCTACATCACCATCGGCTACAACGACGAGGCCCGGGCGGTGGCGTTCTACGACGCCGTGCTGGGGGCGATCGGCTATGAGCGCGGGCCGCTCGACGGCGGCTGGGCGTTCTACGGCAAGGGCGACGCGCCGGGCGTCGGCCTGTGCAAACCCTTCGACGGCCAGGCGGCGCGCGGCGGCAACGGGGCCATGACCGGCTTCAAGACCGACACGCCCGACCAGGTGAAGGCGGCCCACGCCGCGGCCCTGGCCTATGGCGGGACCGACGAGGGCGCGCCGGGCTTTCGCCCGCCGGAAGCGACGACGGGCTTCTACGGCGCCTATGTCCGCGACGGCGCGGGCAACAAGCTCTGCGTCTACGCCACCGTCGCTTGATTAGGCGCTGATCGCGGCCTTGGCGGCCGCCAGGCCTTCGGCGGCCCTGGCGCCGTCGGGGGCGCCGCCCTGGGCGAAGTCGGGACGGCCACCGGCGCCCTGACCGCCCAGGGCCTGCACCGCCGACCTGGCGATCTCCACGGCGTTGTTGGCGGCCTGGGCAGAGCCGGTCACCGCCACGGTGACCGCGGCCTTGCCGTCGGCCGTGCCCACGAGGACGATCACCCCGTCGGGGAGCTGCTTCTTGAATTCCTCGGCGATGGGCCGCAGGTCCTTGCCGCCGACGCCGTCCATCACCCGCGCCAGCACCTTGACGCCGGCGACGTCCTCGGGCCCGGCCGCCGCGCCGCCGCCCGAGCCTGCGCCCATGGCGAGCTGGCGCTTGGCGTCGCCGAGCTCCTTCTCCAGTTGGCGGCGCTGGGCCTCGAGGGTCGCCACCCGGACCGGAACCTCCGAGACCGGGACCTTGAACTGGTCGGCGAGGCCCTTGGCCACCGCCGCTTGGTCCAGCAGCCAGCGGCGCGCCAGTTCGCCGGTGAGCGCCTCGATCCGGCGCACGCCCGCCGCCACGCCCTGCTCTTGGACCACCTTGAACAGGGCGATGTCGCCGGTGCGCGCCACGTGGGTGCCGCCGCAGAGCTCGACCGAATAGGCCCCCTGCCCGTCCAGCGACTCCCCGAGCGTCAGCACGCGCACGGTCTCGCCGTACTTCTCGCCGAACAGGGCCATGGCGCCGGCGGCCATGGCCTCCTTGGGCGCCATCAGTTGGGTCTCGGCCGGCAGGTTCTGGCGCACCACCGCGTTCACCTCGGCCTCGATGCGGTCGATCTCCTCCGGGGTCACCGGTGCGCCGTGGCTGAAGTCGAAGCGGATGCGCTCGCCGTCGACCATCTGGCCCTTCTGGGTCACGTGCGGACCCAGCACATTGCGCAGGGCCGCGTGCAGCAGGTGGGTGGCGGAGTGGTTGGCCCGCGTCTGGGCGCGCCGCTCGGGGTCGACCGCCAGGCGCACCTGCGCGCCGGGCGCCAGCGCGCCCTCGGCGATCTCCAGGTCGTGCACGAACAGGTCGCCGGCCTGCTTCTGGACGTCGGTGACGCGGGCGCGGCCCTTCGTTCCGTCGGCCATGGCCCATTCCACCTCGCCCTGGTCGCCCGCCTGGCCGCCGCTCTCGGCATAGAAGGGCGTGCGGTCGAACACCGCCTGGACGCGGGCGCCGGCCACGGCCCCGTCGATCTCGCGGCCGTCCTCGACCAGGGCCAGCAGCTCGCCGGTGACCTCGATCGCCTCGTAGCCCACGAACTCGGTCGGCCCCAGCCGGTCGCGGATCGCGAACCACTCGCCCGCCGCGGCCACCTGGCCGGAGCCCGTCCAGGCCTCGCGGGCCTGCTCGCGCTGGCGCGCCATCGCCGCGTCGAAGCCGTCGAGGTCGACCGTCAGGCCCTTGGCCCGCACCGCGTCCTGGGTCAGGTCGAGGGGGAAGCCATAGGTGTCATAGAGCCTGAAGGCGGTGTCGCCGGACAGCACGTCGCCGGCGCCGAGCCCGGCCGTCGCCTCGTCCAGCAGGCTCATGCCGCGCCCGAGCGTGCGGCGGAAGCGCTCCTCCTCCTGGCGGAGGGTGTCGACGATCGCGGGCTCGGCGCGCTTCAGCTCCGGGAAAGCCTCGCCCATCTGGGCCACCAGGGTCGGCGCCAGGCGGTGCATCAGCGGCTCGGCCGCGCCCAGCAGGTGGGCGTGGCGCATGGCGCGCCGCATGATCCGGCGCAGAACGTAGCCGCGGCCCTCGTTGGACGGCGTCACCCCGTCGGCAATCAGGAAGCTGGACGAGCGCAGGTGGTCGGCGATCACCCGGTGCGAGGGGCCGTTCGTGGCGCCGCCCTCGCCGCCGACCAGGTCGCGGCTGGCGGCGATGAGGCTGCGGAACAGGTCGATGTCGTAGTTGTCGTGCACCCCTTGCAGGACCGCGGCGATCCGCTCCAGGCCCATGCCGGTGTCGATGGAGGGCTTGGGCAGGTTGGTGCGATCGCCGCCCGCGAGTTGCTCGTACTGCATGAAGACCAGGTTCCAGATCTCCACGAACCGGTCGCCGTCCTCGTCCGGGCTGCCGGGCGGGCCGCCGGGGATGTGGGCGCCGTGGTCGTAGAAGATCTCCGAACAGGGACCGCAGGGGCCGGTGTCGCCCATCGACCAGAAGTTGTCGGCCGTGGCGATGCGGATGATCTTGCCGTCCGGCAGGCCGGCGATCTTCTTCCAGAGGCTGTGGGCCTCGTCGTCCTCGGCGTAGACGGTGACGAGCAGCTTCTCGACCGGCAGCTCGAACTCCTTGGTGAGCAGCTCCCAGGCGTATTCGATGGCGCCGGCCTTGAAGTAGTCGCCGAATGAGAAATTGCCGAGCATCTCGAAGAAGGTGTGGTGGCGCGCGGTGTAGCCGACGTTGTCCAGGTCGTTGTGCTTGCCGCCGGCGCGGACCGACTTCTGCGACGACGCCGCGCGCGGCCAGGGCGCGGTCTCGGCGCCGGTGAAATAGTTCTTGAACGGCACCATGCCGGCGTTGACGAACAGCAGGGTCGGGTCGTTCTGCGGCACCAGGGGAGCCGAGGCGATCACGGCGTGGTCCTTCCGCTGGAAGTAGTCCAGGAAGTGACTGCGGATCTCGTTCACGCTCGGCATTGGGCTGTCGCAACTCTCGTTCGATTTCGGCGGACGGCCGCCCGGCTTCGGGCGCGCCCACCCCAGATGGGAACCGGCTGACCGTTTACGAAACTTGGCCCGCCTCGAACAAGGAAAAGGGCGCCGCAAACGGAAAAGGACGCCCGGGCGAACCCGGACGTCCTCGCTTCCGATGCCGCGCGCCGGCGCGGGGTGCGCCACGGGCCGGTTGGCGGGAAGGCCCGTCGCGAAGGCGGCGCGCGGCAGGGAAACCCTCCAGGCCGCCTATTCGTCTTCCGGCTCGGGGCCGCCGACGAGGAGTTCCTCCTCGATGACCGCCTTGGCGCCGCGGACCGCCTTTTCGATGTCGTTGGCCACGTCGGGGTTGGCCTTCAGGAACTCGCGGACATTGTCGCGGCCCTGGCCGATGCGCTGGCTCGCGTAGGAGAACCAGGAGCCGGACTTCTCGATCACGCCGGCCTTGACGCCCAGGTCGATGATCTCGCCCAGCTTGGAGATCCCCTCGCCGTACATGATGTCGAACTCGACCTCGCGGAACGGCGGGGCGACCTTGTTCTTGACCACCTTCACGCGGACGTTGTTGCCGATGATCTCGTCGGCCCGCTTCACCGACCCAGTGCGGCGGATGTCCAGGCGCACCGAGGCGTAGAACTTCAGCGCATTGCCGCCGGTGGTGGTCTCCGGCGAGCCGTACATCACCCCGATCTTCATGCGGATCTGGTTGATGAAGATCACCAGGGTGTGGGTCTTGGAAATGGAGGCGGTGAGCTTGCGCAGCGCCTGACTCATCAATCGGGCCTGAAGGCCCGGCAGGCTGTCGCCCATCTCGCCTTCGATTTCCGCCCGCGGGGTGAGCGCGGCCACCGAGTCGATGACGATGATGTCCACCGCGCCCGAGCGCACCAGGGTGTCGGTGATCTCCAGCGCCTGCTCGCCGGTGTCCGGCTGGGAGACCAGCAGCTCGTCCAGGTCGACGCCCAGCTTGTGGGCGTAGGACGGGTCGAGCGCATGTTCGGCGTCGACGAAGGCCGCGGTGCCGCCGGCCTTCTGGACCTCGGCCACCACATGCAGGGCCAGCGTCGTCTTGCCGGAGCTTTCCGGCCCGTAGATCTCCACGATCCGCCCCTTGGGCAGGCCGCCGATGCCCAGCGCCATGTCGAGGCCGAGCGAGCCGGTCGACACCGACTCGATCTCCACGATCTTGCCCTTGTCGCCCAGCTTCATCACCGAGCCCTTGCCGAAGGCCCGGTCGATCTGGCTCAGCGCCGCTTCCAGAGCGCGCTGCTTGTCACCGTCTTCACGTGCCACGAGTTTCAACGCCACCGGCTGAGTCATTTTTCCCAAGCCCCTTATCCTACGATTCCGCCAACAGGATCGGCCAATCGACCCGCCCTCGGGCCACGACCGCCGTGGGACTCATGCGTACCGGCTTTGTTCCATGTTCGCAAGATGTTCTTTTTGACGTCGCGCCGGGGTATAGCGAAGGATCGATCGCAACCAGCCGCGCACCACAGCGGGGCCACAAGCGCGGACATAGGCGGTGCCTGATCCCGCACAATTTCGCGCGTTAGATGGCCGCGAGCTGATCGAAGATGCCGACCGTCACGCGCTCTGCCATGTGATTGAGCGCCAAGCGTAGCTTGAATTCAGACATGATCGACCTGACACGAGTGGGACGGCGGAGATATTGTCACGCTCAAGCCGCCAGATCGCCTTGGGAAACGGGACGACGTCTCCATGACCGCCAACAACCGCATCGTCCTCTCGAGCGACCACCACGGCCTTCAGCTCCGGCAGGCCATTGCCGCTCATATCGCGGCGCAGGGCTGGGTGGCGGTCGACATCGGGCCGACGACGCGGGAGAGCACGGACTATCCCAGGCAAGGCGAAGCGGCGGGGCGGCTCGTCGCCTCCGGTGACTGCCGGTTCGGCGTCATCCTGTGCGGAACCGGCCAGGGCATCATGATGGCGGCGAACAAGGTCAAGGGCATCCGCTGCGGCGTCTGCGCCGACACATTCTCAGCCCGCATGATCCGCCGGCACAACGACGCCAACATGCTTTCGATGGGTGTGCGCGTGGTGGGCGAAGGGCTGGCGCTCGACATCGTGGATGCGTTCCTGACCGCCCGGTTCGAGGGCGGCCGGCATGCGGCGCGGGTGGCGATGATCGGGACGCTGGAGGGGTAGCCTGGATCTCCGCCTGCGCGGGGACGAGCGGATTGGCGGGGCCCGCCGCGTCGTCTGTCAGGTCCGCCCCAGGCGGGGCTCTGTCCCGGCCAGCAGGCGCTGAATATTGGCGCGATGGCGCACGATCACGTAGGCGCCGCCGGCGATGACCAGCAGCCGATAGGGCAGCGGTTGCGGCAAGCCGCAGATCAGCGCGATCGCGGCCAAGGCCGCCAGCATCGAACTCAGGGAGACGATCCGAAAAACGGCCAGCCCGACGCCAAAAGCCGTCGCCGCGCCCAGGCCAACCGGCCAGGACAACGCCAGCAACACGCCCAGCCCCGTCGCAGCGGATTTGCCGCCCGTGAAATTCAGCCAGATCGAACGGCTGTGCCCCAACAACGCGGCGAGTCCGGCCAGGCACACGGTCCAGGGCGCCCAGGCCTGCAGATCTAGCGCCGTCGGCGGCGTGACGGACAGCCATGTCGAGAGCCAAGGATAAAGCCAGCGGGCGAACAGGATCGCCGCCACGCCTTTCAGCACATCGACCAGGATCACCACCAAGGCGGGCCATTTCCCCAGGGTCCGCAGCACGTTCGTCGCGCCGGTGGATCTGGAGCCGTGTTCCCGGATGTCGATGCCTTTGAGCAGCTTCCCCGCCAGATAGCCCGTCGGCGTCGAACCGAGGAGATAGGCGATCGCCACGCCGGCTCCGCTCGCTATCCAGAAAGCCATGGGATTTGCCTTCGACGCTACAGGTTCAGGCGCTAGTTCGGCGCCTTGGCGGCGGGGAGCAAGGGCTATGTCTGCGGGTCTGCCCCTGGGCGTTGGCGAATGTCCCGTTTGGCGCGAGCCGAAACCTAAGCTACGGCTCCCAGGACGCCCCACCTGAGGCGCTCGTCGTCCAGGGGCGTCCTCTCACCGAGGCCCCGATTACCCTGCACCGGATGGACCCGCTCGCATGAACTGTGCCCGGCAAGGCCGCGCGTGATTTCGGCCTTCAGCGGATCGGCCGGGGGCGGCGTCGCATGCGCGTAGCGGGACCCTGGCGGCGCGCCCGGGGCGGCGCGGTCGCGGCGATGGCGGCGCTGGCGGTGGGGGCGGCGTCGCCGGTCCTGGCCCAGGCCCAGCCGCCGGCGGCGGGGCCGCTGGCCACGACGTCGAACGGCGATCCCTTCGAACGGGTGAACCGCGGGCTCTTCGCCTTCAACGGCGTCCTGGACCGCGTCCTGCTGCGCCCGGTGGCCATGACCTATCGCCGGCTGCTGCCGCGGCCCGTCCGCCGGGGCGTGCACAATGTCCTCGGCAACCTCGACGAGCCGATCGTGCTGGCCAACGACCTGCTGCAGCTTCGCCTGCGGCAGGCGGCGCAGACCGCGGCGCGGTTCGTGGGCAATACGACGGTGGGCGTTCTGGGCGTCTTCGACGTCGCGACCCCCGCCGGCCTGCCGCACCACGACAACAGCTTCGGCGACACGCTGGGGCGCGCCGGCGTCCCGGTCGGGCCCTACCTGTTCCTGCCCGCGATCGGCCCCACCACGGTGCGGGAGCTGCTGGGCGGCGCGGCCGACTTCTATATCGACCCGGTGGCGCACCTGGGCGGGGTGAACGCCCAGCAGGTGGGGATCGGGCAGGCCGTGCTCGGCGCGCTGGACGCCCGGGTGGAGGCCGACGCGGACATCAAGAGCCTCGAGGCCAGCGCCATCGATCCCTACGCCACCGCCCGCTCGGCCCACCTCCAGCAGACCGCCGCGCGGCTCAACGGGGGCGAGGTCCCGCTGGACGCCCTCCCCGACATTCCGCCGGAGACCGCGCCCGCGCCGCCGGTCCCCGAGGCGCCGACGCCGACGCCCGACTCGCCGCCGGAGCCCTAGACCGTGCGGATGACCTCCCCTGCCGAGCTGGCCGCGCAATCCGGCTTCGTCGCCAAGCTGGTCGCCCGCCTGGTGGGGCTGGGCGCGGGCCGGCCGCGGCTGGTCGCGCTGGCGGCGCTGGCGGCCTTCGTGGCCAGCCTCGCCTATCTGGCGGCGAACCTCTCGATCCGCACGGACCTCAACGGCCTGATCGACAAGAGCGTGCCGTGGCGCCGCACGACCATGGCCATCGAACAGGCCTTCCCGCAGATGGGCGACGACATCGTGGTCGTCATCGACGGCCAGACCCCCGAGCGCGCCCACCGCGCGGCTACGGCCCTCACCACGGCGCTGCAGGCCCGCACCGACCTGTTCAGCCAGGTCGACCCGACGGACGCCTTCCTGGATCGCGAGGGGCTGCTGTTCCTCGGCCTGCCGGAGGTGAAGGCCCAGACCCAGGCCCTGATCGCGGCCCAGCCCCTGCTGGGCCCGGTGGCGGCCGACCCCAGCCTGCGCGGGCTGGCGGACGGCCTGCGCGCCGCGCTGACCGGCGCCGAGCAGGACCCGCAGCGGCTCACGCTGCTGGGTCCGCCGCTGGCCAGGATCACCGCCGCCCTCGATTCGGCCGCGCGAGGCAAGCCGGTGGCCTTCTCCTGGCAGGCCCTGTTGAGCGGCGGCGCGGCCGACCGCGGCGACCTGCGGCGCATCGTGCGGCTGACCCCCGTGGTGGACTATTCGAAGGTCGCGCCCGGCGAGCGCGCGGAGGCGGCGATCCGCAGGACCGCCAAGGACCTTGGCCTTAACCCCGCCTCCGGGGTCACCGTGCGCCTCACCGGCAGCGTCCCGATGGCCGACGACGAGCTCGCTACCTTGGGCGAAGCCATCGGCCCGATCGCCGCCCTGAGCCTGGCGGGCGTCGCCGCGGTGCTGATGCTCGCCACCCGGTCCTGGCGGATGATCTCGGCGATCGCGGCCACCGTGTTGGTGGGCCTCGGGATGACCAGCGCGCTCGGCCTGGCGATCTACGGCGCCTTCAACGTGATCTCGGTGGCCTTCCTGCCGCTGTTCGTCGGGCTGGGAGTCGATTTCGCCGTGCAGTTCGCCATGCGCTATCGGGTCGTGTCGCAGGATGCGCCGAGCGTCGCCGCGGCGCTGGTCCAGTCGGGCCAGTCCATCGGGCGCAGCATCGCCCTGGCCGCAGCGGCGGCGGCCATCGGCTTCCTCTCCTTCCTGCCCACCGCCTACAAGGGCGTCTCGGAGCTCGGCGGCATCGCGGGCCTGGGCATGATCGTCAGCTTCCTGCTGACCCTGACCCTTTTGCCCGCCCTGATCGGCCTCCTGGGCGCACGGCCGCCCCCGCCGCGGACGGCGGCGGTCGGCCGGCCGCCCTCAGCCCTGACGCTGGCGGCGATGGGCGCGGCGGCCCTGGCCGGCGCGGCGACCCTGGGCCTGCTCCGGTTCGACTTCGACCCGCTCTCGCTCCGCAACCCCGCGACGCAGTCGGTCGCCACCTATCACGACCTCGCCGGGCGGCCGGAGACGACGCCCAACACCCTCGACATCCAGCGGCCGGACCTCCGCTCGGCGACCCAGCTCGCCGACCGGCTCGCCCGCCTGCCGCAGGTGGCCCACGCCTACACCCTGCGCAACCTCGTGCCTGCGGACCAGGCGCCGAAGCTGGCGGCGATCGGCGACGCGGCGCTGCTGCTGGACTCGACCCTGTCGCCGTTCGAGGTCGCCGCCCCGCCGGACGACGCCGCCATCGTGGCCAGCCTCGACGCCCTGGCGGCGCGGCTGCGCGAGGTCGCCGCCGCGCCCGGACAGCCCGGCGGGCCCGCCAAGTCGGCGCGCCAGGCCGCCGCCGTCCTCGAGAGCCTCGCCCGCGCGCCCGCCGCCGGCCGCGCCCGGGCGCAGGCCGCCGTCCTGCGCGACCTGCCCGAGGCGCTGGACGAGATCCGCATGGCGCTGGCCGCCCAGCCGGTCACGCTCGACACCCTGCCCCCGGCCCTGAAGCAGCAGTGGGTCGCTCCGTCCGGCGTGGCGCGCATCGAGGTCTGGCCGAGCGGCGATCCCACCCGCGCCGCGGCGATCCAGAGGTTCGTCGCGGCGGTGCGCGGGCTGGCCGCCGACGTCAGCGGCGTCCCCGTGATCGTGCGCGATGTGGGCGCAACGGTGCTGACCGCCTTCCTGCAGGCGGCGGGCCTTTCGGTCCTGGCCATCGCGATCCTGCTGTTCGCCGCCATGCGCTCGGCGGTCGGCGTGGCCCTGACGCTGGCCCCCGTCGTGCTGACCCTGCTCCTGACCCTGGCGACCACCGCGGCGCTGAGGCAGGCCATCAACCTGGAGAACATCATCGCCCTGCCGCTGGTGCTGGGCATCGGGGTGTCGTTCAACGTCTACCTGGTTTCGGCCTGGCGCAGCGGGGCGCCGGCGCCTCTGCGGGCCAACCTGGCGCGCGCGATCCTCTACAGCGCCCTGACCACCGGCGCGGCGTTCGGCGCCCTGGTCCTGTCGTCCCACCCGGGGACCGCCAGCCTGGGGCTGGTCCTGACGGTCGCCCTCGGCTGGACCATCGTCACGACGCTGGTGTTCCAGCCGGCCCTGCTCGCGTGGAAGCCGGTCGGACGGCTACTTTAGGCGCGCGGTCGCCTCGTCCAGCTTCTTGACCAGGGCGCCGGCCCCGCCCTTGGCCAGGACGCCGGTGAAATCCGCCCGCTGGGTGGCGATCTCGCTGACGCCGTTCTCGAACACATCGACGGCCTGCCAGGCGCCGGAATATTCCCGCAGCCGGTAATAGAGCTTCGTCGGGGTCTCGCCGGGGGCGCGCACCTCGGACTTCACCAGCCGGTCGGCGCCGCGGACCTGGACGGCCGGGTCGACGACGAAGGTCACGTTCGCCGCGGAGCTCAGATCCTTCACGTAGCGCGCGACGGTGTAGCGCGAGAGGGCGGCGACGACGGCGGCGCGGTCGGCGGCGGTCATCTCCGTCCAGGCGGGCCCGACGGCCAGTTGCGCCATTACCGAGAGGTTGAAGGTCCGTTCGACCGCGGGTTTCAGCCTGGCCGCGGTCAGGCCGCCCGCGTGCAGCGCCGCAGTCAGGTCGGCGTAGAAGCCCTGGACCTGCGCGGCCGCCGGGTCGACCGCCGCAGCAGCATGGGCGGGCGGGCCGCCCAGCATCAGCGCCGCCGCCAGGGTGAGTCCAGACCTGAAACCCATCGCGGAAACGCCCTTGGGACCGAAGTGTCCGGCGGCTGTTCTACCGGCGGCGGCGAAGCGGTCAATGTGACCCGGCGCGCGCTGGGCTGCGGCCTGCCTAGTGGTGGTGGCCCTCGCGGCCGCACATGCGGTGCGCGCCGTCCCCGTCCATCCACATGATCTGGACGCCGGGGCTCCAGGTGAGCGTGCGCGTCCCGTCGCTCCAGGTCAGGCGCACGGGCCCGCCGTCCCAGGGCCGAATCGGCAGGGCGTGCGGCCCGTCGCCGGCGTCGACCACGGCGATCAGCCGCGGACCGTGGGTGTCGAAGTGGGCGACCAGGTCGCCGCCCTCCTGGCATTTGAAGCGGGTGCCGGGGTTGGACCCCGCCGCCTCGGCGCCCTGATCCTCGGTCCAGGTCGCCTGGGCCGCAGGGGCCGCGCCCCCGGCCGCGCCGGCCGCCGGATGGGTTCCGCCGACCACGGCGGCCAAAGCAAGGGCCAGTATCTGCACAACTTCCCCCAGACGCCCGATCCCGGACAACAGCCTCGCCGGCCAGGCGCCGACACCCGATCATGCACCGAGGCGGGCGCGGAGGCCACTCCATCGCATCGGCCCGCCCGCCACGCCCGCGCGGCCGCTGAATCGACAGGCGCCATTTGGGCTGGGCGAGGCGGCGGCCGGCGGCTAGAGCGTCTCGCGGTTGACCTGGATCAGGCCAGCCGATCAGCAAGCACGATCAGTAAGGACGTCAGAGCGGCATGAGCGAACAGCCCCACATCCTCGTCACCGGATCCACCCGCGGCATCGGCGCGGCGATCGCCGAGGTCCTGAACGCCCGCGGCGTGCGCTTTGTGGGCCACGGCCGCGCAGACGCAGCCGGCGTGGTCGGCGCGGACCTCGCCCGCCCCGGGGCGGCGGACGGCCTGTGGGACGCGGCCCTGGCCCGGCTGGACGGCCGGATCGACGTGCTGATCAACAACGCCGGGGTGTTCGAGCCGGTGGCGGTCGACGCCGCGGCGGACGAATGGCAGGCGAGCTGGGACCGCACCCTGCAGATCAACCTGCAGGCCTCCGCCGACCTCTGCCGGCGCGCCATCCTGCACTGGCGCGAACGCGCCAGCGGCGGTCGGATCGTCAATGTGGCGAGCCGCGCGGCCTATCGGGGCGATTCGCCGGCCCACTGGCACTACGCAGCCTCCAAGGCCGGGATGGTGGCCATGAACAAGTCGATCGCCCGCGGGTTCGCCGGCGACGGCGTGCTGGCGTTCGCGGTCTGCCCCGGCTTCACCATGACCGGCATGGCCGAGGACTATCTGTCGAGCCGCGGCGGCGACAAGCTCCTCGCCGACATCCCGCTGGGCAAGGTCGCCGACCCCGAGGAAGTGGCCAATGCGGTGGCCTACCTCGCCCTGGAAGCGCCTCCGTCCATGACCGGCGCGGTGCTCGACATCAACGGCGCAAGCTACGTACGCTGACATTTTTTCCCGCTAGGGCAGCGGGAAAAAAGCCACGGAGAGGCCACCCCTGTGGCGCCTCTGCCGCACGGCTTTACCGAACATTGTCAGATTTCATCGGCGACGCGAACCTGCCCGATCCGCGCCACATTGCGGCATTGGAAGGGGGGCTCTGGCGGGGGCCGGCTCAACCCTTCTCAATCGAAGAAGGGGCGCCCCCGGCCCGACCGCCTGTCGTTCCCGCACGCTGCCGACAGAGCAGCCCGCGGACATAAGGAGACAGGTTTCCGATGCTTCGTTCCAAGAGTGTTTTCGGCTGCGCGTCGGCGCTGGCCATGATCTGCGCGGCCGGTTCGGCCTGGGCGCAGGCCCAGTCGCCCGGCCAGGGATCGCCCGGGACCGCGACCGCCGCGGCGGCCGGCGGCGAGGTGGCCGAGCTGGTGGTCACCGCCCAGAAGCGCGAGCAGCGCCTGCAGGACGTCCCCGTCGTGGTCACCGTGCTGAGCGGCGCCAAGCTTGCGGCGAACAACGTCAACACCGTCGCCGACCTGGTCACCCTGACGCCCGGCCTGACCTCGACCACCAACGCCAGCGAGGGGACGACCATCGCCCGCATCCGCGGCGTCGGCAACGTGGCCGACAACCCGGGCCTCGAGGACGCCGTGGGCCTCTACATCGACGGCGTCTACCGGCCGCGGAACGGCGTCTCGTTCAACGACCTGGGCGAGCTCAACGACATCGAGATCCTGAAGGGTCCGCAAGGCACCCTGTTCGGCAAGAACACCATCGCCGGCGTGATCCAGATCACCACCAAGCGGCCGTCCTTCACGTTCGGCGCCCAGGCCGAGGCGACGGTGCAGAACTACAACGGCTATGGCGGTTCGTTCTCGGTGACCGGCCCGCTGATCGCCGACAAGGTGGCGATCCGGCTCTATGTCGCCGACCGCGAGCGCGACGGCTACGTGCCCGTCGTGCAGGCGCCCACGACCCACATCCCCAACCAGAACGACGAGCACGTCTTCACCACCCGCGACCAGTTGCTGGTCAACTTCACGGACGACCTGGACGTCAATTTCATCGCCGACTACAGCCGCCGGCGCGACCATTGCTGCGTCGCGCTGGACTATCAGAACGGCTCGCCGGCGGCGATCCAGAACCAGGTGTTCCCCGGCACGGTGCCCAACCCGGTCAGCCCGCGGAACAACACCGCCTACCTGAACAGCTCGAGCGTCGACAACATCACCGACCAGGGGATCTCGGCCGAGGCGCACTGGAAGACGCCGTGGCTGGGCAACGCCACCCTGACGTCGATCACCGCCTACCGCGATTCAAAGGAGAACACCGGCGGCGACACCGACGGGACGCTCGCCCCCATCGACTTCAGCGACCCCTCCACCAACTTCACGCACTTCCGGCAGTTTTCCGAGGAGCTGCAGTACCGCGGATCGACGCCAAGGCTGAACTGGCAGGTGGGCTTCTTCTATTCCCACGAGCGCCTGGACACCGGGTATTCGATCCTCAACGGCGCCGCGCTCGGCCCCTACCTGAATGTCCTGAGCGGCGGCGCCCTGCCGGCGAACGGCTATCCGGCCGGCGAAGGGACGATGGACACCTATCACCAGACCGAGCATTCCGAGGCGATCTACACCCAGGAGGAATTCAAGCTCACCGACAAGCTCTCCCTGATCGGAGGCCTGCGCTACACCTGGGAGCACAAGTCCCTGGACTCGTTCTCGACCAACAACGACACCGCGAACCTCTGCGCGCTTGCCCTGCAGGCGGCCACCGGCAGCGCGACGCCGATCCCGTTGTCGGCCTACGGCAATTTCTCCAAGGCGATCTTCGGCACCGCCTGCCTGGTGAACCCGGCCTTCAAGAACTTCACGAACCACCAGTCCCTCGACGAGGGCGCGCTCACCGGCACCGCCAAGCTGCAGTACAAGTTCAGCGACGAGGCGATGATCTATGGCTCCTATTCGCGGGGCAACCTGGTGGGCGGCTTCAACCTGGCGGAGGTCACCAAGCCCTTCGGACCGGGCGGCGCGCCCAACACCTCGCTGGCGCCGGCCACCGACACCTCGTTCCCGTCGGAGAACGTCAACGCCTATGAGCTGGGCGCCAAGACCCAGTGGCTGGACCGGCGGCTGTCGCTGAACGCGGCCGTCTTCTACCAGGCCTACCGCGACCACCAACTGAACGCCTTCACCGGCACCCAGTTCGTGGAGTTCACCATCCCCGAGGCCCAGACCGCCGGCGTCGAGCTCGAAGGCATCTACGCGGTCACGACCGGGCTGACGGTGAACGGGGGCGTCACCTATGCGGAGACCACCTATCCCAACAGCGCCGCCAACCGGGCCGTCCTCCAGGCGCCCGGAAGCGGCCTCTTCCTGCTGCCGGGCAGCCGGCTCTCCTACGCCCCGCTGTGGTCCGCCACCCTGGGCGGCAGCTACACCCACCCGGTGATCGACGGCTGGGACGGCTTCGCCACCGTCGACGCCAAGTACACCTCCAGCTACCAGGTCGGCTCCGACGAGGATCCGGCCAAGATGCAGCAGGGCTACACCCTGGTGAACGGCTCCATCGGGGTCGCGACCCACGACAAGCGGCTGGAATTCAGCATCTGGGGCACCAACCTGTTCGGCCAGTTCTACAAGCAGACGGCGTTCAACGGGGTGCTGCAGACCTTCTCCACCCCGCCGGCCCTGAACCCCGGGATGAACAACTACTACTACTACCCCGGCCAGCCGCGGTTCTACGGCATGACCGTGAAGATCAGATACTAAGAGGCGCGAGCCAGGGGCGGCCCGGAGACTCCGGGCCGCCCTCAGGCCCTAAGCGGCTTCAGCCGCCGGAGCGCTTCAGAAGGTCCGCCAGGTCGTTCCGCCAGAACACCGCCCAGGTATGGGTGCCGTGGCCGTGGGTGTCGGGGCGGCACGGGATCAGCACGAACCGGCCGCCCCTGACGCGCTTGATCTCGGTCTGGGCGAGGCCGAGCTCCGGCGGGTTGATGAAGTCGTCGCAGGAATTCACCCAGGTGAGCGGGGCCTTGATCTTCTCCAGGTCCTTGGCGGGATCGTAGGTGCGCGACGCCTCGAGCTGATAGATCAGGTCGTTGGCCTCGGCGTCCTTCAGGCGCTGCGGCAGTTGCTGCGCGTACCAGGCGTCCACCTGCTCGCCCGTAGGCATGGCGATCTGCATGGGCCAGGCCGACTGGCCGGCCAGGATCAGCAGGTTCTCTGCCCCGCGCAGGCCGAGCTGGGGCTCGGCCTTGTAGTCGCCGCCCTGCCAGGCCGGGTCGGCCTTGATCGAGGTGATCGCCATCTCGCGCCACAGGCGGTTGCGGCCGCCCAGGGCCACGGCCTGGCAGGCCAGCGGCATCGCCGCGCGCGCGCCGTCCGGATACATCTCGGCGTACAGGAACGAGTGCATGCAGCCCATGGACGTGCCCATCACCAGGCGCAGTTGCGCGACGCCCAGGGCCTGGGTGACGATGGCGTGCTCGGCCTCGACCATGTCGGCGTAGTCGTAGTGCGGGAACCGCATGTGGAGCCCGTCGGAGGGCTTCGACGACGCCCCGTGCCCGATGTCGTCGGGCATGATCAGGAAGTACTTGGCCGGATCCAGCAGGCCGCCCGGGGCGAACAGCACGTCGGCGAACTGCGGGGCGGCGAACTGGCGGCCCGAGCCGCCGGTCCCGTGCAGGATCAGCACCGCGTTGACGATCCGGCCCGCGGCGTCCTTCCTCGGCTGGCCAAGCGTGTAGTAGTGCAGCTTCAGTTCCGGCAGGGTCTCGCCCGAGCGGAACCGGAAATCCTTGATCGCATAGTCGTGCGGCTCGAGCGCGGGCGGCGCAGCCACCGCGGCGCCGGCGGCGAAGAGCCCCGCGCAAAGACCCAAGACCAGACCCGCAAATCCACGCATTCGCCGCTCCCTGATGAAGAAGCCCAAGCCTACCCGGGTCCGCCTGGTTTCGGAACCTTCGCCCTAGGGCCGCGTTTTCAACCGAACGCGAGGGACACGGTCTCTCACTGAAGGAGTGTTTCATGCGTAAGCATCTGTTGGCCGCCGGCATCACCGCCGCGGTCCTTATCCCGTCGCTGGCGATGGCGCAGGAAACCTGCGAGCAGCGCAGCGCCAACCGTACGACGGGCACGGTTCTCGGCGCGATCGGCGGCGCCCTCTTGGGCAACGCCGTGGCCAGCCACGGCGGCAAGACCGGCGGGACGATCATCGGCGGCGTGGCCGGCGCGGCCATCGGCAGCAACCTGGCCAAGGGCCCGCACGACTGCGTCCACGCCTACGGCTACTACGACAATGAAGGCCGCTGGCACGACAACCACGTCGACCGGTCGGTGGCCTACGGCTACTACGACCGTGAAGGCGAATGGATCGACGGCGCGCCGCCCGTTTCCGGCTACGCGGCCGACGCCGCCTACACCAGCCGGGCCAATTCCATGGACGTCGATCGCCGGATCGACCGCATCCAGGAGCGCATCGACCGCGGGCGCGCCGACGGCAGCCTGTCGCGCCGCGACGCCAACGACGCCGAGCGGACCCTCAGCGACATCCGCCGTCAGGAAACCGACCTGCGCGGGGACGGCCGCCTGAGCGACCGCGACAACTCCATGCTGCAGGCGCGGCTCGACCGCCTGTCGCGGCAGGTGCGCGTCGACAACCAATAAACACGCTCGCTGGGAACAAGGCCGGGCCCTCGGCGCAAGCCGGGGGCCTCCTGCTGTTCAGGTCAGCGGATCAGGCCGCCGTAGCGGTGGCGCTGGGTGTCGCCGGCGAGCGCCCGGCCGAAGGCGCGGAACAGGCCCAGCTCGCGCACCCGCTCGCTGAGGCAGACCGCCACGACGGCGCCCACGACGGCGGTCATGGCCGCCAGGATCAGCAAGACGACGAAGTTCGGGTCCATAAAGGTTAATAGAGCCCTAAGCTTGAGCGGCGCCTAGAGACATTCCGCCGCAGCGGAGCAAATGTTCGTGCGCGCCGCGCCGACGCCGCAATTCGCGGCAGGGCCGGCTAGTAGCGCTGCTCCACCGGGGCCACGCCCCATTTGGGCGGCGGCGGGACATAGGCGCGGAAGGCCTCCACGGCCTGGGCCGTGGTCTCGGCGTAGATGAGCATGTCGACGTATTGCTGGGCGAGGAAGCCCTTGTCGGCCATCTGCTGCACCGCGACGCGCAGCGGATCGTAGTAGCCGCTGACGTTGACGAAGCCGCACGGCTTGGCGTGGAAGCCAAGCAAGGCCCAGGTCCACTGCTCGAAGATCTCCTCGAACGTCCCCGGACCGCCCGGCAGGCAGAGGAAGCCGTCGGCCAGCTCGGCCATGGCCCATTTGCGCTCGTGCATGGAGTTGACGACGCGCAGTTCGGTCAGGCCCGGGTGGCCGATCTCCTGGTTGACGAGATCGGCGGGCATCACGCCGATCACCTTGCCGCCGGCCGCGAGCGCCGCGTCGGCGACCGCGCCCATCAGCCCGACTTTGCCGCCGCCATAGACCAGCGTAAGCCCCGCCTTGGCGATCAGCGTCCCGGCCGTGACGGCCTCTGCGTGGAAGGCGGGATCGAAGCCGGAGGCGGAGCCGCAATAGACGCAGATGCTGTTCAAGAAGCCTCGCCCCCGCCGTTTCGGAGAAGAATTGGAGGGGCGCTCCAATAGGCCGATTGCGCGCTTATGTCACGGGGCGGCTGGCCTACCGGCATTTCGCCCGCTACATAGCATTTTACGGACCGCCAAACTGGGGGGCCGGGCGTCCTCGATTTGGGGGCGGATAAGACACTCTATCTCGGTTAGGTCAGGCGAATGGCGAGCGGCACGGTCAAGTGGTTCAATACCGCTAAAGGCTTTGGTTTCATCCAACCGGACGACGGCGGAAGCGACGTCTTCGTCCACATTTCAGCGGTCGAGCAGGCAGGCCTTCGCGGCCTGAACGAAGGCGATCTGGTCAATTTCGAACTCGAGCAGGACCGTCGGTCCGGCAAGCTTTCGGCGGGCCAACTGGTCGTCACCGGCCAGGGCGCGGCGCCTCCGCGCAGCGGCGGCGGCGGCGGCGGCTTCGATCGCCCGCGTGGCGGCGGCGGCGGCGGTTTTGACCGGCCGCGCGGCGGCGGCTTCGGCGGCGGTGGCGGCGGCGGACGTCCGGCCGGCGATCCGGCCGGGGCCGGCGCGGGCACGGTGAAGTGGTTCAACCCGACCAAGGGCTTCGGCTTCATCCAGCCCGACGACGGCGGCCAGGACGTGTTCGTGCACATCTCGGCGGTCGAACAGGCCGGTCTGCGCGGCCTGAACGAAGGCCAGCAGGTCGCCTACGACCTCGAGGCCGACCGCCGCAGCGGCAAGACCTCGGCGACCAACCTGCGGGTCAACGACTAAGACCACGGTGCTCCTCCCCTGAAGCGCGGACTTCGGGGGAGGCGCCACCGTAGGTGACGGAGGGGGCCGCAAGGCCTCGAACTCCGGGCTTGGGGCCTGCCCCGAACCCCACGCGCTCGCTGCCTCCAAAGGGCGAGCGGTTCCCCTCCCCGCTTCGCAAGGGGTGGCTAGAACAAGCCCGCCGTCAGGTTGATGGTGAGGGCCACGATGATCGTGTTGAAGGCGAAGGCCACCAGGCAGTGGACCGTGCTGATCCTGCGCAGGCCCTTTGAGGTGATGTTCGCGTCCGCCGTGGCGCACGCCACGCCGATGACGACTGCGAAATAGAGGAAGTCCCAATAGTCCGGGGCCTCATGGCCCGGAAACTCGATCCCCTCGGCGTCGCGCGCGCCGTCGTCCTCGTCGACGCCGTAGTATTCGTGGGCGTAGTGCAGGGCGAAGATCATCTGCACCATCGTCCAGGACGCCACCACGGTGCCGAACGCCAGCACGATGTGCTCGGCCTTCATGAATCCATGGGCGTCCTTGGCCAGCGAGAGTTCGACCCCGACCGCCCAGACGCTGGCGGCCGAAGCCAGCAGGACCAGGGCCAGGATGGCGCCTCGGCCCTCGTCGTCGATCGCGGCCTGTTGGCGGATCTCCGTCGGATCGTGCTGGATCATGCTGCTGAACATCGCGCCCAGGAAGGTCAGGGAGACCGCATCCCAGGCCAGGATCAGCCGCGTCGAGATCTGCATCGCCGGCGCGAGCCAGATCAGGGCGACGCCCACCGCAACGCCCACCGCCACCGCCGCGGTCAGGCGGGGCCGCGGGCCGAGCGGCCCCAGCGCTCGCCGCCACCCCAGGGGGTTCCGTTCCGACATCTGCTGCTCCCGGTGCGCGGGTCGGAGCATCGCGCGAGTCCTGCTCCGGACGCCAGAGCGACGCAGGCACGGCCAATCGTCGAGGGCCCTAGCCGCTGGGGTCCGTGCTCAATGCCGCTCATCCCGGCAAAGGCCGGGCCCCAGATGGAATGGCTCAGATGTGGGTTCTATGGGCTCTGAGTGCGTCCAATCCGCGGCTGAGCTAGCAGATCTGGGTCCCGGCCTTCGCCGGGATGAGCGGTGAAAATTGAGTCCGGAGCCTAGCCCGCCACCAGGGCCAGCCAGTCGTCCTCGGTGATCACCTGCACGCCGAGCCGGGTGGCCTCCGCCAGCTTGGAGCCCGCGCCCGGGCCCGCGACCACCAGGTCGGTCTTCTTGGAGACCGAGCCGGACACCTTGGCGCCCAGCGCCTCGGCCTGGGCCTTGGCCTCGTCGCGGGTCATCTTCTCCAGCGCACCGGTGAAGACGATGGTCTTGCCGGCCACGGCGGTGTCGGTCTTCGGCCGCTCGGCCGGGATGACCCGCAACTCGGCCAGCAGGTTGTCCACCAGGGCGCGGTTGTGATCCTCGCCGAAGAACTCGGCGATCATTCGCGCGGCGACCACGCCGACCGCATCCACCGAGGCGACCTCGACGAAGGCTTCGCCCGGCGTCCCGGCGGCGGCCTCGGCGGCGGCGGCCTCGAAGCTCGCCCAGTCGCCGAAGCGGGCGGCCAGCGCCGCCCGGGCCTTGGAATTGAGCTTCGGGATCGCCAGCCGCAGGTGCTCTTCGAGCGAGATGTCCGGCGGGATCAGCATCGGCTGGCGCGCGCGCGCGAAGGCCAGCACCGCCTCCACCGCCGTGGGCCCCAGACCGTCCAGATCGGAGAGCTCGGCGAACATCGGCCCCGCGGTCTGTTCCGAGGCCGCCTTGGCGGTGGTCACGAAGGTCTCCACCGTCTCGAAATGCCGAGCCAGGGCCAGCGAGGTGGTCTCGCCGACGTGGCGGATGCCCAGGCCGTAGATGAACCGGTCGAGCGCGATGTCGCGCCGGGCGTCGATGCCGGCGATCAGGTTGGCGACGCTCAGCTCGCCGTAGCCCTCGGTCGCCTTCAGCTCGGCGATCTTCTCCGGATCGCGGGCCAGGCGGAAGATGTCGGCCGGCTCGGCGATCCAGCCGCGTTCGGAGAAGGCGGTGAGCTGCTTTTCCCCGAGGCCCTCGATGTCGAAGGCGCGGCGCGACACGAAGTGGCGCAGGTGGGCGAGCTTCTGGAACGGGCAGGCGAACTCCCCGGTGCAGCGGCGCACCACGGTCTCCGCGCCCGCGGCGGTGGTTTCCTTGGCGATCGGCGTATGCAGCGGGCACGGGCAGTGGGTCGGAAAGGCGAAGGGCTCCGCCCCCGGCGGCCGCTCCTCCGGGACCACGCCGACGATCTGCGGAATCACGTCGCCGGCGCGTTGCAGGACCACCGTGTCGCCGACCCGGATGTCCTTGCGCGCGATCTCGTCGGCGTTGTGCAGGGTGGCGTTCTCGACCACCACGCCGCCCACCGTCACCGGCTGCAGCCGCGCCACCGGCGTGATCGCGCCCGTGCGCCCCACCTGGATGTCGATGGCCTCAAGGATGGTGCGCGCCCGCTGGGCGGGAAACTTGCGCGCGATGGCCCAGCGCGGGGTGCGGGTGACGAAGCCCAGGCGCTGTTGCCAGTCCAGGCGGTCGACCTTGTAGACCACCCCGTCGATGTCATAGGCGAGGTGCGGCCGGACCGCCTCCATCTGCTGGTAGGCGGCCAGCAGGCCTTGGGCGTTCTCCACCCGCTCGCTCTGCGGCGTGGTCGAAAAGCCCCAGGCGGCCAGCTTGCCCAGCGCCTCCCACTGGGTGGCCGCGAACGGCGCTGAGTGGATCCCCCAGGCGTAGGCAAAGAAGCTCAAGGGCCGCGAGGCGGTGATCCTGGCGTCGATCTGGCGCAGCGACCCGGCCGCGGCGTTGCGCGGATTGGCGTAGGTCTTCTGGCCGGCCTCGGCGGCGGCGGCGTTCAGGGCGGCGAAGGCCTCGTGGCTGAGATAGACCTCGCCGCGGACCTCGATCTCGTCCGGCCAGCCGGACCCGGCCAGCGCCTTGGGAACATCGGCGATGGTGCGGACATTGGCGGTGACGTCCTCGCCGACCCGGCCGTCGCCGCGGGTCGCGGCCTGGACGAGCTGGCCCTTCTCGTAGCGGATCGAGCAGGACAGGCCGTCGATCTTCGGCTCGGCGGTATAGGCGACCAGTTCGCCGGGGCCGAGCCGCAGGAAACGGCGGATGCGGGCGTCGAACTCGATCGCCTCCTCGTCGGCGAAGGCGTTGTCGAGGCTGAGCATCGGCACGCCATGGATGACCGCTGAGAACTGGGCGGCCCGCGCGGCGCCGACCCGGAGCGACGGGGAATCCTCGCGCACCAGCTCCGGGAACCGCGCCTCGATCTCCAGGTTGCGGCGCTTCAGCGCGTCGTAGTCGCCGTCCGAGATCGTCGGCGCGTCCTGCTGGTGATAGCGGATGTCGTGGCCCGCGATCTCCTCCGCCAGTCGCGCCAGCTCCGCGGCGGCTTCATCG
This sequence comes from Phenylobacterium sp., assembly GCF_035569475.1. Lineage (GTDB taxonomy): Bacteria > Pseudomonadota > Alphaproteobacteria > Caulobacterales > Caulobacteraceae > Phenylobacterium. The sequence goes on from NZ_DATMNA010000092.1 coordinate 68,173, forward strand.
GGCGTGAGGTCGGTGACGGGGCGATCGATCAGGGACATTTCGGAAGGTCTAGCGTGCAAGCGTCCAGAGGCGAAAGTCGTTTGCTAGCCGCGCCGCGGCTTCGATTTGCGGCCTGACCCACGCCTCAATTCAATCAGGACCCTCATCCTCGAGTCCTGCGCCCATAGCAGCAATTGTCCCGCCTCATCCTCCGACCCGACATCGTCGGTCTCCGTCGCGGTCAGGACCCAGGCCTTGGCCACCAGGATCAGGGCGTCGGCGGCCGCCAGACGCTGATCGGCCGGCCAGGAACAGAAGCCACAGCGATCGAGACGGTCGCGCAGGATGGCGACGCCCGAGTACCAACCAAAGGCTGGGAACGTGAGGACCGCGCCGAGGTAGCGCGGCAGCATGAACTTCACGGTCGCGGCCGTGCCGATCGTCAGGTCGGCGCAGGACATCAGGTAGTCGATGTCTTCCCAACTGAGCGCGTCGAGACTTCGCGCCTGGATGCGTCGCAGCCGCTCTTCCTTGCCAGGCGAGCACATGAGTACGCCCTGATCGTCCCACAGGTCGTGGCGGCGTTGGGTTCGAAACGCTTCGTCCAGCGAACGGATGGCGGCTTCGACATCCTCTGAAGGTATGAGCGTCTTCACGACGCCAAGCAGGCGGTCACCACATCAGGGCGTTGGGCAATGACGGTGTAGTAAGCGCGAAGGGCGCTATCCACTCGCGTCCGCCCCTGTTCCAGATCGCGTAGACGGCCAAGATTGATGCGATAGGCCGCGGCGAACTTTGCCTGACTGAGGCCGGTTGCCTTACGCACATCACGCAGGAACCAGACGTCGTCTATATGCTGCAACTCCTCCTCGGTGAGCGGGGGGTTGTCGGGGTCGGACAGCGCCGCAGCCGTAATCTCCTCGTCCGTCATCGCATCGAGACGAACGCGCTCAGCCTCGGTGAAGCCCCGAAGTTTCTTGGGACCAAGGGTATAGGTAACGATAGCCATAGCGCCTCACCTCCTGCTCATTCGGCGGACGCGCCGAAATGAGCCGAATCCGACCCTGCCGCACCGTGTAGACGAGGGTTACAAGGCGATCATCGAGATGGCCCACGATCTGCGCCTCACCTCTCCGTCGGCCTCACGGGTCACGTCAAAATCGACCCTGTTCTCGTCCGCGAAAACCTCGACCGCGACCTCGAAACTTATCCCGTGCTTACGCTCGTTGGCTGCCGCCTTACCGGGATCCCAATCGAGGTCCAAGGCTCGATCATCCTCTTGTATATACGGAAATCCCGTATATTCGCAAGCTCACTAGGCTCCGATCAGCGCCCTCGCCGCCGCCCGCGCGGCGTCGGTGATCTCGGCGCCGGCCAGCATGCGGGCGATCTCCTCCTCGCGCTCGGCGGTGGAGAGGTCTTCCAGCGTGGTGCGCAGGCGTTCGCCCTCGCCGGCCTTGGCGATCCGCCAGTGGGCGTCGCCGCGGGCGGCCACCTGTGGAGAGTGGGTCACCACCAGCACCTGGGCGTCTCCCGCCAGGCGCTTCAGGCGCAGGCCCACGGCGTCGGCCACCGCGCCGCCGACGCCCTGATCCACCTCGTCGAAGATCATCAGCGGCTGTGGCCCGCCGGAGCGGCCCGCCAGCGCCGCTTTCAGGGCGAGCGCGAAGCGGGCCAGCTCGCCGCCCGAGGCGATGGCCCCCAGGTCGCCGAACGGCGCGCCGGGGTTAGTGGCGATCTCGAAGGCGATGCGGTCTAGGCCCGTGGGCCCGGCTCGGTCCTCGGGCAAGGCTTCGACGGCGACGCGGAAGCGGGCCTTGTCGAGCTTGAGCGGCGTCAGTTCGACCATGACCGCCGCCGCCAGGCGTTGGCCGGCGGCCGCGCGCGCGGCGGTCAGCTTACCGGCCTCAGCCAGATAGGCCTCGCGGGCGGCGGCCAGCGCGGCCTCGGCGCCCCGCAGCGCATCGCCGCTGGTCTCCACCGCCCGCAGGCGCTCGGCGAAGCGGGCGCGCAACAACGGCAGCTCCTCGACGCTGACCTGAAGCTTGCGGGCCAAGCCCCTGAGGTCGAACAGCCGTTCCTCGGCCTTCTCCAGGCGGTCCGGTTCGAAGTCGAACGCCTCGGCGGCGGCGTCGATGGCCGCCTCGGCCTCGGCGGCCTCGATCAGCACGCGGTCCAGGGCCGCCGAGGCGTCAGTCAGCCGCTTCACGGCGGCCCCGGTCTCCGCGGCGCCGGCCAGCAGGGCGCGTTCATGCGCTCGGCTCAGCGCCCGCACCGCCCCGGCCACGCGGGCCGAGAGGCCCTCGAACACCTCGCGCGCGGCGCCGATGTCGGCCAGGGCCTTTTCCGAGGCGCCCAGGATGGCGCGCTCCTCGGCCAGTTCGGTCTCCTCGCCCTCGCGCGGATCGAGCCGGTCGAGCTCGGCTAGGCGCAGGGTCAGCTCCTCGGTCTCCGCGTCGGCGCGGGCGACCTCGGCGCGCAGCGCCTCCACCGCCTCGCGCGCCTGCCGCCAGTCGCGCCAGCGCTCGGCCACGGCGCGGCCCCGGGCCTCCAGGCCGCCGAAGGCGTCGAGCAGCGGGCGATGGGTGCGCGCATCCAGCAGGCCCACCGTCTCGTGCTGGCCATGCACCTCCAGCAGGGCCTCGCCGACCTCCTTCAGCACGCCCACGCCGGTCGCCTGGTCGTTGACGAAGGCGCGGCTGCGGCCATCGGCGGACAGCGTGCGGCGCAGGACCAGGTCCTCGTCACGGGCGTAGGAGAGGCCCTTGTCCTCCAGCAGGTCCCAGACCGGGTGGTCGGGCGCCGGGGCGAACACCGCCGAGGCCGCCGCCTGGGCCGCGCCGCGGCGCACCAGGCCCGCGTCGGCGCGCGCCCCCACCGCAAGGCCCAGCGCATCGAGGATGATCGACTTGCCGGCCCCGGTCTCGCCGGTGAGCACGGTCAGGCCGGGCCCGATGGACAGGTCCAGGGCCTCGATCAGCACCACGTCGCGGATCCAGAGTCCGATCAGCATCGCCGCAGAACGCCACAGAATCAGCGGCCGAAGGGAGCGCCGCCGGGACTCAGTTGATCACTTTTTGTTCTCATCGCCAAGGGCCTCCCCTTGAGGGGAGCCGTCGCGGGCCGCCGCCCCTTGAGGGGACGAATCTACGGCGTCGGCGAGCGGGTCGGCGTCGGATCCGGATCGGGCTGCGGCGCCGGGACCGAGGGCTCTTTGCTCCCGGTGAAGGGGATGTGGAAGAAGCTGCGCTTCTTCTTGGCCGGCTGGTCCGCCGTGGCCGTGTCGGCCGGGGCCGGCGGCGCGGTGTCGACCTTGGTCTTGTTGGCCAGAGCCGAGGCGGTGGTGTCCGGCCCAGTGGGCGGCGTGACCGTGCGGGTCTTGTCCTTGGTGAAGGCCGGATGGAAGACGCTGCGCTTCTGGACGACCGCGGGGATCACCTGCGGACGCAAGCCCTTGGAGGTGAGCAGCTCATAGGCGTCGCGGTACCAGGGATCGCCCGGATAGTTGTAGCTCAGGACAGCGCCGTCCTTCTTGGCCTCGTCCAGCAGGCCCAGCGTCAGATTGGCCTCCACCAGCCGGTAGAGCGCCTCGGGGGCGTGGCTGGTCGTCTGGTAGCGCTCCACGACCGTCCTGAACCGGCCGATGGCCGCCAGGGTGTCGTTCTGGCGCAGGTACCAGCGGCCGATGGTCATTTCCTTGCCGGCCAACTGGTCGTTGACCATGTCGATCTTCAGCCGCGCGTCGAGGGCGTATTCGGTGTGCGGATAGCGCGAGGTGACCTCGCGCAGGTTTTCCAGCGCCTGGCCGGTCGAGGCCTGGTCGCGGCCCACGTCGACGATCTGCTCGAAGTAGCAGACGGCCTTCAGATAGTGGGCGTAGGCCGCCGCCTGGTTGCCGGGATAGAGCGAGATGAAGCGGTCGGCGTCGCCGATCGCCTCCTCATAGTCGTTGGCCTGATAGTGGGCGAATGCCTGCATCAGGATCGCGCGGCGCGACCATTCCGAGTAGGGGTGCTGGCGTTCGACTTCCTGGAAGTACTCGACGGCCTGGGCCCACATATGGTGGTCCATCCGGTCCGCGCCCGTGTCGTAGAGCAGCTCCACCGGGCGCTCCTCGTAGGCGAGCTTCGGCTTCGGTTTCGGCCGCGAGCCGCAGGCGGCCACGGTGAGGCTGCAGAGGATGACGATGAGCGCGGGCCGCATCCACGAATTGCGAACGCCCAGATTGCGAAAAGCAGGCACCTTCACCTCAAAAGACCGACGCGCGCCCCCACGCGGAACACAGCTTCTACACCAGGGACTGTGGCGCGCAAACGGCGCTGGGGCCGCACCTTCCCTCCCCTTCATGGGGAGGGTGGCGATCCCGGACTTGAGCCGGGGGAGACCGGTGGGGATGCGTGAGCCGGAATGCCGAGTCGGCGCTTGAGCGCGACTTCCCCCCGACCTCGGCTTCGCCTCGGCCGCCCTCCCGATGACGGAGAGGGAAATCAGACCGCGACGGCGATTTCGTCGGCGAAGGTGCGTATGCGGAAGGCTTCGGGGTGGGCGGCGAGCGCGCGGACAAGCTGGTTGTTGATCCCATGTCCGGCCAGTTCGCCCTCGAAGCGGCCAAGGATCGGCGCGCCCAGGACATAGAGGTCGCCGATGGCGTCCAGCGCCTTGTGGCGGACGAACTCGTCGGGACGGCGCAGGCCCTCGGGGTTCAGCACCCGGTCGCCCTCGATCACCACGCAATTGTCCATGGTGCCGCCGCGGGCCAGGCCCATGGCGCGCAGGGCCTCGACCTCATGCAGGAAACCGAAGGTGCGGCAGTCGGCCAGTTCACGGCGGAAGGCGGCCTCGTCCATCGGCAGGTCGACTTCCTGCCGGCCGATCACGGCGGTGGGGAATTCGATGGCGAAGGCCACCTCGAAGCGCATGGCGGGCTTCAGGGCGGCGCGCTTGTCGCCGTCCGTCACCTCGACGGTGTCGATGATCTCGATGAACCTGCGGGCCGCGGCCTGCGGGCGGCGCCCGGCGCGGTCGAGGATCTTCAGGAACGGCCAGGACGAGCCGTCCATGATCGGCATCTCCGGCCCGTCGAGCTCGACGACGGCGTTGTCGATGCCGGACATGACCAGGGCGGCCATCAGGTGCTCGATGGTGGCGACCGTGACGCCCGCGGCGTTCTCGATCACCGTGCCGAGCTGGGTCTTGCAGACCGCGTGCGGCGAGACCGGCACGCGATTGTCGCGGTCGGTGATGTCGATGCGGACGAAGACGATACCGGCGTCGCAGTCGGCCGGGCGGACCGCCACCTGGGTATATTCGCCGGTGTGGACGCCGACGCCGGCGAACAGCGCCGGGGTCTTGACGGTGTGTTGGAAGGCGCCGCTCTGGAAACCGTCTGCCGCCACGCTGGGACCTTCCCTGGAACTGGGGCGCAAGAACCCCGCTGACCGAGGAGCGTCCAAAGGTGCGGTTAATGCCCTAGGTGCGCCGCAGCAAAACAATCCCTGTTTCGCAATGTTTCGGTTAACGGAGTCCGAAAACGAAGCGCGCCGCGGAAGCCTTTTCAGGCCGCCGCGGCGCAGGTTGGAATCTCAGTCGTTTCAGCTAGTTGGCGAGCCGCCGGAGGAACGAGGGGATCTCCAGATCCTCGCCCTGATGGGCCGCTTCCTCGGGCGCCGCAGCCTCGGCCGGAAGCGCGCCGCCACGGCTCGGCTGCGGGCGCGGCGCGGGCGCCGCGGCGGGCTGCGGCGCGTCGTAGCGCGGACGGCTGCCGAAGATGCTCAGGAACCCGCCGCGCGGGCGGCGCTCCTCATAGGCCGGCTCGGCGAACAGCGGCTCGTCCTGCGGCTCCGAGACCGCCGGGTCGACGATGCGAGCGACCGGCTGGATGACCGCCGGCTCGGGCGCCGGCGGGTGGGCGACCGGCGCCGGAGCGGCATAGAGGTCGGGCTGCTCTTCCTCCAACGCCGCCGAGGCCAGGGCGGGTTCGGCGGCCGGCGCGTACGCCGGGGCTTCCGCCGGGACGGCGCCGGTCTCGGACAGGCGAAGGGCCGGCGCGGTCATCGGCCGGCGCTCGAGCTTGGGCTCGATGGCGGCGATCGAGGCGCCGTCCATGCCGGTGGCGACCACGCTGACGCGGATCATGCCGTCCAGGGACGGATCGAAGGCCGCGCCGAAGATGATGTTGGCTTCCGGGTCGACCTGTTCGGAGATGGCGTTGGCCGCCTCGTCGACTTCCAGCAGGGTCATGTCGAGGCCGCCGGTGACGTTGACCAGCACGGCCTTGGCGCCCTTCAGCGAGACCTCGTCGAGCAGCGGGTTCTGGATGGCGTTCTGGGCGGCCATCAGGGCGCGGTCGTCGCCGGTCGCCTCGCCGGTGCCCATCATCGCCTTGCCCATCTCGGTCATCACCGTGCGGACGTCGGCGAAGTCGAGGTTGATCAGGCCCGGCAGCACCATCAGGTCGGTGATCGAGCGCACGCCCGAGTGCAGCACCTGGTCGGCCATGCCGAAGGCTTCGGCGAAGGTGGTCCGCTCGTTGGCGACGCGGAACAGGTTCTGGTTGGGGATGACGATCAGGGTGTCGACGTAGCGCTGCAGCTCGGCGATGCCCGCGTCGGCCAGGCGCATGCGGTGGCGGCCCTCGAAGTGGAAGGGCTTGGTGACCACGCCCACCGTCAGGATGCCGCGCTCGCGGGCGCACTTGGCGATGATCGGGGCCGCCCCGGTGCCGGTGCCGCCGCCCATGCCGGCGGTGATGAACACCATGTGGGCGCCGTCGAGGTGCTCGCCGATCTCCGGGATGCTCTCCTCGGCCGCTTCCATGCCGATCTCGGGATGGGCCCCCGCGCCGAGCCCCTGGGTCGCCAGCACGCCGAGCTGCACGCGGCGCTCGGTCTTGGCGAACTGCAGTTGCTGGGCGTCGGTGTTGGCGACGACGAACTCGACGCCTTCTAGGCCCGCCTCGATCATGTTGTTGACCGCGTTGCCGCCGGCGCCGCCGACGCCGAAGACAACGATGCGCGGCTTCAGTTCTGTCGCGCGCGGCGCTGTAAGAGCGATAGTCATGGGACCCCTGCGTCCTTCTGAATTTGCGGCCCGGAGCGCAGCGGCGAACCCGCCCGCCGCACGCCTCGTAACTAAGCGTTAAGTACGCGCCGACACTCTTAATCGAGTGTTAACCGCATACCGTGAGTCGCGAGCCCGTCGAGCGGCGCCGTGGCGAAAAATCTCCTTGCGTCACAAGGCGTAAGCCGAATCAGGCTGCCCCTGCGGCGATCTGACTCGCCTGTGGAACCCGGGGATAGGTGGCTGAGCTCGCCCCGGGGGCGCGATGGACGCCGCCCCGGGGAAGGCGGCTGCGGCGCGCGTACGGCCTGAGCCGTCGATTTGCCGAGCCCCGACGCCCGCTGTAGCTTGAGCTTGGCGCGGGGGGAACGACTTGGCCGAATTCACCCTTACGACGCTGACGGGGCCGGCTCACGGCCTGGACATGGACGGGCTGCACATCGGCGGCCTCAACATCCTTTCGCCGGTCACTCAGACGTCGATCACCGATGCGCTCAACATCCCGATCCCGCCGGGGTCGCCCTTCGACCTGATCAGCGACGCCACCGTCTTCGGTACGGGCCTGGGCTATGACGCCTTCGCGCGGCTTCTAGTGGGAACCGTGCAGGGCCTGGCCTTGATCCACTACGATCCCGCCGGACGGGCGAGCATCAATATCACCGGCGTCCCCAATGTCTCCGCCGCCTCGCTGCAGGGCTGGATCAACACGGACGACATGACTTCGGCCTTCAAGGCGCTGCTCACCGGCGACGATGTCGGACACGGCTCCTCCGGCCCCGACGTGATGCGCGGCTATGACGGGAACGACACCCTGAGCGGCGCGGGCGGGGCCGATACGATCTACGGCGGCCTTGGCGACGACCTGATCTATGGGTCCGCCGCCTCGGGACCCGATGCGGCGGAAACCGCCTCGAACTACCTGCGCGGCGAGGAAGGCAACGACACCATCGTCGGCGGCCAGGGCTTCGACGACATCAACGGCAACCAGGGCGACGACGTCCTGCATGGCGGGGACGGCGACGACTGGGTTGTCGGCGGCAAGGACAACGACAGCCAGACGGGCGATGCGGGCAACGACATCGTCTGGGGCAACCTCGGCAACGACACCCTCGACGGCGGCCCTGGGAACGACCAGATCCGCGGCGGCCAGGGCGATGACTCGATCTCCGGCGGGGCGGGCGACGACTTCGTCTCCGGCGACCGGGGTAACGACACCGAAAGCGGCGGCCCGGGCGCCGACATCTTCCACGGCTCCCAGGACGCCGGGATCGACAAGGTGCTGGACTTCAACCAGGCCGAGGGCGACCGGGTGATGCTCGATCCGGGCACCAGCTACACCGTCAGCCAGGTGGACGCCGACACGGTTATCGACATGGGCGGCGCGAACCAGATGATCCTGGTGGGCGTCCAGCTTTCGACTCTGACGCCGGGCTGGATCTTCCTGGGCTGAGGCCGGGCTTAGAGGTTCTCGCGCAGCCAGGAGGCCGCCTTGGCCACCGGGTTGGCGCGGGGATCCAGGGGCTCGCGGCGCAGCTTGGCCGAGGCCAGCGCCTTGGCGCTGACCGCCTCGCGCGGGCCGAAAGCCGCGCGGTGCAGGATGCCGGCGGCGGCGGTGAAGGCCGGGCCGGAGGCGGCGTCGGCCAGATGCGGCACGCGGCGCGGGCGGCCCAGGCGAACCGGCCGGTCGAACACCCGCACCGCCACTTCGCGCACGCCGGCGAGCTGGCTCGCGCCGCCTGTCAGCACCAGGCCCGCGCCGGGCTCGATGGGGGCGCCCGAGGCCTTCAGCCGGTCGCGCAGCAGCTCCAGGGTCTCTTCCACGCGCGGCGCGATGATGCCCTTCAGGAGGCTGCGCGGGGCGACGACCGGGCCGGCGCCCGGGTCATCGCCGCGGGGCGGCGCCTCGATCATCTCGCGGTCCTCGTTGGCCGAGGCGATGGCCGAACCGTGCAGGGTCTTGATCCGCTCGGCGCCGGCGATGGAGGTGGAGAGCCCGCGGGCGATGTCCTGGGTCACGTGCTGGCCGCCCACCGGCACGGTCTCGACGTGGACGAGGCTGCCGGAGTTGAACACCGCCGCCGAGGTCGAGCCGCCGCCCATGTCGATGCAGACGCTGCCGAGGTCCATCTCGTCCTCCTCCAGCGCGGCCAGGGCCGAGACGAAGGGGGCGGCGACCACGCCGTCGAACTGCAGGTGGGCGCGCTCGACGCAGGCGCCCAGGGTCTGGAACACGGCTTCGGAAACCGAGACGACCAGCAGCTCGACGCCCAGCGTGCGGCCGAACATGGCGCGCGGGTCGCGCACCCCGCCCTGCCCGTCCACGCTCCAGGCGATCGGCAGGATGTGGGCGGCCCGGCGGCCCGGCAGCTTGATCTGGGCCAGCGCATGGCTGATGGCGCGCACCAGGTCGTTGTCGCTGATCGGCCGCGCGCCGATGGAGACCCGGCCGGCCACGCGGTTGGAGGTGAGCTGGCCGCCGGCGGTGGCGACGGTCACCCCCTGGACATTGACCCCGGCCACGTTCTCGGCCCGCTCGACCGCCTGGGCGATGGCCTCGGAGGCCTCGTCGAGGTTGACGATGGAGCCGCCGCGGACGCCGCGCGACTGGACGTAGCCGACGCCGGCTGTGGTCAGCGTCCGGTCGCCCTTGCGCACGCCCTCAGGCTTCATAATGAAACAGGCGACCTTGGCCGCGCCCAGGTCGACGGCGGCGACCACCGGCGGGCGCACGAGCGCGGCCTTCAGTCCCTCACGGCCGTCCTTTCGCCCTGCCGAGCGGGTCTCGGCGAACTTGCGCTCTTCGGTGGGGGCCTCGGCTCGGCTCGCCAGGTTCAACATCTACTGATTTTCCATCTGGGTTCAGAACCCCGCCCCGGTGGGCGAGCTGAAGGATTGCGACTGGAGCGCCGGCGCGGGGCGCGGGCGCACGGAGACGACATCGGGGTTGCGCAGGTCGATGCGGTCGAAGCCGAGTTCGAGGATGCGCGAGCGCTGGTCGAGACGCTCGAGCTGCATCAGGGCGCCGTCGACGCCGTCGGCCGGAAGCTGGATCAGCGAGCCGTCCTTCATGCGGATGTCCCAGCGGCGGTCGTCGACGCGGACCAGGGCGTCCATCTGGCCGATCAGGCGCGGGCGCTGGGCGATCACCGGCAGGATCTCCGGCGCGTGCTCGGCCGCGCCCTCGCCGACCACCAGGGGCAGGCTCGCGAAGCGGGCGGCGTCGGCCTCCTTGATCACTTGGCCGTGGTCGTCGATCACGGATTGATGCCCGGCGTGCTGCCAGACGGCGAGCTGACGGTGCTCGACCACGGCGATCACCAGGGTGTCGGGCAGCAGGCGCACGATGCGCGCCTCCTTCACCCAGCCGACCTGCTCGATGTTGTTGCGCAGGGTGGCGAGGTTGAGGCCGAGCAGCGGCTCGTTCTTGTAGACCCCTGCGGCCTTGACGATGTCGGCGGTGGCCATGGGCGAGGCGCCCTGCACCTCGATGGACTTCAGCCGGAAGCCCGCCGCCCCGAAGCGGCCGTCGACGCCGGCGCCGATGGCCGAAGCCAGGCGCTGCCCGCGATGGCCGGTGGCGAGGGTGACGCCCAGCGCCAGGGCCAGGACCGCGACGGCGCCTGTCAGCGCCAGCCGGGGCGAAAGTCCGCGATGCTCCGCGACCGGAACCCGGCGGGCCGAGGGCGCGGGCCGCGCCGCCTTCGGCGCCGTCTTGGGTGAGGGTCTCGCCTTAGCTCGCGATCCCCCCCGCACCGCCGCGGGCATACGCGTCCTCCGTGATCCAAAGCACCAGAGCGTCGAAATCCACGCCCTGCAGGGCCGCCTGCTCGGGGATGAGCGAAGTGGGCGTCATGCCGGGCTGGGTGTTGACCTCCAGCAGGACCAGAACGTCGTTAACATCGTCATAACGCAGGTCCGACCGGGTAACCCCCCGGCAACCCAGGGCCGCGTGCGCCATCTCACTCATTCTCAGCGCCTTTTCAAAGGCATGGGGCGGAATCTCGGCCGGCACGACGTGCGTCGATCCGCCCTCCGCGTACTTGGCCTCGTAGTCATAAAATCCTGTGCGCGGAATGATGTCGGTGACGGTCATGGCCTTGCCGTCCATCACGCCTACGGCCAGCTCGCGCCCGGCGATGTAGGGCTCGATCATCACCTCCTCGCCGAAGGTCCAGGACGGGGCCACGATCTCCTGCGGCGGACGGTTGGCGCCGGCGAAGACCAGGAACACCCCGACCGAGGATCCTTCGGCGTTGGGCTTGACCACATAGGGCGGCGCCATGACGTGGTCCGCGGCCGCCTCGAAGCGGTTGAAGAGGCCGCCGCCCGGGACCGTCACCCCCGCCGCGGCGAGCACCGCCTTGGCCTTGGCCTTGTCCATGGCCAGGGCTGAGGCCAGGACGCCGGAGTGGCTGTAGGCCAGGCCCAGCGTCTCCAGCACCCCCTGCACGCAGCCGTCCTCGCCCCAGGCGCCGTGCAGGGCGTTGAAGCAGACGTCGGGCTTCAGCGCGGTCAGCACCTGGGCCAGATCGCGGCCGGCGTCGACCCGGCTGACCCTGGCCCCCAGCCGCTCCAGGGCGTCGGCGCACTCGCGCCCGGACACCAGGCTGACCTCGCGCTCCGCCGAGAGCCCGCCCAGCAGGACGGCGACGTGCCTGCCTGAGAGTGGACGGCCGGAAAGGGGTGCGGTCATGGGGGGACTCTAGGTGGCTTATGAGGTTGTCACGCGGGGTGGCTTAGCGCGAACGCGGGGTCAAGGCGGCAGTTCGCTCCTCCACCGCGAAGCGGGGGAGGTGGATCGGCGCGGAACGCGACGAGACGGAGGGGGCGCGCAGGGCGGCCTGCCCAGAGCCTGGGCCTTGCGCCCCTTCCGTCAGCTTTGCTGACACCTCCCCCGTCGTCTTCGCGACGGGGGAGGAGCCGGCTGTCGCTGGCGGTTCCTTGGCAGCAGGCCGGGTGGTCTGGCTCGGCAAGTCGGTGGCCTTCCTGGAAGAGGCGCTCACCTCCGAAGTCGGCGGCGGGGTCGCCCAGGACCGCTCAGGCCTTCGGCGGCCGACCGATCCGTTTGATCTCCCACTCGAGGTCGACGCCCAGCCTGGCCTTGACGTCCGCGCGCACCGTCTCGCCCAGTCCCTCAAGGTCGGCGGCGGTCGCCTCGCCGGTGTTGATCAGGAAGTTGGCGTGCAGCGGCGAGAACATGGCGCCGCCATAGGGTTTGCCTCGCCAGCCCGCCGCGTCGACCAGCTTCCAGGAGGAATGGCCTGGCGGGTTCTTGAAGGTCGAGCCCCCGGTCTTCTCGCGGATCGGCTGGGTGGTCTCGCGGCGCGCAGTGATCTCGTCCATGCGCGCGGCGATGGCGGCGGGGTCGTCGGGCCTGCCCTCGAACAGCCCGCCCAGGAAGACCAGCGGCTCGGCGGCGGCGCGGGCGGACTTGCGGTAGCTGTAGCCCAGCTCGGCGTTGGACAGCGTCAGCGGCGCGCCGTCGCGGGCCAGCGCATAGGCCTCGACCAGCACGTCCTTGGTCTCCGCGCCGTAGCAGCCGGCGTTCATCACCAGGGCGCCGCCGATCGAGCCCGGCACGCCGCGATAGAACTCCAGGCCCGCGATGCCGGCCCTGGCGGCCTCGCGCGCCAGCGTCGCGTCCAGGGCCGCCGCGCCGGCGAAGATGCGCGAGCCGCTTCCCCCTTTGTCGACTTGGGCCTCGACGGCGGCGAAGGCCTTGCCCAGGCGGATCACCACGCCCTCGACGCCGCCGTCGCGCACCAGGGTGTTGGACCCGACGCCGAGCACGGTCACCGGCGCCTGGGCGTCGAGGCCCCTGAGGAAGCCGGCCAGGTCGTCCGGGTCCTGCGGCAGGAACAGCACGTCTGCGGGGCCGCCGACGCGGAACCAGGTGAAGGGGCCGAGCGGCTCGTCCAGCAAGAGCCTGCCGCGAACCTCCGGCAAATGGTCCTTCCAGGTCATTCCCCGCACCCTTTCAAGTTGGGGCCAGGGCGGTGAGCTGGTCCGGCAGGGCGTAGGCCCAGGCGGTGATGTCGCCGGCGCCCAGCAGCACCACCAGGTCGCCGGCCCGGGCCTCCTCGTGCACGAGCCGCGGCAGGTCGGCCGGACCGCCGAGGGGCAGCACCCGGCGGTGGCCGTAGCGCCGCAGCCCTTCCACCAGCGCGTCGCGGTCGATCCCCGGCAGGGGCGCCTCGCCCGCCGCATAGACATCGGCCACGATCACCACGTCGGCGTCGTTGAAGCAGCTACAGAACTCGTCGAACAGGTCGGCCAGGCGCGAGTAGCGGTGCGGCTGGACCACCGCGATCACCCGCCCTTCGGTCACCGCCCGCGCGGCCTTCAGCACCGAGGAAATCTCCACGGGGTGGTGGCCGTAGTCGTCGATGATCCGCACGCCGCCGGTCACCCCGGTGGTGGTGAACCGCCGCCGCACCCCGCCGAAGCCCGCCAGGCCCTTGCGGATGTCCGCCGCGCTAACCCCCAGTTCCCGGGCGACCGCGACGGCGGCCAGGGCGTTCATGGCGTTGTGGTGCCCCGCCATGGGCAAGTGAAGGTCGTCATAGCGGATGATCTCGCCCCCGCCGCGCTCGGAGCGGGGCGGATGGATCACCACGTCGAAGCGGCAGCCGTCGGGGCCCATGCTGAGGTTCTCGGCGCGGACCTCGGCCTGGGGATTGACGCCGTAGGTCACCAGCCGCCGGTTCTCGACCCGGGCCGACATCGCCTGGACCTCCGGGTGGTCGGTGCAGACGGCCGCGAAGCCGTAGAAGGGAATGTTCTCCACGAAGTCGCGGAAGGCCTTCTTCACGGCCTCGAACTCGCCGTAGTGGTCGAGGTGCTCCGGGTCGATGTTGGTGACGATGGCCACGGTGGACCTGAGCTTCAGGAAGGTGCCGTCGCTCTCGTCGGCCTCGACCACGATCCACTCGCCGGCGCCGACCTTGGCGTTGGTGCCGTAGGCGTTGATGATCCCGCCGTTGACCACGGTGGGGTCCAGGCCGCCG
>NZ_DATMNA010000093.1:0-12867 GCF_035569475.1 Phenylobacterium sp.
AGACCTCGTAGACCGGGAAGTTGGTCCCGCCGTACTTCTTGGTCATGGCGTCGCCCATCGGGCCCAGCTTCGTGAAGTGCCAGAAGCGCAAGGGGACGCCGTTGACCGTGACCTGCCCGTCCTTCTGCACCGAGACCGTCCGCGTGCTGAGGTTCCAGCTGGCGACGTTGTAGCCGGGGTCGCGGACCACCTTGACCTTGTCGAACAGCGCCGGGACGTGGTCGCACCACCGCTGGTCGACGAAGAGGCCCAGGGGCATGTCGTCGTAGCACCAGTCCAGCAGCCGGTCGTTCCACCACTTGGCGAAGCGAGCGCCCTCGCCCGTCGTCCGGATCGCCACGAAGCCGAGGTTGAAAATCCCCGTGCGCGACGCCGACAGGTCGTTGTCCGCAATGGATTCCGCCGTCACGTTGGGATCGATCAGGTGCGGGGTGAGCAGGATGTCGTGCTCTTCGAGCAGCGCCTCGAGCGGCTCGAGACTGCCGAACAGGGCGGTGTCCGGGTCGAGGTAGACGACCGCATCGGCGCCCCCGGCGCAGGCCTGGTGGATGAAGGGGCCCTTCACCGCCGTGCAGACCTCGACCACGTCGTGCTTGAAGAGCCAGCCCTGGAAGTCAGGGATGCCCAGGTCCTGCGCCCACACCACCCGATCGAAGGGCTCTTTGGCCGGATCGAAGTGGAAGCCGGCCGGCGGCTTATCGGTGACGAGCGCGACCAGCTCCCAGTCCGGATGGAAACGGCGCAGAGTCTGGAACAGCACCCGGGCGCGGTTCAGGTAGGAGAAGGTGAAGCTGGAATAGCAGAGGACCTTCACCCGCCGCCCTCCAGCAGGTCGACGGTGAGCGCGCTGAACGCCAGGTCATAGAGCTGGGGCCGGCGGCGCGCCCGGGCGAGCTCCGCCACCTCGCCGCGCTCGAAGGCGGCGGCGAGCGCCTCCTCGCCGGGCAGCACCAGGCCGTGGCGGCCCTCTTCCACGAAGGCCGCGACATTGCCGCTGTCCGGGCCGGTGATCACCGCCGCGCCGGCCGCCGCCGCCTCGTAGGCCGTGAAGGAGAATGTCTCGCGGCAGAGCGGCCAGATCACCACGGCGTCGGCCTCGCTGCGCTCGATCGCCTCCTGCATGGCCCGTGGCCGGGCGTCGGTCACGGTGACCTTGTGGAACTCGATCCCCAGGCCCGGCGGCGTGCGGCCGCCCAGGTGCAGGAAGTGGTAGCGCGGGTCGTCCGCGTGCCGGGCGGCGAGGTCGCGGAAGACCTCCCAGCCCTTGTGGGCCGCGGGCATGCCGGCGAAGGCGACGCGCAGCGGCCGGTCGGCCGGCGGGACGGGAGCCGGGCCGCGCTCCATCAGGCGGGCGTGGGGCAGGACCACCTCGCCGGCGGTCGGATAGGCCGAGCGCGCCTTCCAGAGGTCCAGCGTCGTCTGGGCCGGGCTGACCACCGTCAGCGACAGGCGCTCGAACAGCCGCTCGTGCTCGGCCATGTGGCGGGCGCGCCAGGGGCCGTAGACGCAGACGCCGCAAGCCTGGCTCTCCGGCGGCGGGGCGGAGCAGTCCTCCACGTCGTTGCGCAAAAGATGGAAGCCGGCGCAGAGGCTGGCGAAGTCGTGCAGCCAGAAGAAGCCCGCCTGAAGCCCTGCCGCCGCCAGGATATCGGCCGTCTCGGCGGCGTTGTGGCCCAGCAGGCTGTGGATGGCGAAGCTGCGCCGGCCCGCCGCCGCGCCGGCCGTGCTGGCCAGGACGGCCGCGATCGTCTTCGGCTCGAAGACCCCGAGCGGCTTGCCGTTCAGCAGCACCCCCAGATGGCCCGCCTCGCCGCGCAGGCGCACCACCGGCCAGGGCTTGGCGGGAAACAGGTGCAGGTGGTCGCGGCCGAGCGCGGCGATTCGCGAATCCTCGCGCTGCAGGCAAAGCTGCACCCCGCCGGTGTTGGCCGTGTAGTCGTCGTGGCTGAAGGTCACGTGCAGGTCGGCAAGGCCAGTCTTCGCGGCGGCCAGGCCCTTGGCGAGCGCCGCGGCGGTCCCGAGCTTCAGCTTCGCCGAGGCCCGCGCCACCGCGGCCACCCTGTCCTCCAGCGGCGCGAGCTGCTTGATGATCTCGTAGCGGAAACCGAGTTCGGTGCGCCCCGACCGGCCCTCCGCTCGCCCGGCGCTCAGGTAGTGGACGAAGGGGTTGATGTCCGCCGCCGCGATGTCCGGATAGCTCTCCAGATAGTCCTTCACCGAGAAGCCGGCGTTGGGGTCGCGGCCCTCGCGCCAGCCCGAGGCCAGGAAGTGGTCCAGGGGATCCACCCCGGTCTTGGCCACGTCGACGTTGGAGGTCAGGTAGAAGGCGGCGTCGAACTCCTGGGCCGCCAGCGTCCGCTCGCGGTGGCGGACCTGGGCCTCCTCGGCCACCGCGTCGGCGGCCCGCCCCTCGCCGATCAGCGCCTCGAAGCTCCAGGCCGGCGCCTCGCCGCGGCGCGCGCGGCGCAGCAGGTAGTCGTCGGCCAGCACCGAGCGGACCACTTCGCGGCCTTCGCGCCGGCCCACCGCCAGATAGTGGTGCAGCGGGTTCCAGCCGGCCTTGGCGACCTCCGGATAGGCCTGGACATAGGCCGTGGTGGAGAACCAGGGCGCGGGGTCGCGGCCCTCGCGCCAGCCGCTGGCGGCGTAGTGGGCGAGAGGATCGAGGCCGCTGTCGGCCAGGTCGGGGTTCACCGCCCGGTAGAAGGCGCCGTCCATCGCCGTGGAGATGACCCTGAGGACCTCGTCGGCGCGGGCCTTGGGAGGGGCCGTCACGGCCATGCGGCGTAAATTCCTGTGCGGCGGCCCAAGCTGGATACTCAAGGGGCTCTGTGCAACAGAAGGTCCGAGCGATCAACCGGGCCAGGGCCTTGCGACGCAACCCCGCGGCCCGTAGAGCCGAGGCCCTGATCAGGTTGCGACCGGACCGTCCATGACCCCCGACAAGGCCGCCCCCCAGAAGGTTGGCACGCCAAGCGACAGCGCGACCGCGCGCAGCGCCTATCTCGTACTGGGCATGCACCGCTCGGGCACCTCGGCGGTGACCCAGGTCCTGGCCCTGGCCGGGGCCTCCCTGCCGGAAAACGTCATGGCCGGCGACGAGCACAACGCCAAGGGCTACTTCGAGCCCTGGAAGATCGCCCTGTTCAACGACGGACGCCTGCGGGCCGGCGGCGCGGCCTGGGACGACATCTTCGCCTTCCCCTACCGCCCGCTGGCCACCAAGGCCGAACGCACCTGGCTGAACCGCGCCGAGGCCCTGTTCGAGGAGGAATATGGCGAGGTCCGCTATCCCCTGCTGAAGGACCCGCGGGTCACGGTGCTCATGCCCTTCTGGCGCACGGTGCTGACCGAGCTGGAGGTGGGCGCACGGTGCGTGATCCCGGTGCGCCACCCGTTGGCCGTCGCGGGGTCGCTGGCCCGCCGCAACGGCTTCGCGCCGGAGAAGTCGGTGCTGGTCTGGGCCGCCTACATGCTGGCCGCCGAGGCCTACACCCGCGACCTGCCCCGCGCCTTCGTCAGCTACGACGGCCTGTTGAGCGACTGGCGCGCCGAGGCCGCCAGGATCGAGGCGGCGCACGGCGCGCCCCTGCCGAAACTGACCGAGGCCGCGGGCAAGGCCATCGACCGCTTCCTGAGCCCGGAGCTGCGGCACAACGCCGCCGCGGGGGGCTTGAAGGACCTGGGCTGGGCCGGCGCGCTGGCGGGTCAGGTGCTGGACTGGTTCGAGGCCGCGGCGAGCGGCGGCGCGCCAGGACACGGCCCCCTCGACAAGGCCGCCAGGGAGCTGGGCCGCCGCGCCCAGGACATCGGGGTGCTGGTCTCGCCGGCCACCCGCGACCTCGACGTGGCGAGGGCCGAACTGGTCGAACTGCGCCAGCGACTCGAGTTCGAGCTGAGCCAGAAGCAGCGCCTGCAGGCCGAAGTCGAGGCGCTGCGCCACGACGCCGCGGAGGCCGCCCAGCGCCTCGACGCCATCCTGGCCGACGGCTGAGCCGCGCGCAGGTGGCGGCCAAGCCCATCGATCCCGCAAGCCTCGTCGCCGCCCGCCGCGCGGCCCAGGCCGCACGCACCGCCGCGGGCGAAGACCGCTGGAGACGCTTCCAGGCCGCCAACCGCGCCCGCTACGCCGGGCGCGCCGCCGCGCGTCCGCCGGCTGGCCTCGCGCGCCTGCTCGCCCGCGCCAAGACGCCCGGCCGCGTGATGCTCCTGCAGTCGAGCGGCCTTTGGGAGCCGGACCTGGAGGTGAGCGTGGGCTCGACGCCCGGCCCGACGGTCTCGCTGAAGGCCTATGTCCAGGCCGGCCCGGACCCCGCCGCCCAGCCCCACGGCCTGTTCGACCAGAGCTGGTACCTGGGAACCGCACCCGCCCTGGCCGGCAGCCGCTGGCCGCCCTTGGCCCACTACCTGGTGGTCGGCGACGGCCACAACCTCAGCCCGCACCCGCTGCTGGACGCCCCGGCCTACCGCGCCCGCCACGGGGCGCGGATGAGCGCCGGCCGGCTGACGGCCCTGGAGCACTTCCTGTTCGAGGGCGCGGCGGCCGGCGCCGACCCGCACCCGCTGTTCGACCTGCGCTACTACGTCGGCCAGTCCCACGAGCTGGCGCAGACGGGCGAGAACCCGCTGATCCACTACCTGCGGGCCGGCTGGCGCGAGGGGCTGGAGCCGCATCCGCTGTTCGCCGGGGCCTGGTATCTGGAGCAGAACCCAGAGGCCCAGGCCGCCGGGGTAGCGCCGCTGCTCGACTATGTGACCAAGGGCGCGGCCGAGGGGCTCGATCCGCATCCGCTGTTCGAGGCGCCCTACTACCGCCGTCAGCGCCACGGCGGCCTGCGCGGCGAGCCGCTGATCGATTATCTGCGGACTGGCGCGCGCGCCGGCAAGAGCCCGAGCCCGCACTTCAAGCCGGCCTACTATCTGGAGCAGACGGGCGACCGGCCGACGGCGCACGCCAACCCCCTGCGGCACTACCTGACCGAGGGAACCTTCGAGGGCCTGTGGCCGGCGCCCGACTTCGACGAACCGGCCTATTTCGCCGCCCATCCGGACGCCGCCGAGGAACCTGCGAGCGGCCTGGAGCACTGGCTGCGGCTGCGCACGGAGCGGCCCGCCACCGGCGCGCCGGCAGGCCATGCGGTCTCCGCCCAGGCGCTGTTCGCCGACCTGCGCCGCGCCAGCGACCCCGATCCGGAAGCCTATGGGGTCGCCGTCTACGAGGCCCTGCGCCGCCCGCGACCGGTGACACCGCCGAGCGCGCCGGTCCGCGTGATCGCCATCCGCCGCGCGGCCGCGCCGGACTGGGTGGCCGTCGCCCGCGCGCTCCCCAACTACCGCGGCCATCTCCAGCCGCGCCTGCCGGTCCACGGCTTCAGCGATCCGGCGGACCCCGCGATCCTCGCCCGCGACGAGGCGTTGGCCGCCCGCTACGGCCTGGCGGGCTTCTGCCATGAGGTCGCCGATGCGGCGGGCCTGGCGGCGATCTCGACCGCGGCCTTCCCCTTCTGCCTGGCCTGGACCGGCAAGGCGGCCGCACCGGCCCAGGCGCTCGCCCCGCTGCTCGCCACGAGCCACGCCCTGCGGGTCGACGGCAAGCCGATCGTGCTGCTGGACCCCGGGGCGGACCTCGCCGCCTGGCGCAAGCCCGGCGACCTCTTCCTGGTCCAGCGTGGCGGCAAGCCCGTGGCGGGCTTCGACGCCCGCCTGCCGGACCCGCTGACGCCCCGCGCCGCCGAGGGCCCGCCGGGGCCGGTGATCAACCCCGGCTTCCGGGGCCTGACGCACGACGCCCTGGCCCTGGTCGGCGAGCGGCTGGCCCAGCCGCCCGCGGAGGGGGAGATCCCCCTGGTGGTCGCCGCCCACGACACCACGCCCCGCTCACAGGACGCGCCGGTGGTCTGGCAGGGCGCCTGTCCCGGGGCGCTTCAGGCCTGGCTGGAAGCCGCCGGCGACGCCGTGCGCGGCCGCGCGGCCGACCACCGGCTGGTCTTCGTCCACGCCTGGAACGACTGGGAGACCGGGGCCGCGCTGGAGCCCGACCTGCGCTTCGGCCACGGCTGGCTGGAGGCCGTCGCCAACGCCGCCGACGCCGACCTGCTGGCGCCCCCGGCCCCGGCCGGGAGCCCGGGATGAACGGCGTCACCATCGTCGGCTATCCGTTCCAGCCGACCGGCATGGCCGAGCACGCCCGCTCGACCTTCCGCGCCCTGCAGGCGGTGGGCGTGACCCCGCGCCTGCTCGACGTGGCCGACGCCAACCGCGCCTACGATCCCGACCTGGAGCGCGACTTCGCCCCACACCTCGTCACGGCGCTCGGCGAGGGGGTGAACATCTTCGGCGTCAACGGCGACGAGGCCGCCCGCGTCATCGACCGGGTCGGCGAGCCCGCCTTCGCCAAGGGCTACAACATCGCCTACCCGGCCTGGGAGCTGGCCCGCTATCCCGCCGCCTGGGCCCAGGTGCTGGACCGCTTCGACGAGATCTGGGCGCCCTCGGCCTTCGTGCAGCAGGCGCTGCAGGACGCCGTGTCGCGGCCGGTCCGCCGCATGCCCCTGGCCGTGGACCTGAAGCTCTCCTCGTTCCTCGGCCGCCGCTACTTCGGGATCCCCGAGGACGCGTTCGTGGCGGTGTTCTTCTTCGACTTCGCCTCCTTCGCCGAGCGCAAGAACCCCTGGGCCGTGCTGGAGGCCTTCGAGCGGCTGGCGGCGCGCAGGCCCGAGGCGGCTATCCATTGCGTGATCAAGTCCCGCGGCGGGCGCGACATGGACGAGCAGCAGGCTGCGCTGGAGGCGCGGCTGGCCGCGCTCGGCCCCCGCGCCCAGGCGCTCTACGGCGACATGAGCGACAACGAGATCAAGAACCTGATCCGCGTCGCCGACGTCTTCGTCTCCCTGCACCGATCGGAGGGCTTCGGGCGCGGCATGGCCGAGGCCATGGCGCTGGGCCGCCCGGCCATCGCCACCGGCTATTCCGGCAACCTGGACTTCATGCCGCCGGGCGCGGGCCTCCTGGTCGATTACGCACTGATCCCCGTAGCGCCCGGCGCCTATCCGGAAGGGGACGGCCAAGTGTGGGCCGACGCCTCGCCCGAGCACGCCTCGCGCCTGCTGGAGCAGTTGATGAACGACCCGGCCGGAGCCCGCGCCATGGGCGCCCGCGCCAAGGCCTTCATCGCCGAGCACTATTCCCTGGCGGCGTTGGGCCGGCGCTACCTCGAGCGCCTGGAGGCGATCGGCCGCGCCTAGGCCTGGCGGCGGCGCCAGCGCGGGGGATCGAGCGCCGTGTAGAGCGCGCCCGCCATGGCGGCCAGGTCCAGCAGGTAGAGGTAGCGGTAGTCGCAGGCCACCGAGATCAGCGCGAAACTGGCGGCGAACGCCAGGCTGCCGGCCATCAGCGCGATGAACACCCAGTCGGCCGGATCGCGCCTCTGCCAGAGAAGGCCGATGACGCCCAGGGCCACCACCGCCCAGGTCAGGTGCGAGAAGACGGGCGTGCCGTAGAACCTGCGCGCGTAGTCGGCCAGGCCCTGGTCCTGCGCGTCGATCCCGGTCTGGACGTCGAGGTCCTTCAGCATCCCGTCGGGCCCGGTGACGCCCACCGTGACCGGCAGGCACTGTTCCAGCTTAGGCGTCAGGAAGGTCCATTTGAAGACGTCGAGGCGCTGCAGGACGTAGGCCGCCGGATAGTGGACGACGATACGGCGCCACTGGGCGTTCATGGCCGCGTCGGGCACGTGCCAGAGGGTGCGGCGGAAGGCGTCGTCCTGGTCAAGGGTGTCGACGCGGGCGGCGCTGTACATCCTGGCAGACTGGGCCTCCAGCAGGGCCTGGGCTGCGGGGTCTGCCTTGCCGATCTCCTTGAGCTTCAGCCGCGGATGGTGCGCCTTGGCGCCCACGATGTCGTAGTGCTCCAGGATCAGGGCCTCCGCGCCGGGCCGCAGCTTGGCGTTCTGGACCGGCGGCTGGGCGAGGCCGTTGATCGCCAGCCCGAGCACCGCGGCGGCGGCGAGCCCGCCCAGGCCCCAGGCAAGGCTCCGGCGCCACCCCTGCGCCCGCACCGTCCAGGCCAGGACCGCTGCGGCGGCGACCACCAGGATCAGGCCGTTCTGCCGCACCAGCGCCGCGAGGGTCAGGCAGACCAGCGCCCCCATCAGGGCCAGGTTCGGCCGCGCCGCCCACCGCTGCGCCGCGTGGGCCAGCAGGACGAAACCCGCCAGGGTCAGGTTGGCGAATAGCACGTCGCGCCAGACGATCCCCTGGTAGATCAGGACCTGCGGCGTCAGCACCGCCAACGCGCCCAGCGCCACCGCGCCCCAGGTCGCCCGCGGCCGCAGCCGGGTCAGCGACATCAGGCTCACGAACAGGATGGCCGCCGAGGCCGCGACATAGAGACCGGTCCCGGCCACCAGATGGTCGAAGGGTTTCAGGATCCAGGACGAGACGGCCGGCGCCCAGGTCTGGCGCACCCCGGTCCTGGCCTCGGTCAGCGCCACCACCGAATCCAGCGACATCTGGCCGGGGACGTTGGCGGCCAGCGTCAGCAGCAGCCCGGCGAACATGGCGATTCGGAAGGCCTTGCCGGCCTTTTCCCCTTCGCCGGTGTGGATCGCCTCGCCCAAACGCCCGCCCCCGTTCGCCGACCCGTTAGGTAAAAGCCTGCTGCGCCCATGGGAAGCGGCAAAAGAAGTGGGGCCGGGCGCTGCGGCTTGCTAAGTCTGCCGACCCTTGAGACGGCGGACGGAGGAATCCTGGATGAGCGGCGCGCGCGACCTTGCGGCCTTGCTCGCCCGATTCCCCAAGACGCGCCCGACCCTGCCGCCGAAGCTGGCGGCGATCTACACCCGGCAATATCTGGAGAACCGCGGCGGCGAGACCCCGGCGGCCTCGCTGTCGCAGCGGCTGGAGCGCTGGCTGCACCTGCAGGTGGCCGACGACGTGCGGGGCGTGAACACGCCGCCCGCGACCCTGGAACTGGGCGCCGGCACCTTGAACCAGCTCGCCTACGAGCCGGCGGGCGGGGCCTACGACATCATCGAGCCGTTCAAGGCCCTGTTCGCCGAGTCGCCGCTGCTGGGAGGCGTGCGCGACACCTTCGACGACATCCGCGAGATCCCGCTGGACCGCCGCTACCGGCGGGTGACCAGCGTGGCCTCGCTGGAGCACATCTGCGACCTGCCGTTCGTCCTGGCCCGCGCCGCGCGGCTGATGGCCCCGGACGGCGCCCTGCGCGCGGCGATCCCCAGCGAGGGCGGCTTCCTCTGGGCGCTGGGCTGGATGGCCACCACGGGGCTGGAGTTCCGCCTGCGCCACGGCCTCGACTACGGCCTCCTGATGGCCCACGAGCACGTCAACGACGCCCGCGAGGTCGAGACCCTGGTCCGCGCCCTCTTCGACGATGTCGAGATCAAGAGCTTCGGGATCGGCCGCCAGCTATCGCTCTACCGGTTCCTTCGCGCCAGCAAGCCCCGGCTGGACGTCGCGGCGGAGTGGGAAGCCCGCTTCGCCTAGCCTTCGCTTCGCCAGCGCGCCTTCAGCCAGGGCAGCGGAGGATCGACGGCCGCGTAGAGCACGCCCGCCAGCGCCGCGAGGTCGCTGAAGTAGAGGTAGCGGTAGTCGCAGGCGATCGAGATGATGAAGAAGCTCGACGCGAAGGCCGCCGCCGCGAGCTGCAGGGCCGCCATGGGCACATCGCCGTCCTGCCGCCGCCACAGGAACAGGCCGGCCAGGACCAGCGACACGGCGAAATAGAAGACGTGGCTCATCGCCGGGGTGTCGAGGAACCAGCTCGCATAGTTGGACAGCATCACGTCGGACTGCACGTAGCGGTGCTTCAGGCGCAGCGGCGCCATCTTCTCGGCCGGGGCGTCGACGCCCACGTAGACCGGCAGGCACCAGTCGACGACCGGCGGAGCGAACACCCAGCGGAAATCCTCCCAGCGCACCTTCAGATAGAGGACCGGGTGGCGGGTGATCAGGTCGATCCACTGCCGGGCGAAGGCCTTGTCGGGCAGGGCGTTCATCCCCGCCTGGATGGCGGTGTCGCGGTCGGTGAAGTCGATGCGGCGGCCGGAATAGTCGGCCTTGGCCCGGGCGCGGACGATGGCCGCGGCGGCCGGGTTGGCGGCGGCGAGCGCGTCGGTCCTATAGCCGGGGTCCATCGCGACGGCGCCCAGGATGTCGTAGCTCTGGACGATCCTGAGGCCCGTGGACAGCGCCGTGTCGGTGGGCGCCTTGGGCGGCTCGGACAGGGTGGTTTCGACCTGGCCCACGAGGATGAGGGCGATCAGGGCGCTCACCGCCCAGCCGATCCCGCGCCGCCAACTGCCGTGCGCGGCGATCCAGCCCAGCGCCAACGCCGCGAAGCCGCCGGCGATGATTCCGTTCTGGCGCACCTGCGCCCCGGCGGCCATCAGCACGAGCGCCGCGATCAGCAGGGTCCAGCGGCGCGCCCGGTCCGGCCAGACGCGGCCCGCCCAGGCCACCAGCACGAAGCCCGCCACCGCGCAGTTGGCGAACATGACGTCCTTCCAGACGATGCCCTGGTAGATCATCACCTGGGGCGTCAGCGCCACCAGGGCCGCCGCCAGCACGCCCCACCAGCTTGTCCGGGGCCGCAGGTCGGCCAGGGCCGCCAGGCTGCCGAAGAACAGCGCCGCGCTCGCCGTCACATAGAGCGAGGTCCCCGGAATGAACCGGTCGAAGAAGCCCAGCACCCAGGCGTAGAGCGCCGGCCCCCAGGTCTCGCGGATGTGGAAATGGCCTTCGTAGAGCTGGGCCACCGAATCGTAGCTCATGTGCCCGGGCAGGTTGGCGCCCAGCATCACCAGCAGGGCCGCCGCCAGGACCGCCC
Source organism: Phenylobacterium sp. (assembly GCF_035569475.1). Lineage (GTDB taxonomy): Bacteria > Pseudomonadota > Alphaproteobacteria > Caulobacterales > Caulobacteraceae > Phenylobacterium. The sequence goes on from NZ_DATMNA010000093.1 coordinate 10,849, forward strand.
GCAGTGCGGTGCGCGCGCTCAGGCTGACGCTGATGTCGATGGAGAGCTTCGCCATCCCCGCCCTGGTTCCCCCGCCTCGCCCAGGGTTTGGTACGGTGCGCCCGAGGCAATGAGAAGCTCAAAAAGCCGCCGCTTGGCGGGGTTGGCCAATCATGGTGAGTTGCGGCCATGACAGGCCAGGCGCTCGCAATCCGGCCGGCGGGGACCGCGCCGGCCCAGTTGGAGGCCTATGGCCGCCTGCTGAATGCGGCGTTCGCCACGAGCAAGTTCAACCCCGCCGCACTGGCCTGGCGCTATCGCGACAACCCGGCCGGGGCCGTCGTGGGCGCGGACGCCTGGGACGGCGAAACGCTGGCGGCGCACTACGTCACCTGCCCGCTGGAGGCGAAGATCGACGGCGCGACGGTCAAGGGGCTGTTGTCGCTGAACACCGCCACCCATCCCGACTACCAGGGCCGCGGCCTGTTCACGACCCTGGCGGAGCGGGCCTACGCCCTGGGCGCGGAGGCGGGCTACGCCTTCGTGATCGGGGTCGCCAACGCCAATTCGACGCCGGGCTTCCTGCGCAGGCTCGCCTTCCAGGACGTGGGCCGGCTGCACGCCGGCGTGCTGGCCAGGCTGCCGCTACGGTTCTCGGACGCCGAGGTGCAATACCAGGGCGCCTGGCGCGAGGCGTTGCTCGCCTGGCGGCTGGCCAATCCGGACGGGCGGTACACGGTCGCCCGGCGGGGCGATCTGCTGGGCGTCTGGGCCGCCACCCACCTGCCGCTCGTCCAGTGCGGCGCCTTCCTGCCGGACGCCGAGGGGACGCGGCCTCGCGGCGGCGCGCCCATGGCGGCCACCCTGTTCCTGGGCCTGGAGCCGCGGATGGCCCTGAGCGGTTTCCTGCCGGTCCCCGAGCGCCTGCGCCCCTCGCCCCTGAACCTCATCTGGCGCAGCCTGGGGACGGCCGCCCCGGCGGCGCTGCGGCGCGAGGCCGTGGCGCTCAACTTCCTCGACTTCGATCCGTATTGAGATGACCGTCGTCTACATCCTGGCCCACTTCGACGACGAGTACTGCGGCCTGCCGCTGGTCACGGCCGACGTGGCGGCGGGCAAGGACCTGCTCTTCCTCTACGTCGCCGACTACGCCACGCGGGAGTTGGCGGAAACCCGCTTCGCCGAGAGCCGGGCGCTGCTGGCGCATCTGGGCGTCGACCCGGCCAGGGTGTTGCACCCGGGCCGCGGGACGGGCGCCGTCGACGGCGGCGTCCACCGCGCCCTGCCCGCCGCCCACGCGGCCCTGGAGGCGGCCCTGGCGGGGGTGAGCGCGATCGAGCGCATCGTGGTCACCGCCTGGGAGGGCGGGCACATGGACCACGACATGTGCGCCCTGCTGGCCAGCGAGATCGCCAGGAGCCGCGGGAACCCGCCGATCGAGACCATCAGCCTCTACAACGGGCCGCGCCTGCCGGGCATCTTCTTCCACGGCGCCTGGCCGCTGGCCCAGAACGGGCCGGTCCGCCGGACGCCGGTCCGTGCGGCCGCGTGGCTGTCGTGGATGGCGGCGGTGCGGTTCTTCCCCTCGCAGGTGAAGACCTGGCTGGGCCTCTGGCCGGCGATGTTCTGGAGCTACGCCTGGCGCGGCTTCGGGGTGCAGACCCTGGACCCGGCGCGGATCCGCGAGCGGCCGCATCCTGGCGCGCTCTTCTACGAGCGGATGTTCAAGGTGCCCTACGCCGAGGTGCGCGCGGCGGCCGACGCCTTCCTGGCGAGTCGTTCAGCCTAGACCCTGTCCCGGCTGACTTGGATCGAGTCAGCCGGAAAAGAACAGGGTCGTCGTTAAATCTGGAGCCCTTCTTATCCACCCAGGTTGATTCAACCTGGGTGGGAAGGGCTCTAGGTTCTGAACCCATAAAGGTTGCGGCTGAGGTCGACGCTTGATTCAAGGCTTCCGAAAGGAGCCTGGGATGGCGCGATACGATCTGAGCGAAGTGGAGTGGCGGCTGATCGAGCCCCTGCTGCCGAACAAGCCGCGCG
>NZ_DATMNA010000094.1:0-100285 GCF_035569475.1 Phenylobacterium sp.
GGAGACGCCCTATCGCCCGCCTCGCCCGCGTCGTCATCCCAGGCCTGCCGCACCATGTGACCCAGCGGGGCAACCACCGCGAGGCGGTGTTCTTCGGCGATGACGACTACCGCGCCTATCTGGACCTGATCTCAAAGGCGGCGCGGGCCTCGGGCACTGAGGTCTGGGCCTACTGCCTGATGCCCAATCATGTGCACTTCATCATGACCCCCAGCCATGCCGACGGGCTGCGGGCCACCTTCGCCGAGGCCCATCGCCGCTATAGCGCCCGCATCCACGCCCGCCTGAAGCTGACCGGCCACCTGTGGCAAGGCCGGTTCAGCTCCACGGCCATGGATGAACGCCATCTGATCGCCGCCGCCCGCTATGTGGCGATGAACCCGGTGGCGGCCGGGATGACCCGGCGCGCTGCGGATTGGCCGTGGTCGAGCGTGCGCGCCCACCTCGCCGGGGCGGACGACGCGGTGGTGACGGTCGCCCCCTTGCTGGCGCGCATCGAGGACTTCGCCGGCTTGATCGAGGGCGCCGAGGATCAGGCGGCGGTCAGAGCCTTGCTCGCGTCTCGCACGACGGGCCGCCCGGTCGGCGCGGCGGAGTGGATCGAGGCCCTGGAGGCGCAGACCCGGCGCACCCTGGCCCCGGCCAAGCGCGGGCCTAAGCCCAAGGCGCTGCAAGATCAGGGTGCGGACCTATTTCGTACAGTGTCACCGTAATCCGGATTGAGTCAGAAGCCCCTGGATCATAGATGAGGGTCCTCGGCTAAAGGGCTCCATCGCAGAGCCATGGCGCACGTTCGGCGGCGCACCTTGCGCTGTGTTGGGAGAGTTCAGGGGGATGGGAGAATCCGCACCTCGCGACCACCCCAGGCAAAGTGCAAAAAGGCGTGGCAGCAGCGACTTACCCGACCCGCACTTCGCGTCCTTTTATCCTGCCCGCAGCAGTGGGAGGGCTGTGGCGTGGATTCGGCGACACGGGAGTTGTGTATGGCGTCCCCAGAATTCTTGCCGAGCCGCCGGCGGCACCCATCATCCGGCTCAGGACGTATCCCTCGACGCCGTTATTGAATCTTCCTCAAGCGGTTCAGCGCGCTCTTCGCTTCCCGCCTTACCCAACTCTTACCGCTGGATGTCTTCGACTCCAGCAATGGAATGGCTCTCCTGTCACCCAATTTTCCCAAAGCACTAACAGCATGGCCTTCAACTTGAGGGTCATTGACTAGATTCTTAAGTGCCAAAAACGCCCGTTCATCTCTAATCTTTCCTAATCCTAGAACTATCATTTCCCTCGATTTTCCATGACTATCATCGAGGGCAATTTCGATCATGTCATCCAGCAGTTCTGGACCGGCTATAATCTCAATTGAATTCCCCAGTACCCATTTAGTATCTTCTCTCGCCCATTCATTTTCATCAATATCTTTGAAATATGATAGCAGCTCTGGGCCAATATCTCTGCTGTTATCTCGATCACCTAGGGCCCGGATAATTCCCTGCTTTATCGCTGGATGCGTGGTCGATCTCATCATCGAGAGCAGAATGGGCACGGCCTCTTTCGATAGAGAAATTTTCGCAAGATCGTAAACACTTCCTATATTAAGACCAATTTTTGACAATTCTTCCACTACAAGGAAATCTTCCTTCTCGCGAAGCGCATTTTCTGAAGAGACCTGATCTGTAGGCATCTATAGAGGCGGAATTATTATTTCTTCGGGAGTAATCAATTCTTCCGGCGGAATGACTATTGGCCCCCCGCGGCCCAGAGGGAGACGTCGAACCTGAACGTCGTTCTCATTGAGATATTTCTGAGCTGATTCTGGCACGTGCGTCTGCTCATCAAGGTCCAGGAAGAACGTTCGAAGGCTTGCCTTTGCCTCCGCCACAAAATCCTTGATTTGGCCGGTAACCCTGAAGCGGTTCACATTTTTCACTTCGCGGATGTGCCCCGCCTTTGATTCATCTGGGATGCGATATTTGGCCGTCCCCGTCCGCGACGGAATACGCTCCTTGGCACTTTGGTCAATGCCGGCTGCACGTTCACCCGCCGGCCCGCGTCCATTGGGATCCACTCGGGTATTTTGTGCGACCTGGAATGCGCCAGACTCCGGATGTGCAGCATTCGGCACGCTTCCCGGCCCGGCTTCACTCCCTCCAGACCCGTGGATAGTTTCGCCACCGCAGATAAGGGCGCCAGTGCAGCTCGAATCCACGAGCCCACTGGGATCGCTCCGATCCACCGGGTCGTCATGCACATACGCGTACAGATTGGGGTCGCTTTCCTGCCCGATCGGGTCGGTCTGCAGGAACCGACCCTGTACGGGATCATATAGCCGCGCCTTGTAGAAGTGCAGCTGGACCTCCGGCAGCGCGGCCTGCCCTGTGTAGAGGAACCTCGACCCCGACCAGGCGCTCGGCTCGCCGTAGGGGCTGTAGGTGTAGGTTGCCTGGATTGCGCCGGAGACGTCGGACCAGGCGATGATCGAACCCTGCCGATCCGCGTGCAGCCAGCGTCGCTGGGAGGTGTCGTTCCCCGCGTACGAGACAAGCGGCTCATCGGTGCCGTCGCCGTGGACGTGGCGCCATAGCGCAGGCTGCGTCGCCGACTTGTCCCCGTATTCGCCAATGAGCTGGTCGCCGGCGTAGAGGAAATAGGTCCAAACGTTCGCGGATGTATGGGTCGCCCGCAGGCGGCCGAGCGGATCATATGCGACTCCCAGCGCAGTGACCGCATCGCCCTCAAAAGTCATGCGGTTCTGCTCGTCGTAGGTGTAGTTCCGCACTCCATTGTCGGTGTAGTTGCCATTAGGATCATAGCCGTGTGGCAGGACCGCGATGGCAGCATCCTCGTTTAGGCCGGTGTGCGTCGAATCCTTGGTCGTCGTTGGTTGGCCCTGCCACACGTAAGCTAGGGAATTCTGAGTCAAACTGGCGAGCTGGCTGGCTGGCGTGTAGGCCAGCGTTTGGAACGACACCGGCCCGGCCCCACCACCCGCCTGGCTCAGAGTCCCAAGTCGGCCGGCCGGATCGTAGGTGTAGTTCGCCTGAGATCCCCAGCCAGCGTCCGCATAGCTCCGCGGCGCGTTTGCAAGGTCTTTATGTGAAGTTCAGTCACCACCAAGGCAAATATCAGCTTCCACGATATGGAGACAATTTGCGGTACGACTGCCTCCCCCACCATTTTCCACCTCCGGAATCAGGTGTTCCCCTTCGGGGGCGGCAAGCCCGGCGTCAGGCGCCGATCAGGCTCACGTGGGTGGCGCCCAGCGAGGAGAGGGTCGCGGCGCGCTGGGGCGAGGAGACGCGGTAGACCAGCACCGACTTGGCGACCCGCTTGGCGCCGGCGATGGTGGCGGTCGCCCAGCCCATGAACTCCGCGTCGCCGAGGCCGGTCGGGCATTCGAAGGACAGCGCCTGCAGGCCCGCGCCCTTGAGGCGGTCCATGGTCGCGACCGCGCCGCTCGCCATCCGGCCGACCACCAGCAGGGAGAAGGGCCGCACCAGCGACGCGGCCGACAGCAGGGCGCCCGGCGGCACGCCCTCGATATCGAGGATTTCGCAGACCACGCCCAGCCGGACGAGGCCGCTGGCCTCCTTCAGCGGCTCGACCAGCTCGCTGCGGCCCTTCTGGCTGGACAGGCTGGTGAACGAGAGCGGTACGATGAGGCTGAGCTGGCGTTCGCCGCCTGCCTCCGCCCGCAGGCGCGCGATGCCGCGGGTGATGGTCGCCAGGTCGGCGCGAAGGACGTCGGCGGCGGACAAGGCCCCGACCTGCTGCGCCGAAAGCTCCTCGCCGGTGGCGATGACGATCACCCGCCGCAGCATCCTGAAGCCGATGCGCGTGAAGCCCTTGAGCTCATAGACCGGCTCCAGGGTCGCCGAGACCCGCATCTGCCGCCCGTCGACCGCCACGAAGGGCGTCCAGCGGTTCACCAGCCGGGTGGTGACGTCGGAGTCCTCCGGCAAGGCGCCCAGCCGGGTCACGCCCTCCTCGTCGGCGCCCGAGGCCAGCATCTGCTCGGCGGCCAGGGCGTCGACCTGCTCGGCCTGGGCCCGGCCGTGGCTGATCTTGGTCACCTGCAGGATGCCCCCGGCCGTCTGCCGCGCATCGCCCAGGAAGTGGGTGAGGATTTCGCGCAGATAGCGCAGGCAGGCCGCCTGGCCGGCCAGCCGGCTCAGGTCGGGATGGACGATGAAATAGTCCATGTCCGAGACCCGCACGAACACGCCCCGCGAATCCAGGCCCCGCTCCAGCACCCGCTCGGCGAAATCGAAGACCTGGTCCTTGCGGCTCTGCCAGCGGTCGCCGAAGCGCTGCTGGACGGCCTCGAGCGAGACGATGTTGACCTTGCCGGACGCCAGGAGCTGCGGATCGCAGAACCGTTCGATCTGGGCTTCGGCGTCGGAGGAGACCAGGCGCATGGCGCCGGAGAGCTGGGCCTGGGCCAGGGCGTCGAGTTGCGCGCCTTGCGACGCAGGCCGGGCCCCCGCGGGCTCAGCTTTGCGACCCGCAACTGCGGCGCTCTCGCTCACCACGACCTCCATCGGCGCAACCTTCCCGGGTACGAGAATCGCAGCCGAGGGTTAAGCGAAGGCGCACATCGGGCGAGAAATACGCCCTGGACCGTGGAAAAATTCAAAGGCTGAACAGCAAGAGGCCCCGCCGGGCGAACCGGCGAGGCCTCTGCGACTCAGAGATCTACGGCGGGCGTGAGGCTCCGCCGAGGGCTTTCGCCTACTTCAGGTGGCCGGCGAGGTGCTTGTTCATCTCGAACATGCTGACCTTGTCCTTGCCGCCGAACACCGGCTTCAGCTTGGCGTCAGCCAGGATGTCGCGCTTGTTCTTCGGGTCCTGAAGGTTGTTCTTCTTGATGTATTCCCAGATCTTCGAAACCACTTCGCCGCGGGACAGTTGCCCCGCCCCGACCACGGCGGCCAGTTCAGGCGACGGCGTGAGCGGCTTTTGAAGGGCGTTGGTTTTCTTGGCGTCGGCCATTTGTTGGGCTCCCCCAGCTAGATTTTAGGCGTCTGCGGCCACACGTCGGATGTGCGTGAACTGAGTCGCTTGGCGGTATCCTAGGAGCGCAATGCGCCCCGCGTCACCTAGGAAACGTGAGCCGCTCGCCTCAGGGATGCAAAACACCGATCTTGGAGCGGTTCGACAACACCCCCGTGACCTTCACTTGTCGAACACCAGCAGCGTCGAGGTCGCCGTGGCGTAGAGGCGGCCCTGGGCGTCGGTGAGCCGGCCTTCCGCGAAGGCCGCGCGGCGCCCCGCCTTGACGACCCGGCCTTCGGCGCGCACCGGGCCGGTGTCCTTGGTCATGGCGCGGTGGTAGGCGACCTTGAGCTCCAGCGTCGTGTAGCCCTGCCCCGCCTGGAGCGTGGAATGGACGGCGCAGCCGACGGCGGAGTCGAGCAGGGTCGCCGCATAGCCGCCGTGCACCGTGCCGAGGGGGTTGTAGACCCGCTCGTCGGGCGCGCCGCCGAACACCACCCGGCCCTCCTCCATCTCCAGAACCGTGAAGCCCAGGGTCTTGCCGATGCCCGGCGCCCGGTCCGGGTGAGCCGGGTCGAAGACCGCGCGGAGTTGCTCGAGGCCGCTGAGGGCGGCCCGTTCGGGGACGATGGCGTTCATTGCGAGGCTCCAGAGGCGGCGGGCAGTCCGGCGCGGGCCCTGATCCGGCTGCGCGAGGCGTCCAGCAGGCGGGCGGCGAGGTCGGGGTCGGAGACGGCGCGGGCGAGGGCCACGGCGCCCGCCATCTCGGCCATCAGGGAGGCGGCCAGGCCGCGCCGCGCCTCGGGCGCCTGCCCGGGGAGCCAGGCTTCCAGTTGGCCGATCAGGTTCTCGACGCCGGCGTCGAAGGCCGCGCGCGCCAGGGGTCCCTGCCGCGGCAGGTCGTTGCTGAGCGTCGAGATCGGGCAACCGCGCTGGGGATTGTCGCGGTGGTCGGCGGAGACGTAGGCGTCGACGAAGGCCGAAAGCGCCGCGGCGGCGTCCATGCCCTCGGTCATGCGCGCGAAACGGCGGCGGCTCTGGCCGAAGGCTTCCTCGATGGCCGCGGCGACCAGGGCCTCCTTGTTGGGGAAGTGGGCGTAGAAGCCGCCGTGCGTCAGGCCGGCCTCGGCCATGACCTCGGCGACGCCGACGCCATCGGGACCCTTGGCGCGCACAGCCGCGGCGGCGGCGCGCAACACCTTCCTGCGGGTCTCGTCCTTGCGGGTGTCGCTGTAGCGCATCGCGCGGCTCCGGTTTATATGATGCACATAATATCATGGACGTGACCCGGCAAGGCCCAGGGCCGGCGCCGGCCTGCCCAGGCCGCCGCGTCGGCGCCGACTACAGCCGATCTGGCGCGCCAATCGGTCCCGCCGTAGAACAGGATTCCACGGCGGAGGCTCACGGCATGACAATCGTTCTCGATCCCATCGACCGGCGGATCCTGCGCGAGCTGCAGGCCGACGCCACCGTCCCGATCGCCGAGCTCGCCGAACGGGCGGGGCTTTCCCAGACCCCGTGCTGGAAACGGGTGAAGCGGCTGACCGACGCCGGCGTGATCGAGCGGCGGGTGGCGATCCTCGACCGGGAACAACTGGACCTGGGGCTGGTGGTGTTCGTCTCGGTCCGCACCAGCCGCCACGACGAGGACTGGCTGAACGCCTTCGCCAAGGGCGCCGCGGGCCTGCCGGAGGTGGTGGAGTTCTACCGGATGTCCGGCGAGACGGACTACCTGCTGAAGGTCGTGGTCCGCGACATCGCCGCCTATGACGGCTTCTACAAGCGCCTGATCGCCGCCGCCCCTTTGCAGGACGTCTCCTCGTCCTTCGCCATGGAGCAGATCAAGTGCACCACCGCCCTACCCATCTGAGCAGGGGCCATCTGAGCGGACGATTGACTTCGCGCCCTCTCGGGACGCCAACTTCCTCCCAAAGAAGAAGACTTTCTGGAGGATGCGGTGAGTTCCTGGACCTTCGCGGACGTATGGGAGGCGATCGCCGCCGTCCAGCCTGAGCGGCCGGCCACCATCCAGGGTGAGCGGGTGACCACCTGGGCCGAGTTCGACGCCCGCGCCGACGCGCTCGCGGCCCATTTCATCGACCGGGGCCTCGGCCATCAGGCCAAGGTCGCGGCCTTCCTCTACAACGGCCCGGAATACATCGAGACCTACTGCGCGGCCTTCAAGGGCGGCTTCGCCCCGGTGAACACCAACTACCGCTACGGGCCCGAGGAGCTCTTCTACCTGTTCGACAACGCCGACGCCGAGGCCGTGGTGTTCCACGCCGGGTTCGCCGAGGTGCTGGAGGCCATCCGCGGCCGGCTGGGCAGGGTGAAAGCCTGGGTGGCGGTGGCCGAGCCCGGCCATCCGGTTCCGGCCTGGGCCGAGGACTATGACGCCATCGTGGCCCAGGTTCCCGCCGTGCGGCCGGTGAAGGCCCCCTGGGGCCGCTCCGGCGACGACCTGCTGCTGCTCTACACCGGCGGCACCACCGGCATGCCCAAGGGCGTGATGTGGGCGCAGGACGACCTGTTCAACGTCATCGGAGCCGGCGGCAACGCCCTGCTCGGCATACCGCCGGCGACGTCCATCGAGGAGCTGACGGCGCGAATCCTCTCGCCGGAGCACCTGCGGCCGACGACCCTGATCGCCTGCCCGCTGATGCACGGAACCGGACAGTTCTCCAACCTGATCTGCTTCAACGCCGGCGGGACGGCGGCCTTCCTGCCGTCGCGCAGATTCAACGCCATGGAGCTGTGGGACGAGACCGCCCGGCTGGGGGCCAGCAACATCGTCATCGTGGGCCTGGCCTTCTCGACGCCCATGCTGGAGGCCCTGGAGGCCCATCCCGGCCGCTGGGACCTGTCCAGCGTGCGCGCCATGAGCTCATCCGGCTCCATGTGGAGCCAGGAGAACAAGCAGGGGCTGCTGAGCCACGCCAGGAACGCCATGATCTTCGACAGCTTCGGCTCGTCGGAGGCGGTGGGCCTGGGCGTTTCGGCCTCAGCGCCCGGCGCCGAGGCGAAGACCGCGGCCTTCACACCCGGCCCCACCTGTGTGGTGTTCACCGAGGACGGCCGGCGCGTGCAGCCGGGCTCGGGCGAGCGCGGGATGGTGGCGGTGAGCGGCCTCTTGCCGCGCGGCTACTACAAGGACGAGGAGAAGACCGCCAAGACCTTCCGGATCATCGAGGGCGTCCGCTGGAGCGTGCCGGGCGACTGGGCCGAGGTGAACGCCGACGGCTCCCTGAAACTGCTGGGCCGCGGCTCGGTCTGCATCAACACCGGCGGCGAGAAGGTCTTCCCCGAGGAGGTCGAAGAGGCGCTGAAGACCCACGCCGGCGTCCGCGACGCGGTGGTCGTGGGCCTGCCGGACGCCCGCTTCGGCGAGCGGATCTGCGCGGTGGTCGAGACCGACGGGGCGGTCCAGCCGACGCTGGCGGAGCTCTCCGAGCACGTGCGCCGCACCCTCGCGGGCTACAAGGCGCCGCGCGACCTGGTGCTGGTGGACACCATCGGCCGGGCCCCCAACGGCAAGGTCGACTACAAGGCCATCAAGGACCGGGCCATCGCCGCGCTCGGCGTCAGCGCCTAGGCGGGCGGCGCCTTACCAGGGAGCCTCACCATGTATGTCGCAGGCTTGGTCATTCCCGTGCCCGAGGACAGGATGGACGCCTATCAAAGGTGGGCGGAGAACGGGGCCAGGATCTTCAAGGACTATGGGTGCCTGGAGATCGTCGAGAGCTGGGAGGACTTCGTTCCCGACGGCAAGCTGACGGACTTCCGCCGCGCGGTCGCCGCGAAGGACGGCGAGAAAATCGTCTTTTCCTGGCAAATCTGGCCCGACAGGGAGAGCTTCTACGCCGCCGAGGCGAAGATGCACGAGGACGGGCGCCTGGATACGTCCGGAGAGCCGCCGTTCGATGCGAGGCGCCTGATCCTCGGCTGCTTCCAGCCGGTCTTCTCGATGGGCAGGGGCGATATCCGCTGACCCCGGGGCGACCCTAGACCGACTTCAGGCTGCGGACGAACTCGACGAGGGCGGCGCGGGGCGCGCCGCGGGGCAGGATCGAATAGGCGCGCAGCAGCTCCAGCGCGCCGGGCTCGGCCAGCAGGGCCGCCACGTCGTCGATGGCGCCGCTGGCCGGGCTGACGTCGCCGAACATCTCGGCGACGGGGGCCTGCAGGGTGGCGGCGATCCGCGACAGCATCGACGCGCTCACCCGGTTCGCGCCGCGCTCGTACTTCTGGATCTGCTGGAAGGTGACGCCGGCCGCCTCGGCGAGCGCCTGCTGCGACAGGCCCCGGACCTTGCGCAGCAGCCGGATCCTCGCGCCAACGGCGATGTCGATGGGGTCGGCGAGCGCGTCGGGCTTGCGGGCCATGGTGTCTCCGGGGGATTGACTGGACTAGCGGGCGCGCCGAGCGGGATCGTCCGCCGGCGGCGCCCAATCCGGCTGGGCCAAGCCCTGGTCGGTGATGAGATAGCAGGCCTCGGCGATAGTGATTCCCACAGCCCGCCGAAGCTGTGCCGTCCCGGGCTCTTCACGTTCAATCGCCATCAATTCCTCCTCGTAAGAGGCTAGGATTTCCAACAGATTTCGAGCGAGTTGCTTCGCCCGCTCCGCCGCCGTCTCGCCCATCGTTTTCCCCAACGCCCGGGGCGAACCTTGAGCATTGCGGCGGCGAAAGCAAGGCGCCCGCCGGGAAAAGGGCCGCGCGCCGGACGAGACCAAGCGACGCAGCCTGATCGGCGATCAGTTAGCGCGCACGATTGAACGCGTGCGGAGGGTCTAGACCGGCGTCGGGGACCTGCGGCGGTTGGCCGGGTCGCGGTGGCCGGCGCCATAGGCGGGCTCACGCTCCCAGCGCAGGGCGTCGGCGACGATCTCGTCCAGCGCGGAATGTTGCGCGGCCCAGCCCAGCAGCTCGCGCGCGCGGCGCGGGTCGGCCACCAGGCTCGGCGGATCGCCGGCCCTGCGCGGGCCGATCGCGTGCGGCACGGGGACGCCGACCGCGCGGCCCACCGCCTCGACCACCTGCAACACCGAATGGCCCCGGCCGCTGCCGACATTCACCGCCTCGAAGGCGCCGGCCGGCAGGTCGACGGTGAGCGCGGCCAGGTGGGCGGCGGCCAGGTCCGTCACATGGACGTAGTCGCGGAGGCAGGCGCCATCCGGGGTATCGAAGTCGTGGCCGAACACCGTCAGCGGCTTGCCGTCGCCGAGCGCCGCGGCGATGGCGAGCGGGATCAGGTGGGTCTCCGGCTCGTGCGCCTCGCCGATCAGGCCCGAGGGGTCTGCGCCGGCGGCGTTGAAATAGCGCAGCGCCACCGCCGTCAGGCCATGGGCGCGGCACTGGGCGGCGATCATCCATTCCGCGGCGAGCTTGGTGTCGCCATAGGGACTGGCCGGCGCCTTGTCGGCCGTCTCGGCGATGGTCTCCAGCGGGCCGCGGCCGCCCTGGCCGTAGACGGCGGCGCTGGAGGAGAACACCAGCCGCTCGACGCCCTGTTCGCGCATGACGGTCAGGAGGTTGACGGTTCCCGCCACATTGACCTCCCAGAAGAGGTCGGGGCTGACGGTGGAGCGGCCGACCTCGATCAGGCCGGCGAAGTGGATGACGGCGACGGGCTGGTGGGTGGCGACCGCCTCGCTGAGCGCGGCGCGGTCGCGCAGGTCGCCCTGGATGAGCGGCCCCCAGCGGACCGCCTCGCGCGAGCCGGAGCTGAGGTCGTCGAAGACGACGGGCAGGAAGCCCCGCTCATGCAGGGCCTTGGCGGTGTGGGCGCCGATGTAGCCGGCGCCGCCGGTGACCAGCACGGAGGGCTGTGATGCTGCCTTCATGCCCCCATCGTCCCGCCTCGCCCCGAAATTCCCGTTAAGACGCCACGTCCGTCAGTGCGATTCCCGGCTGACGTCGGGGCTGGATTTGCCGACCAGGAAATCGAGGTCGACGCCGCGGTCGGCCTGCTGGACGGTGTCGATGTAGAGCCGATACCAGCCGCGGGTATAGGGCGACGGCCGGCGGGCCGCCTCCCAGGCCGCGCGGCGGCGGGCGAGCTCGGCCTCGTCCACCAGGAGGTCGAGCGTGCGGTTCGGGCCGTCGAAGGCGATCTCGTCGCCGGTCCGCACCAGGGCCAGCGGGCCGCCGGCCTCGGCCTCCGGCGCGACATGCAGGATCACCGTGCCATAGGCCGTGCCGCTCATCCGCGCGTCGGAGATGCGGACCATGTCGGTGACGCCCCTGGCCAGCAGCTTGGGCGGCAGACCCATGTTGCCGACCTCCGGCATGCCCGGATAACCCTTGGGTCCGCAGCCCTTCAGCACCAGGATCGAGGTCTCGTCGACATCGAGGTCCGGGTCGTCGATGCGGGCCTGGTAGTCCTCGATGGTCTCGAAGACGACCGCCCTGCCCCGGTGCGTCAGGAGCGACGGGCTGGCGGCGCTGGGCTTCAGGATGGCGCCATCGGGACAGAGGTTGCCCTTCAGCACCCAGACGCCGGATGAGGGCCCGACAGGGGCGTCCAGCGAGCCGATCACGTCGCGGTTCCAGACCTTGGCTGCGTCGGCGATCTCGCCTTGCGTCTTGCCGGAGACCGTCAGCGCGTCGCGGCGGTAGAGGCCGCCCAGCTCCCGCGCCACCGCGGCTGCGCCGCCAGCGTAGCAGAAGTCCTCCATCAGGTACTTGCCGGAGGGCATCAGGTTGACCAGCAGCGGCGCCTCGCGGGCGATCTCGTCGAAATCATCGAGGGTGAGCGGCACGCCCAGGCGGCCGGCGAGCGCCAGCAGGTGCACCACCGCATTGGTGGAGCCGCCGATGGCGGCGTGCATGAGGATGGCGTTCTCGAAGGCCTGGCGGGTCATGATGTCGGAGGGCTTCACGTCGTCCTTCACGAGCTGGACGATGCGATTGCCGCTCATGTGGGCCAGGACCTTGCGGCGGCTGTCCACCGCCGGCAGGGCGGCGTTGCCCGGCAGGGAGATCCCCAGGGCCTCGGTCAGGCTGGACATGGTCGAGGCCGTGCCCATGGTGTTGCAGACGCCGGCCGAGCGGCTCATGCCGGACTCGGCGGAGAGGAACTCGTCCAGGCTCATCTCGCCCGCGCGGACGGCTTCCGAGAAGCGCCAGACGTCGGTGCCGGAGCCGATGTCGCGCCCCTCGAACTTGCCGTTCAGCATCGGACCCGAGGAAACGAAGATCGCCGGCAGGTCGACGCTGGCCGCGCCCATCAGCAGGCCCGGCGTGGTCTTGTCGCAGCCGCCCATCAGCACCACCCCGTCGATGGGGTTGGCGCGGATCGACTCCTCGACCTCCATGGCCAGCAGGTTGCGGAACAGCATGGCGGTCGGCCGCATCTGGGTCTCGGGGAGCGACATGGCCGGGAACTCGATGGGCACCCCGCCCGCCTCCCAGACCCCGCGCTTCACATAGTCGGCGAGGTCGCGCAGGCCGACCTGGCAGGTGACCAGCTCCGACCAGGTGTTGGCGATGCCGATGATCGGGCGGCCGTCGAAGACGTGGTCCGGCAGACCGGTGGCCTTGATCCAGCTCCGGTGGATGAAACCGTCCTTGTCGTTTTTGCCATAGCTCTTGGCGCTGCGCAGCGGTTTCCTGGCCATGGCCCTACCTCAGCCTTCAAACAGCGGCAGCGCCAGCCCTTTCACGCCGGTCTCGATGGCGAACAGGCCGCCGGCCAGCGGCTGCGAAGCCCGCGCGCCCAGGGGCAGCTCGTCCCAGGCGCTGGTGACGAAGAGCGTGGTCAGGTTCTCGCCGCCGAAGGCGCAACTGGTGGGCTGCTGGACGGGCATGGGCACGATCGTATCGATCTGACCGTCCGGCGCGTAGCGAACGATCCGCCAGCCGCCCCACTGGGCGTTCCAGAGGCAGCCCTGGGCGTCCACCGCCGAACCGTCGGGGCTGGCCGGCGCGCCCGCCGTGTGGGCGAAGTTCCGCAGGTTCGACAGGTTCGCCGTCTCGTGGGCGAAGATGGTCTGCAGCTTGGAGTCGGCCAGGTAGAGGGTCTGGCCGTCCGGGCTGACCGAAAGGGTGTTGGGGATGTGGATGCCGGTCAGCATCCGCTCGGTCTCGAAGTCGGGCCGGGTGCGGAAGACCGCGCCGGGCTGCCGGCCGTGGTCGTCGTCCATGGTCGACCACCAGAAGTTCCCTTCCAGGTCGATCTTGCCGTCGTTGGTGCGGAAGCCGGGCGGAAACTCGTAGGCGCGGACGACCTCCAGGGTGGCCTTGTCGGGGTCGCAGATCACCAAGCCCTTGTCGGTGGCCATGAGCAGGCCCCCCTGGCGACGCGGGGCCGCGGCGCTGGCGCGGAACGGCAGGTCGAAGGCGCCGCGCTCGTCGGTCTTGGGCGCATACCAGGCCAGCCGCCGGCCCTTGATGTCGAACCAGTAGAGCCGGCCGTCGAGCGGCGACCAGACCGGGCCCTCGCCCAGCCGGTCGTCGGACTTCACCACGCAACGCACGTCCATCCGAGGCCTCCGCTCGCAACAGGTCCGGCTTCTGCCAGCCTACGGTGCGGGGGTCTAGCGCGGCAGCTTGGAAGCGCCCATCAGGGCTTCGTCGACGGCGCGGGCGCACTGGCGGCCCTCGCGGATCGCCCAGACCACCAGGGACTGGCCGCGGCGCATGTCGCCGCAGGCGAAGATGTTGCGCACGCTGGTCTGGTAGTTGGCGACATTCGCCGCGACCGCCCCGCGCGCATCGAGCTCGACCCCGGCGTTTTCGACCAGGCCCGCCACCCGCGGACCGGTGAAGCCCATGGCCAGGAGCACGAGGTCGGCCTGCAGCATGAACTCCGAGCCGGCCACTTCGGCCATGCGCATCCGGCCGTCGTCGCCGGCGACCCATTCGAGCCGCACGCACTCGAGCGCCGTGACCCGGCCGTCCTGGCCGATGGCGCGCTTGGTGGCCACGGCGAAGTCGCGCTCGCAGCCCTCTTCCTGGGAGGACGAGGTGCGCAGCTTCAGCGGCCAGTCCGGCCAGGTGAGCAGCTTGTTCTCCTGCGCCGGCGGCTGGGGCATGATCTCGAGCTGGGTGACCGAGGCCGCGCCGTGGCGGTTGGAGGTGCCGATGCAGTCGCTGCCGGTGTCGCCGCCGCCGATCACCACCACATGCTTGCCGGCGGCCGAGATCGAGCCGTTCGGCGCGGCGATCACCTCGGTGTCGCCGGCGTTGCGCTTGTTCTGCTGGGTGAGGAACTCCATGGCGAAGTGGATGCCGTGGAGTTCGCGGCCCGGGACCTCCAGGTCGCGCCCGGCCTCGGCGCCGCCGGCCATCACCAGCACGTCGTAGTCGTCCAGCAGGCGCTGGACCGAGACTGTCACCCCGACCTCGAAGCCGGCGCGGAAGATCACGCCCTCGGCCTCCATCTGGCGCACACGCCGGTCGATGAGGTGCTTTTCCATCTTGAAGTCGGGGATGCCGTAGCGGAGCAGGCCGCCGATGCGGTCGGACTTCTCGAAGACCGTGGGCGCATGGCCGGCGCGGGCCAGTTGCTGGGCGCAGGCCAGGCCCGCGGGGCCCGAACCCACCACCGCCACCCGCTTTCCGGTGCCGCGCGGCGACATCTGCGGGGTGATCCAGCCTTCTTCCCAGCCGCGGTCGACGATCTCGCATTCGATCGTCTTGATGGTCACCGGGGTCTCCGGAATGTTCAGCGTGCAGGAGGCCTCGCAGGGCGCGGGGCAGACGCGGCCGGTGAACTCCGGGAAGTTGTTGGTCGACTGCAGGTTCTCCAGCGCCGCCTTCCACTGGTCGCGGTAGACCAGGTTGTTGAAGTCGGGGATCTGGTTGTTGACCGGGCAGCCCTGGTGGCAGAACGGAATCCCGCAATCCATGCAGCGCGAAGCCTGCCGCGCGACCTCGGTCGGCGGCAGCGGCTGGACGAATTCCTTCCAGGTTTTCAGGCGCTCCGACACCTTGTCGTAGGTGCGGTCGCGGCGCTCGATCTCAAGGAAGCCGGTGGGCTTGCCCATCGGGGTAATCTCCGGAACTTGAACGATTATTCCGCGGCGACGGCGGGCGCCGTCGTGCGTTCGGCGGCGAGGTCCTTGAGGGCCTTGCGGTAGTCGGTCGGCATCACCTTGACGAAGGAGGCCAGCGCCTTGTCCCAGTTGGCCAGGATCTCGGCGGCGCGCGCGCTGCGGGTGTGCAGGTGGTGACGCTCGATCAGGATCCGCAGCCGCTCGGCGTCGAAGGCCAGCATGTCGCCCATGCCGTTGTCCTCGACCGAGACCGGCCGCTGGCTGGGCCGGCCGCGGTCGTCGCCGCCGATCGTCGCGGTCACGGGCTCGAGCTCGACCATGGCCTTGTTGCAGAGCACGTCGAAGCGGCCGGCCGGGTCGTAGACATAGGCCACGCCGCCGCTCATCCCCGCGGCGAAGTTGCGGCCGGTGTCGCCCAGCACCACGACCACGCCGCCGGTCATATACTCGCAGCCGTGGTCGCCCAGGCCTTCGACCACCGCCACGGCGCCGGAATTACGCACGGCGAAGCGCTCGCCCGCCACGCCCTCGAAATAGGCCTCGCCGGCGATGGCGCCGTAGAGGACCGTGTTGCCGACGATGATGTTGCGGGTGGGCTCGCGCCGCGCCTCGGGCGGCTGGCGCACGACGACGCGGCCGCCGGAGAGGCCCTTGCCGACATAGTCGTTGGCGTCGCCGATCAGCTCCAGCGAAACTCCGCGCGCGGCGAAGGCGCCGAAGCTCTGGCCGGCGTTGCCGCGGAAGGTGAGCGAGATGGTGTCGTCGGGCAGGCCGGCGTGGCCGTAGCGCCGGGCCACCTCGCCGGAGAGCATGGCGCCCACCGTGCGGTTGACGTTGCGCACCGCGAACTCGCCGCGCATGGGCTTGCCGGTCTCCAGGGCCGTCTTGGCGTCGGCGATCAGCACATTGTCGAGCGCCTTGCCGAGCCCGTGGTCCTGGCGGTCCTGGTTCCACAGGCCCTTGGCGGCTTCCGCAGGCGCGGCGTAGAGGATGCGCGAGAGGTCGACGCCCGCCGCCTTCCAGTGCTCGACGGCCGGGGCCAGGTCGATGCGGTCGACGCGGCCGATCATTTCGTTGACCGTCGCAAAGCCCATCTGGGCCATGATCTCGCGCAGCTCTTCGGCGACGAAGAAGAAGTAGTTGATCACGTGCTCGGGCTGGCCGGTGAAGCGGGCGCGTAGCACCGGGTCCTGGGTCGCCACGCCCACCGGGCAGGTGTTGAGGTGGCACTTGCGCATCATGATGCAGCCGGCGGCGATCAGCGGCGCGGTGGCGAAGCCGAACTCGTCGGCGCCCAGCAGTGCGCCGATCGCCACGTCGCGGCCGGTGCGCAGGCCGCCGTCGACCTGGACGGCGATTCGGGTGCGCAGGCCGTTCAGCAGCAGGGTCTGCTGGGTCTCGGCCAGGCCGATCTCCCAGGGCGAGCCCGCATGAGTCAGGGAGGTGAGCGGCGAGGCGCCCGTGCCGCCCTCGAAGCCCGAGATGGTCACGTGGTCGGCGCGCGCCTTGGCGACCCCGGCCGCCACCGTTCCCACGCCGACCTCGGAGACCAGTTTCACTGAAATCCTGGCCTGTTGGTTGACGTTCTTCAGGTCATGGATGAGCTGCGCCAGGTCCTCGATCGAATAGATGTCGTGGTGCGGCGGCGGGCTGATCAGGCCGACGCCCGGCGTCGAATGGCGCACCCGGGCGATGTTCTTGTCGACCTTGTGGCCGGGCAGTTGGCCGCCCTCCCCGGGCTTGGCGCCCTGGGCCATCTTGATCTGGATGTCGTCGGCGTTGACCAGGTACTCGGCGGTGACGCCGAAGCGGCCCGAAGCCACCTGCTTGATGGCCGAGCGCATGGAATCGCCGTTCGGCAGGGCCTTGTAGCGGTCGCTCTCCTCGCCGCCCTCGCCCGTGTTCGAGCGGCCGCCGATGCGGTTCATGGCGATGGCCAGCGTGGTGTGCGCCTCGCGGCTGATCGAGCCGAAGCTCATGGCGCCGGTGGAGAAGCGCTTGACGATCTCGGACGCCGGCTCGACGTCCTCGATCGGGATCGGCCCGCCCTCGCCCGGCTTCAGCCGCATCAGGCCGCGCAGGGTCAGCAGGCGCTCGGACTGCTCATTGATGCTCTGGGCGAAGGTCTTGTAGGCGTCCGGCAGGTTGCCGCGCACGGCGTGCTGCAGGTTGCCGATGGTCTCCGGCGTCCAGGCGTGGCTCTCGCCGCGCAGGCGCCAGGCGTACTGGCCGCCGACGTCGAGCATGGAGGCGTAGATCGGGTTGTCGCCATAGGCGTCGCGGTGGCGGCGCACGGCCTCGCCGGCGATCTCCGCCAGGCCCACGCCCTCGATGGTGGAGGCGGTGCCGGTGAAATACTTCTCGATCAGCGCCGTCGACAGGCCGACCGCGTCGAAGATCTGGGCCCCGCAGTAGGACTGGTAGGTGGAGATGCCCATCTTGGACATCACCTTCAGCACGCCCTTGCCGATGGCCTTGATGTAGTTCTTGCGGACCTCGTAGGCGGTCTGGGACAGGCCGTTCTCGGTGCGCAGGGCCTCCAGGGTCTGGAACGCCAGGTAGGGGTTCACCGCCTCCGCGCCATAGCCGGCGAGCACGCAGAAATGGTGCACCTCCCGGGCCTCGCCGGTCTCGATGACCAGGCCGGTCTGCATGCGCAGGCCCTGGCGGATCAGGTGGTGGTGCACCGCTGCTGTGGCGAGCGCCGCCGGGATCGGCACCCGGTCCGGCCCCGTCGCCCGATCCGAGAGGATCAGGATGTTCATGTCGGCCAGCACCGCGTCGGTGGCCTCGCGGCAGAGGCGTTGCAGCGCGCCCTCCAGGCCGTTGGCGCCCTCCGTGGCCGGCCAGGTGGTATCGAGCGTGGCGGTGCGGAAGGCGCCGTCCAGCAGCTCGTTGATCGCACGGATCTTGGCCAGGTCCTCGTCGGTGAGGATCGGCTGGGCCACCTCCAGGCGCTTGTGCGTCCCGGCCTGGCGGCCGAGCAGGTTGGGGCGCGGCCCGATCATCGAGACCAGGCTCATCACCAGCTCCTCGCGGATCGGGTCGATGGGCGGGTTGGTGACCTGGGCGAAGTTCTGCTTGAAGTACTCGTAGAGCAGCTTCGGCCGGCGCGAGAGCACGGCGATCGGGGTGTCGAAACCCATCGAGCCCAGCGGGTCGTCACCGGTCCTGGCCATGGGCTCCAGGAAGAACTGCAGGTCCTCCTGGGTGTAGCCAAAGGCCTGCTGGCGATCGAGCAGGGTCGCCGGGTCGTTGGAAAGCGGCGTCTCCGGCTCGGCGGCCAGGCTGAGGTCCTCGAGCTTGAACTGCGTCTCGGCCAGCCACTCCTCGTAGGGCGCGGCCTCGGACAGGGAGCGCTTGATCTCCTCGTCCTCGATGATGCGGCCCTCTTCCATGTCGATGAGCAGCATCTTGCCGGGCTGCAGGCGCCACTTGCGCACGATCCGCTCTTCGGGGACGTCGAGCACGCCCACCTCGGAGGCCATGATCACATGGTCCTGGTCGGTGATGATGAAGCGCGCGGGGCGCAGGCCGTTGCGGTCCAGGGTCGCGCCGATCTGGCGGCCGTCGGTGAAGGCCACGGCGGCGGGGCCGTCCCAGGGCTCCATCAGGGCGGCGTGGTACTCATAGAAAGCCCGGCGCTTGGCGTCCATCAACGGGTTGCCGGCCCAGGCCTCGGGCATCAGCATCATCACCGCCTGGGCCAGGGGATAGCCGCCGGCCACCAGCAGCTCGAGCGCGTTGTCGAGGCAGGCGGTGTCCGACTGGCCGTGCGGGATCAGCGGCCACATCTTGTTGAGGTCCGGCCCCAGCAGGTCGCTCTCCAGCGTGCGCCGGCGCGCGTTCATCCAGTTCACGTTGCCGCGCACCGTGTTGATCTCGCCGTTGTGGGCGATGAACCGGTAGGGGTGCGCCAGGCGCCACGAGGGGAAGGTGTTGGTGGAGAACCGCTGGTGGACGAGGGCCAGGGCCGACTCCGCGCGCGGGTCGGTCAGGTCCTTGTAGAAAGTCCCGACCTGGTGGGCGAGCAGCAGGCCCTTGTAGACCACCGTGCGCGTCGACAGCGACGGGATGTAGAGCTCGGTCAGGCCCGGCAGGTTCTTCTTGGCGGCCAGTTCGCGCAACGGGTTCTGAGTCTGCTTGCGCACGGCCAGCAGCTTGCGCTCATGGGCGTCCTGGTCGCGGATGTTGGGGCCGCGGCCGATGATCGCCTGGCGGATGACCGGCATCTGGGCCAGCACGGCCTCGCCGAGGCCGGTGGTGTCCACGGGCACGTCGCGCCAGCCGATCAGCGGCTGCTTCTCGACGGTGAGGAAGTGCTCGAGCTGGGCCATGGCCATCTCGCGGGCGAGCTCGTCGCGCGGCAGGAAGCACATGGCCACGGCGTATTCGCCGGCCGCGGGCAGCACGACGCCCTCGTCCTTCGCCCAGTCGGCCAACAGGCCATGCGGAATCTGGATCAGGCAGCCGGCGCCGTCGCCGACCAGCGGATCGGCGCCCACCGCCCCGCGGTGGTCGAGGTTCACGAGGATCTGCAGGCCGCACTGGATCACCTCGTGCGATTTGCGGCCCTTGATGTTGGCCACAAAGCCCACGCCGCACGAGTCATGCTCGTTCGCCGGATCGTACAGTCCTTGCTTCGGGGGAAACCCCATCTCGTCCTCTTAAAACCCGCGCCAGATACGCACGCCAAAACGCGGCCGAACCTCACATTGTTGAGAGGCTGGTCGTGTTCGCGGGCATTTACCCGGCAAGATCACCCCTTGTCGATGGGCGGAAAGCTGGAACCGGGGAAGATTTTTCTAATGCCCGCCAGCGGGCGCCGCGCGCCGCTCAGGGCGCCGTCACCGTCGTCTTGCCCTCGCAACCGATCCAGCCGCCGCCGGCGCGGCGGTAGGCCCAGGGCGTATAGACCCCCGGCGGCAGCTTGGAGATGTAGAAGCTCTCGACGAACCCGCTCTCCTGGCCGGTGGGGTTCTTGAAATAGGCCGCGACGTCAGGCCGCGCCTTGTTCATGTCGAGCCCGCCCACGAAGACGCCGCCCGGCCCCTTCAGCGCCAGCATTCCCCGCGGCGAGGTGACCTGACGACCGAGCTCCGACATCCAGCCGGAGGCCATGAAGGTCGCCTCGCCGCCGATCCCCGGCGTCAGCTTCACGATCTCCACGTTGCAGTTGCCGGTGAGCGCCGCGCCGGCGAGCGTGGCGGTCGTGCGGGCGTCCGGCGGCGCCATGGTCGGGACGACCGGGGCGGAGGGCGCGGGCTTCGGGCGCGGCGCGCTGCCCAGCATGCGATCGATCCGCGCGGTGGCTTCGGCGGACGGCGCAGGCCCGTCGCCCATCGAGACCCGCAGGCCGTGCTCGACGATCTCGGCGACCAGGATGTCGGGCTTGAACCGCTCCACCAGATCCGGACGCCAGAAGCCGTCGTCGTTGTGGGCCAGGATGATGCGGCTGAAGTGCGGGTAGAGCAGCGGCAGGATCTCGTTGGAGAAGGAGTCCCTGGTCATCATCAGGACCGGCTTGCCGGTCTCGCCGGTGTCGATGACCTGCGGCGCGGTCCACGCGGTCTTTTCGGTCAGGAAGGTCTTGTGGATCCTGGCCTCGCCCGCCGGGTTCTCGATGTGCGGGAACCGGAGGTCGACGCTGTTGGCCACGCCCAGCATCAGGGCCAGGTCGCGCGGCCGGTCGCCGGAGTCGCCGGTCGTCACCTGGAAGTCCGACATCGGATGCGGCGCGTCGGTCAGCCCCATCTCGTGCAGGCGGCCGACAAGGGCCGCGTAGCCGGCGTAGGCCCCGTAGGCGTTCCAATGGGTGTCGTGGCGGCTGTAGGTCGCCGGGCCGCGCCGGGTGGCCTCGGCGACCGCCGGATAGAGGTAGAGGATCTCGGCAAGGCCCGCCTGATGCGCCAGCTTCGGCAGCGTCACCGTGGCCCGGTTCGGACTCGGGCCTGAGTACCAGGCGGGGCCGAACTGTGGGTAGAGCGCCTCCTTCGCCGGGCCGACGACGGTGAGGTAGGGGATGTGGCGGGCCTGCATATATTCGGTGCGGCCGGCGTAGGTCAGCAGCCAGGACCTGACCTCGGGGCCCATCATCGGCGGATCGGCCCGGACCGCGCCCAGGTGGGTGTCGTTGTCGAAGAACAGCCAGCCGTCGCGCCCGACGATCACCCGGTTCGACCCGCTGACGCCGACCGTCATCCGCAGCCGGTTCAGCGCCGCGATCAGGTAGGGCCGGATCGGGAAGCGGTCGGCCACATAGGCGTCGGCGGCCCTGCGGAAGCCGTCCAGGTCCTGCCAGCCCTTGGGCCAGGCGGGCGCTGCGGCCAGGACGCGGTTCTCCTGGATACCCGGCGGGCGCATGTACCGCGGCGCGATCCAGGCGCCCGCCATCAGGGCCAGGATGGTCCCGACCAGCAGTCTCCAGTGGAGGCGCGAGGCGAGGACCACGGTCAGAACCTGAAATAGAGGAAGGGGTTGAGGGTCGAGCCGACCAGAATGGCGACCGACAGCACGAAGCCCGCCGCCAGCAGCGGGATCGGCAGGGCGTGCACGCTGCGGGTCTCAAGGCGCCCGGGCAGGTCCGGGCGCGGCGGCTCGGCGCGGGGCGTGCGCAGTCGCGCCATCAGCGCCGGCAGGAGGGGCGCGGCGAACAGCGTGCCCGCGACCAGAGCCGCGAGCGTCTGGGCGTTCAGCAGGATCGACAGCCCGGCGTCCGGCGCCAGGAACCGCCCCGGCTGGGCCATCTGGCCCAGATAGGCCAGCGCCTGGGGCAGGTCGTCGGCGCGGAAGAACACCCAGCCCACCATCACCACCAGCACGGCATAGAGGTGGCGCAGGACCCGCGGCGCACGGTCGAGCACCCGGCCGAAGCCGAACCGCTCCAGCATCAGGAAGGCCCCGTGATAGAGGCCCCAGACGATGAACCGCCAGGCCGCCCCGTGCCACAGCCCGGTCAGGAAGAAGACGATCAGCAGATTCCGCACCGTCTGCGCCAGGCCGTTCCGGTTGCCGCCCAGCGGGATGTAGACGTAGTCCCGGAACCAGGACGACAGGCTCATGTGCCAGCGCCGCCAGAAGTCAGTGATCGACTGGGCGATGTAGGGGTAGTCGAAGTTCTTGGGGAAGGTGAAGCCCAGCAGGAACGCCAGGCCGATCGCCATGTTCGAATAGCCGCAGAAGTCGAAATAGATCTGCAGGGTGTAGGCCCAGACGCCTAGCCAGGCGGTGGTGGCGTCCAGCCGCGTCAGCTCGGCGGCGAAGGCATGGTCGGCGAGCGGAGCCACGGTGTTGGCGATCAGCGCCTTCTGGCACAGGCCCACGATGAAATACTGCACCCCCAGGCCGACGTGGGCGGTCTTGCGCCGGTCGGCGTGCATCTCGTCGCGGATGTCGGCGTAGCGGACGATGGGCCCCGCGATCAGGTGGGGGAACATCAGGATGTAGGCGGCGAAACGAAGGGGATCGCGCTCCACCTTCACCGCGCCGCGCTGCACGTCGACGACGTAGCTGACCAGTTGGAAGGTGAAGAAGGAGATGCCGAGCGGCAGCTTCTGGCGGACCTCGGGCAGGAAGCCGCCGGGAAAGAGGTGGTTCAGGTTGTGGGCCAGGAATTCGGAATACTTGAAGAAGCCGAGCACGGCGAAGTCGGCGACCACCAGCGCCGTCAGGATAGCCACCCGCCGCCGTCGGTCTCTGGTCGCGTCGAGCCAGAGCGAGCCGGCGTAGTTCAGGCCGATCAGGCCCAGGAGCAGGAAGACATAGGCCCCCTCGCCCCAGACGTAGAAGGCCGCGCTGCCGACCAGCAGCGCGCCGGCCCGCCAGCCGGAGACGTAGTAGCCGAGCAGGAAGACCGGCAAAAAATAGAAGATGAAGATGACCGAGCTGAAGACCACGCCCCGAGGCCCCCCTACGCGCTCAGGACGTCAGGACTTGGGGGCCGGCGCGGGCGGCGCGGCCGCGGCGGCGGGCGCCGACGCCAGGGCCGCGGGGTCCGGATTCTCGGCGACCGCGATCTGGCGGATCAGGAAGCCGCCGCCCGGCCTGTCCTCCAGGTCGAAGCGGATTTGCTCGATCGTCGACTGCAGCCAGTCGGGGCCGCCGAGGGCCTGGTGGCTCATGTCGTAGACCAGGGTGGTGGTCTCGCCCACCTTGGGGTCGGCGCCGGAGAGCGGCTTGCCAAGATAGCTGATCGCCTCGCCGTGCGCGGCCGTCGAGTAGTAGAGCGCCCCGTCCCAGGCCGAGGCCGGCGCCGTGCGGGTCAGCCGCACCAGGACGAGGGGGTACTGGCCGCCGGGCACGTTCAGGCCCTTGGGCGAGCGCAGGGTCGGGTCGGCCATGGCGACCGCTATGCCCTGGCCCGGCGCGGGCGAGATGCGGCTTCCGACCGTGGTGAAGCCCTCGGTCGAGCCGTCGAAGGTCCAGAGCTTGACGGTCTTCAGCGGCTTGCCGCCCAGCTCGAACCCGCCGGCGGCGGCGTTCCAACGCACCGGCCCGGCCCGTTCCGGGCCCACCGGGACGGGGGCGGCGGCCGACTGGTCCTTGACCGCCGGCCGATGGCAGGCGGTCATCAAGACCGTCAGGGCGGCAAGTCCGATCCAAGGCAGGCGCTTCACCGGACAGCTCTCCTCAAGGCATGGCCGCGCGGGCCGGATTCGCGTTGAGGTTTAGCATGGCGCGCGGCGCGAGCCATGCCGCGGCGGGCGAATTCCGCCGTCGCAGGCGACGGCCGGGGTGCGATGAGGGGCGACGTCGGCGATGGTACCAGCTCTCGGGCTCGAACCGAGGACCTCTAGATCCACAATCTAGCGCTCTAACCAACTGAGCTAAGCCGGCCCATCGCGAGGGGGGTTTCTAGTCGCGTGGCGGCTCGCGATCAAGCGGCGCAGTCGCCGCGAGGCCTATTCGGATTCAATCGGCGAGCAGCGGGCGGCGGTAGCGGCGGCTGCCGGCCAGTTCGCGGCCGTCGCGCAGGCGGACCACGAAGTCCCCGGTGGGTTTGGACTCCACCGCCGCCACGGCCTCGCGCCGCACCAGCCGCGAACGGTGGATGCGCACGAAGCCCGCGCCCTGCAACCGGCGCTGCATCTCCGACAGCGAGGCGCGGTGCAGCAGGCCCGTCCCGCCCCGGTGCAACTCCACATAGTTGCCGGCCGCCTCGACCCAGACCACGTCGATCAGGGGCACGAAGTGGCGGCGGGCCCCGTCGCGGACCTCCAGCACGTCGGGCGGTTGGCCTGCGGCCGCCGGCGGGCCGGCTCGCAGCCGCCGCCAGGCGACGTAGATCGCCACGACCGCCGCATAGACCACGAGGTCCTTGCGAAGCTCGTAGGGCCAGTCCGTCAGCGGCGACCAGGGGTCGTAGTGGTCGCCCACCAAGGCATAGACGCCCCACCGCATGATGCCGATGGCCACCACATGGACCAGGGACACGCCGACCGCGGCGGCCAGGTGGATCGCCAGGCGCGGCAGCCGCGGGCGCGCCAGCGGCCAGGCCCGCCGGGTCAGCCACAGCATGAGCGGGGCCAGGGAGACGAAGACGACGCCGCTCGAAACCTCCCAGAGGGCCGGTTGCCAGAAGGGCGTCGCCAGGCCCGCACGCTGGCGCTCGTGGACGACGTTCAAGGCGTTGACGAGGAGGATCACCGCCAGGACCGCCGTCGCGACGGCCATGAACCGTCGATCCCCCCGGGGATCGGGCCCCGGCGGCGCGGCCTCCTGGCTCGGCGGATCTTGGGACGAGCTCACCCTGGCTCCAGGTTGGATGCGCCGTGCGCCGGCGCCGCCGCAGCATGGGTCCCCGCCCCCGTCCTGTGAAGGGGAGCCGCCGGGCAAAAGAAAAGGCCCCGCGGCTCGCGCCACGGGGCCTGATCCAGTCGGTGAGCGGAGCCCTAGCCGTCCTTAGGCAGGTTCCACTTGATCGGGATGTTGATGTGCTGGCCCTCGACGGGCGCGCCATCCTTGGTCGCCGGCTTCATCTTGAACAGCTTGCTCAATTTCAGCGCGGAGTCCGCGAAGCCCTGGTCGGCAGGAGTCTCCTCGGTCACCTGGCAGTTATCGAGCGTGCCACGCGCATTGACGACGCAGCTCAAGGTCGTGTGACCGCTCACCCCCATCCGGGTCGCACGATCCGGATAGTACTTGGAGTACTCTTCCGGGCCCGGCTTGCGGATCCAGTCGGGGTTGGTGATCACCGACGGACGCGGCGCTTCAGGGGGCGGCGGAGCCGGCGGCTTCGGTTCCTCGATGTGCCGCTCGACCGGGGGAACCGGCAGGGGCGGGATCGACGGAACGTCGGGCGTGGCGACCGGCGGCCTGGGCTGCAGCTTGGGCGGCGGCGGCGGCGGCGTGTTCGGCGGCGGAGGCGGCGGCGGCGGCGGGGGCGGAGGCGGCACCGGCTTGATCAGCGCCACATCCGTCACGTCGTCGGAGTACTCCTTGAAGTTCGGCTCGAACTTGCTCTTCCAGAGATAGAGGGCAAGCGCGGCGTGCACGACGATCGCGATGACGATGGCGATCCAGAAGCCCTTCTGGCGTCTCGGCCGCGGATCGTCGAACGGGTTGTGACTGCCGGTCAGGTGGCTAGGAGCGGCGCCGGGCGGTGATGTTTCAGCCATGCGTCAGCGCCTCACTTGTTATTGTCTTCGCCGACCAGGGCCACGCTGTAGAACCCGTTGTCCTGCAACATGTTCATCACGCCCATGAAGTCGCCGTACATCACGTTCTTGTCCCCGCGGATGAAAATCCGCTCGTGGGTCGGATCGCGCTTTGCGCCTACCTGTTTCCGGAGGTCATCGCCAAGCGAGGAGAGGTCCGTCGGAAAGTCCTGGATGAAGATCCGGCCGTTGGGCTGGATCGAGATATAGACCGGCTTGGGCGGGTTGGTGCCCGGCTTTGCAACGGCGGGAGGAAGTTCCACCTTCACCGTGACGGCCGCCAGAGGGGCCGCCACCATGAAGATAATCAGCAGGACCAGCATGACGTCCACGAACGGCGTGACGTTGATGCTGCTGTTGGCTTCTTCCTCGTACTTGCCGCCGCCTGAGCCCCCGAGTTTGGCTCCCATCTGGCTTAGGCTCCTTTGTCGAGCTGCCGGGAGATCGCGTTCATCAGTTCAGCCACAAAGCCTTCCGTACGCGCGCCGTAGGCGGAGATACGCGTCTGGAAGTAGTTGTAGAAGATAACCGACGGAATGGCGGCGAACAGACCGAGGCCCGTGGCGAGCAGGGCTTCGGCGATGCCGGGCGCCACGACCGCGAGGTTGGTGGTGTTGGTGTTCGCGATCCCGATGAACGAGTCCATGATCCCGTACACGGTGCCGAACAGGCCGATGAACGGACCGTTCGAGCCGACCGAGGCCAGGAACTGCATGCCGCTGGAGAGACGCCGGGTCAGCGAGGCCTGAACGGCGGCCACCGCATGCTCGGCGCGGCTGAGGGTCGTTTCGCGGTGTTCCCCGGCGACGTGCAGCCCGGCCTGGCGGCTGAGCTCGATCTCCTGGGCGGCCGCGGCGGCCATGTCAGCCAGCGGGTTGCCGTCGAATTCTTCGGCGACGGCGATGCGGCCCATGTCGTTGATCGACTTCGCGCCGCGGAAGGCTTCGAGGAAGCTGTCCGAAACGCGGTTCAGGGCGCGGAACTCGAGGAGCTTGGTGATGAGCAGGGTCCAAGAGAACACCGAGGCCAGCAGCAGGCCCAGCATCACCACCTTCACGACGGGCTTGGCGTCCATGAACATGGTGCCGATGCCCATCTTGCCCGCATGTTTCATTTGCGGGGGCAGGCTCGCGTCGGCGCCGGCCGGCGCGTCAGCGGCGGGGGCGGCGGCCGGAGCGGCGGCATCCGCAGCAGGAGCCGCGGCGGCCGGAGCCGGAGCGGCGGGGGCGGCGTTCTGCGCAAACGCCGGTGCGCTCGCCATAAGCGCAACAGCGCCGACGAGAGCAATGAAAGGGGTCTTCAGTTTGTTGTCGAACATCTGTCGCCAGTTCCTGGTTGGTCTAGCACGAGTGGCCAAAGGGTCGTCGCGCGAGAGCGTCTCCACCCTAGTTGAAACAATCCCGACGTCGTGAACCGATTGCCCGGTCCTTGTCGTCAGGCCGCTGTCGCTGCGCCGCGACCCGTAAAGCGTGGTCCCAACACGAGTGAAGGGGCAACGTTTGAAGGCGCGAGGCGAACTCTTCCGCCCCGAGGGGCCTCCGAGGTCTCACCGCTATCTTAGACTTGCGGCTCGGGTCCTTTGGCAACCCCTTAATGAGGCGTCAAGGGGGCAGACGATAACGGGGTCTTGCGAAAGTTCCATGGCATCCCATGACGCACTGCACTGCACAATTCTTTGCCCAAGGGGGCGGCGCGCAATTTCTACCGTTACGGGAAATTAATGTTGCAGTGCGGTATGTATTTCACAAATGTAATCTGCACGCCGCTCCAGGTTAATTGGCAGCCGCTGAGCGGGATCTAGTCAGTTTCGCCTGGACCCGGCCGGCGCCCCGATGGCGGACGCATGGGCTGCGGCGAAACCTGCGCCGGCGCCGCGATGCGAAGAAGTGGCGCCTGGGGGCGGATTCGAACCACCGACACGCGGATTTTCAATCGCCAGCTTCCGCCTACAAAATCAAGCGTTGGTCGCAAAGCTAACGGAAAACAGCGCCTGACACCGCGCAGAGCCAACCTCCGATTGGAAAATCGCCTGCCCCTTATTTCAGCAATCGCGTCATCGAGTGCGCGGGTCTCCGCTCTTCATCTCTATCCAGTCGGCATCAGAATGTTCACCTTTTGTTCTTGACGAGCGCGCGCATTTATGCGAGAATAAACCTATCGCTGTGAGATGCGCCTATTCCCCCACGGGGACTGAGCCGTCTCCGCGCTTTTCCTCCAATCCCGATGCTCGCCTCCGTTCTTTTGGAACGGCGCGCGCCTCGCTGTGCCTGAAGGACAGCCGATGCCCTACTCCTTGGACCCTTCCGATCTGGAGGGTGACGAACTCGACCGTTGGTATCGACGGTCACCTCAGGAAATCGCACTGCAACAGCAAGCCACTCAGGCGCAGCGCTATCGGGACTTCTTCGGGATTCCTGACGACACCGACGACAGCGATGGCGCCGAACGGGACGCTGCCGCGGATCAGGATATCAGCGACCAATGGGGGGGGGCCCAGCCGCCCTCCCTTCAATCCCCTTCTTCGAATGGACTAGGAGCCGTTGACGGCTCCTCGATCAATCCGGTCGGCGCCGAAGATTTCCCACATCCTATCCCACTTTCTGAGCCACCGTTTGCGATCGGTGTTTCCTGGCCACCGCCCGTCCCGATGCCCATGCCCTGGACGCCCGGTTCGGAAGGTCGGCAGCCCGTCCCCTTAAATCAAATCGACCCCGCATCGTCGCAATTTGATCCCACGGCGACGACGGGTTCGGGCCAAACTCCAGTTCCTTCGCTCACACACCCCAACCCGACCAAGCCGACGTTCATAGGCGCTTCTGCACCTGCAACCGGAGCTTCATCGACCGGCTCAGCACAGCCGGATCCATCGAAGGTTGATGTCTTTCAGCCCGACCCTGACGGGAAGCTGCAGCCGATCCCTGGCTGGCACACCACCGGACCATTCGACTTCGGTACATGGTCGCACAACGTCAACTGGGGCGGCGTCGCGAACGATCTTGCCAATATCGGCATGGGGGTGGCCGATTTTACGGGGGCTGGTGAGCTCGGTAGCGCGATCTTGGCTGGCCTCCGCTACAAGATTGGGCCGGCAGTTGTCCGAGGCATCGTCCACGGTCATCACCCCTTGCCGAGGTTCATGGGTGGAGCCGCCGACCAGCAGTTGGCGCGCTTGCACCAAAGCATTCACCAGATGTTCCATGCAGACCTGGGCGCCGCGCTGAGAGAGGCCGGCTTTCCCCGCGTTGGTGGAAGAGGCGGTGGCACGGAGGATTGGACCGCCTTTTTCAAGGAGAACCCGGATGCGGAAAATCGAGCCATCGAGACTCTGCAGAGAGTGACGCGAGACTTTGATAAGAAGAATGGCACCAAAATTTCGAAATATCTGGACGGGGAGTTGTCGCGACATAAACCTCCTCAGCCTCCTCCCCAGCAGTAGCGACGGTCGAATTGGGCATCTCGGATCGGCATGAAGATCGCTGGCTCTGGTTCACCCCGGAAACGGCTGATTGCGTTCGGCTGGATCCACGCGCTTATCCGTCAACAACATTTGGCCGACACATCATCCCCTTGCCCGAATGGGTTTGCCGAGCTCCGAACGGCGGCCTCCATGTCCGCGGAGGGCTTGGGCGGATCGACATCGACGTATCTGAGCCTCCGAATGCCACGGACGAGATCAATTGGACGTGCGACTATGGCCTCCGGATTCTCGCGAACAGTTGGCTCGACCAGGTTCGCGACTTGATAGACGGAGAACGGATCGGACTGGGCGTCCTCCGACGATACGGAGACGTCCTTGATGGATGGTCCACCGTCCGGGAACGTCACCCACCACCGCTTCTTTCAACGGAGGGTTATACAAAAGCCTGTCCGAACTGCGGACATTCCTATTCGGTCCTGCATGGCCGAGAATTCTTCGCCGACCCCACCGTCGTCGGCAGATCGCTGATCGTGAACAACAGCGGCGTGTTTGTGCGAGAGGATATTGCCGACAGTCGGAACCTTTGCTCGCCTCGCGGCAGCTTCGAACCCGGTCTCGTCGCATTTGAAGCCTCCTAAAGTCGCAGCTTCATGAGCAGCACCGGAGCTTCCCCTAGGCAGCCTGTCGTCACAAAACCTAGATCAGGTCTAGGTTTTATGAGATAGTGCGCCATGGCGACGGTGTTCCAGAGCCGGCGGCGCTATCGCGTGGCGGTCAATTCCAACGATCATCCACCACCGCACGTCCACGCGTTCGGCAAAGGTTGCGAGGCTCGATTCAAGCTCAACTGCCCAGAGGGGCCAGTGGAGCTCTGGGATTATGTCGGTGACTGGACCTTGGCGCGGCTGAACGAACTGGGCGGCGAGATCGCCGACAACCTTGCCGACTGCTGCAAGACTTGGGATGAGATCCATGGCTGAGTTCAAGCTGGTCGATGAGACGGCCTTCAAAGCTGCCGGCGTCCGTGGCCGGTTCACTCACGCGACGCCTCGTGCGGTTAAAGCGCGATTTGATCGCCGCACAGCGCGGGTCGTGGTGGGATTGAGCACGGGGATCGAATTTGCGTTCGACCCTCGCCTCGCCCCCGGGCTGGCGGCAGCCGCCGCCGAGGATCTCGTCGGCGTCACGGTCGAGGGTGTTGGCAGCACGCTGCACTTCCCGCGATTGGACGCGGATTTCACCGTGTCGCGTCTGCTTGAAGGTTTTCTCGGCCCAATGGACTGGACCCGGCGCGAAGCCCGTGCCCTCGCCTCTCGGGAAAATGGCAAGCGCGGCGGCCGTCCAAAGCGAAGCGCGGGCTTGGCCAAGAACTCGCCCAGCTGACGCAGCTTTTATGAGGGCGGCCGGCGCGTCATCAAAGAAGTAGCGCTCCGCCAACGCGCCGAGACGCGCGAAGCGATCATTCTGCCCGGCTAAGAATGCGAAATTGCCTGATACCCCCGTAGAGGGAACGCTCGCACAGCGCCAGCCGCCGCCCGCCTAACCCATTGAAAATGCTGGATCAGTGGATTTCGGACTCAACCCATACGCACGGACGGGTTGTCCGGTTGTCTCGCAAAGCCAATCCGCCTCTCCACGGCGGCATATTGTTCATCAACAATACAGTTACTTAGTACTCCTCCAGCTCCATTTCCCGTGGCGGGACCGGCAACTCTAGGTCGGTTTGGGGCCAAGCTGTTTTCCAATCCGAGATTACTCTCATCCAATTGAAAATCATCAACTTTCTTCGATTTTATGGCTTCGAGGATTAGAAGCAAAAAGGCGCCCCGCGGCGCCCCGAAAATTTCGTAAGTCTTTGATTTTCTGCGGGGCGTGGTGCCTGGGGGCGGATTCGAACCACCGACACGCGGATTTTCAATTTATCGGAAATCGTTGATATTATTCTGAAATTCGGAAAAAATGGATTCTCGCTGGCATATGAAAGCTGCCCGCCCTGGCATACACCGGCACGTATGCCGCGAAGATTGGCATTCATAATCAATGGTTTGACAGGATTCCGGACTCCATGACGACGAAACGCTCGAATTCAGGTTCGTCAGGCCTTGTGAAAGGCGCGAAGTACCCGCGTTAAGAGCCTCGCCCCCTCCTCTGTTCGGTCCCAGGCAGCTAGGACCTCCGCAGCGAGCTTGGCCTCGACGCTCGTCGTCTTTGCGGCCGGCACTACCAAGCCTTCCGCTTCGGGCTCGATCCCGAGCGCGTTGCAAATCTTCAAGACGCTTGGGTTCAGCGTCGTGAAGTCGCCCCTGCAAATTCGCCAGGCCTGAGCACCGTCGACCTCCGCCAGCGTCCCAAGCTGCTCGAACGTCAAGTCACGCTCTTGGCGACGCGCGCTGATCCGTTCGGCGAGTTGCGCCCCGTATTTGTAGCGCTTTGCCATTGCTAATTAGCATATGCATTGCTAGATTATTTGCAATAATATTTGGGAGCGCCGCGTGTACGTTGGTTTCGAACAGTGGACAGGGAACCGCGAGGTCGCGACGCTCGGGACTAACGCTGGCTCCGCAGCAATCCCCTTCCAGCGCTGGCGTCACTTCAAAGAGGCCTTCGCGCCTGAAATCGTCTATGAGGCCGTTCGCGCGGCAGAGACCCCGGTGAAGACCTGCATCGATCCCTTTGGGGGTTCAGGGACGACCGCTCTCGCCTGCCAGTTCCTTGGGGTCGAGCCGACGACCATCGAGGTCAACCCATATCTCGCGGACCTCATTGAGGCCAAGCTGTCCACCTATGATCCTGATCGACTCGTCCAGGACCTAGGGACCATCCTGCGGAACGCGGAGCGTATTGATCCCGCCGCCACTCTCGCCGGCCTCCCGGCGACCCTTGTCGAACCCGGCGTGGCAAACCGCTGGATTTTTGATCTGAACGTCGCGCGTCGAATTCTTTGCATTCGCGCGGCAGTCGAGCAGCTAGGCACTCCGGCACATCGCCGCTTGTTCAAGGTTCTGCTCGGTGGCGTCCTAGTGGGTCTGAGCAACGCCGTTGTGAATGGCAAAGGGCGTCGCTACCGCCGAGGCTGGGACAAACGGACTCTTGGCGCAGGCGATGTCGATGCGGCATTTACCGACGCGGCATCCGCAGCGATCGGCGAAATCGGGCGCTACGGGAGTCGCGCCGCTGGGGCCTATGCCGTCATTCGCGGCGACAGCCGCGAGGCGATCAAGGACCTAGGAGCGTTTGACCTAGCGGTCTTTTCGCCACCCTATCCGAACTCGTTCGACTACACGGACGTCTACAACATCGAGCTTTGGATGTTGGGCTACCTCACCGGATCGGCAGAAAACCGATCTCTTCGAGAAAGCACCCTCGCCTCGCACGTCCAGATTCATCGTTCCTTTGCGGCACCGCCGCCAGGCTCACAGCACCTCGCGGACACCCTCGGAATGCTTGAGGCCCAGAAAGAGCAGCTATGGAATCCGCACATCCCCGCGATGGTCGGCGCCTACTTCACCGAGATGCTGGGGATCGTGGAAGCCCTCGGCAAAGTGCTGCGACCCAGAGGGACAATTTGGGCGGTTGTTGGCGATAGCCGCTATGCCGGCGTCGCTGTGAACGTGGCGAACATCCTCGGCGAACTTGCGACAGCGAACGGCCTGAAAGTGGACAGGTTGGAGACACTTCGCGAGATGCGCGCTTCAGCACAGCAAGGTGGCCAAGCACAGCTTGCCGAGAGCCTAATAGTCATCCGCCACGCTTAAGGCCCGTACCGGGCTACCCGATATCGCTCTGCGTCGTTGAATAGATAGTTGCGGTGGAGCTCGACGGAGAGGCCGTCAGCGTACGCTTTCACCGCTGCGAAGGCGGCGGTGTCGCCAACGTCAGTGGCGCGCATGTCGAAGCAACAGAGCATCCCCGCCCTCGCCCGCCGCTCGTCTCTGTATGCGGCGGCCTGCCTTGCGCCGCGTCTCATCCACTTCTCGTTCTTGGTAGCGGACCAATGATGCCCGCGGATATTTCGCTCTCGAAGAACCTTGATCTCAATTTCGGCGGGAATGATCGAAGAGCCATCCGCCATCCGCTGGACAACTTCCAAATCCACGCGGCCGACTTTCATCGGCTGCTCATGCCGGACATCGCAGCTAAATAGAGCGACCGAAAGCGCCGTCTTTACGTGTGCCTGCGCGATGGCTTCGGCGTTCTGAGCCGCGCGGTGTTTGTCCGCGTCATGCCACATGGAAACGCCAGCAACTTGAGCGTCGGGGGTGCAAAGATTGGACTCGTGCGCCGCATCGATGACGCGCTTGATGTCATCGAGCGTCGTTTCCCGGTCGACGATATCGACGGTTTCAACGCTCTCCTCATCGTTCAATCCGTGGCGGTAAAGCCGGACCGTGGGCGTCGTGACGGTCGGATTGAACACTGCCGCCGGAACATCGCCAAGTCCGAGCCCCTGGATGTAGTCAAAGACCTCCCCAGCGCCTTCGGATGGCGGAACCAGCTCACGCCCCGATTGGACGTTCATCGGGACGAACCAAATTCGCCCAGAAATCTCAACGCCGCCATCGCCCAACATTGGCTGGCGCGTCGTGTCTGTTCCGGACAGCCCGCCGGGCTGGAGCAGAAAGACGGCGATTGCATCGCGCCGCATATCGCCGAGATGCTGCCTTGTTCGTCGAAGGGCTAGGCGCGCGACGTTGCGGCCAAAGCGCGACACGGGAGGAAGATCGTCATCGGCGCCGTCGCCGGCAAACAGTCGCGCTGTCCCGCCGAGATCGGCCCCCGTCCAGAATCCTAAACCTGTCGCATTGTTGTCAGCGGGCACCCTGGAGCCGCCTCCGCAGGTGTCGGACGTAGAGGTGGACTTTCTCGCTGGCGCCGACGACCGCACCGGTCTCCACTAGGCTGCCAACCTTTTCCGCCGAGGCAGCGGAATAGTTCACGTCCAGCCATTCCCCGAAGTCGATCACATTGTCGGCGCTGAAGTGAGGGTCGGCGTATGTCGCATCTTCGTTGATCACACGATCGATCTCCGCATCGGACAGCGCCGACAATGCAAGGACGAGTTCGCGCAGGAAGTGAGCCGACGCAGCTTCGTCGGGCATCGTTTCGAGGTGGCCGAGGATAGGGTCGGCGAGATCAGGATTCAGCCGATAACTGCCTTCCAAGCGATAATGCTCGGCGTCGATCTCAACGTGCTTCAGCCCTTCAACCCTTGCCACGCCCAGGCCGACGAGGCGATCGAGGTCGCGCTGGAGGTCTGGATAGAATGGACCACCGCTCCGCTTCAGCACCGTCCCGTCCACACTTGGCATGTCCCAGACGGGCGAAAGAACATTAGCCAGGTAGGCGATGAGGTGCAGACGAAGCGCCGGCAATGGATCGATGCCGGCGTCTAGGCTCGCCTTGAGCAAGACGACGAGCCGTACACGCCGACGTATGGACGCGGCGAACTGATCCTCTTGCGGGCGCGAACTCTCGCTCATGCCAGCGGCTCAAATAGCCGCTCTCTGAGCCGATCATATTCGTCGCGATCGTCGCTGACGGCGCGCGTGGGCTTCGCAACCTCGAAGAGATCGACCAGCCGGTCGGCCTTCTCCGGTGTAGCTGCCAAACCCCCGACAAGGGTCGGAAGTAGGCTACCCTCGATCAGGTTTGAAGTGACGAGCAGACGGTTTTCCCCCTCGCCTGCGAAGCGAAGCAAGACGTTGCCTGCGCGCTTAGCAAAGACAGCGTCGAGCGACGATTCTGGCGTGTCGATGATCAGAGCCGCCGAGCCGTCGCTTGACGATCGCATGAGCGCCATTCGAAACGCGAGATCGATGAACTCACGCTGACTTTCGGACACGTCTCCAGGGCCGGCACGACGTACCGCATCTGAAAAATCGCTGCCGGTCATGTTGAGTTCGAAGGCGGGAAACGGAATTGCTTCGCCGCTTTGCCCAACTGCCGCTGACCGCATGGCCCACGTCAGCGAGACGCGTTCAGAAAGGAACGCGCCCGCAAAAAGCTCAAAGCCCTCGACGATCTGGCTGGCGGAAGCCAACAACTCGTCCGTGCATTGCTCGACGAATTCCCGAAACGCGGTGCGCTCTGCCGCCAATTCCGTTTTCATTGACTCAAGCCGACCTCGAATGGCGGCTAGTTCACCGCGCTGGGTTCGGAGGACCGCTTCGTCTGGTGGCAGCAACTCGATGATGCGGGAAAGCCGTGCTGATCGACTCGCGATCTCGGCGTTCAAACGCGTTACTTCCAGCGTATGCGCGTCGAATTCCGCCTCGGCGATTTCACGTTCGCGTACTGCGCCGGCTAGTTCCCGGTCCGCGAGTTCGAGCAGACGTTCCGATTTCACTACGCGCTCATCTGCGACGTCGCGCGCCTCAACAATTTCGGCTGATCGCGACAGGTCGCTATCGCACACGACGCACTTGTCGCCCGTCAGGCGGGCGGCGTAGGCGGCTGCGGCTTCTGGAGCATGGGAGCCGCAGACTAGGCAATCCATCTCGCTCATGAGATGGGCGACCATGTACCGGCCCGTTTCGAGACGTCCTGGGAAACGAGCTTCGATCGCAACAAGCTTGGCGTGTTCCAATGCTCTGAAGCGCGCCTCTCGCTCCTGTTTCGCCTTCAGATGGCTCAGACGCGCCTCCTGGCGCCTGCTGTCCATCGCGTCCGTAAAGGGCTCGATCTCCTCCAGCCGAGCCCGTCCTTGTTCTTGTAGGGCGTCAAGCGCTTGAAGCTCGCCGCGCACCGCAGCGGCATTGCTGGCTTTCGCCAAGCTGTTGTTCAGCAACTTCTCCTCGCGCCCAACGACCGCTTGGAAGTTGCGCATCCGGCTGTCGTTCTGAAGGATGGATCGTTCCAACTCCGTCCATCGTTGGGCAATATCGGCGGGCAGAAAAAGCATCCGCAGAAGCTGCCGCTGAGCAGAAGGATCCCAAACCAGCTGCCGCCGGTCTTCGAAGTAAAACACCAAGTATCGCAGCATCAGGATAAAATCGCCGAAAGAACCGAGGCCCGATGCGGCTGCTATTTCGGCTTGAAGAATGGACTCGTCCGTAATTTCAGACGCACCGAACAGCGCTGAAATCAGTCCAAGATCGCTCAACCGACGCTCAACGACCACGACTATCGAACCAAGCATAAATTCCAGACGAGCCGTCGCGGTTGCCGCTCGATCTCCGACGCGCGCGGCTAGGATCGAACGCTGCGGCGAGGGAATTGCCGCAGCGGCCAGACGGCGAAAACCTAGCTCGTCGCCGACGCCGAGTGCAGGAATGTCGTATGGACCGGCCAGGAGCCGGAAGATCAGCGTGATGAGCGTCGTTTTGCCTAGCCCATTTGCACCAACGACTAGGGTGAGGCCGGGCGGGAAGTCCACATGCAGCCCAGGCGTAGCGTCGGACACGCCTGGAAAGAGGCCATACCCGTCGACGTCCAGGCGGCAGAAGACGGGGAATGTCTTCAAGCAGCAAAATCCTCTCTCACGCCCACCCTAGGCATGCATTGCGATAACCTACACCGTAGGCTTGTGGAAGGTGCCCATCGCCCTAACGGGCGTCGATCATGTCGATGCGGCGTCATAGCACTCAACGCCGACCGTCGCGCGATCGCAACGCCCTCTACGAGTCTGCCGTCTCCGGCGATGAGAACGCCGGCCCATTTGGCTGTCCGCTCTTCATGCGTCACCAGCGCATCAAAACAGTTCACCCACCGTCATCAGGGTCCGTGGGTTGAAGCAACGCCAGCGGATCGACGCCCAGCACGCTTGCAAGCCGCTCGACGACATCTAGTGTCGGATTTCGAATTCCGCGCTCGATCTGACCAACGTATGTGACAGCGAGGCCCACCTCGTCTGCGAGCACTTCCTGGCTAAGTCCGCGCTCCTGCCGGGCGAGACGGACATTTATCCCCAAGACCTGATTCAAGCCCATCAGGGCAGGCGTATTGAGTCCCGACCCCCCGACCAGTCACTATAGTGACTATACGAGTCGACTCGCATATTCTGGCGCGGCCACCTCAAGGCACGCCGACGTCGGCGTGCCCACGAAGGTCGGGATAGTCGTAGCGGGGCCACGATGCACGCAGGTGACGATCCCGCCTGGGACGTCTTAAGCGACGACCTGCTTGAGGGCTCTGAGGCCATCGCCAAATTCCTTGGCGACAAGTGGAGCGCAAGCAGAGTGCGAAAGGCGAAATATCGCCAGCACCTACCTATCCACAAGAGGCCCGGGATTGGCCTCTACGCTTTCAAATCCGAATTAACGGCTTTCCTCCGCGCGGCCGAGTCGTTGGCCCGCCCGATCAAATAGAGTCCAGCTTGGCCTTACCGACACGCGGATAGATAATCCGCGTGTCGGTGCTTGGTCGGAGCATCGCGGCCTCCGCTGACAACATGCTGTTTTATAACATTTTTCTTTCTGTTCCCGGTAGGCGATAGGAAGCCGACGTAGCACCACGATGGCATCAACAATGGATTCCCGCCCTGCAAACGGCGCTTGGTTCCCCGAAAATCGCGACGCCGTGGCACGTGCCGGAACGTCAGAGAACGCCCTGGCATGTTGCGGAATGTTCTCGTTTTGACCCGATATGCCATCGAGAACGACGTTCCCCCAGTTGGGGAAGATACTGATTTCATTGAAGAAAAAGTGGTGCCTGGGGGCGGATTCGAACCACCGACACGCGGATTTTCAATCCGCTGCTCTACCAACTGAGCTACCCAGGCGAAGGCCGCCGTCGCGGGGAGCCGCGTCTATAGAAGAGCCGCTTTCGGAAGTCCAGCAAGCGCGGATCAGTCGTCCCCAGGCTCTTCGGGGACGCTGTCGGGATCCTCCGGACCGGGGATCGCATAGTGACCTCCCAACCAGCGATGCAGGTCCAGATCGGCGCATCGCTTGGAACAGAACGGGCGGTGCTCAGGCTCAACCGGCTTGCCGCATATCGGGCATTTGGGCGCGCTCACGAGGCCGGCCCCACGTCCAGGCTCTCACGTGAACGCCCCGGGTCAGGGGTGATCGAAAACCGGGCCCCGATCTGCTCGGCCAGCAGGCGGGCCAGCGGCTGCGCCGCCTCGGCGATGGCCGGAGCGCAGGCCGCGGTCAGTCGCCCGCCGGGCTGGGCGGCGGCCTCGGCCTGCAGGCGTCGGATCAGGCGCTGGGCCAGGGTGCGGTCGCTCGGGGCCCCGTCCTCGCGGCAAAGGCGCTCGGCGAGCGGCCGTATGCGGCGCGGCAGGGACAGTTCCATGGTCCCGAACCGGCCCACGGGTCCGATGGCGACGCCCGGATTGTCGGGCGCGAAGGCGGCGCGGGCGGCGGCCATCAG
This sequence comes from Phenylobacterium sp., assembly GCF_035569475.1. Taxonomy (GTDB): domain Bacteria; phylum Pseudomonadota; class Alphaproteobacteria; order Caulobacterales; family Caulobacteraceae; genus Phenylobacterium. The sequence goes on from NZ_DATMNA010000094.1 coordinate 38,379, forward strand.
CGCGTTGCCGTCATGGCCGCGGCCCACCAGGTCGATGATCACGATTCCGCCCAGGCCCTTCAGCCGCAGCAGCCGCGCGGCCATGCCCAGCGCCGCCAGATTGGCCTGGCGGGTGACTCGCTTGGCGTCACCGCCCTTGCGGTCGGAAAGATCGACGTCGATCGCCGTGAGCGCCCGGGTCGGCTCGATGGCGATCAACCCGCCGCCCGGCAAGGAGTGGAGCGCCTCCAGCGCCTCGGCTTCGGCCTCGTCCGCCACCTGGCGCGCCGCCGAACCTTCCACGATGGATGCGCCGTGACTCAGCGCGTTCAGCTCGGCGGCCAGGTCGGGCGCCGCGGCCATCAGGCGCGGCGCGCCCTCGGCGGGCCCGACGGCGCGCGCGATCGCCAGCTTCCCGCGGCGGGGTTCGCTGCGGATTTCCACCTCGATCGCCTGGCCTCGGACCGGCCGCGCATCGGGCTTGAAGGGCAAGATCGCCTCGGCGCCCTGGCCAAGCTCCAGGAAGGCGGTGCCGAGGGCCGGCTCGACGGTCGCCACCCGGGCGACGAGGCGCGCACCGATCAGCAGCCGCGATTCGTCGTCGTCGCGGCGGATCAGCAACCGCTCGGGCCGGCCGTCGAGGGTCACGACGCCTCGGGTCTCGCCGAGGCCGCGGTCCAGATAGGCGCGCCGCTCGCTCATGGCCGGCGGTATCCGAGGCCCGCCAGCAAGGCGGCGGCCTCATAGAGCGGCAGGCCGACGACGCTGGAGTAGGAGCCCGAAAGATCGGTCACGAAGGCTGCGGCCAGGCCCTGGATGGCATAGCCGCCAGCCTTGCCGATCCCCTCCCCGGCCGCCAGGTAGCGCTCGATCTCGGCGTCGGTCAGGCGCTTGAAGCGGACCCGCGTCTCCACCAGCCGCTGCGCCCGCCGCCCGTCGGGCGAGATCGCGCAGGCCCCGGTCAGCACCCGGTGCGCGCGCCCGGACAGCAGCTTCAGACAAAGACGGACCTCCTCGACGTTCTCGGCCTTGGGCAGCACGCGGCGGCCAAGGGCCACCACCGTGTCGGCGGCCAGTATGTAGGCGTGGGCATGGCGCGCGGCGACGCCGGCGGCCTTTTCGCCCGCCAGGCGCTGGGCGAGCCGGCGCGGCGTTTCATCCTTCAGCGGCGTTTCGTCGACTTCGGCGGCCTCCACCGCATCGGGCGGCAGGCCGATCTGGCGCAGGAGGTCGAGCCGCCGGGGACTTGCGGAGGCCAGGACCAGGCGCGGCGGCGGTTGCGGCACTTCGGCCGGACGCGTCTAGCGGACGCGGAACGTGATGCGGCCCTTGGTGAGGTCATAGGGCGTCATCTCCACGAGCACCTTGTCGCCGGCCGACACCCGGATACGGTTCTTGCGCATCTTGCCGGCGGTGTGGGCGATGATCTCGTGGTCATTCTCAAGCTTCACGCGGAACGTCGCGTTGGGCAGGACTTCGCTGACCGTGCCCGGGAATTCCAGCAATTCTTCTTTCGCCATGCAGGCTCCAAATCGAGGATAAAACGACGGCCCGCGTCCTTAAGTCAGGTCGCGAGCCGCGGATAGAGCCTTGAACTATAGCGCACCGTCTGGGGCGAGGTCGATGGGCGACGCGGCGAGGCCGCCGAAGCGCTCGGCGATCCGTCGCGCGAGCGCGTCGCGGACCTGCCGATAGGCCTCCAGCCGCGCTTCGCGCGAGCCCTCGGCCAGCGTCGGGTCGTGGGTCGGCCAATATTCGATGTCCGCCGCCCGGCTGCGGGCCAGCTCGACCGCCCGGTGATGGGCCTCGGGGGTCAGCGACACCACCAGGTCGAACGAGGAGTCCTCCAGGTCGCCGAAGGTCTTGGGCCGGTAGTGGGAGATGTCCCAGCCCAGTTCGGCCATCACCGCCTGGGCGAAGGGATCGACGCCCGCCTCAACGTCCTCGTCGCGCACGTCGTCGTGCACCAGGGCGGGGAGCTTCAGGCCGCAACTGTCCACAAAGATCCGCTTGCCGACCAGGCGCTTCAGGAGCGCTTCGGCCATAGGGGAACGGACCTGGTTGAAGTTGCAGGCGAACAGCACCGCGCCAGGCGCGGGCGGCGGGGCGTCAGCCGGCATCTGACCCTAGCCCCGCCAATGCAGCGCGCAGATCAGGGTGAACAGCCGTCGCGCCGTGTCGAGGTCGGTGTCGACCTTGCCCGCCAGGCGGGTCTGCAATAGCTCCGAGGCCTCGTTGTGCAAACCGCGGCGGCCCATGTCCAAGGCCTCGATCTGGGCCGGCGTGGAGTTGCGGATCGCCTGGTAGTAGCTCTCGCAGATCAGGAAATAGTCCTTGATCAGACCGCGGAACGGCGACAGCGACAGGATGTGCCGCTTCTCGTAGCTGGGCCCGCGGACGTCGAGAACGAGGCGGTTTTCCACCAGGCCCATCTTCAGGTCGTAGGGGCCGTACTCTGCGCCCTCCGGGTGGAAACTGTTCTCCTCGAGCAGGTCGAAGATGGCGATCTGGCGTTCCTGCTCCTGGTCGCGCGACACCGCCGCGAGCGACTCCTCGTCGAGCTCGACGCTCTGCAGGCGGTGCATCTGGCGGTCGTCGTCGGCCATGGGCGTCCCGGGGGCGTAGCCCACGCTTTATGGCATTCCGCCCCCTCACGTCATCCCGCACCTGCGAACGGGCGCGCCGGCCATAAAGAAATACGCCCGGCGCGGGGGCGCCGGGCGTATCCGAGGGTCGAAATGGCGGGCAAGCCTAGGCGGCGGCGCGGGCCTCGCGGAAGGACACCAGCCGGCCGGCCGCCTCGTCCCAGAGCGCCAGGCGCGCGCAGCGGAAGCTTTCCCAGAAGCCCAGGCGGCTCATGGCGTTCAGCTCCGGATGGTCCTTCAGCACCTTCGGCAGGCGGTAGAACGGGATGCGGCTCGACAGGTGATGCACGTGGTGGATGCCGATATTGCCGGTCAGCCAGCGGAACGGTTGCGGCAGGTCGTAGTGCGAACTGCCGGCCAAGGCCGCCTCGTCGCGGTTCCACTGCCCCTCGCGCGCCCAGGCGGCGCCCTCGAACTGGTGCTGCACATAGAACAGCCAGACCCCGATGGTCGCCGCCAGCAGCATGGTGACCACGTTGACGATCAGGACGGGAGCCACGCCGAACAGCAAGGCTAGGCCGCCCAACCCCACCAGGGCCGCGACGCCGTTGCCCAGGACGCTGGCCCAGGGGCGCCAACCCTGGCGCATCATCCCGAGGGGCACCCGCTGGCTGATCATGAACACATAGGCCGGACCCAGGCCGAACATCACCAGGGGATGGCGGTAGAGCCGGTAGCCGAACCGCCGCATCGGCGTGAGCGCGCGATACTCCTCCACCGTCAGGGTCTCGATCTCACCCAGGCCGCTTCGCCGATCCAGGTTGCCGGAGGTGGCGTGGTGCATGGCGTGGGTCTGGCGCCAGTAGTGATAGGGCGTGATGGTGAAGACGCCGGCGATGCGGCCCACCCACTCGTTCGCCTGGCGATTGCGGAAGAACGAGCCGTGGCCGCAGTCGTGCTGGATCATGAACAGCCGCACGAGGAAGAAGGAGGCGGGAATCGTGAGCAGCAGCGCCGCCCACCACCAGCCGCGCGCGTGCAGCGCCCAGGCGATGGTCCAGAGCGTCAGCAACGGGGCCACGGTGACGATCACTTCGAAGATGCTGCGGCTGGTCTTCGGGTCACGATAGGGCGCGAGGATCTTGGACCAGTCGCGCGCTGGTCGTGTCTCGGAAGCCATCGTCGGGCTCTCGCTGGGGTTGGGGGAAGACTCAGCCATTGCCCCACAAACAAGGTTTGATTGGGGCCATTGGTTCAACCTTGCCCCATGCGAATCGCCGCGGAGCGGGCGTGGGCCGGCAGGCCCTCGGCCTCCGCCAGTGCGACCGTCGCCGGGGCGAGGCGCGCGAACGCGGCTTCGTCGCACTTCACGATCGAGGTCCGCTTGAGGAAGTCATAGAGCGACAGGCCCGAGGAAAACCGCGCGGCGCGACTCGTCGGCAGCACGTGATTGGAGCCTGCCACATAATCGCCGATGGCTTCAGGCGTGTGACGCCCAAGGAAGATCGCGCCGGCATGGCGCACCCGGTCCGCCAGGCGCTCGGGGTCCTCGACCGCGAACTCGGCATGCTCCGGGGCGATGCGGTCCACGAGCCCCGGCGCTTCGTCCAGCGGCGCGATCACCACCGCGCCGTGGTCGCGCCAGGAGGCCGCGGCGTCGTCGCCCGTCGTCAGCGCCTGCAACTGCGCCTCGACCGCGGCTTCGACGCTTGCGGCGAACGCCTCGTCATCGGTGATCAGGATGGATTGCGCCGCGGGATCGTGCTCGGCCTGGGACAGGAGGTCGGCGGCAATCCACTCCGGCCGGTTGGCGCCGTCCGCCACCACGACGATCTCAGAGGGGCCCGCGAGGGCGTCGATGCCCACGGCGCCGTAGACTCGCCGTTTGGCCGCCGTCACGAAGGCGTTGCCGGGGCCGACGATCTTGTCCACCGGCCGGATCGGGCCCGCGCCATAGGCCAGCGCCGCCACGGCCTGGGCCCCGCCGACCCGCCAGATCTCGTGCACGCCGGCCGCCTTCGCCGCCGCCAGCACCGCGGGCTGCAGCCGCCCCGGCGGCGTCACCATCGCAATGCGCTCGACGCCCGCAACGGCCGCCGGCACGGCGTTCATCAGCACTGTGGAGGGATAAGCGGCTCGGCCGCCGGGAACGTAGATGCCCACGGCCTCCAGGGCCGTCCAGCGCCAGCCGAGCTCGACGCCCGCCTCGTCGGTGAAGCGCAGATCGGCCGGCCGCTGGCGGGCGTGATAGCTGCGAATGCGGTCGGCGGCGAAGGCGATGGCGTCGCGCACGGCCTGCGGGCAGGCGGCCGCGCCGTCCTCGATCTCCGCCTCGCTGACCCGGATCGTCTGCTCGTCCAGCGCGACCCGATCGAAGTCCTGGGCGAACCGCAGCAGGGCGGAGAGGCCCTCCGAACGGACCGCGGCGATGACGTCGCGGACGACCGCGTCGACCTCCTCGGGGGTTTCGCGGCGTTCTTCGATGAAGGCGGAAAAGGCCGTCTCGAAGTCGGGGTCGGAGAAGCGGAAGCGGCGCATGGCGCGGCTTCTTTAGCGGCGCGGACGGCCGAGCGCCATGCCGTGCGGCTAATCGCCGTGCGCCGGCGCCCTCGGCGTCGGCCAGGGCTGCGAGACATCGGCCAGAACGGCGTCGATGCATTCGACCTCGGCGCGCAGGTCGCCGCCGCCCGCACAGCTTATGGTCACCAGGCCCCCGGGCGCATCGCCGGCGTCGAAGGTCACCGCCAGCACCTCCAGCACCGCATCTCGGGCGCCGCGTCGGATCTTCCGGGCCTGGACCTTCAGCACCCCGCCCAGCTGCAGCGCCGATCGCACCCGCACGCCGCCATCGGCTTCCCAGCAGTAGCGATTGAAAGCGACCGTCAGCAGCCGCGCCTTGGGCTCGTAGGAGATGTCGCCCACCTTGGCGACAGCGTCCTGCATGGCGGCGGAGATGATCGCCAGATCGTCGGCGTCCTGGGCCAGCAGGCGAAGCGGCGGGGTCTTGGCCATGGGCTCAATCCTCGTCGCCTTCGCCATCGCCCTTGATGCGGCGGATCTGGGCCCCGCAGGCGCCGAGCTTCTCCTCCAGGCGCTCGAAGCCGCGGTCGAGGTGATAGACGCGGTTGACCATGGTTTCGCCGCGGGCCGCGAGGCCGGCGATGACCAGGCTGACCGACGCCCTCAGGTCGGTCGCCATCACCTGCGCGCCCTCCAGGGCCACGACGCCGCGTACGCGGGCCTCGCCGCCCTGCACCGAGATGTCGGCGCCAAGGCGCGCCAGTTCCGGCGCGTGCATGAAGCGGTTCTCGAAGATCGTCTCCTTGATGACGCTCTCGCCCTCGGCCAGCGTCATCAGGGCCATGAACTGCGCCTGCAGGTCGGTGGCGAATCCCGGATAGACGCCGGTCTCGACCTCGACGGCTTTCAGCAGAGCGCCGTTGCGCCGCACGGTCAGGCCGTCGTTATGCGCAATCACCTCGACGCCAGCCTCGACCATCTTGTCGATCAGGGCCTGGATGAAGTCGCTGCGCGTGCGGGTCAGCCGCACCTCGCCGCCGGCCATGGCTGCGGCCACCGCATAGGTTCCGGTCTCGATCCTGTCCGGCATCACCGCGTGGGTCGCGCCGTGCAGCCGGCCGACGCCCCGGATGCGGATCACCGAGGATCCGGCCCCGGACACCTGCGCGCCCATGGCGTTCAGGCACTCGGCGAGGTCGATCATCTCCGGCTCGCAGGCCGCGTTGGTGATCACCGTCTCGCCATCGGCCAGCACCGCCGCCAGCATGGCGTGCTCCGTGGCGCCGACGGAGTTGAACGGGAAATCGATCTGAGCGCCTTTCAGGCCCCGCGGCGCCTGGGCATAGACGTAGCCCTCGTGCAGGTCGATCCGCGCCCCCAGCGCCTCCAGCGCCTTCAGGTGCAGGTCCACCGGACGCGCGCCGATGGTGCAGCCGCCCGGCAGCGAGACCTTCGCCTGTCCGGTGCGCGCCAGGAGCGGCCCCAGGACGTTGAAGGAGGCGCGCATCTGCCGCACCAGGTCATAGGGCGCGAACCCGCTGGTGATCTCCGGCGTCCGCAGCAGCGTCTCGGGCCCGTCCTCCCCCTCGGCCTCCACCACTTCGGTTCCCAGCCGCTGCAGCAGCTTGCCGAGGAAGCGCGTGTCGGCCAGGCGCGGCATATTGGTCAGCCGCAGGGTGTCTTCGGTCAAAAGGCTCGCCGCCATCAGCTTGATGGCCGAGTTCTTGGCGCCGCTGATCGGGATTTCGCCCTGCAGCCGCGCGCCGCCGGTGATGGCGATGCGGTCCAATCCCAATCCTTCGAGGCGGCCGCGCTTTTTCGGGGAGTCGTGATGGCGGCGCGAAGCCGATATCTAACGTGCGCCAGGGCGCCGCGCAAAGGCCGCTCAGCCCTCCTCCCCGCTTTTCGGCCTTTCGGGCTCCGGAACCTTCGCCCCGCCGCCGGCCTTGCGTCGCCGCAAGTTGGCGCGCAGCGCCTGTGCGAGCTTGGCCTCCCGCTCGGAAGGCGGCCGTTTCGGAGGCTGGTCAGCGGGCGGCATGCGCAAGGGGTGCGGCGCTCGGTCCTGCCCGTCAAGGCGCCCGTACGCGGATTGGGGCTTCACGCGGCCCCCCACGTTGGCTATAGCCGCGCCTCGCCATTCGCCGCGATAGCTCAGTGGTAGAGCGCATCCTTGGTAAGGCTGAGGTCCAGGGTTCGAATCCCTGTCGTGGCACCACTCTAAAAAAGACCCGCAGCGCGAGCTGCGGGTCTTTTCCATTCTAGTCTTCGCCCGAAATTACACCCGGGGTAAAAGGTAAGAATGGAGACGAATCTCACCGCGTTCGCCGGCCCCAGGATCGTTGCGCGCGGCGACCTTCACGCCGTGGTTCGCGCGGCGCATGCCTGCGCCGACCAACCGATCCTGGTCTTCGACGACGCCACCGGGCGACCCGTGGAGCTTGATCTTCGCGGCACGGTGACTGAGGCCATCGCTAGGCTGGCGCCTCCGCCCCTGGCGCCGAAGGCCGCGCGCGGCCGCCCAAAGCTCGGCGTCATCGCCCGCGAGGTCACGCTCCTGCCCCGTCATTGGGAATGGCTCGCCAACCAACCGGGCGGCGCGTCCGCGGCCCTGCGCCGCCTCGTCGACCAGGCGCGGCGGGATATGGGCGACGCTGACGCCATCCGTCGGGCGCAGGCGGCGACCTATCGGGTGATGACCACGCTCGCCGGCGACCTACCCGGCTATGAAGAGGCCGCGCGGGCCCTGTTCGCCGGCGACCAAGCCCGTTTCGCCGCGTTGACCGCCCCGTGGCCTGCCGACATCGGCGACTACGTTCGGAGCCTCAACGCGAAGCCGAGCTCCCCTTCGCCGTAATCTGATCTTCCAGGGCGTGCTCGGCGGCGTGGGTCTGGACGGCGAGCGCCCGGGCCGCGTCGCAGGCGACCAGTTGGGCGCCACGCGTCGCATAGCCGATCTCAAGGTCCGCCTGGGTCGGCGCCTGGGGCAGCAGATAGAGGCTGCAACTCCGGCTGGCCTCAGGGGGCATGTCCACTCGCGGGGCAATCGCCGAGATCGGGGTCCGTGAGGCACAGTTGCAGGTCAGCATCGCGCAGGCGAGCAGCGCGGGAAGGGTCGAGCGGCGCATTGGCGTCCTCCGATTTCAGAGCCTTGGGCGTGAGCTGGGCGACCACCGCGCTGGCCGCGTCGCGCTGTCGAACCACCACCTCGACGCGTTGGGCGCTTGCCTGCGCGCCCCGGACCTCAAGGCCGGCGACCGCGGCCTTGGCGAGCGCCGCTTCGGCCTTCGGCTTCTCGCGGACCGCGTCGTCGTGGCGGCCTTTCCAATAAAGTCCGGCGGCGGCGGCCAGCACTGCGCCCACCGCGGCGAGGATCAGGATCAGGCGCGCGCTCATTGCGCCAGCCCCAGCCCATAGCCGCCGCCGGCGCGCCGGGTCAGCACCTGGCGGCGCAGACGTGGATCGAAGCTGATGTGGCACCACGTGCCTTCTTCGATCAGTTGGTCGAAGGCGATGGCGGCCTTCTCCAGGGCCGCACAAACCGCCCGAGGCTCACCAAATCCGTAGCAATTGAAGTCCACCGCATGGCCGGACAGGTGCGCCGAGGTGGCCGCTCCGCCCACGGCCCGATTCAACGCCGGGCAGCGATAGCCGCTGGAGACGCTGATCACCCGGTCGCCCAGGATCCGGCGCACCGCCTCCATCTGGGCCGCGGTGTTGCGCAGCGTCGCCACCACCTCCGGCGGCGGCGTGTTGTCGAACTCCCGATGCTGGGTGCACGAAAGCTCTTCCAGCGCGAAGTGCGCCGTAAGCGGGGTGGTCATGGCCTTGATCCTGTTGTGGGGAAGTGACGCCTACGGCGCGGTGCTGCGCGCGGCGTGGGCCAGCTTCGCCCAGTCGGTGACCGTCGCGCCGGCCAGATAGAGCGTGGCCGTGACCACATTGGCCCCGATCAGCGCCAGGCCGATCCATTTCAGCGCCTCGGCGTTGTTCAGCCGCCAGATGATCGCGCCCAGGCCGGCGCAATTCATCACCGTCACGGCATAGGTGTAGATCCGCCGCCAGAGCCAGCGGACCTCAATGGGCGGCGACATCGGCGACCTCCTGGAGGGCGGCGGGACGGGCGGCTTCTAGGTGCGTCAGGCGCGCCTGGCTTCCCGCCCAGACCTGGGCCATCGCCCAGGCCAGCAGCGTGACGGCGATCACCCAGAAGCGATTCTTCAGGCCCTCGACGGCGCGAAGGGTGTTGGCGGCGGCGTGCTTGATCTCACCGAGGCGTTCTTCGCATCGCGCTTCGTGGTCGGTGAGACGCTGCTCGACGGAAGCAAGGCGCTCAGAGCCAACTTGATCCAGCCTAGCCATCTCAACCGCCGTAGCTTGCGCTGGCATTGACGTTCGTCGATTGCCCCTTGCTCTGGGTGTTCGACGTTGCGTCCGTCGTCTGACCCGTGAAAAGGTTGATCGGCAGCCCGTTGAGCATCGCCACGAGCTGGGCGGTGTTCGTCACCGGCGCCTGATCCTGTTGCTGGGAGATGTTGCGCAGGTCGTCGCCGGCGGCCGTCTGGCTCGCGATATCCGCCCGCTGGTTCGCGCCGTATTGGCCCGCGATGTTGGCGATCTGCCCCGCCGCGGCCAGCCTCTGGGCCTGCTGCTGCTGTTGTAGCTGGGCCTGCGACGTCGCCGCGCCCAGCGCCTGCGAATAGCCTTGCGAATAGAGGTTGCCGATCGACGTGGCGCGCGCCCGCGCCAGCTCGCCCTCGGTGGCCGATTGCGCGAGCGCCGCGCCTGAGCCGCCGAAGGCGCCGGAGCCCGCCAGATTGAGCGCCTGCTGCGCCCGCACCTTGGCGTCGTTGGCGTCGAGATCCGCCGAGGTCGCGTTCACCACCTGCTTCACATAGGGGTTCATGAACTGGCCGATGTCGGATGAGATGCTGGGGGTGTCGGCCTGGGCGACGCCCGTGGTCACATTGGTGGCCGCGTCATAGTCCCAGGGCGTGCCGGAGAGGCCGGCGGCGCCGGCGCCCGCCTGCTGCTGCAGCGCGTTGGCCGGCGCGACATAGCTTTGCGGATTGGCTCCCACCAGCCCGCCCACCTGTCCCGCGACGCCCTGGGTGAGGTTGGACGCCCAGTCCGGGACGTTGGGTGTGGTCGTCGAGTTGGTCGCGGTGTTGGAACTGCTGCTTGTGTTGGTCTTCGAACCGCCGATCTTCAAACTCATCTAGAGATCCTTTGCGATGATCCGCGCCAGGGGCGCGTAGCCGTGTGGTTTCAAGGTCCGTTCCCAGCCGGCGCGGCCGATCACCAGCACCCGCCGGCACCGCTGGGCGCGGCCCCAGGCCTCGACCTGCGGGAGGACGTCGCCCTCCAGCTCCTGCCGCTCGCCGCCGGCCAGCCAGATCAGCAGCCGCCGCTCGCCGGGATCCTGCTCGACGGCCGCCACCAGCGCGCTCGCCGCGCCAGGCCACAGCCGCGCCTCGCCGCGATCGACCGCGGCCTTCACATCGGCCAGGGCGTGGGTTCGTCCGGCGTGATCCAGCGCCGCCTCGAGCCAAGGCGCACAGCGGGCCCATTCATCGTCGCCGCTCACCGCCGCCCCGCCGGCGTCGCGTCGAACACCGGCTGGCCGATCCGGCAGGCCGTGGGCGCGCTCGATCCGGCGAAGGTGACCTTGAACAGCCGCCCGGAGACCAGCACGTCGGTCTTGGCGTCCTGCGGCGCCATGGCGGGCGCGGCCACCACCTGCTCGACATCCTGCGGATGGCGCCGCGCCGAGATGCTGACGTTGACGGGGCCCTGCTGGTCTTTGAAATCCGGCCAGATCTCGCGGACCAGAAGGCAACTCTCCGGGTCGAGATAGCTGTCGGCGGTCTGGATGAACCAGGCGAACGGCTGGCCGTCGGCCGAATGGCCCTTCTCGTGGTGATAGACCCGCCCGCCATAGGTCACGCCCAGGGGATAGAGCGACGGCCCGGCGTCCACGAAGGCGGTGCGCGCCATGAGCCCGCGGTGCCAGGCGCCCGCATCGCCCCCCGACAACGCCAGGGCCAGGTAGCGGCTGTTCTCATAGCCGTCACGGCTGTCCGGATAGTCGAACCGCACCTCGGAATATTCGCCGTTCGACGACACCACGACCTTGTCGCCCTGGCTGGCGGCCAGGCTGTCGGCGAAGTCCTGTCGGATCGGGCACAGGATCGGCTGCGGCTGGCCGCCGACGCCATAGCTGTAGAATTGCCGGTCGGGGCTCACCCAGAAGGCGGTCTGCCCGACCACCACGGCGGCGTTTGGGCCGATCAGGCCGCAATTGCGTCCCACTCTGTCGAACCGCCAGGGTTCATCCAGGGCTCCCACGAAGGTCCCCAGGAAGAGCGCGTCGCTGGTCCAGACCAGCAGATAGGGTCCCGCCATCCGTCCGGCGACGATCCGCCCTCCCCCGGTCAGCACATATTCCCGCGCCGTCGAACCCGAGGCGGTGGTGCTCCACTGGGTGTTGTCGCGGATCGAGGAGTGGCGGATGCAGAGCGGGTTGAAGACGCCCGAAACCTCCTCGTTGCACCCCAGGGCGAAGACCTGGTAGCCGCCGTTCAGCGGCGCCACGAGCATGTGGGTCACGTTCGCCGGCGCATTGGCGATCGCCACGGCCTTGGACGCCGTGCTGTTGGTCCAGGCGAAGATCGTCTGGTTGCGCGGGCTCGCCAGCAGGTTCTGGCCCCAGGCGCCGAACGACCAGGTCAGCGGAAAGTAGTCGGTGTTCGAAGGCTGCCCGAAGCCGCCGACGCCGTAGGCCCCCGTGCCGAAGCCGGCGCTGCCTGCCCCATCGATCGCCCCGGCCGCGAATCCCGACGCCGGCGTGATGTCGAACAGCACCCCGCCCTGCCAAAGCTGCAACTTGGAATGCGTACCGAAGGCGATGTTCAGCACAGCGGCGTTGTCGGTCCAGGGAAACACCGTGCGGCAGACCCCGGTCAGCGGGGTGTCCACCAGGCTCTCCCATCCGCCGATGGTCTGCGCCCGCCCGAGGCGAAACCGGACGTTGGACCCGTCCGCCCAACGGCCATTGCCGGCGAAACTCGTGTCGTCGCCGTTGAGACCGGGCGGAAGATCCAGGGGTATGCGCATGTCGGCTCCATGAATTGCCCGGGCGACTCCGCCGCCGTTGACGTCCGGGCGGCGCGAAAGTCTCTCGCGATGGTGGGTTTTCCTTGCGACCCCAACGCCGCTAGGAGAGCGCCATGGCCACCGCTTCTCCGACCGACGCCGTCATCCGCTTCGAGCCCGACGGCTACGACCTCAAGGGCCCCCGCCTGCTCGGGCGCCAGTCGGCGGGCAACGGCTTCCTCCGCGCCGCCGTCCAGGGCCGTGGCGAGGGCCCGGTCTACGGCCATACGGCGCGCACGGATTCCGCGCGGATGTTCAAGCGCATGGTGCGCGAGTTCGACCCTTCAGCCGACCCGGTCTTGATCGCCGCCGGACAGCTGGATCAGATCGGCCCGAAGCGCGGCGTCCTCTACATCGCGGACCCCACGCTCACGAGCTTCGCGCGTCTGCGGCAGCGCGTCGGACCGGGCAGCTACTCGTTGTGCGGCGTGACCCACACCCTGGCGAGCGATCTCACCTTGGAGACCATCGGCGACCTCTTGTCCGAGGCAGTCATGCCCTGGGACGCACTGGTGTGCACGTCGACAGCTGCGCTTGAGACGGTGCGGCGCGTGCTCGCCGCGAAGATCGAGTTCCTGCAGTGGCGGTTCGGGCGCGGAGCGCGCCTGCGCCTGCCGCAGCTGCCGATCATACCGCTCGGGGTTCACACCGCGGATTTCACCTTCAGCGACGATGAAAAGGCCTCTCACCGCCAAGCCCTCGGCATCGCGCCTGACGAGGTCGTCGCCCTCTACCTGGGTCGGCTGCTCTTCTTCAGCAAGGCGCATCCATTTCCGATGTTCCAGGGACTGCAAGCGGCCGCGGAACGGTCGGGGAAGAAGATCGTCCTGCTCCTTTGCGGGCGGGCCCCGAATCCTCAGTTGGAAGCGCCCTTCCTGGCCGGGGCGGCGAAATATGCCCCGGACGTCCGCACGATCCTTGTCGACAGCCGCGACGACGACCTCCGGCGCGGCGCCTGGGCGGCCGGCGACCTCTTCGTCTCCCTCGCCGATGGCATCCAGGAAACCTTCGGCCTCACGCCCATCGAAGCGATGGCGGTGGGCCTGCCGGCCGTGGTGACCGATTGGAACGGCTACCGCGACACCGTCCGCGACGAGGTCGATGGCTTCCGGATCCGGACCTGGGCGCCAGAGCCGGGCCTGAGCGGCGAGGCCTACGCCCTGCGCTACGAACTGAAGCTCCTGGACTACGACAATTACTGCTGGGCCGCCGCGGCGGCGACCTCGGTCGACCTGGGCCAGTTGGCCGATTGCCTGACCGCCCTCGTCGAGCAACCCGACCTTCGCCGACGCATGGGTCTGTCCGGCCAGGCCCGCGCCCGCGAGACCTTCGACTGGGCGCAGGTCTATCGGCAGTACCAGGCGCTCTGGGGCGAACTGAACGCCCGGCGCCTGGCGGCGGCGCAAGATGCGGAAGAATGGGCCTGGGCGAAGGCCGCGCCCAGATTGCCGCCGTCGCGGCTCGATCCCTTCCATGCCTTCGGCCATTACCCGACCGCGATGATCGGTGGCGACACCGTGGTGTCCCTCGTCCCGGGCGCGACGATCGAGCTCTACCGCGACCGCGCCGCCGACGGCCTATTCGTCAACGCAGGCGCCGCGGATCCCGTGGTGTCGCTCATGTGGCCGCGGCTTGAGGCCGGTCCGACCACCGTCGCGGCCTTGGCGAAGGACGCCAAGCTCTCAGTCGGCTGGGCGGACGCCGTCGTCGGCGCCCTAGCGAAGATGGGCGTGGTGAGGCTGGAGCCGCCGGCGCCGACGCAACGCGGATGATGTGCCAAATGCACGGCTCTCGCGCCCGTGGTAGGACCCGGACATGAAGTTCAACATGGGCTGCGGCGCCCGGAAACTGCCGGGCTTCCTGAATGTCGATGGCATCGCAGCCTGCGAGCCCGATGAACTTGTAGATCTTGAGGTCACGCCTTGGCCTTGGCCCACCGACTGCGCCGATGAGATTATCTTCAATCATTCTCTTGAACACATGGGTGCTGATCCGAAAATTTTCTTGTCGATCATGGCTGAAATCTATCGTATAGCTGACGCTGGATGTATTGTTCAAATCAACGTGCCTCACCCACGTCACGACAACTTCATCAGCGACCCGACGCACGTTCGAGCGATCACGCCCCAGATGCTATGCTTGTTCGACAAGCGGCTCTGTGACGAAGGGATTCGCCGAAACGCCGCCAACACGCCGTTCGCCCACTACCTCGGGGTGGATTTTGAACTGACCCACACTCACACGGTGGTCGAGGAGCCCTTCCTTTCTCAGTACAGGAGCGGTGTTCTGAGCGAGGATGCATTGCGCCTCATGCTACGCACGCAACTCAACATCGCCCGCGAATTCAAAATGACGTTGCGGGTGCGCAAGGATCATACCGCCGTCACCCGCGAGAAGGTGGCGATCAACAGACCGCCACCAGCCGGTGCCGACAAGGCACCTCCGCCACCAAATCCCGCGGCCGAGCCGCCAGAAGTGGCACCCACGCCTCCGCTGATCAGATCGCCATAGTCTTTGAAGCCGCCGCTACCGCCGCCGCCTCCGCCGCCGCCTAAGGTGCCACCACCGGCTCCGCCATGGTCCCCCGCCGCACCCACCAACGCATTTGCCCCACCTGTTCCACCGGCGCGATGGACTTCATCCTGCCCCACGGTCCCGCTGAATCCGCCGCCCACGCCTGGTATGTTCAGCGCACCACCGATGCCGCCTTGGGCGACAATGACTAACCCCGAGGGCAGCACTAGTGCGGTCGCGCCGCCATTGACGCCGTTGCCGATGCCAGCAGCGCCCAGTGTATAAGTCAGGGCTGTATTCGGCGGGCAACGGAAACGCTTCCAGACCGCCTCGCCGCCTCCGCCGCCAGCGTTTCCTCCCGAGTTCTGGCAGCCGCCTCCAGCACCAAACAACCACGCCTCGACAATGGTTGGATATGCCGGAGACGTGAGGCTCGTGACCGTCGATCGGTAGGCGACTTGCAGTATTCGGGCACGCAACGATTTCGTAGCCATCCGCTGGCCCACAAGTCCGCGAAGGGGTTGGCCGACAGACATCTAGAAGTCCGCCCACTCGGCTTCGAAGGACCACGAACCGGCTACGCCGCAGGCGACATAGAGCTGCTCGCCAGGAGCCAGAACCTTTGGCGTGTCGTCGGAATAGCCAAAGTCGACCAAAGGCGGCAGCGTCGTTGCGGCCATGGTATAGCCGCTTGGGGCGCCCAACGCGGCATTGGTGAACTTCTTGGTCGCACCACCGTCGAGGGAGCGAAACTCCTGTAGTTGGGTCACAGTCACCGTCGCAGCCGGAATGGCCCGCAGCTTAGTCAGGCGCGAGCCGTTCGCGCCCGCTGTCACGAGCAATGCGGTGTTGGTAGGCGAGGCGCTGTAGGTGCTGTTCGCCAAGAATGACTGATTGATGTGCGCGGACTTCGGTGTCTGCGGCGTGATGATCGAATTGGCTGTGCCGGCCATGGCTCAGGGCTCCTTAGAGGGCGACGGCGAGCGCGACCTGCACGCCGAGCACCTTGGTGGAAAAGTCGGAGAGGTCGCTGCTGGAGATCGGCTGCCAGCTCGCATTGGTCCCGTCGGTCTTGACGAACCTGCCGGCGTTGCCGGCTTGCGCCGGCAGGGCGCCGGCGTTGTAGGACCAGGCCGTGGCGGCGACGAAGTCCTTGATCGACAGGCCGCCATAGCCGGGCGTCTTCACGTTCGCCCCGTCGCAGACGATCTGGACGATGTCGCCCGGATCGACGCTCACCGCGCCGCCGGCCCCCGTGGTCAGGGTGACGCCGGCGCTGCAGGCGTTCCAGACCAGATAGGCCTTGCTCACCGACGGCAGGGTCACCGTGAACGGCCCGGCCCCGGTGAATTTGAGCATCGCCGCGCGGGCCTCGTCGTCGCCGGCGTTGGCGGTGGTCAGGGCATAGTCGCCGGTGAGCGCCTTGGTCAGCCAGCCCGCCACCGCATAGTCGGCATGGCCCAGGACGGCGTTCAAATCGCGCGCGAAAGTCAAGAACAAAATAGCAACATCTGTGCGCGCGCTCACGCCGAGGAGACCGCCTGCTCCAGCGCCTCGCCCGGCAGCTCCAGCTCGCAGACCAGGCCCTCGGGGCGCCACTCCAGCCGGCTCGACCCGCCCAGCGGACCGGCGAGCGCGCGGGCCAGCATCACCGTCCCCAGGCCGCGGCGCGAGGGCGTCGCCACCGTCGGGCCGCCGCTCTCGCTCCAGCGGAGGACCAGCGGTCCGCCGCTGGCGCGGGTCCAGCTCACCGCTACGCGGCCCTTCGGCCTCGACAACGACCCGTACTTCGCCGCATTGGTCGCCAGCTCGTGCAGGGCCATGGCCAGCGCCTGGGCCGCCGGCGGCGACAGCGCCACCTCCGGCCCCTCGATGCTCACCCGCGTGGCCTCGCCCAGGCTGAAGGCCAGCAGTTCCTCCTCCACCAGCCGGCGCAGGTCCGCGCCCTCCCAGCGCGCTTCGGAGAGCAACTGGTGGGCCCGCCCCAGGGCCGAGATGCGCCCGGACAGCACCTCCTTCAGCGCCTGCACCGTCGGCGCCTGCGACAACTGCACCGTGCTCAGCACCACCGTCAGCAGGTTGTTGGCCCGATGATCCACCTCGCGGGCCAGGAGCTTCAGGCGCTCCTCGGAATCCTTGCGCTCGGTGATGTCCATCACCACCCCGATGGCGCTGCGCGGCGCGCGCTTGGCGTCCAGCTGGATCTCCGCGCGCGCCAGCAGCCAGCGGACCGCGCCGTCCAGGCGCCGCACCCGGTACTCGACCTCGAAGCGCCGCTCGCCGCGGGCCAGGGCGTCCTGCGCCGCCTGCCGCAAACGGTCCTGCTCGCCGGGCAGGTAGAGGGCGTCGATCTCGCCCATGGTCGGCCGCGCGTCGTCGGCAAAGCCCAGGATCCGGTTGAGTTCGACGCTGGGGGTGATCCCTCGGCTCCCGTCTACCTGCCAGACCGCCATGCGCCCGGCGTCGATGGCCAGCGCCAGGCGCGCGGCGCCCTCGTCGCGCTCGGCCTCCGCCCGCTTGCGCGCGGTGATGTCCTGCAGGGTGCCCACATAGCGCGTCGCGACGGCGCGGCCATCGACGGTCTCGAACACCGCCCGCGCGTTGGCGAACACCCAGCGCACCTCGCCGTCGGGCAGCCTCAGCCGGTATTCGTAGGGCCGCTCGTCGCGCACCTGCGGGTCGAGCGCGCGCCGGGCCTGGGCCGAGGTCTGCGCGAAGTCGTCCGGGTGGGTGACCGCGGCCACCATCTCATAGGTCACCGGCGCGTCCGCCGGGAAGCCGCAGATCGCCCTGGCCTCCGGCGAATAGATCATCTCGTTGCTGATCGGCCGCCATTCCCAGACGCCCACCGCGGCCGCCTTGGTGGCCAGTTCCAGCCGCGCCTCGCTGGCCTGCAGCGCCGCCTGCCCGCCCACCAGCATCCGCGCCCGCGACCGGAACACCTCGGCGAACGCCACGATCGAGCCCGCCGAGACGAAGTAGAGCACCAGCGTCACCGCATCGGCCTCGGTGGGTCCCGCGCCGCCCGGATGATGCATGGCGATGAGCCAGGCGGCGACGCCGCCGACCACGACGACCGCCGCGCCGGACATCCAGCCCGCCAGCAGGGTGGCCAGCAGCACCGCCGGGAACTGCAGGGCGAAGGGCAGCACGCCGGGGAACGCGGCCTCCAGGCTCCGGCGCGCGACGCTGACGGCCGCCAGCAGGACGAGGGTCACCAGGACGCGGGTCAGCAGCGTCGGCGCGGCCCCGTCCAGGCGTCCCAGCAGGTTGATCTTGCTCAGTCGAATGGACAGCTTGCCCGCCTCGCGCACAGGCCGGCATCTGGGCGCGGCCGCCCGCCTCGGTCAAGCTCGCCGGGCCTGACTCTAGGCCGCCGTGACCGCTCCGCCCTCGCCGGCCTCCTGGCCTCCCGGAGCCCGGGCCAGCTCCAGGGCCGCATAGAGGTTCGCCGCCTCGATCGGCTTGGCCACGTGGCCGTCCATGCCGGCCTCGCGGTAGTCGGCGATCTGGTGCGCCATGGCGTTGGCGGTCAGGGCCACGATCGGGGTGTAGGCGCGTGCCGTCCGGGCCTCCGCCGCACGGATCGCCCGCGTCGCGGCGGGGCCGTCCATCACCGGCATCTGCACGTCCATCAGGATCAGGTCCCAGGGCTCCCGGGTCCAGGCCTCCAGGGCCGCGCGCCCATCGGCCACTACCGTCGGCTCGACGCCCGCCTGCGCCAGCAGGGTCCGGAGCACGAGCTGGTTGATGGCGTTGTCCTCTGCCGCCAGCACCCGCAGCGGGCGCTCGGGCGAAGCGGGCCCGTCCGGCGCCGGCGTCGCGGGGTTCGGCGCTGTCGCCCCTGCCCCTTCCGCCGCCGTGGCCCGCGGGAGCGGCAGGCTCGCCGTGAAGGTCGAGCCGCGCCCGGGCGTGCTGGCGGCCTCGATCGACCCGCCCATCAGCCCGGCCAGCTCGCGGCAGATCGACAGCCCCAGCCCCGCGCCGCCATAGCGCCGGGTGGTCGAGGCGTCGGCCTGCTCGAACTTGCCGAACAGGCGCGACAGCGCCTCGTCGTCGATGCCCACGCCGCTGTCGGCGACCGCGATCCGCACCGCGTCGCCGTCTCGGCTCACGGTCACCACGATCCGCCCGGCCTCGGTGAATTTCAGGGCGTTGGAAATCAGGTTGTGCAGGATCTGGCGCACCCGCGTCGGGTCGCCCAGGCAGCGGCCGCCCGCGCCCGCGGCGAGCTCCAGCTCCAGGGCCAGGCCCTTGGCGTCGGCCAGCGGCGCGAAGGTGTCCCGCGCCCCGGTCGCCAGCGCCGTCAGGTCGAATTCGATGGTCTCCAGCTCCAGCTTGCCCGCCTCCACCCGGCTCAGGTCCAGGATGTCGTTCAGGATCGCCAGCAGGCCCTCGCCGGACTCCCGGATCACCTGCACCTGGGCGCGCACGTCGCCGGGGAGGGACGGCTGGGCGGTGATCGCCTGGGCCATGCCCAGCACCCCGTTCAGCGGCGTGCGGATCTCATGGCTCATGGTGGCCAGGAAGGCGCTCTTGGCGCGGGTGGCGGACTCCGCCTCGTCCATGGCCTGGACGATGGCCGCATTGGCCCGCGTCAGCCGCTTGGCCTCCATGAAGTTGACGCCCATGCTCACCGTGGCGTGCCCCACCGCCGCCAGCATGGTGACCTCGACCAGAACCTGGTCGACCCCATGGAAGTGCTGGACCAACAGGGGCGCCAGCGCCGGCGCCGCCAGCGCCGGCAGGGCCGGGATCAGCGCGCCGATCGAGCGCCCGTGGTGGGTGTCCAGGTAGAGCAGGTGCCCCGCGAAGAAGGCCATGCCCGCCAGTTGGCAGGCCACGTGGCTGGAGGACCACAGGATCGCCCCCGCCGCGCTCCAGGCGGCGATCGCCGCGGCGTAGACCGCCACGCAGATCCACGCCTCCGCCCGGCTCAGCTTCAGGCCCCGGGCCATGGGCCGGGTCACCTCCCGCAGCGGCCATTCGACGGCGACCGCGGCCACCACCCAGAACCCGGCCTTCTGCCAGCTCTCGCCCAGGCCCATGACCGCCCAGACCACGCCGGCCATCAGCAGGCGCATGGCCGAGAAGTGGAAACTTCTCGCCCCGGCCTCGCTGAAGCGCTCGTCGAACCAGCCCTGAAGCATCCCGCCCCCGAAACCCGGGCGCGGAGCATGGCCGAGGTTCCACAAGGCGCGGTTAATGCCAGGCGCGATCGCCTCACCCCATCCAGCCCAGCGGCGCGCCCACGCTCGCCCGGCCCGGCCGCCGGACCGCGGCCCCGCCGCTGCGGTTGGCCGCGAACTCGCCGAAGGCGTCGGCCCCGTGGCTCGACTCGTCGTGCAGCGGCCCGCCATAGCTGCGCGTGGCCCGGTTCCACCGCTTGCGGTAGCCGCGCAGCCGCTCCAGCCCGCCGGCGCACTTCTCCGCGTCGAACCAGGTCATCGGGATCATCAGCCGCCCGGCGTTGATCCGCTCCTCCGGGTCCATCGCCGCCCCCACCGAGATCGGCGACAGCCCCAGCCCGCCCAGGGTCTCGAACCGCGAACGCCCCGCCGCCCCCAGCTCGCGCACCATCACGTCGTGCGGCAGGTGGTGCGTCCCATAGGTGTAGGGCTTGCCGGCCAGCCCGGCCTGCACGATTCCCGCCAGCCCCTCGCCGGAGGCCTCGAAATAGTCGATGGCGCGCACCTCGCGGCCGGCCTGCTGGAAGAACCAGATGGCCGTATAGTCGTCGATGCCCAGGTCCCAGGCGGTGTCCACGCGCAGCGCCGGATCGAACGGCACGCGCCCGATCCGCCCTTCCCGCTCGGCGTCCCGCAACAGCGGCGCGTAGTAGGCGCCCGGCGCCGCGGCGTCGAAATCCACCAGATATTCCGACGCGTACCGCGCCTCGCCCTCCTCCACCGATCCCAGCTCGGCGATCATCTCCGCCCGCTCCCGCTCCAGTTGCTCGGGCGTGAACACGTCGGTCAGCGTCGCCGGCGACCTGAGCGTGAACCACTCGTCCTTCCGCAGCCGGCGGCTCTCGAACGCCCGCGTCGCATGCCCCCGCCCGCGCGGCGTCCACAGGAACAGCGCCCAGCCCCCGTTTTCCGCCAGGATCGGCCGGATGAAGCTCCACGCCTCCGGCTTGGCCAACGACCACTCGGAAAACACCACGCCCACCGGCGATGACCCCACCAGGCTGTTGTAGTTGTCCGATCCCGCCACCTGCCATGTGGAGCCGTTCGCCAGTTCCAGCTTCATCTCGCCGTTGAAGCGCCGCGCCCGCACCTCGCGCGGAAACGCCTCGTCGATCCGCCGCTTGCCGGTATGCGGGTTCACCGCGTCCCAGATCGCCTTGCGCCCCTGCGACGCCTCGGGAAGCAGGTGCCAGTAGCTGCCGACCCGCTGCGACGCCGACAGCGCCGCCCAGCGCAGCGCGACATCGTCCTTCCCCCACCGGCGATGGGCCACCACGTCGGCGCGCGTGCAGCCGTCCAGCAGCGCCTCCCACAGCTCGACCTGATGCGGTCGCGGCATCCAGTCGACCGGCATGCGCAGGCGCGGGACCGCCTCGTCCTCCGTGGGCGCGGGCGCTGCCTTGCGCCGACCGCTCATTGCGGCGTCCGCCGCGAGCGCGACGCCGCCGGGCGGACTTCCCGCACATAGACGCTCCCGTCCGGCCGCGTGACCTTCTCGAACCGCCGCACCTCGATGATCAGGCGCTGGGTCTGGGTGTCCTCGGCGTCGTCATGGACATCGCTGCGCGTCCCGTAGCGGCGAGGCGCAGCCTTCGCCGCCCGCCACTGCAAGGCTCCCACATGCAGCCGGTCCGCCTGCACCGTCGCCGCCGTCGCCGCCTCGGCCACCGCCAGCGCCTTGTCGGCCCGCAGGTCCGCGGCCATCTCGCGCGCCTGGGCCAGCGCCTCGGCGAACTCCGGATGCTTGCGCTGCCATGCGTAGAGCGTCGTGTAGCTCGGCATCCGCCCGGTGTTGGCGATCCGGAACCAGGCCTCGCCGTTGGCGATCCGCTCGCAGATCTCCCGGGTGATCTTCTGCGAATACCGCACGCAGACCACCGTCCCGTCGACGCGCACAGTCTTGCCCGCGGGCCCGTTGCCCCGCGAGTTCGATGTCCTCTTGGGCATCGGAACCTCCTCAGTTGTGGATTTGGCGCGGAGCCTCAGCCCCGACCCCGCTCATCCCCGCGAAGGCGGGGAGCCAGGTTTTTTGGCTGCGGCCGGACGCGATGAACTAAGCGATGAACCAAGGGGACAGGACGACCTGTCCCTAACAGCGCACCGGGACCCGGCCGGCGCCCCGTCGGCGCGGTCCGAAGTTGAAGAGAAGGCCCAGCGGGACCTGGCTAGGGGCGGATGTCAGCTATGCGCAGCAAGCGGAAGCCGACACGGCGCCCTAGAGCGGACTCCCGCAAAGCCGCCGAAGGGTGGGAAGCTGTTCCTTTCCAAGGAAAAGCCCGCCGGGGAGGATTCACTGGTCACGGAAAACCACCTCTAGCGGCAGACCGAAGAGGCGTGCGATCCTGAAGGCGAGCGGCAGGCTGGGGTCATACCTGCCAGTCTCGATGGAGTTCACCGTCTGGCGCGACACATCGAGACGTTCAGCCAGTTCCGCCTGGCTCCAACCCCGTTGCGCGCGCAGCTCCTTCAGGCAGTTGTCCATGCGTGGCCGCTAGCGTTTCGCCATCCGCTGCGCGGCCCGGGCGATCAAGGTGCTCAGCAGTTGGGCAAGAACGAGTCCGCCCCATCCCAGAGTGAAGAGTGCGCCGGGCGTGCTGCGGCGTCCGAGGAGATGCTCGAGAAAGGCGCCTCCGCCCACAAGGCAGAACACCATGACCGGCGCGGTGAGCAAGATGGCCGCGGTGGATCCAATGAACCAGGAGGTCTTGCGGGTTTCCTGTTCCCTCTCGTCAAGCCGGCGCCACGAGACCAACCAACCCACAGCGATCACCCAAGCCAGGCTCGCGAACTTGGCCAGCGCCAGCCAGGGCGCCGCCGCCTGGACGTCGGGGCCCAAGATGGCCCACGAAACCGCTGATCCGCCGAGCCAAATTACCACCGCGCCGACAACGGCCAATGCAACAGATCGAATGAATGCGACGTGTCGACGGCTGGGCATAGCTCGAAAATCCAAATGACAAACAACCTTGTCATACCTGTCCGGCAACGTCAAACATCCTTGTCATCGCCCGTCGCGGCGGCACGCTTGTGTGGGTCGAGAGCTCGTGGTCACGCAGCGTCGGGTCATCTGAAGTCGATATGTGCGAGCGCCTGACAGGTCGGGGACGAAATCGAACAGGCGTCGAGAGTGGACGTTTGGAACGTCCGCTATGGGTCGAAAGCGGTCTCAGACTTCCACCTCGAGAGCGGACTTGCCCGACGCCGCCTGAGAGTCACGATCAGGCACTCTTGACCCCTCCCCGCCGCCCCGCGCACCCTCCGCGCCGTCCCGGTTCCCGCAGCCGGACGCCGGAAACCACAAGCGGGCCCACGGGGATGGACCACAGATGACCCTTCGCACGACCCTCGCCGCCGCGGCGGTTCTCGCCCTGGCCGGCCTCGCCGCGCCCGCCTTCGCCGCCGACACCGTGAAGGTGGCGCAAGGGACGCTCCACGGCGCCACGGCCGGCCCGGTGGCCAGCTTCAAGAACATCCCCTTCGCCGCCCCGCCGGTGGGCGACCTGCGCTGGCGGCCGCCGCAATCTCCCGCGTCCTGGACCGGCGTTCGCGACGCCACGGCCTACGGCCCCATGTGCATGCAGATGCGCCAGGTCACCCCCGACGTGAAGCAGTCGGAGGACTGCCTCACCCTCAACGTCTGGACGCCCGCCGGCTTCAAGCCGGGCGGCAAGCTGCCGGTGATGGTGTTCATCCACGGCGGCTCCTTCACCGGCGGCTCGGGCTCCAACGCCATCTATGACGGGACCCACTTCGCCGAGCGCGGCGTGGTGCTGGTGACGGTCAACTACCGCCTGGGACGCCTGGGCTTCTTCGCCCATCCGGCGCTGACCGCCGAGCAGCCCGGCGCCCCGCTCGCCAACTACGGCATGATGGACAACATCGCGGCCCTGAAGTGGGTGCAGGCCAATATCGCCGCCTTCGGGGGCGATCCGAAAAACGTCACGGCCTTCGGCGAGAGCGCCGGCGGCATCCTGATCAACGACCTGATGGCCTCGCCCCAGGCCAGGGGCCTGTTCGCCAAGGCGATCTCGGAGTCCGGCTTCGGCCGCGTGCCGGGCCTGCCCATGGCCGCCGCCGAGAAGGCGGGCGTGGCCTACGCCACCGGCCTTGGCGTCGCCGGAACCGGCCCCGACGCCGTGAAGGCCCTGCGCGCGCTTCCCGCCGACCAGCTTTCCAAGGCCACCGGCCAGATCACCCCGATCGTCGACGGCAAGGTGATGCCCGAGGGCCCCGCCGCGGCCTTCGCCGCCGGCCGCGAGCTGAAGGTCCCCTAAATCGCCGGCGGCAACAGTTGGGAGGCGAGCCTCTTCCCCAACAACACCCCGCTCGACAACGCCGGCCCGCTCCGCGACAAGCTCGTCGCCGTCTACGGCAGCCCGGCGGACCTCAAGAACGTCCAGTGGGACCTGGCCACCGAGGCCATGGTTATCGAGCCCGATCGCCTGCTCGCCCGCCTGCACGTCAGGAACGGCCAGAAGGCCTGGGTCTACTACGACAGCTACATCCCGGCGTCGCAGCGTCCGACGACCCACGGCCTCGCCCACGGCGGGGAGCTGATGTACGTCTTCGGCACCCTCCCCGACCACGACCGCGTCCAGGGAACCCGCACCATCCCGGCGGCCACCCCGGACGACCGCAAGTCCGGCGCCGCCATGACCGACGCCTGGGTCGCCTTCGCCAAGGCCGGCGATCCCAGCACGCCCGCCGCCGCCTGGCCGGCCTACACGCCCGCCAACGACACCGTGCTCGAGTTCGGCGCCGACGGCGTCCACGCCCGCGCCGCCTTCCACAAGCCTTCCCTCGACCTGGTGGAACAGCTCGCCGCCGCGAACGCGGGGCGTTGAGAGGCCAAGTCTAGGGCTCATCGACATTCAGGCCGGCGCCTAAGGCTGCCTCCTCCCCTTGTGGGAGGAGGTGGCCCGCGCAGCGGGTCGGAGGTGGGGTTTCTCGGCCTCCCGGCGCAGCTCGAAGCTCAGTCTCGCGCCGAGAGCCCAGCGCGACCCCACCTCCGTCAGCCCTCCGGCTGACACCTCCTCCCGCAAGGGGAGGAGGAAGACCCGGGTCCCCGCTGGACGCCGCCCACGAAAAAGGGCGGCCCAGTGACCGCCCTTTCCCTTGTCTGAAATCAGGTTCACGCCTTAGCGCGGAACCCAGACGCCGTGCTCGTAGTAGCCACGGCCCTCGTGATAGTCGCGCCAGTGGTGCTCGCGATCGCTGTCCCAATGCTGGTGGAAATACCAGTCGTCGGGATGGGACCGCAGCACGACGTGCGGATAGACGACGCGGTTGTCGACGTGCCAGCAGTCGCCCTCGGCGTTGCATACGATCCGCGCCGAGGCGGCGCCGGCGGTCGCCAGCGCGCCGATGCCGATGACAGCGGCGATCGCCGCGACGGGTAATTTGGTCTTCATAGGGTCTCTCTCCAATCTCGCCGCCGCGCCCTCGGTCGCGGTGTGGCTGGCGGGAAAAACGCCGAACGCCCGACCGGGGTTGCGCGGCCCGCCCCATCGCCCAAGCAAAAAGGGCGGCCCGAAGACCGCCCTTTCGCTACATTTTCAGCTCGGTTGGGCTAGCGCGGAACCCAGACGCCGTGGGCGTAGTAGCCGCGGCCTTCATGCGTGTCCCGCCAATGGCGCTGGTTGCTCTGGTCCCACTTCTGGTGGAAGTACCAGTCGTCCGGGTGGGACTGCACCACAACGTGCCGGCCATAGGTGGCTCGGCTGTCGGTGTGCCAGCAGTCGCCGTCGGCGTTGCAGACCACGCGGGCCGAGGCGGTTCCAGCGCTGACGGCCACGCCGCCAAGGCCCAGGACAGCGGCGATCGCCACTGCGGACAGGGTGATTTTCACGTTCGGTACATCTCCCAATTTCGCCGTGGCGCGAAAGCGCGACGGAGCCGCCAACCAACGCCGGGCCCCCGTCGAGGTTGCGCGGACTGCGCCGTTTCCGGTCCGATCGATCCCTGGCCGCTAGTTACGCTGCCACGGCGGAACCTCGTCGCGGGCGCTGCGGATGCTGTCGCGGAGCCGCGAAAGGCGTCCTTCCAGATAGAACCGGTCGGAGTCGCGAAGCCGTCCGCCGGCGTGTCGCATCATCCGCCCCTGGGTGGCGCGGATGTCGTTCAGCGCGGCCTGGGCCCGGAAGGCTTCGTGCCGGCTCAGCGTTCCGTCGCCGCGCCCGCGGTCGATGCGTTCCTGGATCCAGGATTCGCGCCGCTCCAGGGTCCAGTCGCCGGCGACGGGGGGCGGCGCGACGACCGGCGGCGCGGCCACCGGCGGGGCGCCCGGCCCCGGCCCGTGCTCGCGCATCCAGTGGATCGAGCGGCTGAGGCCGTCGAGCCGTTCCTGCAGGCGGCCGCGGTCCATCTCGCTGAGCTCGCCGCCGGTGCGCGCCCGCATCCGATCCTGCTCCTCGCGGATCGAGGTCAGCTCGCGCATGGCGCGGTCCGCCTCGCCCCGGTCGATCTGGCCCGCGCGGATGCCGTCGTCGATGCGGTGCTGCAGGGTATCGAGCTGTTCGCGAAGGTCGTGGCCGGGGCGCACGGCGCCGGCCGCCGGCGGGGCGTAGGGCTGGGCGAGCGTCGGCGCGGCGCCGCAAAGGGCCGTAGCGCACAGGGCGATCGCCAGTAACGACTTCATCTTGTTTCTCTCCTGGGAAGGGCCCCGCCCCAATATTGCAGGATCGAAACGTTGCCCCGCCCACAAGGTTGCGGGCCACGGCCGGCCGACCTTTTTAGTTCGAGGTGTCGATCCGCACCCGCCGGGGATGCCGCGTCGGCGGCAGCCGCCCCTTCACCGAACGCTGCGCCGTGCGCCAGGCCGGCGGCAGGCCCAACCCCAGGCGGCGCGCGGCGCGCGCATCTGCACCCCGCCGGCGCAACGGCCGCAGCAGGGCGGAAAGGGTCGAAGCAAAAGACATCATCGCAAAGCCGGGTCCATAAAAGCGAGCCGCGCCGCGCGGCCGGTTCGCCGGCGGCCGCGCTTCATCCCTCGCCCCGCCCGGTGCATGAAGTGGCGCCGACGCGCACCGCGGCGCACGGTTAAGCCGGCGCCGGCCGATGGGCCGGCGCAGCCATCGACGCTGACGCAAACCTAGCGAAATCGCGCGCGAAAGTCAAGAACAAACGAGGAACATACTGCCGCTAGGCGACGGCCGCTACCGAAAGCTTGGAACGGGATCGCCTTTCGCCCGTTGTCGGCAAACGTGCCGCGGAAGCGCTTTCGCGTTCGTGGCGGGTGGGGCGAAGAGCGGCCATGACTCCCGGATTTGAAGCGTCCGTCGACCGTTCGGCCCTGACGGCGGCCTCCGAGGTCGTGCGCCTCGCCGAAGCGCAGCGGTCGTTCGACGGCCGTGAGATCTTCTACCGCGACCTTCTGAACGCCCTGCCGGCGGCGATCTACACCACCGACGCCCAAGGCAACATCACCTTCTACAACGACGCCGCCGTCGAGTTCGCCGGCCGCCGGCCTGTCCTGGGCGACGCGTGGTGCGTCACCTGGAAGCTCTACAACCTCGACGGCACGCCCCTGCCGCACTGCGAATGCCCGATGGCCGTCGCCTTGCGCGAGGGCAAGCCCAATCGCGGCGCGGAGGCCATCGCCGAACGGCCGGACGGCACCCGCGTCACCTTCATGCCCTATCCGACGCCCCTGTTCGACGCCGAGGGCCGCATGGTCGGCGCGGTGAACATGCTGGTCGACATCACCGAACGAAAGGCCGCCGAGGACCGCCAGCGGCTGCTCGCCCACGAGGTCAACCACCGCGCCAACAATATGCTGGCCGTCGTCCAGTCGATGGTGCGCCTCAGCCGCGCGGAGACCGTCGACGAGTTCCGCGAGACGCTGCACGGCCGCATCCAGGCCCTGGCCCGCGCCCACACCCTGCTCGCCAAGAGCCGCTGGATCGGCGCCGATCTGCACCTCCTGGTCAGCGAGGAGCTCTCGCCCTTCATGGACGACCGGCCGCAGGTCTGGATCGCCGGGCCGCCGGTGCCCATGGAGCCAGCCGCCGCCCAGTCCATGGCGATGATCATCCACGAACTGGCCACCAACGCGGTAAAGCACGGCTCCCTCTCCACCGAACGCGGCAAGGTGATGATCGCCTGGCGGCGCGCCGGCGACGGCCGGGTCACCTTCAAATGGAGCGAGCAGGACGGCCCGCCCGTGCGCTCGCCGCCCACCCGGCGCGGTGTCGGCTCGACGGTCATCGCCCGCGCCGCCGACCACCTCAAGGCGACCGTCGAAATGGCCTGGACCGCCGATGGCCTTGCCTTCGAGCTTGAGGTTCCCAAACAGGTCCTCACCCTGGAGGCCGACGGCTAGGATCCAGGCGCAGCAGGTCCAGGGCGACCTTCAGCACGGCCTCGATCCGCGCCGCCTCGCGCTCGCCGCCGCCCGCCTCCCGCGGCGTCAGCTCCTGGCCGCACACCAGGTCGCAGACGCTGACCAGGTCCGACTGGCCGAGCAGCCGCGCGCGCAAGGCCTCCAGCTCGGCCTCCGCCCTCTGCCGCCCGGCCGCCTGGCGCAGGAGCTGGGCCAGCGAAGGCCCCGCCGCCAAGCCGCCGCTTGGCTGGACCTCCAGGCTGGAGCCGATCGACGGGCCCGATCCAGCCCGCCGCCAACACGCCCCATAGGCCTCGCCCGCCGCCTTCTGCGCCGCGGTGATCCGGCCTTTGCGTTCGAGCCAGTCGAGCCCGGCCTGTCGGCGATAGGGCGTTTCGCGCTCGCCGCGCCGGGCCTGGGCCTTGTCGAACGCCGAGCCGCGCGCCTCGGCCAGTTCCACGGTCTCGGCCACGCCCTCGGCGACCGCCCGCGCCTGGGTGCGCGCCCGTTCGCGGGCCTCGAGCTGCTTCAGCCGCTCGCGCATGGCGCGGGCGGGGTCGTAGGCGCGTCCCATCACATCCTCCGGATTGTCCTGCAAATTCAACGATGGCCTCAGCGTCCGCCGCGCGCCACCACGGCGTCGGCCAGCCGGTAGACCGCCTCGCCCGCCGCCCGGTCGCCCTCGATCACCACCAGCCCGGCCGCGGTGTGCGCCAGCAGCTCGCGCAGGAACCGCGCCCGCTCCTTCGGCGCCCGGCGGCTGAGCGCGCGGGCCACCATGGCCGCGGCGTCCTCGCCCGCGCCGCTCACCGCCGCCGCTCCGGCAGGGCCGGGAAACCGCCCTCGCCCATCGCGGCGCGCACATGGGCGGCATGCCGCGCGAATCGCGGCCGCATGGCGTTCGCCCCGCCGCTGGCCCGCCGCAGGAACAGCCGCTCCAACTGCGCCGCCGTCGCCGCCGGCAGGTCGAGTTGCACGCCGGCCAGGTCCGGTGGGACGCCGCCATGGCGGCAGGCCGCGTAGCTGGCGGCGATGAGGGTCGGGCTGGGCGGTTTGAACGGCTTCATGTCCGCCACCGTACAAAACATGCGGTGCTTGCGCCAAAGGAAATCGTACTTTATCTGCTGAAAAATCTTCTGCCGGAGATTTCCTATGGACGAGCGCTTCCTGCGCCTGCGCCAGGCCCGTCAGGCCAAGGGCTTCGACACGGCCGCCGCCGCGGCCGACGCCTTCGGCTGGAACCGCAACACCTATGGCTCGAACGAGAACGGCAACGCGCCCTTCTCCTATCGCCGGGCCAAGGAGTACGCCGCGGCCTTCGGCGTTCGGCCGGAATGGCTCTATGACGCGGCCGGCGCCATGCTGCCCGCCGCCGAGCCGGGCTTCGTGCCGATCATCGGCCGCGTGGGCGCCAACCCCGACGGGCTGGTGCTCTTCGCTACGGGTCAGGA
Source organism: Phenylobacterium sp. (assembly GCF_035569475.1). Classification (GTDB taxonomy): domain Bacteria; phylum Pseudomonadota; class Alphaproteobacteria; order Caulobacterales; family Caulobacteraceae; genus Phenylobacterium. Next base: position 68,089 of record NZ_DATMNA010000094.1, read on the forward strand.
GCCCGGCGACCTGGCGCCGATCCCGCCCGGCGGCACCGAGCACGCCCGCGCCCTGCTGGTGGTCGGCCACTCCATGCGCGGCATCGCCGACGATGGGGCGCTGATCTATTTCGAGGACCAGAAGACCGCGCCCAGCCCCGACATGCTGGGCCATGTGGTGGTCGTCGAACTGGAGACCGAGGAGGTGCTCGTCAAGCGCCTGCTGCGCGGCTCGCGCTCCGGCCTCTACGACCTGGAAAGCATCGCCGGGCCCACTCGCCAGGACGCGCGCCTGCGCTGGGCGGCCCATATCACCGCCATCATCCCGCCCTTCCAGGCCCGCCGGATCATCCGCGGCGCGGCCTGACGCCCGTCACGATGTAGGTTTTCTACGATGTGCAACGAGTACCGGTTCAAACAGTCCCTGGACCATCTGGCCGACGTCTTCGGCCAGTTGAACATCCCGATCCACTGGGCCGGCGGCGCGCCGAACCTGGAGCCGCGCGATTCCATCCGCCCCACCGATCCGGCCCCGATCCTGGTCGGCGCTGGCGACGGCGCGGAGCTGAAGCAGCTTCGCTGGGGCTTCCCCAACCCGCACAAGGGCGGGCCGGTGATCAATTTCCGCTCCGACGGCCGCCGCTTCCCGGCCGGGCGCTGCCTGATCCCGGCCGACGGCTTCTACGAGTTCACCGGCCCCAAGGCCCCCAAGTCGAAGTGGCTGTTCACGGCCGCCGCCGGCGAACTCTTCTGTATCGCCGGACTGGTGCGCGACGACCGCTTCACCCTGCTGACCATGCCGCCGGGGCCGGACATCGCGGCGTTTCACGACCGCCAGATCGCCATCCTGCCGCAGGCGCTATGGGCGCCGTGGCTCGACACGGCCAAGCCGCAGCCGGAACTCCCGCCGCTTCCGGCCGGCAGCCTGAACGTCGTGCAGATTCGCTGAGGCGCGCCGGCCCTACGGCAGGTCCTCGGCCAGGATCGCCATCTCGAACATGAACGAGCCGTCGCCGTCCTCGTCCTCGAACACCACGCCCACGAACTCCTCGCCGATATAGACCTCGGCGGAGTCCTTCTGCTTGGGCCGCGGCGTCAGCGTGATGCGGGCGTTGGCGAAGGTGCCGCGAAGATGGCCCTCGATCTTCCGGATCATTCGTTCGTCCACGCCCAGCTCCTTAAAGTCTTCAAAAGCGGCGCGAACCTAGCCGGTCGCGGCGCCCACGAAAACCAGGAACGGCGGAAATCCTCAGATCACGTAGTCGTAGACGGCTTCGGCCAGGGTGTGATCCATGCTCTTGGCCGGTTCGTCGCAGGTCGGGCAGTTGACCAGTCGCGCCGGCACGCCGGCCGCGGTGCAGCCCGCCGGCACCGGCTTCAGCACCACCGAACCGGAGGCGATCTTGGCGTAGTCGCCGATCTCGATATTTCCCAGCACCTTGGCCCCGGCCCCCAGCAGGACGCCCTTGCCGATCTTCGGATGGCGATCGCCGCGCTCGGCGCCCGTGCCGCCCAGGGTCACGCCCTGCAGCATGGAGACGTCGTCGCCGATCACCGCGGTCTCGCCGATCACGATGCCGGTGCCGTGGTCGATGAACACGCCGCGCCCGATGCGGGTGGCGGGATGGATGTCCACCTGGAACAGCTCGCTCATCCGGCTCTGCAGATAGAGCGCCAGCGTCTCGCGGCCCTCCTCCCACAGCCAATGGGCGACCCGCTGGGTCTGCAGCGCCAGGAACCCCTTGAAGAACAGGAAGGGCTGCAGATAGCCCTTGCAGGCCGGGTCGCGCTCGAACACCGCCTTCAGGTCGGCTTCCGCCGTGGAGACCAGGCCTGGATTGGCCTCATAGGCGTCCTCCGCGATCTCGCGGATACTCATCGCCCGCAGCTCCTGGTCGCCCAGCTTGCGCGCGAGCTGGTAGGACAAGGCCCCGCCCAGCGTCTTGTGGTTCAGGATCACCGCCGCCAGCAGGCTGGCCAGCGCCGCCTCCTTCTGGCCCGCGGCCTCGGCCTCGTTGCGCAGCGCCGCCCACACCGGCGGCGCATTGGCCGGGTTCACGACTTCCAGGCGTTGCTGGCTCATCTGGTCCTCCCGCCCCATGAGGCGTTTCCCCTATCCTAGCATGGCGCGCCCCAGCGCGCCCGGCAAAGACCCTTCCCGAGCCATATGGTAGCCCCGCAGCAGCATCGCCACCGTCAGCATGTCGGGAAGGTATCCGGCCATCGCCGCCTCCAGCGCCTCGCGGAACGGCACGCGGGCCAGGGCGATCGCCTCGGTCTCGTCGGCCGCGTGGGCCGCGGCGGCCTGGGAAAGCCCCAGCGCCAGGTAACCGACCATCCGCTCGTCGGTGACCGAATTGGAAAGCTGGGTGCGCAGCACCTCGCGCCACTCGGCCGCCGCCAGGCCGGTCTCCTCGGCCAGTTCGCGCTTGGCGCCCTCCAGCGGATCCTCGTCCAGCGGCGCGCCGCCTTCCGGCAGCTCCCAGCTATAGTCGCCCAGCGGAAACCGGTGCTGGCCGACCAGCACCACCGTCCCGTCCTCGTGGATCGGCATCACCGCCACGGCCAGGTTCTTGAACCGCACCATCCCATAGGGCGAGGCCCTGCCCGTGGGCGCGATGGCCGTCTGCTCGATCACCTGGATCCAGTCGCTCTCGAACGCCAGGCGCTCGACCCCGGGCTTCCATGGCTCGCCGTGCGGCCGCAGCCAGGCGGGTTTGTCGGCCATGCTCGGCGCCTCTCCTTGCGGTGCGGGCGGGCGCACCCATAAAGGAGCCATCCTATCGTCTTCTTAAAGCCCGCGAGGCCTCCCGTGACCGTCGCCCTGCCGCCTGCCCCCCAATTCGGCGCGCCCGTCCCCCAGGCGCCGGCGCCCGAGGTGCTCCGATTCCTGGCGACCCGCCGCTCGGCCTCCGCCGTGACCCTCAATGCGCCGGCGCCCAGCGCCGATGAGCTGGACATCCTCCTGCGCCTGGCCGCGCGGGTTCCGGACCACGGAAAGCTCGCCCCCTGGCGCTTCGTGATCCTCGATGGACAGGCCAAGGCCGCCTTCGCCGCGCGCCTCGAGGCGCTGGCCCTCTCGCGCGACGACGCGACCGCCGCCGCCAAGCTCGCCAAGTTGAAGATTCCGCCGCTCTGCGTGGCAGTCATCGCCTCGCCTCGGGAAGCGCCGATCCCCGCCTGGGAGCAGGAGCTGTCGGCCGGCGCCGCCTGCACGACCCTGCTCTACGGCGCCCAGGCCCTCGGCTATGGCGCGAACTGGATCACCGACTGGTACGCCTACGACGCCCAGGCCAACGCCATCCTGGGGCTCTCCGGGGCGGAGAGAGTGGCCGGCTTCGTCCTGATGGGCACCCCGCGCGAGCCGCCGATGGAGCGCGAACGCCCCGATGTCGCCGCGCTGGTCAGCCGCTGGCGCGACGCCGGCTAGCCCCGCCTTCCGCGCGCCAGTCCGTCTGTCTCGCGGCGATGAGCGCGTTCACCGGCCGGCCGGCCGCCTCGACCTCGGCAAGGCGCCGCAGGTCAAGCTAGCGCCGGGTTCGCGTTGCCTGGCAATTAACCTCCGACCGGACCCGCGGTGGTCGCGACCAATGGCGGCGGTTGCTCCGGCTGAACCTCCGGTGCGCCGCGCGGCACGACAAACTGTAGGACGGCGCCCTGCGGCGTGTTCACGTCCGCCCACAATTGCCCGCCGTGGGCCTCGACGATCGAGCGGCAGATGGAAAGGCCCATGCCCAGGCCGCCGGGCTTGGTCGTGTAGAACGCCTCGAACAGCCGCTCGAGCTTGACGGGATCCAACCCGGGACCCGTATCCCGCACCGCGACCAGCACGCCGCCCGCGTCGGCCTTCACAGTGCTGACCCGCAACTCGCGCGCCCCTTCGCCTACGCCGCGCATCGCCTCGATGGCGTTGAGGATCAGGTTCAGAATCACCTGCTGCAATTGCACCCGATCCCCTTGGATGCGCGGCAGGCCTTCGGCTAGCTGGGTCTGCACCGCGATGCCGTGCTTCACCACCTCGCCATGGAGCAGGACGATGACCTCGCAGATGACTTCGTTGAGCGCCAGGGCCTCCTTGCGTGGGGGCGCCTTTTCGACCAGGGCCCGGATCCGGTCGATCACCTCGCTGGCGCGCAGGCCGTCCCCGGCGACGCGCTCAAGCGCCTGCCGCACTTCCTCCAGCTCCGGCGGCTGGGCGCCGAGCCAGCGCAGCGCCGCCTGAGCATTCACCACCGTCGCGGCGATCGGCTGCTTGACCTCGTGCGCGATCGAGGCGGTGAGCTGCCCCATGGTCGCGACGCGGTTGGCGTGCGCCAGCGCCTGCCGTTCTTCCTCCGCCCGCCGGCGCTCGGTCACATCCATCGCGGTTCCCACGAATTCAAAGAATTCGCCGGATTCGTCGAACACAGGATGGCCTACTATATGAATATTCTTGATTCTTCCATCTGGCATCAGCAACCGGTGTTCAAAGTCGAGATGTTTTTTGCCCTGCGTTGCGAGATCTATTGTTTTCTGAACACGCGCTCTGTCGTACGGATGCGTTCGTTGTAAAATGAACTCTACTGTCGGCTGATCGTCTCGGTCGCATTCCAGGATTCGAAAGGTTTCCTCCGACCAGGACAGTTTCCCGCTGGAAGCATCCCAGCCAAAACTGCCCGTATGGCTTAGCCGCTGCGCTGCGGCCAAGTAGGCCTCGCTGCGTTGTAATTCGATGGTCCGCTCCGCCACTCGCATCTCGAGTTCGTCGCGGGCTTTGCGAAGCTGGCGCTCGCTCTCGCGTAACGCTTCCTCGGCGCTGCGGTGATTGTGAACGAGGTCCGCCATCCGAAAGGCCGTCGCGGCATGGTTCGCCGCCACGGAGAGCAGCAGTTGGTCGGTTTCGGTGGGAAAGCCCGCGCGATCACACGCCGCCGCAACCAGACCGCTCTCGCCGTCAATCCCGACGGGAATGACAATGCCGCAGCCTCCCTGCGCGCCGCCGCGGATGTCGGCGACGACTTCCGTGCGCGACAGGCGGCCGTGGGCGGCGAAATACTGCTGCCGCCATTCCGGAAATGCGCGCCATGCGCTTCCACGCGCGATTTCGACCGCGGCGCCCCCGCCGGGGCCGGACAAACGAACGAAAGCGAAGTCGAGATACAACGTATTGACCAGCACATCGGCGAGCCCGGAAGCGATGGCAGGCGGTTCTCTTCCGACCCACGCCGCTGGGACGCTCGACAGCGCCACGAGGTCTCGGAGTGCTCTTTGCAGCCGAAGCACATCGGGCTCGGGACCCATTGGCGCTCCCTCGTGATTATTGCATTCGTGCGGACCCGCCTCGCTCCCGGAGTTCGAGCAGAAGCTGGTCTGGGGGAACGAAGTACGGATTCTCGTGCAGCACTTCTCCGACAATCACGACCGGGTGAGTCCGCATGACGTCCATCACCACGCTGGCGCTGAACTTCGACAGGTCATAGGCGCAGATCACCGGATCAGCATATTTGGGAAGCAGGTAATTGAGGCGTGTCTCATATTCCACCAGGTCGCCCACGCCTGGGTTGTCGCGCAGCGCCCATTCCATATGCGCCACCAACCGCGTAAGCGGATAACCGGAAGCCGCCCCCGACTGGAGCACCTCTTCGATCAAGGCGAGCATCGCATCTTGATCGAAGCGATCGTCACGCAGGTAAGTGTCCTGCCAGCGCCGCAGTTCGAGCTGGCCCGTATCCATCGCCTGCGCCACGTCAATGCCGGCGTCGGCGAGTCGCCTGAGATGATCTTCCCGCAGATCAGGGTCCACGAGGTGGCAAGCTTTGTCCCCCCGCTCAAAGCCCTCTTTGATGAACGAGCGAAGCACCCTGTGCTCCTCGTCGGCGCTGTTGAAGAAAGCGCAAATGTGACGGTGCTGACCGAGAACGCCCCCGGCGCATCGCATGGAACCGCCGTTCGTCGCCATTTTCACCTCCTGCCGCTTCACCTCCTGCCGCCAGCTTAACCTTGGCCAGTTCTGGTAAAGTCGCGCTGTCGGCGTGTCTCTAAGTCGAGTTGATCCATGCGAGCGGCATCGACCCAGGGGCCCTGCTCCGATGCCGCCCGCAAGGAGCGCGCGCTCTGAATGCCACCGAAGTATACGCCGCGATCAGGAGGCTGGGAATGAGATCGCCAGAGGCAGCCGGCAGGCCTCGCGCATCGAGCGCCCGCATGAAGCCGCCCCTTCGGAACGATGCCAGGTTCCGCTTATGGGCCAGTCGGTCCAGCCGGAATACAGGGACACGACACCTCTCCCCAGAGAGAATTGCGGCCGCAGGCATGGGGATGAGCATCGTGTCCCATCATCCTGGGGCTCTCAGGTCATCTTGGGGCTCTCAGGCGCGGAGCGGATGGCCGGCTTCGTCCTGATGGGCGCCCCGCGCGAGCCGCCGGATGCGGCGGTGAAAACCGCCAACTGCGCGGCGAAAGCACGCTGGTAGGCGGGCCGCGCCTCGCCGCGGGCGAGATAGGCAGAGAGGTTCGGATATTCCTCCAAAATGCCCGATCCGCTCAACCTGAGCAGCACCGACACCATCAGCAGATCACCGGCGCTGAACTCACCGTCGAGCCAGTCGGCGTCGCCAAGGCGATCGGAAAGTTCGCCAAGCCGACCGCGGATGCGATCCTCGACAAGGGGAAGGCGCTGCTCGTGCCAGGTCCTGTCGCGCTCCACGAGAATGGCGGTTGTGCGATCTACGATCGGCGGCTCCATCGTGCTTAGGGCGGCGAACATCCATGATATCGCCCGCGCCCGGGCGTTCGCATCGTCCGGCAGCAGGCCCGCGTGGCGCTCGGCGATATGGAGCACGATGGCGCCCGACTCGAACAGCGCGAGATCGCCGTCTTCATAGGTCGGGATCTGCCCGAAAGGATGGAGCGCACGATGCGCGGCTTCCTTCATTTCACCGAACGAAAGCAGACGGACGTCGTAAGGCTGGCCAACTTCCTCAAACGCCCAGCGAACGCGCATGTCACGCGCCAGTCCCCTGCCGCGATCGGGAGATCGTTCGAAGGCGGTGATGGTGGGGCTCATCGGGGCGCTCCGCGCGACGGCATGACGCCGTTCAGCGTGACACGGGTCATGGCGGTCGTCTTCCGCATTGCCTCTCTCCGGGTCTTCGTATCCCGAGGACGAACGACCGGCGGGCCTCACGACACGCGCTCGAATTTTTCGCGCGGACCGTCCTTGGCGCCTCGGCCGGGCTGGAGCCTTCGAGCTCGGATGTTCGGGGCCTGCACTCGACGGGCGCCGTCGCGACGCGCCGCGCCGTCTCAGGCGGCCATGGCCGCGGCCCGGGTTTCGCTGGGGTGAGAGGGGCCAGGAACGGATCCTGAGGCCCTGAAAACACAACGGCCGGGCGGCGCGAGGCGCCGTCCGGCCTGAGGTGACACGCCCGAGGAGAGATGGGCGCTCCGGTTATAGGCGCGATTAACGGATTTGCAAAGCCCGAAGCGGCGGATCGACAGCAGCCGCGGCTTTTCCCCTCAGAGGAGAATCGCCCACCCGCAGTCCTCATCTGATTTCGATAGGATTTCCTAGAATAAACGCCGAGCAGGAAAGTTTAACTGGCCCGAACCTCAGTAGTTTGGGGATCCGAACTGGGGCCACGCCCAATCCAGTTGCTGATCGCGAGACTCAGCCCCGTCCACGATAGGGCGCCACGCCTTGGTCGGGCAGCCACAAGCCTTCCGGGGGCGGGCCGCTTTGCCAGAACACGTCGATCGGGATGCCGCCGCGTGGAAACCAGTACCCGCCAATACGCAGCCAGCGCGGTTCGGCGACGGCGACGATCCGCCGCCCGATCGCCACGGTGCAGTCCTCGTGGAACGCCCCGTGGTCGCGGAACGAGGTCAGGTAGAGCTTCAGCGACTTCGATTCGATCAGCCACTCGCCCGGGGCGTAGTCGATCACCAGATGGGCGAAGTCCGGCTGGCCGGTGACCGGGCAGAGCGAGGTGAACTCGGGCGCCACGAACCGCGCCAGGTACAGGGTGTCGGCCTGCGGGTTGGCCACGCGTTCCAGCACCGCCTCGTCGGGGCTCGCGAAGCCGCGCACCTCGCGGCCAAGCTGGGTCAGGCGGGTCTCGTCCATGCGCGCGGCTTTAGCCCTCGCGGGAGGCGCCCGCAACCGAGACAGCCGGCCGGCTTGTCGCTATCAAGCCCGCAAAACCAGGTGGAGGCGATCATGTCCGGCGGCGCTTGCGAAGACTTCGTGGTGGTGGTGACAGGCGCCTCGACCGGCCTCGGCCGCTCGATCGCCGTGGAGACCGCCCGCCAGGGCGCGAAGGCCGTGGTGATCAACTACGCCCGCAGCGAGGCCGAGGCCCAGGAGACCGCCCGCCTCGTGGAGGCCGAGGGCGCCAAGGCCGTGATCGTCCAGGGCGACGTGGCGTCCGACGCCGATTGCCGCAAGATCGCCGCGGCCGCCGAGCCCTTCGGCCGCGTCGACGCCCTGTTCAACAACGCCGGCACGACCCGGTTCGCCAACCACGCCGACCTCGACGCGGTGTCCGGCCAGGATTTCCTCGACCTCTATGCGATCAATGTCGTGGGGGCCTTCCAGATGGTCCGCGCCTGCCGGACCCTGCTGGAGGCCGCGCCGCAGCCCGGCGCGGTGGTCAACACCGCCTCGATCGCGGGCGTCGTCGGCAACGGCTCGTCTGTTCCCTACGCCGCGTCCAAGGGCGCCTTGACCACCATGACGCTCTCTCTCGCCCGTGCGTTGGGCCCCAGGATCCGGGTCAACGCGGTCTGTCCCGGCTTCATCGACACGCCCTGGTTCGGCAAGGGCCTCCCGGAGGCCGCGGTCGACCGCATCCGCGCCAATGCGGCGGCCAGCACGCCGCTTCGGGTCGCCTCGACGCCCGACGACATCGCCGTCTCCACCGTCTTCCTGGCCTCCAGGGCCTCGCGGCACGTAACCGGCGAGACCCTGCTGGTCGACGGCGGCCTGCATCTGGGCTTCGCCCCGCAAGTCGCCCGCTGACGACAGCGGCCGACCACGCGGCCGGCCGGCGATCTCCGCGCCTCCCGGCGCTTCGCGGCGCCCGAATGGATGGCGCCCGCCCCCTCAGGCGCCCAAACATTGATCAGGGCCCGCAAGCACGGCCGTACCCGGATGGCGACCGTTGATCTCGAGGGTCGGCCCGCGACGATGTCCGCGCACGGTCGGATCCAGTCAAACTGGACAGCACAGGCCGGGGAAAAGGGGATATATCAATGAAGGCCATCAAGATCGCCTGGCTGACGAGTGTCGCGGCCCTGTCTCTGGCGGCGGCCGGCGCAGCTCGCGCCGACGACACGCCTCCGGCCGCCGCGGCTGCGGCCCCGGCCGGGCCGACGGCGCTCTCCACGCCGGCCATGTCGGCCTCGCTCTCGTCGAACGCCGACCCTCTGAACATGGACTGGGGTCCGCTGGGCAAGATCTACCTCAGCGGCCAGGTCTCGGCCTTCGGCATGTCCCAGACCGCCGCGCCGGCCGCCAGCCAGAAACGCAAGGGCGACATCTCCAACCTGCAGCTCGAGATCCAGAAGACGGATGGCGTGGTGCAGTTCTACGTCCAGGCTGGGGAGTACAACTTCCCCTCGCTGGGGACGCCGGTCGCCACGACCAACCGCCTGACCGAGGACACCTACAAATATGTGCCGGTGGCCTATCTGAAGCTCCAGCCGACGGCCGAATGGAGCGTCCTGATCGGCAAGCTGCCGACCCTGATCGGCGCCGAATACACCTTCAGCTTCGAGAACCTGAACATCAACCGCGGGCTGCTCTGGAACCAGGAGCCGGCCATCAGCCGCGGCATCCAGGTGAACTACGCCAAGGGCCCGTTGACCGTCTCCGGCTCGCTGAACGACGGCTACTACTCCGACCACTACTCCACGGTCTCGGGTCTGGTCAGCTATGCCGTGACCATGAAGGACACCGTGGCGGTGGCGGGCTCCGGCAATTTCGACAAGACCTCGCGGTCGACCTTCGTCACGCCGGTGGCGCAGAACAACGGCACGGTCTGGAACCTCCTTTGGACTCACACCGAGGACAAATGGATGATCAACCCGTACCTGCAGTACACGACGACGCCCAAGGACGTGTCCTTCGGCCTGCCGGGCTCGGCCTCGACCTTCGGCGCGGCGGTGCTGGGCAAATACTCGTTCACCCCGATGTTCAACCTGGCCGGCCGCGTGGAGTACATCTCCTCCTCGGGCTCCCAGGTCGCCCTGCTCTACGGGCCGAAGAGCGACGCCTGGTCCTTCACCTTGACGCCGACCTTCCAGTTCAAGACCTATTTCGTGCGCGGCGAGCTCGCCTACACCAAGATCGACTCGGGAACCGTCGGCTCGGAATTCGGCAAGTTCTTCAACAAGAGCGAACAGACCCGCGCCATGATCGAGACCGGCGTCCTGTTCTAGGATCCGCGCGCCCCAAAAAGGGCCGCCGGAGAGCCGTCGTCCTCGCGGGCGGCGGCTTTTCCATTGCATCGAAGGTCGCCGCTTTCTAATGTCCGGCCGCTTCGCGGATGCGCACAAAATGTGCGCGGCGTGCAACACCCCTCGCGGTAACACTTTATCCCGCCACTTTAGGTAGACGGTCGCATACCCGGGTCTATGTTGACGATTCGAAGAGCTAACGGAGTGCGGCGCATGGAGCGGATGGCTTTTCGAGCCCAGACCATCGTCGCCGACGTGATCCTGGCCGCGATCGCCTTCACCCTCGCCTATTCCGTCGCCTCGTCCTCGACGCCCTCGCTCGACGTCGTCACCAGCCTGCCGTCGCTGAACCTCGTACAGCTCACCGTGCTCTACGCCGCCCTCGCGGGCGGCTTCAGCATGCTGTTCCGCCGCGAGCTGTCGCCGTGGCGCTACGCCTCGATCCCCGACGCCCTGGTTCTGGCCCGCATCGCGGTCCTGACGGTCGGGGTCTTCCTTATCTGGGTCTTCATCATCGACCGCGGGCGCGGCCTGCCCCGTTCAACCCTGCTGCTCGCCCCGATGTTCCAGATGGTGAGCTCCATGGGCGTGCGGATCCTTCGCCGCGCCCTGCATGAGCATGCGCTGGACAGCTTCTCGCCGCTCAAGACCGTGGCCGATCGGATCACCCAATCGCCGTCCCTGCTGCTGATCGGCCCGCCGGCGCTGGCCGACAGCTATTTGCGCGACATGGCCCGCAGCCACGACCGCACCTATACGCCCGTCGGCATCGTCGGCGCCGATCCGCGCGACGTGGGCCAGCAGGTGCGTGGCGTCTGCGTGATCGAAAGCCTCGAAAACCTCGACGAGGCCCTGGCGGACCTGCGCCGCTGGAACCGCTATCCGCGCGCCATCCTGTTCCTCGAGGAGCCGGGCCGCCTGAAGGGCCTCACCGCCGACCAGCTCGGCCGGCTGAAGACCGACGGCCTGCGCCTGCTCCGCCTGCCCTCCATCGTCGAGCTCGCCCAGCATGACGGCGTCACCTTGCTGCCGATGCGCGACATCAACATCGAGGAGCTGCTGGCCCGCGAGCCCATCGAGCTCAACCGCGACGCCATCGGCGCCCTCATCCGCGGCCGCCGCGTGCTGGTCACCGGCGCCGGCGGCTCCATCGGCGCCGAGCTCTGCCGCCAGGTCGCCGCCTTTCACTGCGCCCACCTGACCCTGCTCGACTTCTCCGAGACTTCGCTCTTCGAGATCGACCGCGAGATGGCCGAGACCTTCCCGCACATGTCCCGCCAGGCCGTGCTCTGCGACGTGCGCAACGCCGCGCGCGTCACCCAGACCTTCCACGGCGAGCACCCGGACCTGGTGTTCCACGCCGCGGCCCTGAAGCACGTGTCCATGGTGGAGCAGCACCCCTGCGAGGGCGTGCTCACCAATGTCATCGGCACCTGGAACGTGGCCGAGGCCTGCAAGAGCAGCGGCGCGGGCCAGATGGTGCTGATCTCCACCGACAAGGCCGTCGACCCCACCAATGTCATGGGCGCCACCAAGCGCCTGGCCGAAAGCGTCATCCAGGCCCAGCAGACCGCCGGCCAGGGCGCGCGCTTCTCCGCCGTGCGGTTCGGCAACGTCCTCGGCTCCGGCGGCTCGGTGGTGCCGATCTTCAAGTCGCAGATCGAGCGCGGCGGCCCGGTGACCGTGACCCACCCGGACATGGAGCGGTTCTTCATGACGATCCCCGAGGCGAGCCAGCTCGTCCTCCACGCCACGGCCACCTGCGCCGAGGGCGAGGGCCGCGAGGCCCGCCTGTTCCTGCTGGAGATGGGCGAGCCGGTGCGGATCATGGACCTGGCCCGCCAGATGATCGCCCTCTCCGGCCGCACGCCCGGCAAGGAGATCGAGATCGAGATCACCGGCCTGCGCCCCGGCGAGAAGCTCACCGAGGCCCTGCTGGACGAGACCGAACGGTCGCTGCCCTGCGCGCACAAGGTGCTGGAAGTGGTCTCCAACTCGCCCCTGCGCATCTCCACGGCGCACCTGGAAGAGATCGAGGCCCTGGCCGACCGCGGCGACGTCGATGGCGTGCGCCGCGCCCTCTTCGACCTGGTCGCCCAGATCCGCGGCGAACGGCCCGGCAGCGCGCCCACCCTGCGCGTCGTCGCCAACGGCTAGCATTGTCATCCCGATTTCGCGGCGCGCGAAGACCGGGACCCATAGGCCCTAAGCTCTCAGAATAGCTCGCGGCGTCGCCACCGCGAGCGGTCGGAGCCGATCGCGCGTATGGGTGCCGGACAGCCGCGTGCGCGGCCTTCGGGATGACAGCGGGTGGCTACTCCGCCGCCACCATCGCCGACTTGCGGGCGGCCGGCTCGCCCAGGCGGGTCACCAGGGTGTCCAGCTCGGCCCACAGGGCCGCGGGCAGGCGCTCGCCGAAGCGTTCGTAAAAGGCCGGCACCAGGGCCGCCTCCTGCCGCCAGATTTCCGCGTCGACGGTCAGCAGCAGGTCCATCTGCGCCTGGCTGAGGCCCAGGCCCGAGACGTCCAGGCTGCCCGGCGCGGGCAGCAGGCCGATGGGCGTGTCCACCGCCTCGGCGCGGCCTTCCAGCCGCTCGACGATCCACTTCAGGACGCGGCTGTTCTCGCCATAGCCGGGCCAGACGAACTTGCCGCGCTCATCCTTGCGGAACCAGTTGACGAAGTAGATGCGCGGCAGCTTGGCCGGGTCCTTGGCCTTGGCGCCCATCTCGAGCCAGTGGGCGAAGTAGTCGCCCATGTTGTACCCGGCGAAGGGCAGCATGGCGAAGGGGTCGCGCCGCAGCTCGCCGATGGCGTTCTCCGCCGCCGCCGTGCCCTCGGAGGCCACATTGGAGGCCATGAACACCCCGTGCGCCCAGTCGCGCGCCTCGTTGACCAGCGGCACCGCCGAGGCGCGACGCCCGCCGAACAGGATGGCCGAGATCGGCACACCGGCCGGATCTTCCCATTCCGGGGCGATCACCGGGGTCTGTTCGGCCGGGACGGTGAAGCGAGCGTTCGGATGGGCCGCGGGCTCCAGGCTCTCCGGCGTCCAGTCCTTGCCGCGCCAGTCGGTCAGGTGGGCCGGCGCCTCGTCGGTGAGACCCTCCCACCAGACGTCGCCATCGTCGGTCAGGGCGACGTTGGTGAAGATGCAGTTGGCGTGCAGGGCGGCGACCGCGTTCTTGTTGGTGGTCTCGCCGGTGCCCGGCGCCACGCCGAAGAAGCCCGCCTCAGGATTGACCGCATAGAGCCGGCCGTCGTCGCCGAAGCGCATCCAGCAGATGTCGTCGCCGATGGTCTCGGCCTTCCAGCCGGCCAGCGTCGGTTGCAGCATCGCCATGTTGGTCTTGCCGCAGGCGCTGGGGAAGGCCGCGGAGATGTAGCGGACTTCGCCCTGCGGGGAGGTCAGCTTCAGGATCAGCATGTGCTCGGCGAACCAGCCCTCGTCGCGGGCCATCACCGAGGCGATCCGCAGCGCGAAGCACTTCTTGCCCAGCAGCGCGTTGCCGCCGTAGCCCGAGCCGTAGGACCAGATCTCCCGCGTCTTGGGGAAATGGACGATGTACTTGATCTCGTTGCACGGCCAGGCGACGTCCTCGACGCCCTCCGCGAGCGGCATGCCCACCGAGTGCACGGCCGGAACGAAAAAGCCGTCCTCGCCGAGCTGGTCGAGGGCGGCTTGGCCCATCCGCGTCATGATCTTCATGGATACGGCGACGTAGGCCGAATCCGTGATCTCTACGCCGATGGCGCTGATCTTCGAGCCGAGCGGCCCCATGCAGAACGGCACGACATACATCGTGCGGCCCTTCATGCAGCCCTTGAACAGGTCCTTCAGGTCGGCCCGCATCTCCGTCGGGTCGAGCCAGTTGTTGGTCGGGCCGGCCTCCTCGGGAGTGTCGGAGCAGATGAAGGTGCGGCTCTCGACGCGAGCCACGTCACGCGGGTCGGACGCGGCGTAGAACGAGTTCGGGCGCTTGGCCGGGTTCAGCCGCTTCAGCGTGCCGGCCGCGACCAGCTCGTCCGTCAGCTCCGTCCATTCCTGTTCCGATCCGTCGCACCAGCGCACCCGGTCAGGCTCGGTCAGCGCGGCGATTTCGCGAACCCATTGCAGAAGCTTCGCGTGTTTCGTCGGCGCGGGCTCGAGCCCCGGGACGATGCGTTGGGTCATACTTGGACGCTCCCTGGCCCCACTCCCCGCCGCGGATTGCGCTTCCGAAGCGGTCAAATTTGAACAGTCTTCTAAATGCAGAAACTCCGCCTGCATACCACGGGCCATAGATTCGGGACGGCCCACGCCCTTAACGCAAAGCTACGACATTCGGCGCCGCAAGACCGCAGTTCCGAGCATCACTTCATCGTGCCTGGCGCGGGCGGCGCAGGGCCGTCCTTGAGGTAGTGGGCGAGCCAGACGTCCACCTCCTGATAGAAATGGCGGCTGTCCTCGGGCTTCAGGATCCAGTGCCAGGCGTCGGGCCAGACCAGCAGGCGGCTCGGCACCTTCATGCGCTGCAGGGTGGACCAGTTCTCCAGCGTGTTTCCGATCGGCACGCGGAAGTCGCGCTCGCCGATCGACAGCAGCATCGGGGTCTTCCAGTTCTTGGCGTAGGTGATCGGGCTCTGGTCCCGCCAGACCGGGTTGCCCTCCCAGGGCGGGCCGCCGTTGGTGACCTCGCGGTTGTAGATCCCGTCGCTCATGCCCCACTGGCTTTCCAGGTCCACTTCGCCGGCATGGCTGACCAGGCACTTGTAGCGGGTGGTGGTGGCCTCCAGCCAGTTCACCAAGTGGCCGCCGTAGCTGGCCCCCAGCGCGCACATCCTGCCGCCGTCGATATAGGGATAGCGCTTCAGCGCCTCGTTGACCGCCTGGTCGATCTCCAGCCCGGGTGTCTTCAGCGGGTCGAGCTTGATCGCCTGCGCGAACTTCTCCCCGAAGCCGGTCGAGCCGGTGTAGTCGGTCATCAGCATCACGTACCCGGCCGCGGTCAGCAGGTGGTAGTTCCACCGTAGGCCGATGGAGTCGGTGTTCATGCTGGCCGCGCCGCCGTGGATGAAGACCAGTAGCGGGTACTTCTTCGACGGATCGAAGTTCGGCGGCAGGATGATCATGTTGTGGATCTGCCGCCCGCCGGCGCTGGTGAACCAGAAGTGCTGCGGCGGCTGCCAATCGAAGGTCGCCGCCTCGGCGGTGTCGATGTTGGTCAGGTTGGCGTGGGTCTTGGCCGCCGGATCGATGCGCACGATCTCCTCGGGGCTGACCGAACTGCCGTAGTTGGCGATCAGCAGCGGCTTGGCGGCCTTCTGCGGGATGGTCAGCCCGCCATAGCCGCCCGTGGCCGGCTCGATGACCAGGCTCGGTTTCCCGCCGGCGGTCGGCACGCTGTAGAGGTCGGTCTTCCCGGCCTCGGGGACCAGGATGTAGGCGGTCTTGCCGTCCGGCGTGATCTGGAACCGCTCCGGCTCGCGGTCGAAGTCCTTGGCGACCGTCGTGATCTCGCCGCCGGCCGGCCAGGCGACCTTGGAGAACCGCGCGAGGTTGTAGATCTCCTCGGTCCGCGGCGCGTAACCGAAGTAGAGGCTCTTGCCGTCGGCGCTGAAGGTCGGCGCGCGGAACCCGCCCTTGGCGGGCGTGATCGGCGCGGCCTCGCCGCCGTCCACCGGCAGGCGGTAGAGCTGGTAGTTCACCTCGCTGAACGCCGAGTTCCAGCGTTCCACCGTGGCCGAGAACACCACCTCCTTACCGTCCGGGCTCCAGACCGGCGACAGCGAGATGCTGGTCTCGCCCTCGGGTCCCGAGAAGCCCGGCGTGTGGGCGAGCCTGGTCGGCGACAGGATGTCCCTGGGCTTCGCGCCCGGCTCCAGGCCCACCACCTCGATGGCCGGCATCCGCTCGTCCAGCCATTCGTTCCAGTAGCGGATGGGGAAGTGTTCGTAGGTGCGGACGTTGTATTTCCGGGCCTTCTTGGCGGCGATCGCCTTCTTGTTGGCCTCGTCGTCCGTCGCGCCGGGATAGACCATGGTCTCGAACAGGATCGCCTGGCCGTCGGGCCGCCATTGGGGGCGTGTCGCGGCCGTCGAGAGGCTGGTGATCCGGCGCGCCTCGCCGCCGCCGAGGATGTCCAGCACATAGACCTGGTCGACCTCATCGCCCTCCCGCTTGGTGGTGAAGGCGATCCTGGTCGAGTCCGGAGACCAGACGACCCCGCCTTCGGCGGCCTTGGTGTTGGTCAGCCGCTTGGGGGCGGCTCCGCCCGCCGTCGGGACGAGCCAGAGGTCGCTGACCGCCTTGTCCGCCTCGTAGGACGGCTCCGAGATCGAGAAAACCACCCACTTGCCGTCGGGGCTGACCTCGGGCGCGCCGACGCGCTTCATCATCCACAAGGCCTCATGGGTGATCGGCGTTTTGGCGGCCGCCTGCACGGACGACAGGCCGGCGACCGTGACGGCCGCCGCCGCCAGCAGAGTGGAAATCTTCATGACGCCCCCGTGAACTGGATGGCGTAGTTCTAAATCGCCCTACGGCAGAGTCGAGCCACGTCGCGACGGGTCGAGGGGCCGTTTGAACTTCTGCCCCCAAGGTGGCACAGCGGGGCTCGGTCCCTGGGCCCTGCGCAAATCGAGGATGGAATGGCGATCCTGGTCACCGGCTCGGCCGGCTTTATCGGCTTCCACCTGGCGCGCCGCCTGCTCGAGCGCGGCGAGGAGGTCGTGGGCCTGGACGATCTCAACGCCTACTACGACCCGGCGCTGAAAGCGGCGCGCCTGGCGATCCTGGAACGGGAGGCCGGCTATCGCCACGCCAAGGTCGACCTCGCCGACAGGAAGGGCGTGGAGGCCGTCTTCGCCGAGGCCCGACCCGAGGTCGTGGTCAATCTCGCGGCCCAGGCCGGCGTCCGCTACAGCCTGGAAAGCCCGCGCACCTACGTCGACTCCAACGTGGTGGGCTTCCTCAACATCCTCGAGGGCTGCCGGTCCGTGCAGCCGAGGCACCTGGTCTACGCCTCCACCAGTTCGGTCTATGGCGCCAACGGCAACCTGCCCTTCAGCGTGCACAACGGGGCGAACCACCCGATCACCCTCTACGCGGCGACCAAGATCGCCAACGAGGCGATGGCCCATGCCTATTCGCACCTGTTCGGCATCCCCTCGACGGGCTTCCGCTTCTTCACCGTCTACGGGCCGTGGGGCCGCCCGGACATGGCGCTGTTCAAGTTCACCGAGGCGATCCTCGCGGGCCGCCCTATCGACGTCTACGGCCAGGGAAAAATGCAGCGCGACTTCACCTACGTCGCCGACATCGTCGACGGCCTGGTGGCCGCCATCGACCGCCCGGCTCAAGTCAACGCGGGCTGGGACCCGGCTCATCCCGACCCGGCGACCAGCGGCGTCGCGCCCTGGCGCGTACTCAACCTGGGGAACAGCCGGCGCGTCGAACTGATGCGCTACATCGAGGTGCTCGAACAGAAGCTCGGCATGAAGGCCGAGCTCAACCTCCTGCCCATGCAGCCGGGCGACGTGGCGCGCACCGAAGCCGACGTGACCGAGACCAAGGCCGCCCTCGGCTATGCGCCCTCGACCCCCATCGAGGTCGGCATCGGCGCCTTCGTCGACTGGTACCGCGAGTACTACGCCGCCTGACCGGAACCGCCCCAGCGCGGCGTGGGTTTGAGCCCCGAGACCACGCACGAGGGACGGATGGCGCGCGATACTGGACCCGGGCGGGGCCCCAGCCGGCGGGGCCTGCTTACGGGCGCGACCGGGGCCGCCGCCCTGCCCCTGGTTGCGGCCGGCGCTCGGAAACCGGAGCCGCGCCATGCGCCACCGGAAGGCAGCCCGCACATGGACATCACCCTTTCCGTCAACGGGCGTGACCACCGCCTGTCGCTGGACCCGCGCACCACCCTGCTCGACGCCCTGCGCGAGCGCCTGGACCTCACCGGGTCCAAGAAGGGCTGCGACCACGGCCAGTGCGGCGCCTGCACCGTGCATCTCGACGGCCGTCGCGTCCTCGCCTGCCTGACCCTCGCCGCGTCCGTGCAGGGCCGTCAGGTGACCACCATCGAGGGCCTGGCCCGCGACGGCGGCCTGCACCCGATGCAGGCCGCCTTCATTGAGCACGACGCCTTCCAATGCGGCTACTGCACGCCCGGCCAGATCATGTCCGCCGTGGCCTGCGTCCAGGAAGGCCACGCCCGCACCGATGCGGCGATCGGCGAATATATGAGCGGCAACCTCTGCCGCTGCGCCGCCTACCCCAAGATCGTCGCCGCCGTGCGCGACGCCGCGGCCAGGATGGAGCGCGCCTGATGCGCCCGTTCCGCTACGAGCACGCCGCCGACCGCGCCCAAGCCCTGACCTTCGCGGGGGCGGCCGACAGCCAGTACCTGGCGGGCGGCACCACCCTGATCGACCTGATGAAGCTCGACGTCATACGGCCGGGCACGCTCGTCGACATCAACGCCCTGGCCCGCGAGCACGGCGAGATCGCCGTCGAGGGCGACCACCTGCGCCTGGGCGCCCTCGTCCGCATGGCCGACGCCGCCGAGCATCCCGCCGTGCGCCGCGATTTCCCGGTGATCGCCCAGTCGCTGGAACTCGCCGCCAGCCCGCAGATCCGCAACATGGCCAGCCTTGGCGGCAATGTCCTGCAGCGAACCCGCTGCACCTACTTCCGCGACACGAGCTGGGCCGCCTGCAACAAGCGCAATCCGGGATCCGGCTGCGCCGCCCTCGCCGGCGTCAACCGCAAGCTCGCCGTGCTGGGCGTCAGCGACCGCTGCATAGCCAACTACCCCGGCGACTTCGCCGTCGCCCTGGCCGCGCTCGGCGCCACCGTCGACGTCGAGGGGCCCGCGGGCCGGCGCGTGATCGCCTTCGAGGACCTGCACCGTCTGCCGGGCGATACCCCGCACATCGAGACCAGCCTCAAGCCGGGCGAGTTGATCACCGGCTTCAGCATCCCGTCGGGACCCTGGACGCGCCGCTCCCTGTTCCTGAAGATCCGCGACCGCCAGTCGTACGAGTTCGCGCTCGCCTCCGCCGCGGTCGCCCTCGACCTCGAGGGCGGGACCGTGCGCGCCGCCCGCATCGGCCTGGGCGGCGTCGCCGCCAAGCCCTGGCGCGCCCACGACGCGGAGGCGGGCCTTCAGGGCCGCCGGCTCGACGAGGCCGCGGCGCGGTCCGCCGCCGAGGCGGCCTTCGCCGGCGCCCGCGCCCACGGCCAGAACGCCTTCCGCATCGAGCTCGGCAAACGCACCGTGGTCCGCGCCCTGCTCGAGGCCGGCCGGTTGGAGGCCTGAACATGGCCGACGACAGCGGAAACCTGCGTGGCCATCGCATCGGCCAGCCCGCGACCCGCATCGAGGGCGCGCTGAAGGTCACGGGCCAGGCTCGTTTCGCATCGGACGAGGCGCCGACCAATCCCGCCTACGCCTGCCTGGTCACCAGCGCCGTCGCTCGCGGCCGGGTGCGCGGCATGAGCCTCGACGCCGCCCGCGCCGTGCCGGGCGTCCTCGATATCCTGACGCACGCCAGCGTGGGCTCGGAGGTCAAGCCGCCGCTCGGGCCCGACGGAGGTGCGACCACCACCACCATGGAGAGCGACCGCATCTGGCACGACGGCCAGATCATCGGCCTGGTCGTCGCCGACAGCTACGAGGCGGCGCGCGAGGCAGCCTTCCGCGTAGCTGTCGACTACGAAACCGAAGCCCCGAGCGCCACCTTCGACAGCCCCGGCGCAGAGACCGAACCGAAGAGTTCCGCGGAGGCGCCGCCGCCGGCCAAGGGCGACGCCGCAGCCGCCTTCGCCGGGGCGCCGGTGACGGTCGACGCGCGCTATTCGACCCCGACCCAGCACCACAACCCCATGGAGCTCTACACGACGACCTGCGTCTGGGACGGACCCAAGCTCACCATCTACGAACCGACCCAGTCGATGTACGGCCTGAAGGCCGCCGTGGCCCGACAGCTCGGCCTGGACCTCGCCAATGTGCGGACGGTCTCGCGCTACGTCGGAGGCGGGTTCGGCGCGCGCGGGACGGCCAGCTCGCGCACGGCCTGGATCGCGGTCGCCGCCCGGCGCCTGAAACGGCCGGTCAAGCTGGTCGCCGGCCGCGACCAGGGCTTCACCATCGTCACCTACCGCGCGGAGACCCGCCACCATATCCAGCTCGCCGCCGACCGCCGCGGCAAGCTGGTCTCGGTCAGCCATGAGGGCTGGGAGATCACCTCGCGGCCCTCGAAGTACAGCGTCTCCGGCACGGCCACGACCGCGCGGATGTATGCGAGCCCCAACATCGCCACGAAGGTCAACATCGTCCACGCCGACCGCAACACCCCGGGGTTCATGCGCGCTCCGCCGGACACGCCCTACATGTTCGCGCTCGAATGCGGCATGGACGAGCTGGCCTACGCCCTCGACATGGATCCAGTCGAGCTTCGGCGGATCAACGACACCCAGACCGACCCCGTCGACGGCCTCCCGTTCTCCAGCCGCTCGCTGATGAAGTGCTTCGACCAGGCCGCGGCGAAGTTCGGCTGGGCGCGACGCAGCCCCAAGCCCGGCTCGATGCGCGACGGCGACTGGCTGGTCGGCTACGGCTGCGCGACCTCCTGCTATCCCTCCAACATCGGCCCGGCCGCGGCGCGCCTGTCGCTGACGCCGCAGGGCAAAGCCACCATCCAGATGGCCGGCCATGAGATCGGCACCGGCGCCTACACGGTGGTGGCCATCACCGTCGCCGACCGCCTCGGCCTGAGACTGGGGGACGTCACGGTCCAAATGGGCGATTCCGACCTGCCGCCCGTCCCGGGCGCGGGCGGCTCCAACAACGCAGCCTCAACCACCAACGCCGCCGCCAAAGCCTGCGAGGAGGTTCGAAGCCGCCTCGCCCTGGCCGCGGTGCGCGCCAACGCCGGGCCCTTTGCCGGCGCCGACCCCGCCCAACTCAGGCTGCAGGCCGGCGCCCTCGTGGGACCCGGCGGCAAGTCGGAGCCGCTGCCCACGGCCCTCGCCCGCGTCGCGGGCGGCGCCCTGGAGGTCTATGTGGAAAACGTGCCCGAAGGCCTGCCGCCGGACGCCGCCGCCGGCCTCTATCAAGGCAAGATGGCCATGTCCCGCGGCGCCGGGCGCAAGGACGTCACCGCCTTCGCCTTCGGCGCCCATTTCATCGAAGTGCGCATCCATCAGCGCACCCGGGAGATCCGCACGCCGCGCGTCGTCTCGGCCTTCGCCGCCGGGACCGTCGTCAACCCGCTGGCCGCCTACAGCCAGTTCATGGGCGGCGCCATCTGGGGCGTCTCCTCGGCGCTGCACGAGGCCACCGAGATCGACGCGGCCGCGGCCCGCTATGTGAACACCAACTTCGCCGACTACCTGGTGCCGGTGAACGCCGACATCGGCCAGCTCGACGTGATCTTCGTCCCGGAGGAGGACAGCCGGGTGAACCCGCTGGGGATCAAGGGCATCGGCGAGATCGGCATCGTCGGCATGAACGCCGCAGTCGCCAACGCCGTCTTCCACGCGACCGGCAAGCGCGTCCGAGACCTGCCGATCCGCATCGAGGACCTGCTTTAGAGCCTCAGGTCCGCGGCGTCCCTGGGCAGGATGCTCTTCACGTCGAACAGCACCGCCTTGGGCGCGCCGAAGGCCCGGATGGCCTCGGAGCCCAGCTCGACGAACTGCCGGTGCGCCACGGCCAGGACGATGGCGTCGTAGGCGCCCGCCGCGGGCTCCGAGATCAGGTCGAGGCCGTATTCGTGGCGCGCCTCGCCGGCGTCGATCCAGGGGTCCCAGACGTCGATCTTCGCCCCGGCTAACCCCAGTTCCTGGACGATGTCGATGACCCGGGTGTTGCGCAGGTCCGTGCAGTTCTCCTTGAACGCCAGGCCCATCATCAGCACCCGCGCGCCCTTCACCGCCGTTCCCCGTCGGGCCATCTCGCCCATCAACTGGCGCGCCACATAGGGGCCCATGCCGTCGTTGATCCGCCGCCCGGCGAGGATCACCTCGGGGTGGTAACCCAGGGCCTCGGCCTTGTGGGTCAGGTAATAGGGGTCGACCCCGATGCAGTGGCCGCCGACCAGGCCAGGGCGGAAGTTCAGGAAGTTCCACTTGGTCCCCGCAGCCGCCAGGACCTCCGAGGTGTCCACGCCAAGCCTCTGGAAGATCAGGGCGAATTCATTGATCAGGGCGATGTTCAGGTCGCGCTGGGTGTTCTCGATCACCTTGGCGGCCTCGGCGACCCGGATGGAGCTGGCGCGATGCGTCCCCGCCGTGACCACCGACGAATAGAGCGCGTCCACGAAGTCCGCGGCCTGCGGCGTCGAGCCGGCGGTGACCTTGACGATATTGGCCAGGCGGTGGGTCGGATCGCCGGGGTTCGCCCGCTCGGGGCTGTAGCCGGCGAAGAAGTCGCGGTTGAAGGCGAGGCCCGAGACCTCGGCCACCACCGGCACGCAGTCCTCCTCGGTGGCGCCCGGATAAACGGTGGATTCGTAGATCACCAGCCCGCCCTTGCCGATCGCGGCGCCCACCGTGCGGCTGGCGGCCATCAGGGCCGAGAGGTCCGGCCGCTTCGCCGCGTCGATGGGCGTCGGCACGGTGACGATGAAGACGTTGCAGCCCGCGAGGTCGGCCGGGTCCGAACTCAGCTTGAGCCCTGTGGCTGCGACCAGCTCGGCGGCCGAGACCTCCAGCGTGCGGTCCTCGCCCGCCGCCAGCTCGGAGATGCGCTCGGCCTTGACGTCGAAGCCCACCACCTCGTGCTCGGCAGAGAACGCCACCGCCAGCGGCAGACCCACATAGCCCAACCCGATCACCGCGATCTTCGCGGGCGTCCGGGTGAAGGGATTGGTCAGCATAGGGATCTCGCGGCGTGCTCGGGTGGGCCGGTCACTAGCACGGTTTCCGCCCAGGGCGATGGCCGCCCCGTCGACCGCAATCGCGGCTGCGGCGCTTCCGCGTCCGCGGCCCGGCTGCGCCACGACGTCCTTCTGGAGCGCATTGCCGGCCATCGCCTGGCCGCGGAACCGGGTGTTCATCGCCCAGCCGATCACCGGCACGTCGCTCATAGCGCTGTTGACCGCCATGTCGGCGATCATCCGCGCCAAGGCCGGCGCGCCTTTGGCTTTCGCGCCCTAACTAGGAGACGGTCGCGTATTTTCCGGTCTTGTAGTAACCAGGTCGACGGCGATTTACTTTCTCAATAATGACAATGGAATCAAATACAGTAATTGCGCCTATTTCTTCACAATTCGCGAATATTTGCTTGCGGCCGTGATGCCAGCCATGTTGATCGTCAATCAGCGTCTTGATCATCTCGATTGCAGTACCCGCGCGTTTATACCCCCCCTCCATCCAGGTGTAATACGCCGTGTGAATATCCTCAATCATGTACAGACCACCCGCCTTCAGCAGGGGCCAAAGCGTCTCAAACGAGACGCGCTGGTGGGTCGCGATATGCGATCCGTCATCCAGTATGAGATCAGGCGCACCCATTTCGGTCACGACTCTGCGAAGAAAATCTGGGTCAGCTTGAGAACCTATCCGAACCTGACTCGGCGGATCCGCGACTGTGGCGCACTGAGGGTTCAGGTCGATGCCGAAGATCGTGGCTTCGCTCCCGAAATAGCTGCGCCACATCTCCATGGAGCCGCCATGGGCGACGCCGATTTCCAGCATGGTCACCGGCTTCCCTCGGAAGGGCGCCAAGACGCGGTCATATACCGGCAAATAGTGAATCCACTTAAGGGCCATACGGCCTTGATTGGAAAAGAATATCTCCTCCATTGGGCCTGGATTAACTGATCTATGCTCAACAACGTCTCTGTCATTCAATGCCAAATCTCGGTGATCAACGCGAGATCGCGTAGACAGTAGCTTGTCCGCAATCTTGGCAACAAGATTCTTCATCACCCATCCCCATCGAACAGGAGCCTAAGCTCCAAGGTCCGTTACCGCCAAGGTGTCAAAAACGAGCCGCGAGGATAGGACATCTCTTCTCAGGAAACGGCCGACCGCGTCTAGTGATCTGATAGAGGTCTATTGGGGCAAATTGTCCACCGGAAAGCGTCGCCGTCGAGGCCAAGCACCTCACGGCCCAATCTTGACCCGATTGTCGGGCCCCGCTGGATGCGATCGTGCGGAGCCAAGCGCGGCGGGCGCGTTTGCGGTCGATTTCGTCCACGGTGCCTCCGCGAAGGCCGTGAAACGCCTGGGGCCGCCCTAGCCCCAGAGATCGGGCGAAGGGGCTTCGAGGATCGAGCCCTGGATCGAGAGGCCCGGCTCGCGGTCGCGGGTGAGCAACAGCGGCCCGTCCAGGTCCACGACCTCCGCGCCCTGGGCGACGATCATCGCCGGCGCCATGGCCAGCGAGGTGGCCACCATGCAGCCGACCATCAGGCCGAGGCCCGCGGCCCGGGCGTCGGCGGCCAGGGCGAGCGCCTCGGTCAGGCCGCCGGCCTTGTCGAGCTTGATGTTGATCAGGCTGTAGATTCGCGCGCAGGCGGCAAGTTCGGCGCGGGTGTGCAGACTCTCGTCGGCGCAGAGCGGAACCGGGCTCGCATAGCCTTCCAGGGCGCCGTCCTGGCCGGCCGGCAGCGGCTGCTCGACGAGCATCACCCCCAGCCGGGCCAGGTCCGGCGCCAGGCGGCGCAGTTCCTCGAAGGTGAGCGCCTCGTTGGCGTCGACGATCAGGCGCGCGCGGGGCGCGGCTGCGCGCACGGCGGCCACCGCGTCCAGGTCGTCCCGCGCCCCGATCTTGAGCTTCAGCATCGGACGGCGGGCGTTGGCGCGGGCGGCCTCCGCCATGGCGTCGACCGGGCCCAGGCTGATCGTGAAACAGGTCTTCACCGGGTCCAGCCGGTCGCGGCCGGCCAGGGTCCAGGCGCGCACCCCGGCCTGCTTGGCCGCCAGGTCCCAGAGCGCGCAGTCGAGCGCATTGCGCGCCGCGCCGGCCGGCAGGATCGCCTGCAGGCCCGCGCGGCCCGCGCCGGCCTCGATCCGCCCGCGGGCGTCCTCGATCTGCGCGAGCACGCCCCCGACCGTCTCGCCATAGCGGGGGTAAGGCACCGCCTCGCCGCGGCCGCGATGCGGCCCGGCGGTAATCTCGGCGACCACCACCTCGGCCTCGGTCTTCACGCCGCGGGAGATGACGAAGGGCTGCGCCAGGGCCCAGCGCTCGGCCCGGGCGGTCAGCGCCGGCACGCCTAGACCAGGTCTCCCGCCGCCGCGTCGAGGAGCAGGTAGAGGCGCCCCGCGTCGTCGCCCAGCAGGGAGGCCATCAGGAAACCCTCCGGATCGCGCACCACCGCGTCGTCGACCAGGGTCTGGTAGCGCCGGACATAGACCTGGACCTGCCGTTTCAGCCCGTCGTCGGTGACCAGGCGCCGCGAGATGCGCCGCGTGGCGGCCGGCGCCAGGCGCTTGACCACCTCGCGCGCGCCGTCCAGGTCGCCGGTCTGGACGGCCGCGGCGATCTCGTCGATCCGCGCCTTGGGCAGCAGCCGCGCGGGCTCGACGCCCATCTGCGCCAGCTCATCGCCCAGGATGTCCTGCAGCCGCTCGCCATCGGCGTCGGCGCCGTCGATCGAGGCCAGCAGGTCCTTCCAGGTCCAGGCCTCGCCCTCGTGCGCCGGCTCGCCGGAGTCCGCCGCCAGGCCGCCGGCCGCCTCGAAGACCGCGGAGAACTCCTCGTCGGTGGCGGTGGGGGTGAGCTTCAGCTTCAGGCGCGGCCGCAGGCCGGGGTCCTCGACAGGCTCAACCGGTCCGCCGGCGCGCGCGGCCGCCGGCTCCATCAGGGCCTCGAGTTCGAGGTCCAGTTCGTCGGCGTCGTCGGCCGGGCCGGGCAGCGGCGGCGCGGCCAGAGCCGGGGCCGACGCAGGCCCGCTCTCGGCCTTGGCGACCGCGCGGGGCCGGGCGGCGCGGGGCGCAGGCGGCGGCGCGAGCGGAGCCGGCGGCAGGGACGCCGAGACGCCCATCAGGCGCACGGCCTCGCTCAGCATCTCGAAGTTGCGCCGCGCGCGCTCCTGGAAGCCGGCGTCGATGGCCTGGGCCTCCTCGGCGGTGCGCCGCGCCTGGGCGGTGAGAGCTTCCAGGCCCTCGGTGACGGACGCCCGCACCAGGTCGATCTGGTCCTGGGCGCTGGCCGGAAGGCTGGCCGCGCGCCGGTCGACGTCGGCCATCATCTCCTGCAGGGCGGTCAGCGAGGCGCGGGCGGCGGCCGCGCCCTCCTCCAGGCGCTTGGCGGTGGCCGCGCCGGCCTGGTCGACCATTTCCGACGACTGCTCCACCAAAGCGCGGGCCTCGGTGAGCCGGGCCTCGAACACCTGGTTGGCCTTCTGGCCCGCGGTGAAGGCGGCTTCGGAAAGCTGGTCGACCTGCTCGCGGGCGGCGGCCGCGTGGCTGGCGGCGGCCGCGCGGGTCTCCTCGGCGGCGGCGGCCAGGGCCTCGATGGCGGCGCGGGTCTGGGCCTCCAGTTGGGCGCGCTGCTCGGCGGCGGCCTCGGAGACGGTCTCCAGGGAGTGCAGGGTCGATTGGCCGAACTCCTCGCGCTCGGCCTTGGCGGTCTCGGCCAGGTCGCGGAACTGCCCGGCGGCGTCGGCCATCAGGGCGCGCAGGCTCTCCCCGCCCTTCAGGGCCTGGGCGCTCAACTCCTGCGAGGAGGTCCGCGCGTGCTCGATGAATTCGGACAGCTTGGCGGCGTGGGCCTCGGCCTGGTCGGCGAAGCCGGCGTGATCGGCCTTCAGGCCCTGGCTGAGCGTGATCAGCGCCGTGCGCTGCTCGGTCAGGCCGCCCTCGACGGCGCGCACCTGCTCGGCCACGCCGGCGCTGGCCGTCTCCAGCCGGGCGATGTGGCGGGTGAGGTCCTCGCCGGCGGTGCGGGCCGCGCCGCTCGCCTCCCCGGCCGCGGCGGCCAGGTCGGCGGCGCGGGCGGCCAGGGCGGCCTCGGCCTCGCGAAGCTGCGTCTCGGCCAGCTCGGTGGCCTCGGCGACCATCTTGGCCTGCTGGCTGATGCTGTCCGTGACGCGGTTGGCCTGGGCGTCGAGGCTGTGCGCCAGCGCCCCCATCTCCGAGCGTTCGCGGCCCATGGTCCCGGTCAGCTCCTGGGTGGAGCGGATCGAGCCCTGGGTGGCCTCAAGCAGTTGTTCGGTCTCCATGGCCAGGGCGTCGCGCAGGGCCAGCAGGGTCTCGCGCGCCTCGTCGGCCGCCAGGCCCGCGCGGTGGATCTCGTCGCGCACCCCATGCGCCACGTCGGCGGCCCGGGCCGCGGCGACCACGGCCGGGCTCAGCATCTCCTCGGCCATGGCCTTGGACCGCCGCGCCTCGGCCCCTAGCTTCTGGCCCTGGCGGATCATGTAGGCGCAGGCGAATACGAACATCGCCGGCCCAACGGCCAGCATGCCGAACACCGCGAGCGCGAAGGTGTCGTTGCGGAACGGAGCGATCGAATTGCGATAGCCCACCGCAAACGCGATCGGCGCCAGCGCCCAGAGCACCGCCACGGCGAAGGCGATCAGATAGACCGGCCAGCCTGACGGCGGGCGGTAGGGATCTTCGGCCGCCTCGGGGTGGATGGCCTCGTCCTCGCGCCGCGCCACCGGCGTCTGCGCATCGGAGGCGGCCACCGGCGAGCGCCAGGCCGGCGGCTGCAGCGGCGCATAGGGTCCGGTCTCCGGCTCGAAGTGGGGCGGCGCGCCGCGCTCGGCATCGTCCTCGTCCCAGTCGCTCGACGTCTCGGCCGCAAGGCTCTCGCGCGGCGAAGCCCCGAAGTCCGCCGGCCGCGTCCGCTTTTTGATCCTCATAGGCCTCTTCCGTCGGTGCGGACGGACACCCCTGCGCCCCGATCATGGAAAACGCCGCCGCCGCCCGCGAAGGATTACCCGCGATGGGCGCCGACGCAAACAGGCCTGCGCGCCGCAGGCCGCGATCGAACGGAAAGTGACTTGGGGTCGTTAGGCCCTGACGGCCCGCGCAGGATGGTGCGGGTACGGGCAGGCGGTCAGCTTGACGCCCTTGTGGCGCAGGGCGGGCGGCGCCGAGGGCGTGCGCGCGATCACTCGCTCCACGGGCGCCGGCGCGGGCGGCTCAACCTGAGAGGGCTCCAGGGTGACGCCGAAATGCGAAAACGCCAGCGCGGACGAATGCACGACCACCGTGGCGACAATTTCGGTCAATGTCGTCATCGCCGATCCCCGGCTCCGAAGCGATTCCGTCGAGCGGTGTTATACGGCAAGCCGGGCCATGGCGCGACGGCGCGCGACGTGAATTTTGCGTAATGTTATCGGCCGCCAACTGCAGCGCCCTCGGCGCGGACGGAGCGGCCCCAGTGGGTCTGCGCATATTCGAATACCTGCCCCATGGGCGCGCACCAGACGTCCAGCGCCGCGATGTGGGCCAGGATGCGGTTGTGGGTCGCCACGCTGGCGTCGCCGTCGCTGCGCCATTGGGCGAGCACGTCGTGGAACACCAGGATCGCCCAGCCGCCCTGCGCCACCGTCTCGTTCAGATAGCGGATCGCCGGGCCGACCTTGTCGCCCTCGTAGGTCGGCTCGAAGGCGTGCAGGTGCAGCGGATCGGCGATCGCCTCCTCCGGCCGGTTCGGGCCGCCGGCGGTGGTGCGGGCGGCGATCACGCCGTCGCGCTCCAGCACTCGGCGATAGCGGGCGTAGCGGGCGTGCCGTCCCCCCTTGCCGATCCCGAGATAGCCGCAGGGGTAGGCGAAGGTCCGCTCCCGTTCGGCGCCGAAATGGCTGTCGAGATAGCCCTCCATCCGCGCGATCTCGGCGTCTTCGAAGCGCCCGGCGCTGTAGCCGGCCAGGGCGCAAGGGTGGGTCATGGTGTGGTTGGCGACCTCGTTGCCGTCCCGCGACAGGGCTTCCCAGTCGCCGAGCCGCCAATGGGCGTTGTCCCCGGTCAGAAAGAAGGTGGCCTTCAGGCCCAGCCGCTTGAGTTCCGGCACGGCGTTGTCGAGCTGGCTGTTCAGCCCGTCGTCATAGGTCAGGCTGACCGCGGCGCGCGCCCCGTTCGGCCAGGCGCGGTCCGGCTGGCTCCGCGCCCCGCCGGCCAGCGCTTCGCCGCCCAGGGCCAGCCCCGCGGCGGCGGCGAACAGCGAACGTCGGGAGAGGCGTGGATCGGCCATCACGCCCCCAGCGCTACGCTGGGTCGCGCCTCGCCGCAACGGACCTCGCGGCTTAGTTGTCCTCGGCGGCCGTCTGCGCGACCGCCTGGCGCCGGCGCAGCAGGTGGCGGACCGTCCCGAAGACCGCGACGAAGGCCACGATCGCGCCCGCGACGATCAGGGTCCAGCGGCCGGCGTGGTGGCCGTGGCCCAGCAGGTTGTGCACCGCCTCGCCGAAGATGAACCCGGCCAGGGTGAAGGCGGTGGCCCAGATCGCGGCGCCGGCGATGTTCAAGGCGGTGAAGCGCCAGGTCGGCACCTTGGAGACCCCGACGGCGATCGGGCTGGCGATCCGCAGGCCGAAGATGAAGCGGAAGGCCAGGATGTAGCTGATCGGGTACTTCTCGATGAAGGCGAGCGCCTTGGCGAAGGCGGCCTGGCGGGTCGCGCGGACCACCCAGCGGTGGGTCTTGAACCGCCGCCCGGCGACGAACAGCATGTGGTCGACCAGGCCCGAGCCGGCCGTGGCGCAGGCCAGCACCAGCCAGAGCGGCAGGATGTGCTGGCGCGCCAAAATGCCGCCGACGAGCAACGCCGTCTGCCCCTCGAACCCCGCGCCCAGGAAGATCCCGATCGGCCCATATTGTCGCAGGAACTCTTCCATCGCCTCGCCGGCTGCTCAGGGGAGGAGCGCTCATAGCACACGCCGGCGCCGGGTCAGCGGGGGATTAGGCGTCGCAACGCCGCCAGCTTGGCCATGAAACGTGGTATGGTTTGCGACGGAAAAAGCAGGATCGCGAACGTTGAATTAACTCCAACCGTTTAGGTTTTGTCGGGTGATCACGTGCCCACCAAAAGGGGACGGATCGCAGGTGGGCGTGTCTTCTCGTTGAGGGCTGACGTCGGGTTCAGAAGTGATCCGCGATCTCCATCGCGGACCACAATTTGGGCCAGGACGCGAGCAATCAACTCCAAACGATGGATTCGCGCCGCGAGTGGGCGTGGTGCGCCCCCTTGGGCTGCGCACCACGGCATTGCGTCAACTGCGGACGCCCGGGGGGGCGTCAACCGAAGAGGGTACTTAATGATTTCGCGTCGCAGCCTGTTGACTGGCCTGTCGCTGATTCCGCTTACGGGAGGCATCGTGGGTTGCGCGGCCCGCGCGAACCCGGCGACCGCAGCCGCAGGGGCCGCAGGCGCCGCCGCGCCGCCGCTCGGCGGCTCTATCCCGGTGGTCGGCCCCGGCGCGCGCTGGAACGGAACCGCCCTCTCCGGCGGGCCCCCGCCGATCGATCCCGTGCGGACGACCGCCAAGCCGGCCATCCACTGGCTCGTCCCCTCGGACCAGCGCCTGGTCTCCAACCTGACCATCGGCGTCGACGCCGACGCCAAGGGCGGCGTCAGGCAGGTGGATTTCTGGGTCGAGGGCCAGGTCCAGACCGTCACCGCGCCGTCGATCTACACCGACACCGACGCCAACGGCGCGACGCGCTCGCGCTACGGCTACTGGATCACCCTCAACGCCTCGGCCTTCAAGGCCGTCAGCACCACCGGCGAGGCTCGCCTCTACGCCACCGCCGTGCCGAACGACGCGACCATGCAGAGCCGCGTGATCGGCTATGACGCGGTCAGCGGACTGGACGGCAACTATCCGATGAGCGTCTTCCCGCGCACGGTCGCCAACGACTGGTCGAAGACCGTGCGGCTGGACGGCGGCGGCGACTACGCCAGCCTCGCGGCGGCGATCAACGCCGCCCGGTCCGCCGCGGCCGAAGCGCCGCTGATCACCATCGCCCAGACAGGCTTCTACGAAGTCACCAACAATCCGGGTTCGCCGATCAACTACGCGAACGGAAAGGGTTTCTGCACGGTCGCGGCGGCTTCGGGCGTAACGGCGACCCTAGGTCGCGCAGCCGCCTTCACCCCGAACAATCCCAACAGTTGGCCCTGGACGCCGGGCTGGGATGGAATCGAATTCCGTGGCGCGGGGATCGTATTCGATCAGCGCAACTGGAGCACGATCACCCAAATGGCGAAGCCCTGCTGGATGAACGGCTGCAAGTTCACCAACAGCATCGGCACGCGCGACAGCTTCTACTGGAACGGCGGCGGCCACCCCGGCTTCGGCCCCTCGACCCCAAGCTATTGGGATAGCGCCTCAGTGGAGTATGTCAGTCAAGGAAACAACGGCATGCAGGGCCAGCGCTATGCGCAAGGCAATATGAACCGCAGTTCGCTTGGCGACATCTACTCGGGAACGAACTATGTCGCTGGCAACTATGACCGTGACTGGACCGCCAATTTCTTGCTCAGTCCGATCAACTCGTTGCGCATCAGCTATGCTAATACCGGCGGCCACTCGACGGCGACGGTGACGAAGACAGGCGCGGATGTTCCGGGCGACACGCTCACCCTGAAGGTGGATGGCTCGGCGGTTCTAACTCTAACCCTCGGCACGAACGCCGCTGACACCTATCCGACGATCCAGTCCGTCGCGGACGCCATCAACGCCTTCGGCAACGGTTGGACCGCCGCCGTGCTGAATGGGCGCGGCCTGATGCGCCCATCGGCGCTAGGCGGCGAGAATGGCGGATCGAACCCCACCGACGCCAACGCCTTCAACACGACCCTGAACATCATCGCCTTCTTCGGCATTCACG
>NZ_DATMNA010000095.1:0-70539 GCF_035569475.1 Phenylobacterium sp.
GCTGCTGCGCGGCGAAATCCGCTCGGCCTTCGCCATGACCGAGCCGGCGCATCCCTCCTCGGACGCCAAGAACATCAACATGCGCGCGACCCTGGTGGGCGATGAGTATGTTATCAACGGCGAGAAATACTACATCTCCGGCGCCGGCGACCCGCGCTGCAAGATCATGATCACCATGGTCCAGACCAGCCCCGACGGCCCGCCGCACCTGCGCCAATCGCAGATCCTGGTGCCCACCGACGCGCCCGGCGTGAAGATCGTCGGCCCCATGTGCGTGTTCGGCGATCCCGACGCGCCGCACGGCCATATGCACATCATCTTCGACAACGTCCGCGTGCCGAAGGAGAACATGTTGCTGGGCGAGGGCCGCGGCTTCGAGATCAGCCAGCTTCGTCTGGGCCCGGGCCGCATCCACCACTGCATGCGCGCCATCGGCTCGGCGGAGAAGGCGCTGGACCTGATGGTCACCCGCGGCCTGACCCGCGAGGCCTTCGGCAAGCCGATCATCCAGCTCGGCGGCAATATCGAGATCGTCAGCCGCGCGCGCATCGAGATCGAGGCCATGC
Organism: Phenylobacterium sp.; assembly: GCF_035569475.1. Classification (GTDB taxonomy): domain Bacteria; phylum Pseudomonadota; class Alphaproteobacteria; order Caulobacterales; family Caulobacteraceae; genus Phenylobacterium. The sequence goes on from NZ_DATMNA010000095.1 coordinate 567, forward strand.
GCCTGATGGTGCTGAAGGCCGCCAAGGCGATGGACGTCCTGGGCAACCAGGAAGCCCGCGTCTGGATCCACATGGTCAAGGCCATGGTGCCGGAGCGCGTCTGCCAGATCATCGACCAGGCGATCCAGATGCACGGCGCGACCGGCGTCAGCCAAAAGACCCCGCTGGCCCGCATGTACACCTCGACCCGCACCCTGCGGATCGCCGATGGCCCGGACGAGGTCCATCACATGGTGGTCGGCCGCAACGAGCTGCGCCAATACCGCGAAATGCCCCAGGACCCGTCCTCCGCGGCGGTGTTCCGGAACTAGCTGAAAGCCTGTCGCCGCCGCCTTCTCTCCCGTTGGCGGCCCTCACCCTACCCTCTCCCCTCGCGCTACGCGTCGGGGGAGAGGAGGTGGCGCCCGCAGTCAGTCGTGCCTACACTCGGGCCAAACATAGGCTTGGGAGGGCTGCTTAAGATGAAACCCGCGACCTTGGGGCTATCGGTGTTCGCGCTGACGCTCGCAGGCTTGGCCGCGCCGGCGATGGCGCATGCCGAGACCGCCTGTGCGGACCTGGCCAGGACCGCCCTGCCCCACGCGACCGTGACCAAGGCGGTGGAGGAAACCGTCGGCGACAAGCCGGTGTGCAAACTGTCGGTGACGGCCAGGCCCACCGCCGACAGCGACATCCGCCTGGAGCTCTGGATCCCCCAGGGCGGCGCCTGGAACGGCAAGTACCTGCAGCTCGGCAACGGCGGCTTCGCGGGCTCGATTCCCGTCATCCAGTTCGGCCGGCTGGTGCGGGCCGGCTATGCGGTGTCGGGCACCGACGACGGCCACCAGGATCCGGTCGCCACCAACGCCTCCTGGGCGCTGGGCCACCCTGAGAAGGTCATCGACTTCGGCTGGCGCGCGCTAAAGGAGACCACCGACCTCTCCAAGGCGCTGATCGTCGCCAACAAGGGCGGCCGGATCGCCAAGTCCTACTTCTTCGGCTGCTCGGACGGCGGCCGCGAGGCGTTGATGGAGGCGCAGCGCTATCCCACCGATTTCGACGGCATCGTCGCCGGCGCGCCCGCCAACTACATGAGCCAACTGTTCGGGCTGTCGGCGATCCAGCAGCAGACCATGGCCAGGCCCGGCGGCTATCTGGCCGCGCCGCAGCGCGAGCTGCTGCAGAAGACCGTGCTCGCCGAATGCGGCGGCGAGGCCTTCATCCGCGACCCGATGAGCTGCCACTTCGATCCGGGCAAGCTCGCCTGCAAGGCCGGCCAGACCCCAAATGCTGACGGGGGCGGCTGCCTCACCGCACCGCAGGTGGCCTCGGCCAGGGCCTTCTACGACGGGCGCAGGGACCGGTCGGGCAAGGTCGTCTTCCCCGGCTACAGCCCCGGCGCCGAGGCGTTGAACGGCAGTTGGAACGCCTGGATCACCGGCCCGACCTCGGAGACCAACCAGAGGGCCGCGGGGCCGTCCTTCTCGTCCAACGCCTTCAAGTACTTCGGCTTTTCGGATCCCAACTTCGACTATCTGAAGATGGACATGGGCGCCCAGTTCGAGGGTGCGCGCAAGAAGATGGCCGCGGTGCTGGACGCGCCCGACCCCAACCTCGCGGCCTTCAAGAAGCATGGCGGCAAGCTGATCCAGTACCACGGCTGGAACGACCCTGCGATCCCGCCCCGGTCGTCGGTCGTCTATTACGAGGACGTCCGCAAGACGATGGGCGACACCTCGGATTTCTACCGGATGTACCTGGTGCCGGGCATGCTCCACTGCGGCGGCGGGGTCGGCCCGTCCAACGTCGACTGGGTGGGCGCGCTCGACGCCTGGGTCACCGCCGGCAAGGCGCCCGCGGACCTCACCGCCGTCGCCGGCCAGGGCCAGGCCCCCGGCGGGCCGCCCAGCCAGGTGCTCTGCCCCTATCCGGGCGTCGCCAGGAAGACCGGCGAAACCTGGGCCTGCGCCACTCCCAAGACGAAGGGCTGACCATGAAGCTGTATCTGTTCGCCGCGGGCGCCGCCCTGGCGCTGGCCGCGCCGCTGGCCGCGCACGCCGAGACCTCCTGCGCCGACCTGGCCCGCGCGAGCCTGCCGCACGCCGAGGTGACCGCCGCCAAGACGGTGGCGATCAAGGCCGGCCAGGCCTGCGACCTCTCCGTCACCAGCCGCCCGACCGCCGACAGTGAGATCAAGATCGAGGTGATGATCCCGGTGGGCTCGGCCTGGAACGGCAAGTTCGTCCAGGTCGGCAACGGCGGCCTGGCGGGGTCGATCCCCGCCGCCCAGGTCCGGCAGCGCGCCGAGGAGGGCTATGCGGCGGCCGGCACCGACGACGGCCACGGCGGCAATGGCCGCACGGCCACCTGGGCCCTGGGCCACCCGGAGAAGATCAAGGACTTCGCCACCCGCTCGCTGAAGGAGACCACCGAAGCCGCCAAACTTCTGGTCAAGGCCCAGAAGGGCGAGGCGCCCAAGCGCAGCTATTTCGTCGGCTGCTCGGCCGGCGGGCGCGAGGCCCTGATGGAGGCCCAGCGCTTCCCCGACGACTTCGACGGCATCGTCGCCGGCGCCACGGCCAACTACAACACCCTCTCCACCGGCGGGCGCGCCTACATGCAGCAGGCGCTCGCCAAGCCCGGCGGCTACCTCGGCCTGCCGCAATTGCAGCTCCTGCAGGACGCCGCGCTGAAGCAGTGCGCCGACGGCGGGCCCTTCATCCGCGACCCGATGGCCTGCCACTTCGATCCGGCGGCGCTGAAGTGCAAGCCGGGTCAGGCGGAGGGTTGCCTGACGGCCCCGCAGATCGCGTCGGCCAAGGCGATCTACGGCGGACGCGTGGTCGGGGGCAAGTCGACCTTCCCCGGCTATATGCCGGGCGCCGAGGCGATGCGGGGCGGCTGGCAGGCCTGGAACACCGGGACCTCGCAGGCGGCCTGGACGGAATCCGCCGGCCACGCGATCTCGTCGCAGTTCCTGAAGTACTTCGTCTACGACGACCCGTCGTTCGACTTCCTGAAGATGGACCTGGGCCCCAGGTACGACCGCGACCGGAAGAAGACCGCCGCGATCCTCGACGCGACGAACGCCGACCTGACACCCTTCAAGAGCCATGGCGGCAAGCTGATCCAGTACCATGGCTGGAACGACCCCGCGATCCCGCCGCTGGGCAGCATCAAGTACCACGACGCGGTGAACGCCAGAATGGGCGACACCACGGGCTTCTACCGGCTCTACATGATCCCCGGCATGCTGCACTGCCAGGGCGGCGCGGGGCCCGGAACCGTCGACTGGCTGTCCATCCTCGACCGCTGGGTGGAGGCCAAGGCCGCGCCGAACGAGGTGACCGCCACCGGCGCCGGCGGGGCCAGCCAGCTTCTCTGCCCCTATCCGGGCGTGGCCCGGAAGGCCGGCGACGGCTGGGCCTGTTCGATGGGCAAGACGAAGGGCTGAGCGGCAAGCTCTGCTTTTGGGCTGGCGAAGCGGCGTTCGCGGGGGTAAGCGAACGCCGTTCAGATGACCAAGGCCTTCCGCATACGCAGCCTGTCCCCCGAGGAGGCGCAGGCCGCGGCGCCCGCCCTCGCCGCGGTCCTGGCCGACTGCGTCTGGGGCGGCGCCTCGGTCAGCTTCATGGCCGACCTGACCCTGGACGAGGCCGAGGCGTTCTGGCGCCGGCAGGCGACCGCCGGCGACGGCCGCGCCATCCTGGCCGCCGAGGATGACGAGGGCGTCTTCGGCGTCGTTCAAGTCATTCCCGCCTGGCCGCCCAACCAGCCGCACCGGTCCGATATCTCCAAGCTTCTGGTCCATCGGCGCGGCCGCCGGCGCGGCGCGGCCGAGGCCTTGATGCGCGCCGCCGAGGACGCGGCGCGGGCCATGGGACGGCCCTTGATGACCCTCGACACGGTGACCGGCGGAGCCGCCGATCGCCTCTATGGCAAGCTCGGCTGGACCCGGGTGGGCGTGATCCCCGACTTCGCCCTGATGCCCGATGGCGCGCTCTCCGCGACCACGGTCTTCTACAAGGCGCTCCGTCCGTGAGGACGTCGAGCCCCAGCCGGACGGCCGGCCCCTCCTGGCGCACGTCGCGCCGCGGATCCGCGGACGAAGGGGCCTGTGCCCCCTTCGCGAGGCGGGTCGCAACTCCGAAGGAAGACATCCATGGCCCTCTCGATCGGCGCGTTCGTCGTCGCCATGTCGTTCCTGACGGCGGCGATCTCCGGCGTCTTCGGCATGGCCGGCGGCCTGATGCTCAAAGGCGCGCTCGCCCTGGTGTTGCCGGTCTCGGCCACCTTTGTGGTCCACGGCCTCCTGCAACTGGTGGCCAACGGCTGGCGCGCGATCCTGCATCGCCGGCATGTGAGCTGGCGGATCGTGGCCGTCTATGCGCTGGGAGCCTTCACCGCCGGGGGCCTGATCGGCCTGGTGGCCTATGAGCCGACGCGGGCCACGCTCTACCTGCTGATGGGCCTGACGCCCGCCCTGGTCTGGCTGCCGCAGGGCTGGGTGAAGGTCGACGCCTCGCGGCCCAGCCAGGCCTATGTCTGCGGCCTTTCGGTCACCGGCATGAACCTGAGCGCCGGCGTCGCAGGCCCCCTGCTCGACGTCTTCTTCGTGCGCACCGCGCTCACCCGCCACCAGATCGTCGCCACCAAGGCCGCGACCCAGGTGTTCAGCCACCTGATGAAGATCGTGGTCTACGGCGCCCCACTGATCGCGACCGGCGGCAAGGGCATTCCGCCCTGGTGGGTCTTCGCGCTCGCCGTCCCGCTGTCGATGCTGGGCACGGCGGCCGGCGGGCTTCTGTTGAACCGGTTGAGCGATGTGGACTTCAAGCGCTACCTGCGCCTGATCCTGACGGTGATCGGTGCGGTCTATCTGGCGCAGGCCGCGCGCCTCTACCTCGGCTAGGAGCCAAAAAAAGAGCCGGGCCTTTTGGGCCCGGCTTTTGAAGTCTAGGGAGGAAACGCCCAGGAATGGGCATGGCTGAAGTATGTGCTCAATCCGGCGTTGCAAGGCGCCCGACGAACTTTTTTGGCGACGGACCACGAAAAATGCAGTTGCTGCCGATTGTGCTGGAAGATCGCCACGTCCGGCTGGAGCCGATGACCGACGCGCATCGCGAGGACCTGAGGGCGGCCTGCAACGCCGACCCCGCCACCTGGAAGGAGCTCTATCCCTACTCCATGGAAGGCAAGCATTTCGACCCGCGGTGGGCGCAGATGGTCAACGACGTGGCGGCCGGCCGGACCATCGCCTTCGCCGTGGTCGTCGGCGGCCGTTGCCAGGGGATCACCTGCTATTCCGCGATCGACGCGGCCAACGGGGTCGTCGAGGTGGGCGGCACCTACTACCACCCCGACCAGCGGGGCGGGCCGGTGAACCCGGCCGCCAAACGCCTGATGCTGGAGCACGCTTTCGACAGTGGCGCCCGGCGGCTGGTCCTCCGGGTCGACGCCATCAACGCGCGATCCCGCGCCGCGGTGTTGAAGCTGGGCGCGACCCAGGAAGGGATCCTGCGCCAGGACCGCGTGGTCTGGACCGGGCGTGTGCGCGACACGGTGGTGTTCTCGGTGCTGGCCGATGAGTGGCCGACGGTGCGCGAGGGGTTGGACGCGCGGCTGGCGAGGTTCGGCTAGGGCGGCGTCCGCGCGACCAAGGTTGCGCCGGGCGGCCCTGCTCAAGTCCGCTCGCAGGTTCCGGTCTGCCGCCGTATGGGTTAAGGCCCTGCGGCATGAGCTTTCGGATCCCCATGGCCGCTGCGGCTGCGACAGCGCTCTGCCTGGGCGTGGTCGGCCCCGTCCTGGCTCAGGCGCCCGACGACCCGCTTCCGGCCGGCGCCGGCAAGGACGTCGTCGTGCGCGTCTGTACGGCGTGCCATGAGGCGACGCAGTTCGCCTACGCGCGCCACACGCCCGACGAATGGGACGACGAGGTCACCAAGATGCAAGGCGCGGGCGCCGAGATGACCGCGGAAGAGCAGGCCGCCATCACAGCCTATCTGGCCAAATACCTCGCGAAACCCGCGCCCGCCGCGCCCGGCGACGCGAAGGGGCCGGCGGGGCGTTAGGGGCGCCGGCTACCCCCGCCGCGCCAGCTTCCGCGACGCCAGCAGGATCAGCACCCCGCTCATCGCCGCCAGCACGCCGGCGTGGCCGACCAGCGAGCCTTCCGTCGGCATGCCCGCCGCGGCGTGGGCGAGCTGGGCCAGGTGATAGGTCGGCCAGATGGTCCGAATGTCGTGCAGGAAGCCGCTTAGGGGGAAGAACAGCCCCGACAGGAAGGCCATGCCCAGGTAGGCGATGTTGGCGATGGCGCCGGCGCTGGAGGCCGGCGCCCAGGCGCCGATGAACAGGCCGATGGCGCAGGCCGGGATCACCCCCAGCGACATCACCGCCGCCACGGTGATCAGCTTGGCCGGGGCCAGGGTCACGTGCCCCATGGTCAGGCCGGCCGTCACCAGCATGGCCATCACCACGATGGCGAAGACGTAGGCCATCATCAGCTTGGCCGCGAGGTAGGAGCCGGTGGGCATGGGAAGGGCGCGCTTGAAGGTGAGCAGGCCCATGTTCCGCTCCACCGCCACCAGGATGCCGAAGCCGAACAGGCCCGGCCCCATGACGCCATAGACGGTCCAGCCCACGAACATCATGTCCGCAAAGCCCGGCGGGCGGTGGCCGCCGCCGTTCAGCACCACGCCGAAGAAGCTGTAGAACAGGATCGGCATGGCCAGGATCGGCACCGAAAAGGCCGGCGTCCGCAGCAGCCGCAGCGATTCGTACTTGGCGTCGCTGAGATAGGCGCCCAACAGGCGCGCGACGGACATCTTGGGACCGGAGTCGAGGATCGCGGTCATTCGACGGGCTCCTGGGTGAGTTCGGCGAAGGCTTCGGAAAGGCCGGCGCGGCGCACCTCCAGGTCCTTCAGCGTCGGGTCGGCGGCCAACAGCTTGCGCACCACCGCCTCGGCGTCGGCGGTGGTGATCGAGAGCTGGCCGTTTTCGCTTAGAGTTGCGGCGTTGACCTCGGGCCAGGCCTGCGCCTGGGCGAGGCCGAGCGAGGTGACGCAGTCGATCCGTTTCCGCGCCACCAGGGCCCGCATCTCGTCAACGGTGCCCTGGGCGACCTCGCGGCCCTTGGCCATGACGACGACACGGTCGGCCAGCGCCTCGGCTTCCTCGATGTAGTGGGTGGTGAGCACCACCGAGGCGCCGCCCGCCACCAGGCGGCGCACCGCCGCCCACATGGTCGCGCGCGCATTGATGTCGAGCCCCGTCGTGGGCTCGTCGAGGAACAGCAGCCGTGGGCGGCCGCAGACGGCCAGTGCGAACTGGGCCTGCCGCTTCTGGCCGCCGGAGAGCTTGATGTAGGGGCGCGCGGCGATCTTCTCGACGCCGGCCAGGGCGATCGTCTCGGCCAGGCTCAGCGGCGCGGGATAGTAGGCGGAGGTCTGGCCGATCAGGTCGCGCACAGTGAGCGCGTCCGGCAACGCGACCTCCTGCATCATCACGCCGACGTTGCGGCGGGCGACCAGATCGTGCGGCGAACGGCCGAACAGGGCCGCCTCGCCCGCGTCGGGAATCTGCAGGCCCAGCATCACGGCGATGGCGGTGGTCTTGCCCGCGCCGTTGGGGCCCAGAACCGCCAGCAGCTCGCCGGGCCGCACCTCCAGGTCCAGGCCGTCCAGGGCGATCGTGTCGCCGTAGCGCTTCCGGACGCCGGTGAGCCGCGCCAACGCATCCCCGATGGTCTGTCCGCCGTCTTTCGCCATGGACCGCCCCCGCTTTCATACCTAGTCGCCACGGCGGGCGGCGTTGGATGCAGAGCGCCTTGCCGCCCCGCTCCGGGGAGGGCGGGCGGCGGCCTATGCCGTCTGCGCCGTCCGCTCCTCGGCGTGGGGGAAGAACACGTCCGCGGCGTGCTCGGCCACCTCCTGGGCGGTGTAGGGGCGGCCTGGATTGAAGCCTCCGGTCTGCAGCATCTTGATCTCGCGCACGCCGCGGCTGGAGACCCCGAGGATCTTGCCCGAGTGGTCGGCCGCCAGGTCCGAGACCATGAACAGCACGCCCGGGGCCACGTTCTCCGGCAGGCTCATGGGATCGGGCTCCTTGCCCTGACGCCCCGGCAGGTCGGACGTCATGCGGGTGTAGGCGCCGGGCGCCAGGCCCATGACCCGGATGTTGTACTTGCGTCCCTCGATCGACATCACCCGGACCATTCCGTAGATGCCGGCCTTGGCCGCCCCGTAGTTGGTCTGGCCGAAATTGCCGTAGAGGCCGGAGGTCGACGAGGTCAGCACCATCGACCCGCCTCCGTGGTCCTTCATGTACTTCCAGACCGGCAGCGCGGTGCAGTAGGTCCCTTTCAGGTGCACCTTGATGACCTTGTCCCAGTCCTCCTCGGAGGTGTTGGCGAAGGTCTTGTCGCGCAGGATGCCCGCGTTGCAGACCAGGATGTCGACCTTGCCGAAGCTGTCGAGCGCCGTCTTCAGGATGTTCTCGCCGCCTTGCAGGGTGGAGACGTCGTCGCCGTTGGCCACCGCCTTGCCGCCGGCCGCCTTGATCTCGGCCACCACCTTCTCGGAGGCGGCGCTGGTTCCGGTCCCGGAGCCGTCGCGCGAACCGCCCAGATCGTTGACCACCACCGCGGCGCCTTCCTTGGCGAACAGCTTGGCGTAGGCCTCGCCCAGGCCGCCGCCGGCCCCCGTGATGATCGCCACCTTCCCGTCGAGCAGACCCGCCATAACCGAACCTCCCAATGTGTTTTGGTTTTATGGACGGCATCTTCCGACCGGGCCCAAGCGGTTGGCAAGGGGATCAATTCCCGTCGAGCGTCCGCACGAGCTTGGCCAGACCGGCGCTCCTTGCCCGAAGCGCCAGTTTAATATCCGCCGTCAGCACCCAACTGTCCGTGGCTTCCGCCAGCGCCAGATAGGCCGCGTCGTAGGCCGAGAAGCCATGGTCGGCCGCCAGCGTGAACGCCGCATCGGCAAGGGTCCGCGCCGGCGCAACGTCCGCCAAAAGCTCGGGCAGATTTCGGACCATCGCCTCGGCCTGATCTCTAGCAAGCCAGCCCCGACGCAGCGACTTCAGCGCGACGCTGGCGACCTCCAGGAAGATCAGGTCTGGCGCGGTCCAATCGCTACGCTGCGCGATCGCGGCGCGCGCCAGATCAGAGCCAGCCTCCTCGACAAGACACTTTACAGCGACCGAAGCATCGAGAACGCCCAAGTCAGCGCTCGTCGCGGTCTTGTCGGATCATAGCTGTACTGTCGTGGCCGGCCGGCATGTCGCCCACCGAAAGGGTCTCCAACATCCGACGCCGGCGGCCTGCCGCCGAAGCCTCCAGAATGGCCACGATCGCCCCACTCCGGTCCAGGCCAGCCTCTTCCGCCCAATCATCGATCATTCGAAGGGCGGAGATCGAGAGGCGGGAGATGGACAGGAGGATCGCGTCCCCGGTCGACGCTCCAGGCGCGGCATCAACCGTAAAAGGCCGCGATTCTTCGCGGACAAAGGTCACGCGCTCGCCGCCGACATCGACCCGGCTGGTCTTCCAACCCGCCTCGCGCCACGCACGCGCGCCGACGTGGGTGCCGACGTTATTGGACCACCAGGCGGGATATTGGCGGGCGGACGGGGGCAATTCAAAACCGAGCACCTCCTCGACCTCCGGGAAGCTCATGGGTGTCTCGGTTCCTGGGCGCGATTTGAGGAAGTCCTTCAACGGATCGTACTTGCTCATCGGCTGATCTCCGGTCGCCACTCCATCGGTTATGTAACATATAATATGTGAACTTCAAGTGTGATAATACATATATATATCGCCGGTTGGCGCTACGCACCGCGGCGTGGCCTAGCCGCGCCGCGCCCGGAAGAAGGCCTTCAGCATCGCCGAGCTCTCGTCGGCCAGGACGCCGCCCTCGACCTGCGGGCGCCAGTGGCAGGTGGGCTGGTCGAAGAACCGGGGGCCGTTGACCACCGCGCCGCCCTTCTCGTCCTGCGCGCCGAACACCAACCGGCCGATGCGCGCGTGACTGATCGCGCCGGCGCACATGGCGCAGGGCTCCAGCGTGACCACCAGGGTCAGGTCCGTCAGGCGGTAGTTGCCGAGCCTGGCCGCCGCCGCGCGGATGGCCACGATCTCGGCGTGGGCCGTGGGATCGTGGGCGCCGATCGGCTGGTTGGCGCCCACCGCGATCACCTCGCCGGAGGCCGGGTCGACGACCACCGCGCCCACCGGGGTCTCGCCGGCCTCGGCGGCGGCTTGCGCGGCGTCGAGCGCGATGCGCATGGTGCGATGGTCATGATCCACGATCCGCACCGAACCGGCGCCCGCCCCTCCGGTCAAGCCCGCGCGCCCGATGGGTCGCCTCAGGAAAACCCCGGCGACCGGGTGGCGAAGATGCTGGCCCGCGCCGGTGTGGCCTCGCGCCGCGAGGTGGAGCGGCTGATCGAGGCGGGGCGCGTGGCGCTGAACGGCCAGGTGCTGACCACGCCCGCCGTCAAGGTCGAGCCCGGTGATATCCTGACGGTGGACGGCGCGGTGGTGACCGAGGCCGAGCCCGCACGCCTCTTCCGCTACCACAAGCCCATCGACCTGGTGACCAGCCACAAGGACCCGCAGGGGCGGCCGACGGTCTTCGAGGCCCTTCCGCCCGGCCTGCCGCGGCTGATCTCCGTGGGCCGCCTGGATATCAATTCCGAGGGCCTGCTGCTGCTCACCAACGACGGGGGCCTCGCCCGCGCCCTGGAGATGCCGCAGACCGGGATCGTGCGCCGCTACCGCGCCCGGGCGCGGGGCCGCGTGACCCAGGAGCGGCTCGACACCCTGAAGAAGGGCATCACCGTCGAGGGCGTCCACTACGGGGCCATCGAGGCCACCCTGGACAAGGCCAAGGAGGGGCCGCAGGGCGCGAACCTCTGGATCACCGTCGTCCTGGCCGAGGGCAAGAACCGCGAGGTTCGCCGGGTGCTGGAGGCGCTGGGCCTGAAGGTGAACCGGCTGATCCGCCTTTCCTACGGCCCCTTCGCGCTCGGGACCCTCTTGCCCGGCGAGGTCGAGGAGGTGGGCCCGCGCGTGATCCGCGAGCAGATGGCCGAACACATCGCCCCGCAGAACCTGCCCAAGGGCGACCGGCCGCTGTGGAAGAAGCCGGCCGCGGCAGCCGCCGGCCCGCGGCGCGGCGCCGTGGAGATCGGCCGCCCGGGGCAGGCGGGCCGGCCGGGCAAGCCGCACCGTCCTGCGCGGGGCGCCGCGGCGGGCGGCGAGGCGCCGAAGAAGAAGGAATACAAGGCCGGCTGGGCCAAGCCCAAGCCCAAGGCGGCGATCGCCAAGACCGCGGGCCCGAAGCGCCGCTCCGGCGCCGCCCGCAGGACGCCGCGGCCCGGTGGGCCCAAGCGCGGCTGATCCATGCGCATCGTCTCCGGCAGCTTCCGCGGCAAGACCCTGGCCGCGCCCAGGGGCGACTCGACGCGCCCGACCTCCGACCGCGCCCGCCAGGCGATCTTCAACATCCTGGAGCACGCCGCCTGGTCGAAGGGGGTGCGCGGCGCCCGCGTGATCGACCTGTTCGCCGGTTCCGGCGCCCTGGGCTTCGAGGCCCTGTCGCGCGGCGCGGCCTTCTGCCTGTTCGTGGAGACCGACGAGGCCGCGCGCGGCGCGATCCGCGAGAACGTCGACGGCCTGAGCCTGTTCGGCGTGACCCGCGTCCACCGCCGGGACGCCACCGACCTGGGCGTGCGCCCGGGCGCCGATGGCCCGGCTTTCGACCTCGCGTTCCTCGACCCGCCCTACGCCAGGGGCCTGGGCGAGATCGCGCTGGCGAAGCTGGCGGACGGCGGCTGGCTGGCGCCCGGCGCGACCGTCGTCTTCGAGCGCGGGGCCGGCGAACCGGACTTCAAGGTCGACGGCTTCGAGGCGCTGGACGTGCGCGACTACGGCGCGGCGCGGGTGCATTTCCTGCGGGCGCCGGAAACCTCTGGCTAACCCTGTCACGAAGAGTTCGCACGACCTTAACTACCTGGGCCGTGAGCCCTAACGCCTCGTTAGAGAGCCTCCTGCGATGACCCCGCGTACTCGTGGGGGAGTCACCGATGACGCTGCTGCTCGATATCGCGCCGTTCTCGCCGCCGGCGACGCCGCGCAACACCGGGCGCGACATCTATCGCCAGTTCGAGGACGACCCCGACCTGATGGTCATCGCCGTGGTGGACGACGACGGCCGGCCGGTCGGGCTGGTGGAGCGCAACGCCTTCCTCGTGCGGATGGCGGCGCAATACGGCTACGAGCTCTGGTCGCGGCGGCCGATCTCCCACTGGATGAAGACCGACCCGCTGATCGCCGACGGGGACATGACCGTCGAGGAATTCTGCGGCCGGGTGCTGGAGGAGCGCCCTTCGGAGCTGCTGCAGGGGTTCATCGTCACCTGTGCGGGCCGCTACGCCGGGGTCGGAACGGCGCTGTCCCTGCTGCAGGTGACCGCCGCGGCCACCGCCACCCACGCCCAGGAGATGAAACGCCTGGCCGAGCACGCCCAGGACGCCCTGGCCGCCAAGGGCCGCTTCCTGGCGGTGATGAGCCACGAGATCCGCACGCCCCTGAACGGCGTCCTGGCGGTGGCCGAGATCATCCGGCGCAAGTCCCGGCAGGCCGACCTGGCCCCGCTGGTCGACACCATCGTCCAGTCGGGCGGCACGCTGCTGCGCCTGCTCAACGACGCGCTGGACCTGTCGCGCGCCGAGGCCTCCGGGCTGGAGCTGCACGAGGAGCCGGTGCTGGCGTCCAAGGTGGTCGACGACGTGATGTCGCTGTGGTCGTCGCAGGCCGAGCTGAAGGGCGTGAGCCTGACCGCCGTCTATTCCGGCCCGGCCGACCTGTGGGTCCTGGCCGACCGGGTGCGCATCCAGCAGGTGATCAACAACCTGGTCTCCAACGCCATGAAGTTCGCCGCCGACGGCGCGGTGGAGGTCCGCCTGGGCGTGCGGCGCGACGGCGATTATGTGACCCTCACCGGCGAGGTCGCCGACACCGGTCCGGGCGTCCCGGCCGACCGGCTGGAGTCGATCTTCGACCCGTTCCGGCAGACTGAGGACGGAGTGCGCCTCGGCGGCGCGGGCCTGGGCCTGGCCGTCTGCCGCCAGATCATGGCCCGCATGGACGGCCGGATCGAGGCCATGGCCAACCCGGGCGGCGGCGCCCTCTTCCGCTTCGAGGCGCCGCTGCATTGGCTGCCGGAGCCGCAGGCCGCCGCGCCCGCGATCAGCCCGGTGGAGGCCGCCGGCGGCGCCCTGCATGTGCTGGTGGTCGACGACAACGCCACCAACCGCATGGTGGCCCAGACCCTGGTGGAGATGTTCGGCTGCACCTGCGAGTGCCTGGAGGACGGCGCCGCGGCGGTGGCCGCGACCGCCACCGGCCGCTTCGGCCTGGTGCTGATGGACATCAAGATGCCCGGCATGGACGGGGTGGAGGCGACCCAGCGGATTCGCTCCGGCCGCACCGAGGGCAGCTTGACCCCGATCCTGGCGCTGACGGCGAACGCCGATCCGGCCGACGCGGCCTTCTACCGGCAGTGCGGGATGAACGGCGTCGTCGAAAAGCCGATCAAGCCCGAGCGGCTGCTGGAGGCGATGAGCGCGGTGGTGGGCGCCGCCGTGGCGCCGCAGGCCGCCCAGGCCATTTCCGAGGTCGCTTGACCCTCACGTCCCGTGAGGCCTGATACCGCCGCCATCGACGAGGAAGATCGATTGTGGGCGGTCATACGGTCAAGCAGGTGGCGAGGTTGTCGGGCGTCTCGGTCCGCGCCCTGCATCACTACGACGAGATCGGGCTCCTGAAGCCCGCCAGCGTCGGCGCGAACGGCTACCGCTACTATGGCCGCGAGGAACTGTTGCGCCTGCAGCAGATCCTGTTCCACCGCGAACTCGGCTTCTCCCTGGAGGAGATCGGGCGGACGCTGGACGCCGAAGGCTTCGACAGGGTGGCGGCCCTCAAGGCGCACCGCGTCAAGCTGGAAGCCGAGGCCCGGCGCTATCGGCGCCTGATGCGCACGATCGACTCCACCCTCGCCGCCCTCGAAGGAGACGCGAAGATGGCAGACAAGGCGATGTACCGGGGCTTCGACCCCGAAAAGCAGGCCGGTTACGAGAAGGAGCTGGTCGAGACGCACGGCCCGGCCATGCAGGGCCATATCGACCGGGCCAAGGCCGGGATGGCGGGCTGGAAACAGGCCGACTTCGACGCCATGCAGGCCGAGGCGGAGGCGATCGAGGCGGGCATGGCCAAGGCCCTGGTCGACGGCCTGCCGGCGGACTCCGCCGCGGTGACGGCCCTGATGCGCCGCCAGCATGCCTGGATCGTGAAGAGCTGGAACCGCGACGCTCCGGCGGTGGCCTTCGTCGGGCTCGGCCAGATGTACGTCGACGATCCCCGGTTTCGCGAACGCTACGACGGCCGCCAGGCGGGCCTCGCGGAATACATGGCCGCAGCGATGAAGAGCTTCGCGGAACGCGGGCTCTGACCCACTCCTCCCCCGAAGGGAACACTTCGGGGGAGGGGAACCGCGAAGCGGTGGAGGGGGCGCAAGGCCACGAGCTCAGAGTCTGCGGCTTTGCGCCCCCTCCGTCTCGTCGCGTGCCGCGCCGATCCACCTCCCCCGTTGTCTTCGCGACGTGGGAGGAGCGATTTAGCGCCGCCCGAACAGGCGCTCGATGTCGGCGAGCTTGAGTTCGACGTAGGTGGGCCGGCCGTGGTTGCACTGGCCGGAATGGGGCGTGGCTTCCATCTGGCGGAGCAGGGCGTTCATCTCCGGCGCGGTGAGCCGGCGGCCGGCCCGGACCGAGCCGTGGCAGGCCATGGTCGAGCAGACGTCCGCCAGCCGCTCCTTGAGCGCCAGGGCCGCCCCGTTCTCCGCCAGGTCGTCGGCGATGTCGCGCACCAGGCCCGGGACGTCGGTCTCGCCCAGCAGGGCCGGGACCTCGCGCACCAGCACCGCGCCGGGGCCGAAGGGTTCCAGCACGAGGCCGAGCGCCGCCAGTTCCTCGGCCTTGGCGGCGACGCGATCGGCCTCGGCGGGATCGAGCTCGACCACCTCGGGCAGCAGCAGCACCTGGCGGGCCACGCCGCCGTCGGCCATCTCGGTCTTCATCCGCTCGTAGACCAGCCGTTCGTGGGCGGCGTGCTGGTCGACGATCACCACCCCGTCGCGGGTCTGGGCGACGATGTAGGTCTCATGCACCTGGGCCCGGGCCGCCCCCAGCGGAAAGTCGACCGGATCGAACACCGGGGCCGGGCCGGCCTCCTCGGCGACGCCCGGCTCCCATTGGGGCTCGGCGCGGGCAGAGACCTCGGTCAGGCCCGGGATCGACTGGACGGCGGCGGCCATGGCGCCGGCGGCCTGCGGCTGCCAGCCCCCCTGGCGCCAGGCGGAATAGCCCGCCGCCGGGGGCGGCGGCGCATAGCCGCCGGGCCGGAAGCCGCCCAGCGCCGCACTGGCGACGGTTGTCGAGGCGCGGTGCCCGGCGGCGGCGAGCGCATGGCGCAGGCCGCCGATGATCAGGCCGCGCACCAGGCCGGGATCGCGGAACCGCACCTCGGCCTTGGCAGGATGGACGTTCACGTCGACGTAGGCCGTGTCCAGCTCTACGTAGAGCGCCGCCAGCGGATGGCGGTCGCGGGCCAGGAAGTCGGCGTAGGCGGCGCGCAACGCCCCCTGCAGCAGTCGGTCGCGCACGGGGCGGCCGTTGACGAACAGGTACTGGTGGGCGGCGTTGCCGCGGTTGTAGGTGGGCAGGCCGGCAAAGCCCGACAGGCGCACGCCCTCCCGCTCGTGGTCCAGCGCTAGGGCATTGTCGGAGAACTCGCGGCCCATGATCGCCGACAGGCGCGCCAGGCGCCCCTCCGGCCCCTTGGCCTCGGCCGGCAGGCGGATCGTGCGGCGGCCGTCCAGGTCGAGGGCGAAGCTGACGGCCTCGTGCGCCATGGCCTGGCGCTTGATCTCCTCGGCGATGGCCATGGCCTCGGAGCGCTCCGACTTCATGAACTTCAGTCGCGCCGGCGTGGCGTAGAACAGGTCGCGCACCTCGACCCGCGCCCCGTGCGGATCGGGGAAGGCGGCGGGCGAGACCGGGCCCACGGCGCCGGCCTCCACCAGGATCGCATGCGCCTCGGCCTGGCCACGGGCGCGGCTGGAAATCGCCAGCCGCGCCACCGAGCCGATCGACGGCAGCGCCTCGCCGCGGAAGCCCAGGGTCGCGATATGCAACAGGTCGTAGTCGCCGGCGTCGTCGGGGACGAGCTTGGACGTGGCGTGGCGCTCGATGGCCAGCGGCAGTTCGGCGGCCGTCAGGCCCTGCCCGTCATCGGCCACCAGAATGCGGGTCAGGCCGCCGCCATCGGCCTGGACCTCGACCCGCGCGGCGCCGGCGTCGAGGGCGTTTTCCACCAGCTCCTTGACCGCGCTCGCCGGGCGCTCCACCACCTCGCCGGCGGCGATGCGGTTGACGGTTTCAGGCGGCAGGCGACGGATCGGCATGACGAGGCTTTCGACAGGTCCCCAATATAGGGCGATTCCGCCGCGCCGGGCGCGGGCGCGATTGGGCCTGGGCGGCGTGCTGGCCGCGCTCGTCCTGGCCGCCGCGCCCGCCTGGGCCCAGGCGCCGCAAACGCCCTCGCGCCCCGACCCCACCGATCCCGATGCGGTGCTGGTCGAGGAGCTGGTGGTCACCGCGCGCCTGCCGGGGCCCGCCTGGTGGACGGTCTCCAACGGCGCCACGACCGTCTATGTCCTGGGCGCCCCGTCGCTGGCGCCCAAGCGGATGGCCTGGGACCGCGGCGTCTTCGAGCGGCGGCTGGCCGGCGCCAACCTGGTGATCCTGCCCTTCCAGGACGTGAAGGTGAGCTTCACCGGGGTGATCGGTGCGGCGTTCAACTTCATGCGCCTGCGCGGCGGCGGGCCTTTCGAGGCGACCCTGGACCCCGAGCGGCGCGCCCGCTTCGCCGCCGTCCGCGCACGCCTGGGCGCGCCGCCGGACCGCTACGCGACCCGCAACCCGCTGGCCGCCGGACTGATCCTGGCCACCGACTATCGGGACAAGACCGGCCTCACCACCACCGACCCCACCAAGCTGATCAAGCTTCTGGCGCAGCGCGCGCGCCTGCCGATCTCGCAGAGGAGCTACGACCTGGGCCCGCTGATGGGGGCGATCATCCGCACGCCCCAGGCCGCGGGCCTGGCCTGCTTCGACGAGGTGCTGGCCCAGGCGGAAGCCGGGCCGGGAATCACCCTCGCCGCCGCCCGCGCCTGGGCCCAGGGCGACGTGCGCGGCGCGCTGGGCAACGAGCGCACCTATGAGCGCTGCATCGCCCTGGTGCCCGGCGCCCAGGCCTTCGACGCCAAGGTCAAGGCCGACCAGGTCGCGGCCATCGAACAGGCGCTGAGGAAGCCGGGCCACGCCATCGCCGTGGTGCCTCTCCGGCCCCTGTTGGCGCAGGGCGGCGTACTCGACCAGTTGCGCGCCAAGGGCTTCACCGTCACCACGCCGGGCGAAGAGGCGGACTAGCGAGGGCCGAAGGTGGCGGCGACGAAGTTGTCGTAGCTGTCGAGCACCTTGGGGTCCTCCTTGACGATCTGCACCACCTGCCGCGGGATCAGCTTCAGGTGATCCTGCATGTGGTCGGCGCCGACGCCCTTGGCGACGCCGAAATCGCGGAAGATGGCGAAGGACTTCTGTTCGTAGGCGCTCACGTCGACCTTGCCGGGGCCCTGGGCGAAGGCCGCGCGGGTGATCTCGTAGAAGGCATGGAAGTGCGGGTCGGCGATCCAGGAAGCCTCGTCGTTCCCCTGCATGTGGGCGGTGGTTCCCTCCGGGGCGGCGGCGCTGCCGGGATGCTGCGCCAGGGCGGGGCCCGCGAGCGCAAGCGCAGTAAGGCCGGCGGCGATGGCGAGGCTGGGAAGGCGGCGATGGGTCATTTGGGATGTCCTCCAGGTTGAGGCATGCGTCGCCGGTCCGCGAAGCGGTTGGCGCCGCGCCGCGGGACTGCTAGGTCATGCCAAGAAACTCTGACATGATGTAAAAGATATTATACATCTCGTCCAGGATCTTTTGCACGAGGCTCGACGATGTCCTTCCGCGAGAAGTCCGCCTGGATCACCCTGGTGACGGTGCTGCTGTGCTTCGGGGCCTATTTCGGCGCGATCGTCACCGGGCGGGTGAGCGGCGAGGGCTTCCCGGCCATGCACCTGCTGCTCGCCTGCGTGGCGGTCCTGGTCGTGCTGCAGATCGCCCTCAACGCCATCGCGGCGGCCACAACGCCGCGGGACGGCCGCGCGCCGGCCGACGAGCGCGAGACCCTGATCCAGTATCGGGCGCGGAGCCTGGGCTTCTATGTCCTGATGGGCTTTTCGCTGACGCTGTTCCTGCCCGTGCATTTCGGGCACAGCGCGATCCAGATCGCCAACTTCGCCCTGCTGGGCGTCGTGCTCACCACCCTGGCCGTGGCCGGGGCGGAGATCGTCATGTTCCGGCGCGGGGTCTGAGCGTGGCCTCAGGCCTTCCCATCGCCAACCAGATCCGCCGCCTGCGCTTCGAGCACGGCGAGATGACCCAGTCGGACCTGGCCGAGAAGATCGGCATGACCCGCCAGACCGTCGCGGCCATCGAGGCGGGCAAGTACTCGCCCTCGCTGGAGGCGGCGTTCCGCATCGCCCACGTCTTCGGCGTGGGCCTGGACGAGGTGTTCCAGTGGATTTCGATCCCTCCTCTTTAGGGGAGGGTGGACGAGGCGAAGCCTCGGACGGGTGGGGGTCTGTGGGCCAGATTGAGAGTCCGCCGCTTGAACGCGACTTCCCCACCCTGGCCGCGGAGCCTGTCCTCGGGCCGGCATTCGCCGGACCCGGGGGCGGCCTGTCCCTCCCCTAAAGAGGAGGGATGCTTCTTACAGCCCCGGCAGCTTCAGCTTCTTCTCGCCTTCGCGGGCGATGATCACCGTCTTGCCGCCGGTCAGCTTGGAGATGCGTTCGGCCTCGGCGGCCGGGTCGATCGGCGCCGCGCCGTCGCCGACCGGTTGGGGCGTCGTCGCCGGGGCCTTGTCGGCGCGCCAGAACATCACCTTGTCGGCGAAGCTCTTTTCCTTGTGCGCCACGTCGCCGAACTCGTCGTCGACCACATAGCGGATGAGCGGATCGGCCTTGTCGGCGCCGGCCTTGGCCACCAGCATCTTCTCGCCCTCGGAGCGGGCCTCGCCCTCGCGGGCGCCCAGCAGCGCGGTGCGCGCGGCGCTTTCCGGCTGCAGCTCCTGCGGCCGCGGCTTGCCGGGCGCCGGCGGACGCAGGGCGAAGTCGGGCGGCACCACCAGGGGCGCCTTGGTGACGACCCGGAACTCGTCGGGGGTGACCTTGTTCATGCCGAGCGCATTGCGCGTCGACACGCAGCCCGCCAGTCCGGTCGCCGCGATCAGGGCCGTCGCAACGATCACTCGGTTGACGCTCATGAAATACCCACTCCTAGAGCCGCCCCCGGCCTCGAAGGGAGAGTGGATAGCGCAAACGCAGTGTTCCGCCAACGGCGCATCAGGCCGCATCCCCGCCGGACCCCATCGGCGCGCGTGCGGCGCGCTCGCGGCTGTCCTGGCGCAGCATGTCGATCAGCAGCAGGCAGATGCCCACGCTGATCGCCGAGTCGGCCACGTTGAAGATCCAGGGGAAGTAGAGGCGGGTGGCGTCGATGAAGTCGGCGACCTGGCCCAGGCGCACCCGGTCGATGGCGTTGCCGACGGCCCCGCCCATCACCAGGCCCACGGCCACGGCGAACAGCGGGCGCTCGGTCCTGCGCACCCAGCCCGCCAGGAAGATCGCGACCACGACGGAGAACAGGGTGAGCAACCATCGCGCCAGGTCATGGCTCGACTGCAGGAAGCCGAAGCTGACCCCCGGGTTCCAGATATGCGTGAGCGCGATCGGGCCCAGGAACGGCACGCTCTGCCCCTCGGCCAGATGCAGGATGTCGAGGATCCAGTACTTCACCGCCTGGTCGGCGACGACGACGGCGCCGGCCATCAGGAAAGCGATCCAACCGAGCTTGGAGATCTGCCGCATGTCAGGCCCCGCCGTGGGTTGCGTCCCACGCGGCCACGGCGTCGGCGTCGCGCAGGGAAAGGTCCGGGTAGCGCGGGTCGGAGCCCACTTCCGGCAGGATACGCCAGGATCGGGCGCATTTGCGGCCCTCTGCGCGCAGGGGTTCCACGGCCACGCCGGGAACCTCCGGCAGGCGGAAGGCGCCCGCAGGCCCCTCGCCCGCGACCAGGGTGGCCTGGCTGGTGCGGAACACCTCGGCGGCATCCAGGCCCTGGAAGGCGGCCAACAGGTCGGCGTCGGCGATATGGACCTTCGGCGCGGCCTCGAGCGCGGCGCCGAGGCGCTTCTCGCGCCGCTCGACCTCCAGGGCGCCGGTGACCGCCGAGGTCACCGCCTGCACCCGGGCCCAGCGCGCCGCCTCGGCCTCGTTCTTCCAGTCGGCCGGCGTGTCCGGCAGGGTGCGCAGGCAGTTGGAGCCGGCGTCCGGATACCGCGTGGTCCAGGCCTCCTCCATGGTGAAGGGGATCAGCGGGCTCAGCCACGCCGTCAGCCGCGAGAACGCCGCCTGCATCACCGTGCGCGCCGCGCGCCGGCGCAACGAGTCCGGGCGGTCGCAATACAAGGCGTCGCGGCGGATGTCGAAGAACAGGGCCGAGAGCTCGGTCTGGCAGAATTCGGTGATCGGCCGGATCACGTCCTGGAACAGGTAGCCCTCGTAGGCCGCGCGGACCCGGCCATCCAGCTCCCACAGCCGATGCAGGATGAACCGCTCCAGCGGCGGCATCTCCTCCAGTTCCACCGCCTCGTCAGGAGAATAGTCGGCCAGCGCGCCCAGCAGGTACCGGATGGTGTTGCGCAGCTTCCGGTAGGCGTCCGACGTGGTCTGCAGGACGGTCTTCCCGATACGGGAATCGTCCGAATAGTCGATCATCGCCGCCCAGAGCCGGATGATTTCCGCCCCGGACTCGCGAATGACCTGATCCGGGTCGACCACGTTGCCCTTGGACTTCGACATCTTCTCGCCGTTCTCGTCCATGGTGAAGCCATGGGTGAGGATCGCGTCGTAGGGCGCGCGGCCGCGGGTGCCGGAGCTTTCCAGCAGCGACGACTGGAACCAGCCGCGGTGCTGGTCGGAGCCTTCCAGGTAGAGGTCGGCCGGCCAGTGGGTGTGCGGGCGGTTCTCGAGCGTGAAGGCGTGGGTCGAGCCTGAGTCGAACCAGACGTCGAGGATGTCCTCGACCTTCTCGAACCGCTCGGGATCGTGCGGCCCCAGGAAGTCGGACACCGGCCGGGTGAACCAGGCGTCGGCCCCCTCCGCGCGGATCAGCTCGACGATGCGGGCGTTGACGGCGGGGTCGTGCAGCGGCTGGCCGGTCTCCTTGTCGACGAACATGGCGAGCGGCGAGCCCCAGGCGCGCTGGCGGCTGATCAGCCAGTCGGGGCGGCTCTCGACCATGGCGCGGATGCGGTTCCTGCCGGCGGCCGGATAGAAGGCGGTGGCGTCGATGGATTCCAGGGCGGTCTCGCGCAGGGTGCGCCCGCCGTGGGCGGCGTCCTCCAGCGGCTCGTCCATGCGGATGAACCACTGCGGGGTGTTGCGGAAGATCACCGGCGCCTTGGACCGCCATGAATGCGGATAGGAATGCTCCACCCGGCCGCGCGCCAGGAGGCCGCCGGCCTCGATCAGCTTTTCCATCACCGCGCCGTTGGCCGGGCCGAACTTGCCGGCCTTCTTGCCCTCGGTCTCCAGCACCTTCAGCCCCGCGAACAGCGGCACGGTCGGATAGTAGGCGCCGTCCGGATCGACGGTCTCGGGGATCTCGCGGTGGCCGTGGGCCAGCCAGACGGCGTAGTCGTCTGCGCCGTGGCCCGGCGCGGTGTGGACGAAGCCCGTGCCCGCATCGTCGGTCACGTGGTCGCCGGCCAGCATCGGGACCTGGAAGCCGTAGCCGCCGTCGAGCGCCGCCAGGGGATGGCTCAGCACCATGCCCTCCGGCTCGACCTTCTCTATCCTGCGGAACTTCGCGACCTTGGCGGCGGCCATGACCTCGGCGGCCAGCTTCTCGGCGACGATCAGCCGGTCGCCGGCCTTGGCCCAGGGTTCGAACTCCAGGCCCTCTTCCATGGCGTCCACCTGGAAGACCGCATAGGCGATGTCGGGATTGTAGCTGACCGCGCGGTTGGCCGGGATCGTCCAGGGCGTGGTGGTCCAGATCACGACCGAGGCGTTGGCCGCGGCGTTGGAGCCCTCGACCACCGGGAACTTCACCCAGATCGTGGGGGAAACGTGGTTGTGGTACTCGACCTCGGCGTCGGCCAGCGCCGTGCGCTCCACCGGGCTCCACATCACCGGCTTGGAGCCGCGGTAGAGCTGGCCGGACATCACGAACTTATGGAACTCGGCGACGATGGCCGCCTCGCTCGGATAGTCCATGGTCGCGTAGCGGTGTTCCCAGTCGCCGATCACCCCCAGGCGTTTGAAGCCGTCCATCTGGACGCCGATCCACCTGGCGGCGTAGTCGCGGCAGCGGGTGCGGAACTCGGCCTTGGAGACCTCGTCCTTGCGGCGGCCCTGGGCGCGCAGCTCCTCCTCGATCTTCCACTCGATCGGCAGGCCGTGGCAGTCCCAGCCGGGCACGTAGTCGACGTCGTAGCCCAGCAGGAACCGCGAGCGGACCACGAAATCCTTCAGCGTCTTCTGCAGGGCGTGGCCGATATGGATCGCGCCGTTGGCGTAGGGCGGGCCGTCGTGCAGCACATAGAGGGGCGCGCCGGCGTGCTGGCGGGCCTTCCTCATGGCGTTGTAGAGGTCGGCCTTGGCCCAGGCCTCCAGGATCTGCGGCTCCTTCTGCGGCAGGCCCGCGCGCATGGGGAAGGGCGTTTCGGGGAGGAAGACGGTTTCGCGATAGTCGCGCGAGGGCGTGGCGTCGTCGGCCATGGAACTTTCCAACGGGGTCCGGAGGGAATTGAGCTGCGGGGAAATCCCGGCGCGCGCGCAGACGGGGCTCGTCCGGCGGCGTCACGCCGGGCGGATAATTCGCACGCTCTTCCGGACCGAAGTCATGGGGCGAGGCTCTAACAGACGGGAGCGCCGAACCCAAGAGGCCGCGGCCGCCGCCGCGCGTTCTCCCGAGGCGTCTTCGCTCGCGAAGGAAATATCGGAACGACAAAGCGCGGCTAGGCTCCAATCTAGACGTAACGCTTTCGGGGACATTCCATGCGCTTCAATCTTCGTATCCTTGGCCCGGCCGCCACGGCCCTGCTGCTGGCCGCCTCCGTGGCCCAGGCCGCGCCGGTGGTGCGCGGGCCCGAGCACGGGACCCTGATCATCGCCGGCGGCGGCGCCCTGGGGCCTGAGATCGTCGGCCGGTTCATCACGCTCGCCGGCGGGCCGTCCGCGGAGATCGTGGTGATCCCCACCGCCGGCGGGGCGGCCAAGTACGGCCCGGACTGCGATTGCCTGAACATCTTCAGGAAGCTCGGCGCCACCCACCTCACCGTCCTGCACACCACCGACCGCAAGGAGGCCGACAGCGAGGCCTTCGTCGCGCCGCTGAAGCGGGCCAAGGCGGTGTGGTTCGTGGGCGGCCGGCAATGGCATCTGGTCGATTCGTACCTGGGCACCCGCACCGAGGCGGAGATCAAGAACCTCCTGGCGCGCGGCGGCGTGGCGGGCGGCACCTCGGCGGGCGCCTCGATCCAGGCCTCCTACATGGTGCGCGGCGCCAAGTCGGGGAACGACGTGATGATAGCCCCCGGCTACGAGCAGGGCTTCGGCCTGATCACCGGCGCGGCGGTCGACCAGCACGTCACGGCCCGCCACCGCGAGGGCGACCTGGACCTGGTGGTGGCCAAGCATCCCGACGTACTCGGCATCGGCATCGACCAGTCCACCGCCATCGAGGTGAAGCGCGACGACTTCAAGGTGCTGGGCGTCGGCCACGTCTTCATCCACGACGGGACCGAGCAGCCGAACGGCGGGCACTACTACCTGCTGGGCGCAGGGGACGGCTTCGACCTTAGGACGCTCACCGGCACGGCGAAGCGGTAGGGGCGGCCTCCCCTTGCCCCCGAGACGAAGTCCGGAGGGAGAGGATGTGGAGAGGGGCGGCGCGGAGAGGCGTGATCCGCCGTTGGTTCGGCCATGACCCATGAACGGCGCCGCTGCTGATCCTCGCTTCACCAACGGGAGAGACGGACAGATCCCAGCCGCCCCTCTCCCTACCCTCTCCCCTCGCGCTGCGCGTCGGGGGAGAGGAGATTCGCGGTGACTGGGCCCTACTCCAGCTCCGGCAGCAGCAGCGCCCGCGCGGCCTTGGCGTCCTTCATGACCTGTTCGGTCATGATCTCGACGCTGTCGAACTTGGCCTCGGGGCGCAGGAAGGCGACGAGGTCGGTCTCGATGACCTGGTCGTAGATGTCTTCGTCGAAGTCGAAGAGCCAGACCTCGAGTAGGGGCGCGCGGGTCCCCTCGATGGTGGGGTTGATGCCGATGTTGGCGACGCCGGGGACCTCGCGCCCGTCGGGCAGGCGGGTGCGGGTGGCGTAGACCCCGAACCTGGGGATCACATAGTGGCCGAGCGCCACATTGGCGGTCGGGAAGCCGAGCTTGCGGCCGAGCTGGCGGCCGCGCTGCACCGCGCCCTCGATGGCGAAGGGACGACCGAGGATGGCGGCGGCGTCGGCCGGGCGGCCGCCACGCAAAGCCTCGCGCACCGCGGTGGAGGAGTACTTCTCGCCGCCGCCGTCGGCCACCGCCTCGGCCACCGAAACGCCGAAGCCCATCTCCTCTCCATAGGCCTGCATGGTGGCCGGACTGCCCGTGCGTCCCCAGCCGAAGGTGATGTCGAAGCCCACCGCCACGTGGCGCGCGCCCAGGCCCTTGTGCAGCACCTCCGCGGCGAACTCCCGATCGGTCAGGTGGGCGAACTCGGGGCTGAACGGCAGGACGTAGAGCACGTCGACGCCCAGCGCCTCCAGGGCGCGGGCCTGCTGGTCGGGCTTCATCAGGTGGAAGGCCGGCTCCTCGGGTCGGAAATAGACCCGCGGGTGCGGATCGAACGTGATCACGCCCAGCGGGCAGCCCAGCTCGCCGGCGGCCTTGGCGGCCAGCGCGATCACCTGCTGGTGGCCGCGGTGGACGCCGTCGAAGCTGCCCATGGCGACGGCCGCCCCGCGGTCGCCTTGCGGCAGGTCCTTCCAGCCCTTGATGACCCGAAGCCGCCGCATCAGCGGGCGGGCTTCGTGTCGCGGCGCGGGACCATGATCAGGGCTTCGCCGTCGACCACGGTCTTGCCGTTCACCAGGCAGGCGGTCTCGAAGGTGGCGTGGCCCTTGGCGGCGTCCAGCGCCTTGACGGTCACGCGGGCCACGACCGGATCGCCGATCCTGACCGGGCGGCGGAAGCGCAACGACTGCGACAGGTAGATCGCGCCCGGCCCCGGCAGGTCGTTGCCCAGCACCGCCGAGATATAGGCCGCGCTCAACATGCCGTGGGCGATGCGCCCGCCGAAGGCGGTGGTCTTGGCGTAGGCGTCGTCCATGTGCACCGGATTGACGTCGCCGGAGACCGCGGCGAAGGCCTCTATGTCGGCGGCGCCGACGGTGTGCGCCCGCTCGGCGCTCTGCCCCACGCTGAGTTCGTCGAAATAGAGCCCTTGCACCCGTAACTCCTTCGGCCTTGCGGTCTCACTTAGCGGCGAACGGACCCGCTCGCTAGGCTCACCAGACCAGGTCGGCGACGGCGTAGGTCGCGCTGAGGCCGTCCTGGCGTAGGAGGTCGGCGACGGCGGCCGCGTTGAGGCCGTCCGGCCCGATGGTTTCGGCCCCATGGATGCCGCTGGCGACGAACAGCACGTCGAGGCCGCGGGCGTTGGCGCCGCGGACGTCGGTGGGCAGGCCGTCGCCGATGCAGAGCACACGCGCCGGATCGACCGGCCGGCCCAGGGCCTCCGCCGCCTTGGCCAGCGATAGCTCATAGATCGCCGCATAGGGCTTGCCGGCCATGGCCACGCGCCCGCCCAGGCTCTCGTACAGTTGGGCGAGCGCCCCGCCACAGTAGATGAGCCGGTCACCCCGCTGGACAACTAGGTCCGGGTTCGCACAGACCATTTCGAGATCGCGGCCGACCGCTTCGAGGAAGCGGTCGCGGTAGTCGCCGGGCTCGTCGTTCTCGTCGTCGTAGGGGCCGGTGACCGAGACGAACTTCGCGCCCGCCAGGTCGGAGGTTTCCAGGCCCAGGCCCTCGTAGAGCGGCGCGTCGCGGTCGACGCCGATCAGCCAGGCGGGACCGGGCGCGCGCTCGGCGAGCAGGACGCGGGTGGCGTCGCCGGAGGTGACGATGTGGCTCCAGGCCTCGCGGGGCACGCCCAGGGCGTCGAGCTGTTCGATCACCGGCGCGTGCGGGCGCGCGGCATTGGAGATCAGGACCACCGGCCCGCGTTCGGCGCGGAACCGCGCCAGCGCCGCGCAGGCGGCGGGGAAGCTCTCGCGGCCGTTGTGGATCACGCCCCAGACGTCGCAGAGCAGGGCGTCGTAGCGGGGGGCGAGCTGGGAGAGGCTGGGGACGGACTGGGGAGCGGTCATCGCGGGCGGGTAGCGGCCCGGCCCTTCGCGGTCAATGGCCGGACAGATCCCGAAGCCCCTCGATCCAATCGGAGCGGCAAGGACCCTAGCTGATCCAACCGGCCGCGGCGGCGCCCAGCAGCAGGACGCCCAGCGCGATCCGGTAGATCACGAAGGGCCAGGTGGAGAACCGTTCCAGGAACCGCATCAGGCCCCAGATCGCCGCCAGGGCGGAGATGGCGCCGACCACGATCCCGACCCCCAGGACGCTCCAGCCGTGGGCGTCCAGGTGCGCCTTGTGCAGCTCCCACAGCTCCTTGAGGCCGGCGAGCGCGATGGCCGGAACGCCGAGCAGGAACGAGAACCGCGCCGCGTCCTCACGCTTGAGGCCGAGGCCGAGCGCCGCGGTCAGGGTCGAGCCGGACCGCGACACCCCGGGGATCAGGGCGCCGATCTGCGCCAGGCCGACCAGGATGGCGTCCCGCCCCGTCGCCTGGTCCATGGTCCGCTTGTGGCGCGCCCAGATCTCGGCGGCGGCCAGCAGCACGCCCATAACGAGGCAGGCCACGCCGATGGCCGGGATGGTGCGCAGGGGCGAGTTGCAGGCGTTGAGCACCGGGGCCAGGAGAAGGCCGGCGACCCCGATGGGGAGGGTCGCGACGGCGATCCACAGCACCAGCCGCAGGTCGCGATCGCCGAACCGGCCGCGCGCCAGGGCGCCCAGCGAGCCGCGGGCCAGGCCGCTCACGTCCGCCCAGAAATAGCTGACCACCGCCAGCAGGGCGGCGAGCTGCATGGCGGCGGAAAAGGCCGCGCCCGGGTCCGGCCAGCCGAGCAGGGCCGGAACGATCCGCATGTGGGCGGTGGAGGAGATGGGCAGCAGCTCGGTGATCCCCTGGATCACCCCCAGGAACGCCACCTTGGCGTAGCCAAGGGCGACGAACCCGGTGTCGAGGCCACCGCTGCAAGCTTCCGCCATCTTTCCTTGCCTAATTCTAGCCGAACGCCTGCCGCCGCACGAACTGCGGCCGGATCAGGTTGGGCGGCGGGCCGGCTTCGCTGAGCACGGCTTCCTTGATGGCGCGGGGCTCGCCGAACAGGTGGCCCTGGCCGTAGTCGAGGTTGAGGTCCAGCAGGTCGACGACCTGCCGCTCGGCCTCGATCTTCTCGGCGATCACCTCGACGCCGTAGCGGCGCGTGAGTTGCGTGAAGTCCTCGGCCGCCAGGTCGGGCAGGGAGCGCAGGATCAGGCGGCCGTCGACCTCGGTCATCTCGTCGAGCAGGAGCTGGGCGCCGACCTTGATGAACTTCACGTCCGAGCGGGCCAGGTCCTGCCAGTCGAGGTCGAGGTCGGTGACCTTGTCCAGGCTGAAGCGGAAGCCGAGGTCGGCGAGCTTGCCCATGTTGCGCGCCTCCACCGAGCCGCGGGCGTCGAACGCCGCCTGGCCGAGTTCGAAGATCAGCGCGCCCGCCAGGTCGCGGTTGGCGGTGAGCAGGTCCAGGAACTGCGGGAAGAAGCTCTCGTCGCCCAGGCTGGCCATGGAGACGTTGCAGAAGATGCCGATCTTGCGGTCCTGCTTGGCGAGGCGCCGGACGATCTGCACGCAGCGGAACAAGAGCAGGTTGTCGATGGCGGTGACCAGGCCGCCGGGCTCGGCGACGCTCAGGTACTCGGCCGGCATCATCACCCGGCCGCCCTCGTCGCGCAGGCGCGAGAAGCTTTCGTAGAACCGGGTGCGCCGCTGCGGCAGGGCCACGATGGGCTGCAGGTAGAGGTCGACGCGGTTCTCGGTCAGGGCCTCGCGGACGGTTTCCAGCAGGGCCGGCGCCTGGCGCGCGTCGCCGCCCAGGCGGGTCGGGAAGGCCGGCGCGTCGCCCTGCTCGTCCAGCCGGCGCTGCATGCGCTCGACCAGGGTCTCCAGCATGTGCACCTCGTCCAGCAGGTCGTCGGAGCGCTGGGCGTCGTCGGCGACGGCCTCGAAGATCTCGGTGACGCGGGCGTCGAGCGCCTCGACCTGGGTGAGCAGGATGCGGTGGGCCTCGCGGATGGTGGCCACGTCGCCCTTGATCTGGCCGGTCTCGAGCGCGCGCTCGATCAGGCCGTGGAAGGCGAAGCAGAGGCCAAGCGCCCCCACCAGGGCCGCCACGCCCGCGCCCCAGCCGCCGCCGTTCCGCCACAGGGTCAGCGAGACGATCAGCGACAGGCACAGGTAGGTCGCGCAGAGAAGGCCGAGGGTCAGCCGACGCATGGTCCCGCCATCCGAATCACTTCGGTGAGTATCCGACGCGGCGCAACGGCAAGTCGAAGGAATTAACGCGGGTGCGGCGAAGCCGCCGACGCCAATTTTCGCGCGCCTGTCGGCGTTGCGTATCTCCGTTCGTCCTATGACCGTTGGCCCGCCCTTCGGGCCGGGCGATTCCAGGTCGGGAGGACACGATGATCGGGATTGGGAGAGAAGCGGCAAGGCGGCTTGCCCTGGCGATAGTGCTGTCGCTGGGCGCCGCGGCCCCGGTCTGGGCCCAGGGCGGCGCGGCGCCCTACGCAACCATGGCGCCCCTGGGGGAATACCTGATGGCCGACCGCGGCGCCGAGATCGCCCTGGCCCGCAGCGCCGCGCCGCCGGCGATCTCGGACGACGCCACGATCATGGTGCTCGGACGCGGCGGCTACGAGGTCGCGGCGAAGGGCAAGAACGGTTTCGTCTGCCTGGTGGAACGCGCGTGGACGGCGCCCTTCGACTTCCCGGAGTTCTGGAATCCGAAGATGCGCGGCCCGGTCTGCTACAATCCGGCGGCTGTCCGATCCATCCTGCCGGATACGGTCAAGCGGACGTCCCTCGCCCTGGCTGGCCGGTCCAAGCCCGCGATGCTGAAGGCCATCAAGGCCGCGGTCGCCCGCAAGGCGCTGCCGACGCCGCAGATCGGCGCGATGTCCTACATGATGTCGCATCAGCAGTATCTGAACGACGGGGCCGGATCGTGGGCGCCGCACCTGATGTTCTATGTCCCGAGAACGGGCGCGGCGGCCTGGGGCGCGAACCTGCCCGCCTCGCCGATCATGCTGGACACCGACCACACCGAGATGCCGGAATCGGAGAGCATCTTCATGATGACGGCGACCAAGTGGTCGGACGGGACGCCCTTCGTCCAGGGCGAGGATCACAACCACTGAGCGGGCGCAGGCGCGGGCCGGCGAAGGAAACTGGAGTCGCGGCCCGAAATATGTGATCGGTGTTCACTCAACGCACACGGTGAGCGCTCAGATGGCGGACGGAACGGCGGCGGGCAAGCTGGGCGGCGAGGCGGTCGAGCATTTCGACGTGCTGATCGTGGGGGCGGGGCTGTCGGGGATCGGCGCCGGCTGGCACCTGCAGGACAAGGCGCCGGACCGCAGCTATGTGATCCTGGAGGGCCGCGAGGCGATCGGCGGCACCTGGGACCTGTTCCGCTATCCGGGCGTCCGCTCCGACAGCGACATGTACACCCTGGGCTATTCCTTCAAGCCGTGGACCGAGGCCAAGGCCATCGCCGACGGCCCCTCGATCCTGAAATACGTGCGCGAGACCGCCCGCGACTTCGGCATCGACCGGCGCATCCGCTACAGCCATCAGGTCACGGGCGCGGCCTGGTCGAGCGAGGACGCGCGGTGGACGATCACCGCCGAGGTGAAGGACGGCCAGACGGTCAGGCTGACCGCCGGCTTCCTGCTGCTCTGCGGCGGCTACTACAAGTACGAGGCCGGCTACACGCCGGACTTCCCCGGCCGCGCGCGGTTCAGGGGCGCCTTCGTCCATCCGCAGCACTGGCCGGAAGGGCTCGACTACGCCGGCAAGCGGGTGGTGGTGATCGGGTCCGGCGCCACGGCGGTGACCCTGGTCCCGGCGATGGCCGAGACGGCCAAGCACGTCACCATGCTGCAGCGCTCGCCCACCTATGTGGTCTCCCGGCCCGCCGAGGACGAGATGGCCAACCGGCTGCGAAAGTGGCTGCCGGGGATGCTGGCCTACCAGCTGATCCGCTGGCGCAATGTGCTGTTCGGCATGTGGTTCTTCCGCCTCGCCCGCAACAAGCCGGCCGCGGTGAAGAAGAACATCATCGACATGGTCCGCGCCCAGCTCGGCCCCGACTACGACGTCGATCGCCACTTCACGCCCAGCTACAACCCCTGGGACCAGCGGCTGTGCCTGGTCCCCGACGCCGACCTGTTCGAGGCGATCAAGGCCGACCGGGCGAGCGTGGTCACCGACCGGATCGAGACCTTCACCGAGACCGGCATCAAGCTTGCGTCCGGCGCCGACCTGCCCGCCGACATCATCGTCAGCGCCACGGGCCTGCGGCTGCAGGTGCTGAACGGCCTGGCGCTCAGCGTCGACGGCCGCGCCGTCGATCCGAGCCAGACGCTCGCCTACAAGGGCATGATGTACGAGGATATCCCGAACCTGGCGACCGTGTTCGGCTACACCAACGCCTCGTGGACCCTGAAGGCGGACCTGACCTGCGAATATATCTGCCGGGTGCTGAACCACATGAAGGCGACCGGCCAGCGCCAGGTCACGCCGCGCAACGACGATCCCAACATCGAGCGCCAGCCGTGGCTGGATTTCTCGTCCGGCTACGTCCAGCGGGCGATGGCCTCGTTCCCCAAGCAGGGGTCCAAGGCGCCCTGGCGGCTGCACCAGAACTACGCCATGGACCTGATGAGCTTGCGGTACGCCAGGCTGGCGGACGGGACGCTGGAGTTCAGCAATCCGGCGAAGGCGCGAGCGAAGGTGGCGGCTTAGGGCTCGCTTCGCGACGGGGGGTGGCGGTCCGTTTTGGGGCATCAGGGCGAGGACCGGGTTCGCCCGCTGTCCGACGTTGGGCGACGTCGGAACCTGGAGTCCGCGACGCGCCAGGAGCGGACATTCGGCAACGCCCTCCAGGGTGACATTCTGGTCACCACTTCGTTGTGCAAAGAAACACCGCGCCTGGGCGCCCGTGCCGCCTACGCAGGATGAGAATCTGGGCTACTCAATACACGCGTGAATGCGCCGCGGTGCCGCTTCTGGTGGTTGACTCGCCAAGTACTCGCATTGCGCTAAGCTGCGCCTTGGGTTCGTGGGCGGAGCGTTTGTGCAAGACGAGGTCGAAACCAACATTGAGGAGGCGATCACCACCCTCCTCAATCCTTCCAAGATCGATCAGCTGCTTGGTTGCGCTGTGGCTCACGACGCCCCTTGTGAGGGTGACGGGCCACGCACGGGGCTACTCCACGTACGCTTCCAGGAAGACGAGCCTCAAGTGGCTGCACTGGGAGAGTTTTTGTGGGGGCAGTGCATGTACTACGCGCTGCCTCGGAAGCGTCGCCTGGAGTTGACGGCCGCGATCCAGGAGGATTTCGCGGTCACAGCGCGAATTCACCAAGCTGTGCGGGACGCCTTCATTACCTTCAACAAGTCGTATCCATCACGCGCTAGCGAGCTGGGGGAAAACGAGGAAGCGATCGCCAAGAACGATCGACATCAACGATGTCATTCGAAAAGAGTTCGATTTGATTGAGGATGTGATCCGCTTCCAATACGTTCAGTTGGGGAAGGCATACGTGGACGTGCTTAGCCACGCGTTGCGTCACTGCGGGCGTGACGAGCGGGTAAAAGAAATCTTTGACTTCCCACTAGCCCTGGAATTGGGGGTCTCCACGCGCTCAGGCTGGTCCTTTATGGAACTAGGCCTGTCGCGGATCGCGGCCGCTGCGCTTGAGCCCCATTTTCCGAATTCTGAACTTGGCGTGGCGGAAGCAAGGGCGTGGCTTCGCGATTTGGACGTCGCTCCGCTACGGTTAAGTCAGGTCATCATGGACGAAATTCAAAGCCTAGGCCTCGTGAGGGCGGCCGCCTAGAGGAGGCTCGCTGCAGAGCTTCCCATGTCAGCAAGCCTCAGCTGGTGCAAAGGTTGCGCAACGCTTCGCGTACGGCCGGAGCGCCGACGTTCCAAAGGTCAGCAAAGAGTCATGGGCGGTCATTGCAGGGCCGCCGAGCAAACGTGGGCCGGCCCAAACCGGACTCGCGAAATGTCCGCCGCCCGGCACCCAAATTGTTCTCTTTTTGTTCTCCTTCTCGCCCCTCCTCTGCTATCCTCCCGCCATGCCGAGCCGCTACCGCCATGACGCCCCTCGCCTGAAGGCGGAGATCGTGGCGCGCGTGGACGCGGGCGAGTTTGTGCGGGCGATCTGCGCCTCGCCCGGCATGCCCGCCGAAACGACGGTCTGGAACTGGGCCAAAGGCGATCCCCTGTTCTCCGAGGCGCTGGCGGCGGCGCGGCGGCGGGGGACGTGGCGGCGGCTGTGGGGGTTCGACGAGGCCAAGGCGGCGGCGTTCCTGGCGCGGGCGCGGGCCGGGGAGCGGATCCACGACCTGCTGCGTGCGCCGGGCATGCCGTCGCGCGGGACCTATGACCGGTGGCGGACCGCCCAGGCGCCGTTCGCGGAGGCGGCGTTCGCGCTGCTGCAGCGGCGGAACGCGCAACTTCGCGAGAGGGGCCTGGCGGGGCGCCGGGCGTTCGACCAGGCGCTGGCCGACCGGATCATCGTGCGACTGAACACGGGGATGCGGCTGGAGGACATCCTGCTGGCCGATCCCGAACTGCCCTGCTGGGAGACAATGATGCGCTGGCGGCGCGAGCGGCCGGAATTCGACCGGGTGCTGCGGAGGATCATGGCGGCGCGGCGGCGGGCGGTGAAACCCGTGCCCGAGCCGGTGGTCGAGGAGGTGACGGAGCACATCCTTCTGGGCGGCACGTTCCTGAGCTTCACCCGCCTGCCCGGCGCGCCATCCTATGGGACGCTGCGGCGCTGGATGCGCGATCCGAACTTCGCCGCGGCGGTGGCGAGGGCCTGCGAAGATCGCGAGGACTGGTACTACGACCAGATCCTGATGGCCTCCGAACGGGATGCGCCGGGGTCGATCCGGGAGAAGGCGCGCGCCGTCGGGCGGCTGAAACGGCAGTTGGCGCGGCTGAGGCGCCGGCCGCGGATACCGCTGGGGGTCCAGCCCCGCCCCCATCATCCGCCGGGGCGGATGAAAGCTGATCCGGGGACCGGACGATGACGAGCGGACGGGGCGCCTGGACGGGAGGTCGGGAGCCGCGGACAAGCCGGGGCCGGCCTGGCGTCAGCACGGCTCTGCGCCACCTATGCGAGAGCGCCCGCATCACAGCGCGAATCTCACCGAACATTGTAATGCGCAATGGGGGCTGCGGGCCAATAGTGGTGCGGACGGCCACCCCCCCGAGGCCGTCACCTGGGGGCTAGACGCCTCCGACCCCCGGCCAGCAACCACCTCGCCGGGGGTCATCTGTTGATGGGGGCGCCGGCGCCGGACGGATTGCGGA
This sequence comes from Phenylobacterium sp., assembly GCF_035569475.1. GTDB lineage: Bacteria > Pseudomonadota > Alphaproteobacteria > Caulobacterales > Caulobacteraceae > Phenylobacterium. Next base: position 34,552 of record NZ_DATMNA010000095.1, read on the forward strand.
CGTTCGAGCCGGCCGCGCGATCCCGGTTTTCGCCCGGATCGCCGGGGTCAGAGCAGCCCCGCGGCCTCCAGGGCGGGCCGCAGGGCCGCCGGGTCGGTGAAGTGGTGGGTGTGGAAGCCCAGGGCCTCAGCCGCCGCGATATTGGTCGCGCTGTCGTCGACGAAGAGGGCGTCGGCGGGCGCGAAGCCGAAGCGGTCGCAGGTCAGCCGGTAGATCGCCGCGTCGGGTTTCATCACCCCCTCGCGCCCGGAGACGATGCGGCCGTCCAGGCGGTCGAAGGCGGGGCTCATGGCGAAGGTCGCGTCTTCGGTCTCGTGGCTCATGTTGGTGAGCGCGTATTGCCGCACGCCGCGGGCCCGCAGCGCCTCGATCGCGGCTTCGGTCTCGGGGATCGGGCCCGAGAACATCTCCGGCCAGCGGTGCTTCCAGGCCCAGATGGCGGCTTCGTGCCGGGGATGGCGGGCGCTCAGCGCCGCGCAATTGGCCTCGAAGGTGACGCCGCAGTCCGTCGGGCCGTGCCAGGCCATGGTGCAGACGTCGTTCAGGAACCGGTCGCGCTCGGCCGGATCGGGGAAGATCTTGGAATAGAGGGTGCGCGGATCCCAGCGCACGATGACGTTGCCGACGTCCCAGATGACAACCCTGGGCCAGACGACCGCGTGCGGCGCCTGCATCGGCGGAGCGTCAGCCCTGCTTGGCTTTGAAGCGCGGGTTGGTCTTGTTGATGATGTAGACCCGGCCCTTGCGGCGCACGAGCTTGCAGTCGCGGTGACGCGTCTTGAGCGACTTGAGCGAGCTTCTGACCTTCATCGGACTTCTCGGGGACCTATCTCGGGCGCGGACGTTGGCGTCCGGGGGGGTTTCACAAGAGCGCGCGGATATACGGAAAGGGGTGGTGCAAGTCAATGTCGCACGGGACGGGTTCCGATTGAGCCGGCTTGCGACGCTCGATAGACTCCCAACGATGCGCGCCAGCCACCTAACGCTCGTCGCCCTGGCCCTGCTGGCCGCCTGCGCGAGCCCGGCCGCCAGGCCCCCGCCGCCCGCGCCGGGCCCGGTCGCGCCGCCGCCGGCGCCGGCCACGCCGCCCCCTGCCGCGCACGGGGCGCCGGCGGTCACACCGGTGACCCCGCCCGCGGTTTCCGGCGACATGGTCTTCGACGCCTGGGCGGCGGAATTCTACGGCAAGGCGGTGAAGGCGGGCATCCCGCGCGACGTGCTGGACCGCGAGATGGCGGGCCTGACCCCCGATCCGCGGGTGACCCAGCGCGACAGCCGCCAGCCGGAGTTCTCCCAGCCGATCTCCACCTACATCAAGGGCGCGGTCACCGAGGGGCCGATCGTCAAGGGCGAGCGCGAGCGGGCCGAGGTGCCCCAGCTTCCCGACATCGAGCAGCGCTATGGCGTGCCGCGCGAGATCCTGATCGCCATCTGGGCGCGGGAGAGCGCCTTCGGGGCCATCCAGGGCGATTTCGACGTGGTCCGCTCCATGGCCTCCCTGGCCGCCCAGGGCCGCCGGCGCGACTGGGCGGAGGGCGAGCTGATCGCCGCGCTCCGGATCATCGCCACCGGACAGGCCAGCCGTAGCCAGCTCAAGGGTTCCTGGGCGGGCGCCATGGGCCAGACCCAGTTCATCCCCTCGGCCTATCTCTCCACCGCCGTGGACGGCGACGGCGACGGGCGGCGCGATATCTGGAACTCTGCGGCCGATTCCCTGGCCTCGGCGGCGAACCTGCTGGCCAAGGGCGGCTGGGCCCGCGGCCAGAGCTGGGCGCGGGAGGTCACCGCGCCCGACGGCTTCGACTTCAGCATGACCGAAGGCCCGAAGCTGACGCCCGACGCCTGGGCCACGCTGGGCGTCCTGCGCGCCGACGGCCTGCCGTGGACCGACGCGGACCGCGCCGTCGAGGCCCAGTTGATCGCGCCCGCCGGGGCGACCGGGCCGCTCTTCCTGCTGTTCCCCAACCACTTCGTGATCCGCAAGTACAACAACTCGGTGGCCTACGCCCTGGCGGTGGGGCTGCTGGCCGACCGGATCGCCGGCGGATCGCCGCTGGTGAAGCCCTGGCCGGCGGAGACGCCGCTGTCCCTGGCCGACCGGATGACCGCCCAGCGCGCGCTGGCGGCGCTGGGCTTCGACGCCGGGACGCCGGACGGGATCGTGGGCGCGGGCACCCGCACGGCGCTGCGCGCCTGGCAGAAGGCCCGCGGCCTGACGGCGGACGGCTATCTGTCGCCGGCCATGGTGCTGCGCCTGAAGGCGGAAACCGGCGCCGCCGAGGCTCCCGCGGCGCCGGCCCAGACGGCTCAGGCGCCCCCGACCTAGCCAGGGGCGGTCTAGACTCCGCCTTCGTCGCTGCGCTCGATGGTGGCCATGGTGGTCTCCTCGCGGGTGACGGCGGCCGGGTCGGCGTTGCGCAGGGCCCGGCTGGCGAAGGCGTAGACCAGCAGGCCCAGCATCAGCACCATGTTCAGCAAGAAGGGCGCGGCGTGGTTCGCCCGGTAGAGGGCCATGAAGGCCGGGGCGAAGACCGCGTTGATGCCGTTCACCGCCGCGATGGCGCCGGCCACCCGCGCCTGGTCCTTCCAGCCGACCGCCAGGGATGAGCCGGCCGTGAAGCCCGGCCGCGCGAAACCGAAGCCGAGGCTCGCCAGGGCGTAGCCGGCCACCACCGTGTGGTAGTCCGGCGCGATCGCCACCAGGAGGTTGCCCACCGCCCCGCAGACCACGCCCCATCGCAGCAACTGCTTGGGCGTCATCTCGAACATGCGGATCAGGCCCCATTGGGCGAGCAGGCCCGCGAGCGCGCCGAAGGCCATGGCGGTGGCGATGGATTCCTTGGCCGCCAGGGGCGAGACGCCGAGCTTGTCGATGACCAGGAAGCCGATGGTCTGCTGCTGGGCCGTCTGGCAGGTCGCGACCACGAAGCCGTAGAGCGCGAAGGGCATGACGCGCGGGTCGCGCCACATGGGCCGCGCCTTCTCCACCGTCTGCTCGGCGGCCGCCTCCGCGGCCTCTTCCGGCGTCTCGGCGCGGCGGGGGCTTTCCGGCAGGAAGCGCCAGACCACGAACAGCATGGCCGCGGCGATGGCGGCGAAGGTGAAGAGCGGCCCGGCCAGGCCCACCACCGGATAGATGAAATAGGGCGCCAGCCACGGCCCGAACACCGTGCCCAGGCCAAAGGCGCCGGCCAGGCTGGCCATGGCCTGGGTGCGCTGCTCGCGCGGCGTGTGGTCGGCCACATAGGCCTGGTTGGCCGGATTGGACGCGGCCCCGAACAGGCCGAACAGCGAGCGGCCCAACAGCAGCAGGCCGAAGATCACCATGGGCGCGGCCATCTGGCGCAGGCCGGCGCTGACCACCGCCCCGCAGACGGTCATGGAGATCATGAAGCCCGACAGGCCCACCATCATCAGGGGCTTGCGGCCGTAGCGGTCCGAGGCCCGCGCCCAGAACGGCGAGGAGCAGGCCCACAGGATCGCCGACAGCGAGAAGATCGCCACCACCATCTCGTCGGGAATGGCCAGGGAGCGGCCGATCAGCGGCAGGACCGAGATCAGGCCGGTGTTGCCGATGGCCGTCGCCACCGACGAACAGAAGATGATCGCGAAGGCCCGCTTGGGCAGGGTGCTCTGGGCGGGACTCGCGACGGCGTCGGCCATGGACCGGGCTTAAGCATGGGTGCGCCGCAGCGCAAACCCAGCCGCTCACCGCCCATTAAGCAATAACAGCGATGTTCGAGCCTGAGTCGCGGGAGACCCTATGTTTCAGATTATCGGCATCGTGCTGCTGTTCGGCCTGGTGTTTGGCAGCTTCGTCATGACCGGCGGCAACATCGGCGTCATCCTGGGCGCCCTGCCTTCGGAGCTGATGACCATCGGCGGCGCCGGAACGGCCGCGGTGCTGATCTCCAACTCGGTGCCGGTGCTGAAGCGGATCGCCGGTGGCTTCGGCAAGGTCTTCAAGGGGCCGACCTGGAAGGCCTCGGACTACCGCGACCTCCTGAGCCTGCTGTTCCTGCTCACCAAGACCATGAAGTCCAAGGGCGTCATCGCGCTCGAAAGCCACATCGAGACGCCCAAGGAGAGCTCGATCTTCTCGCGCTATCCGCGGATCATGAAGGACCACTTCGCCATCGACTTCATCTGCGACACCCTGCGGATGATGACCATGAACCTGGAAGACCCGCACCAGGTCGAGGACGCGATGGAGGCCCAGCTCGAGAAGCATCACCACGAGGCGCTGACCGCGCCCCACGCGCTGACCAACCTCGCCGACGCCCTGCCCGCCCTGGGCATCGTGGCCGCCGTGCTGGGGGTCATCAAGACCATGGGCGCCATCACCGAGCCGCCCGCCGTGCTGGGCGAGATGATCGGCTCGGCCCTGGTCGGCACCTTCCTGGGCGTGTTCCTGGCCTACGGCCTGGTCGGCCCGATGGCCAACCGCATGGCCGCGGTGATCGACGAGGACGGCTCGTTCTACAAGATCATCCAGTCGGTGCTGGTGGCCCACCTGCACGGCAACGCCGCCCAGATCTCCGTCGAGATCGGCCGCGGCAACGTCCCCAGCGGCAACCAGCCGAGCTTCCTGGAGCTGGAAGAGGCGCTCTCCGCCATCCCGGCCGAAGGCGCGGCCTAGGGCCGCTTTCGGCGCAGGCCCGCCAAGACCGCAGCCTGCACCGATTTGCGATCACGAAAACGTGAGGTTGGCTGTCGCCAGGTCCGCGAACCGGCGCATAGTCGGCCCGGCCTCCTCCTGAGGGAGGCCACACCGACACATCGCCTTCGAGGACGAGGCCCATGAACACACCCCTGCTCAGCAAGCTCCTGGTCGCCGGCGCGGCTGTCGCGGCCCTCTCGGCCGCCGCCTGCGCGCCCAAGGCCGACAAGGCCGCCGCCACCGCCACCCCGGCCGCCGGCTCTTCCGCCGCCACCGCGGCCGAAGCGGCCCAGACCGCAGCGGCCGCCGCCGCCGACGCCGCCGCCGACGCCAACAAGGCCGACGGCGCCGCCACGCCGCCTTCCGCCACGCCGCCGGCCGCCGACGCCACGGCTGCCACGCCGCCCAAGAAGTAGCGCCCGCCGGGCGCCCGGCCGAACGCGGGCCGTCCATGGGGCGGCCCTTTTTCGTGGCCGCGCTATATCGTGCCCGCCATGGCCGATACCCCCGCGAACAGCCCGCTCGACTGGAGCGACGACGGCCAGCCGCGCTCGCGGCTCTACGACGACGTCTACTTCTCCGCCGAGGACGGCCTGGCCGAGGCCCGCGCCGTGTTCCTGGAGGGCTGCGGCCTGCCGCAAGCCTGGGCGGGGCGCGGGCGGTTCGTGGTCGGCGAGCTGGGGTTCGGGACCGGGTTGAACGTCCTGGCCCTGATCGAGCTCTGGAGCCGCACGCGGCCGGCGGGCGGGCGCCTGCACATCTTTTCCGTAGAGGCGCACCCGATCGGCGCCGGCGAGGCGAGGCGCGCGCTGGCGCACTGGCCGGAGCTGGGTGACCTGGCCGCCCGGCTGACCGCCGGGTGGCCTGGCCGGGCGCGCGGGCCGCATCGGCTGGAGTTCGAAGACCTCGGCGTGATCCTCGACGTGGTGGTCGCCGACGTCGCCGAGGCCCTGGCGGGCTGGTCCGGCGCTGTGGACGCCTGGTTCCTCGACGGCTTCGCCCCGGCCCGCAATCCCGCCATGTGGTCCGACGAGGTGCTGGCCCTGGTCGCCGCCCGCTCGGCGCCCGGCGCCGTGGCGGCCACCTTCACGGTCGCGGGCCAGGTGCGCCGCGGGCTGGCGGCCGCCGGCTTCGAGGTCGCCAGGGCGCCCGGCTTCGGGCGCAAGCGCGAGCGGCTGACCGCGGCCCTGCCGGGCCCGGCGCCCGCAGCCGCTGCGACTCGACAGGTGGCCATCGTCGGCGCGGGCGTCGGCGGCGCGGCGGCCGCGCGCGCCGTGCGGGCCCTGGGCGGCGAGGCCCTGGTCTTCGATTCGGAAGGGCGCGGCGCGGGCGCCTCTGGCAATCCGGCGGCCCTGGTGACGCCCCGCCTGGACGCCGGCCTCGCCGAGCCCGCCCGGCTGTTCGCCCAGGCGTTCCGCCGCGCCACGGCGCTCTATGCGGACGTCCCCGGGCTGATCGTCGCCCGCGGCGCCCTGCAGTTCGCGGTCGGGTCGCAGGACGCCGGGCGCTTCGCCAAGATCGCCCGGTCCGACCTGTTCGAGCCCGGCGCCCTTGAGATGCTGACGCCGGCCCAGGCCTCCGCCCGCGTCGGCGAAAGCGCGCCGCAGGCGCTGGAGCTTCACGACGGGCTGGTGATCGAGCCCTCCGTCCTGCTGGCGGCCTGGGCGCCGCAGGCCGACAAGGCCGCCGTCGCCCGGATCGAGCCCGACGGCGCGGGCTGGCGGTTGCTGGACGCGAAGGGCGCGGTGCTGGCCGTCGCCGACGCGGTGATCGTGGCCGCGGGGCTGGCCACCGGCGACCTGGCGCCCGGCCTGCCGCTCAGCGCGGTGCGCGGCCAGGCGAGCTTCGCCGCCCTCGCCGCGCCGCCGCCGGCCGCGGCCTTCGGCGGCTATGCGATCCCGACGCGCCAGGGCGTGCTGTTCGGCGCCACCAACGACCGCGACGACACCGCCCGCGATGTGCGGCCGCAGGATCATCGGCGCAACCTGGCCGCCCTGGCCGAGGGCCTGCCGGAACTCGCCGGGCGGCTCGCGGGCGCGACGCTGGAGGGCCGCGCCTCGATCCGCGTCTCGACGCCGGACTACCTCCCGGTCGCGGGCGCCGCTCCGGGGGGACCCGCCGGGCTCTTCGTGCTGACGGGCTTCGGGGCGCGGGGCTTCACGCTGGCCCCCCTGCTGGCCGAGCATGTGGCGGCTCTGGCGATGCAGGCGCCCTCGCCGCTCCCGGTCCCGCTGGCGGCCTTCGTCGAACCGGGGCGCTTCGCCCGCCGGCAGGCGCGGCGCGGTTCCTAGCCGTCCCAGCTTGGCCTATAGAATGGCGCAGGGGGACGGCCCTACTGCGAGGATCCGAGAGATGAAGACCGCCACCGCCCTGGCCGCCGCCGCCCTGCTGAGCCTCAGCGCCGCCGCCGCGCACGCCGCCGACAAGCCCGCCGCCAAGAACGAATGCTTCTGGGCGCGCAACGTCACCAGCTTCGCCGCGCCGGACGACCACACGGTCTACGTCCGGGTGAACATGCGCGACGTCTACAAGTTCGACCTGCTGGTCTCCTGCCCGGACATCGACTGGAACCAGCGGCTGGCGCTCAAGTCCACCAGCGACAGCATCTGCAGCGGCATGGACGCCGAGATCATCACCCGTGCGCAGGGGCTCGGCCGGCAGCGCTGCCCGATCAGCCACATGCGCAAGCTGACCCCGGAAGAGATCGCCGCCCTGCCAAAGGGGGCCAAGCCCTAAGGGGCCGTCAGGCCGGGCGGGCCTCCGGCTCGGAAGGGGCGCCCGGTTCGTCCGTCATGGGCCAGACGAGGGCGTGGATCAGGGTTTCCGGCCTGCGGTCGAGGCCGGTCGGGGGGAACATCGCGCCCGGCCGGTAGCTGCCGAGGATCACGTCGAAGATCGGGAACAGGCCGGCGAAGTTCGCCCCGTGGTGCGCCGGATCGCTGGAGTGGTGGATGCGGTGATAGGCCGGCGAGTTCAGCAGCCAGCTCAGCCGCCCGAAGCTCACGCGCAGGTTCGCGTGGCTGAAGTAGTGATAGAAGCTGAGCAGCGCATAGATGGTCAGCGTCGCGGCCGACGGCCGGAACAGGATCGCCGCGGCCGGCCAGATGGTCAGCGCCTTGATCACGCTGTCGCCCCACCAGTGCCGCTCCGCCGTGGTGGCGTTCATGCAGGGGTCCGAGTGGTGGAGCGAGTGCATCCGCCACAGGAACGGGACCGCGTGCTGGGTGCGGTGGAACATGCACTCGCCGAAGTCGATCGCCAGGATGTAGGCCACCGTCGCGGCCGCCGGCGGCCAGGCCGCGCTGGTCACCGCGGGAAGGCCCGCCCGGCGGGCGGCCTCGACGACGCCCGCCGAGACCAGAGGGGCGAGCAGGACCGCCGGGATCATCCGGGCGATCATGATCCCCAAATTGAGCAGGCGCTGCCCCGGATCCCGGCGCGCCGGGAAGCGGCCCTCCAGGAGGGTCAGGGCCAGAAGGACGAGGATCACGAGGGGCGCCTGCAGCACCGGCCTACGCCCCCGCGCCGGCGGCGGCCCGGCTCGTCGTCCGCGATGGCGTACGGCCTTGACCAGATGTCTGAAGGGGGATGGTGGACGCGACAGGGATCGAACCTGTGACCCCCTCGATGTCAACGAGGTGCTCTCCCGCTGAGCTACGCGTCCGTATCCGGTGGTCTCGGGAACGCGCGGATATACCGGCGGGGCCTCCGCTGCGCAAGGCGCCCATCGCCCGGGCCTAGGCGGCGATCATCCGTTCCACCTCGGAGACGATCTCGCGCAGGTGGATCGGCTTGGACAGCACCTTGGCGCCGGCCGGGGCCTGGCTGCCGGCGGCCAGCGCCACGGCGGCGAAGCCGGTGATGAACATGATCCGCAGGTCCGGGTGCAGGGCGGCGGCCTGGCGCGCCACCTCGATGCCGTCCATGCCGGGCATGACGATGTCGGTCAGCAGCAGGTCCCACTCCTGGTCCAGGATGGCCGCCGCCTCGTCGCCGTCGGCGCAGGCCACGACCTCATAGCCGGCCCGTTCCAGCGCGCGCGCCAGGAAGCCGCGGAGGCTGTCGTCGTCTTCGGCCAGGAGGATGCGGGGCATTGGGACTCTTGCGGCGGCGGGCTTGAAGGGATCGTCAGGAAACACCCAACATAGCTTCGGATCGGTAAAGGCGCGATGAAGCCTTTGACCCGACCCGAGGCTCAGCGTTCTATGTCGGGTAATGAACGCCTGGGAGCCCATCGCCGTCGAGGACACGCCCGCGGCCGGGGCGTTTGGCCTGCGCAGGGCCGCCGCCGACGGCCAGGCGCCGCCCACGCCGCTGGTCTTCGCCTCGCCCCACTCGGGCCGCGACTACCCTGACGACATGATGGCGGCCACCACCCTGGACGCCCAGGCGATCCGCCGGTCGGAGGACGCCTTCGTCGACGACCTGGTGGCCGGCGGGCCGGGCCTGGGCGCGGCGACCCTGACCGCCCGCTTCGCGCGCGCCTACATCGACCTCAACCGCGAGGCCTTCGAGCTCGACCCCGGCATGTTCGAGGACGAGTTGCCCGAGTTCGCCCGCGCCCGCACCGCCCGGGTCGCCGCGGGCCTGGGCGCCATCGCCCGGGTGGTCTCCGAGGGCCAGGAGATCTACGCCCGGAAGCTCACCTTCTCCGAGGCCCGCGCCCGCATCGAGGGCGCGCACCGGCCCTATCACGCGGCCCTGGAGCGGCTGATCGGCGAGGCGCACCGGGCCCACGGCTTCGCGATCCTGATCGACTGGCACTCCATGCCGGCCGCCGCGGCGCGGTCCGGCGGGCGCGACCGGCCCTGCGACTTCGTGCTGGGCGACCGCTTCGGCGCGGCCTGCGCGGGCCTGCTCACCGCCCGCGTGGAGCGCGAGCTGGAGGCGCTGGGCTACCGGGTGGCGCGCAACACGCCCTACGCCGGCGGCTACACCACCGAGCACTACGGCCGCCCGGGGCGCCGCACCCACGCCCTGCAGATCGAGATCAACCGGGGCCTCTACCTGGACGAGGCGACGCTCACGCCCACGGCCGGCTTCGAGCGGCTGAAGGGGCACCTGGAGCGCCTGACCGGCGCGCTGGCGGCGGCGGACTGGAGCTCGCTGAGAGCATAACCTCCCTCGTCGCGACGCGCTGGCGGCGGAGGCCGGGCCAAAAAAAAGCCGCGCCCGAAGGCGCGGCAGTTCATAGGGAGGAAACGCCCAGGAAGGGCAGAGGCGGCAAGGCCGCCTCACGAATTGAATGTACGGTGCGATGCACAACGACGCAAGCGGCTGCGACAAAAAACCTGCGTTTTCATGAGGGTGACGTAGAAAAGCCTAGGCTTTTCCAGGCCTTGCGGACGCTGGCGGAAACCCCATTTAGTTTGCACCGCACAACAGCCTGACCATTGGCGGCCTGCCGCAGGGTCGCAGGATCCAACTCCAAGCTGGCGGTTGCGCCTTCTCTCCCCTACAAGCGCGCCTTCCTCGCCCCCGAGACACCTCCTTAGAATCCCATGTCGCTCCGCAACATCGCCATCATCGCCCACGTCGACCACGGCAAGACCACGCTCGTCGATCAGCTCCTCGCCCAGTCGGGCGTCTTCCGAGCCAACGAGGCCCATGCCGAGCGGGCCATGGACTCCAACGACCAGGAGCGGGAGCGCGGCATCACCATCCTGGCCAAGTGCACCAGCGTGCTCTGGCACGGCGAGGCCGGCGACACGCGGATCAACATCATCGACACCCCCGGCCACGCCGACTTCGGCGGCGAGGTGGAGCGGATCCTGGGCATGGTGGACGGCTGCGTCCTGCTGGTCGACGCCGAGGAAGGCGTCATGCCGCAAACCAAGTTCGTGCTCGGCAAGGCGCTGAAGATGGGCCTGCGCCCCATCGTCTGCCTGAACAAGGTCGACCGCCCGCACGCCGACCCGGACCGGGTGCTGAACGACGCCTTCGACCTGTTCGCGGCCATGGGCGCCACCGACGACCAGCTCGACTTCCCGCACCTCTACGCCTCGGGCAAGCAGGGCTGGGCGACGCTGGACATGGCGAAGCCGTCGGAGACCCTGGCGCCGCTGTTCGACCTGATCGTGCGCCACGTGCCCGAGCCCAAGGCCATCGCCCAGAAGGACGGACCCTTCCAGATCCTCTCGGTGCTGATCGAGAACGACCCCTTCCTGGGCCGCCTGCTGACCGGCCGCATCGAGAGCGGCAAGGCGACGCCGGGCCTGGCCATCCACGCCCTGGGCATCGACGGCAAGGAAGTCGAGCGCGGCCGGATCACCAAGGTTCTGGCCTTCCGCGGCCTGAAGCGCCAGCCGATCGACGACGCCGAGGCCGGCGACATCGTGGCCATCGCGGGCCTCTCCAAGGCGACGGTGGCCGACACCCTGTGCGCCATGGACGTGACCGAGGCCCTGCCGGCCCAGCCCATCGACCCGCCGACTATCTCCATGACCGTCAGCGTCAACGACAGCCCGCTCGCCGGTCGCGAGGGCGACAAGGTGCAGAGCCGGGTGATCCGCGACCGCCTGCTGAAGGAAGCCCAGTCCAACGTCGCCATCCGGGTGACCGAGACCGCCGACAAGGACGCCTATGAGGTCGCGGGCCGAGGCGAACTGCAGCTCGGCGTGCTGATCGAGAGCATGCGCCGCGAGGGCTTCGAGGTCTCCATCAGCCGCCCGCGCGTGGTCTTCCAGTACGATCCGGAGACCAATGAGCGCCTCGAGCCCATCGAGGACGTGATGATCGACGTGGACGAGGAATTCACCGGTATCGTCATCGAGAAGCTGTCGGCCCGCAAGGCCGAGCTGAAGGACATGGGCCCCTCGGGCGCCGGCAAGACCCGTATCAGCCTGATGAGCCCGTCGCGCTCGCTGATCGGCTACCAGGGCGAATTCCTGACCGACACCCGCGGCTCCGGCGTGCTGAACCGGGTGTTCAGCCACTACGAGCCCTACAAGGGGCCCATCGACGCCGGCCGCAAGGGCGTGCTGGTCTCCAACTCCGACGGCGAGACGGCGGCCTATGCCCTGTGGAACCTGGAAGACCGCGGCACCATGTTCGTGGGCGGCGGCGAGAAGACCTACCAGGGCATGATCATCGGCGAGAACTCGCGGTCCGACGACCTCGACGTCAACCCGATGAAGGCCAAGCAGCTCACCAACGTGCGGGCTTCCGGCAAGGACGAGGCCGTGCGCCTGACCCCGCCGCGCCGCCCGACCCTCGAACAGGCCATCGCCTATATCGAGGAGGACGAACTGGTGGAGGTGACGCCCAAGTCCATCCGCCTGCGCAAGAAGGTCCTCAACCCCTCCTTCCGCAAGAAGCGGGTGAAGGAAGACTAGCCGCGGGCCGCGGCGGCCTGGTTCACATTCCGCCGTCATCCTCCGATCGCCTCTCCGGCGAACCGGAGGATCACGAAGCTTGGGTGCGAATCGGCTGGACGGTCGCCCGCGCCCCATGAGACCGATAGGGCACGGAGTTCAGTCATGACCCTCGCCGGCCCCGCCAAACCGCCCCGCCACTATCCGACCCCGGCCGCCAAATGCGCCGACCTCGTGGTGCATGTCGTGGGCCTGACCCTGGCCCTGGTGGGCGGGATCGTGCTCCTGGCCCTGGCCGTGCGGGCCGGCTCGATCACCCAGGTGGTGGGCGTCTCGATCTACGCGGCCGGCGTCCTGGCCATGCTGGCCTTTTCCACCGCCTACAATTTCGCCAAGGCCAGGTATCGCCCGGTGCTGCGCAGGCTGGACCACGCCGGCATCTTCCTGATGATCGCCGGCTCCTACACCCCCTTCACCATCCACAACCTCACCGGCGGCTGGGCCTGGGGCATGACTGCGGCCATCTGGTCCCTCGCGACCTTCGGCGCGCTGGGCAAGATCTTCTGGATCGGCATGGACCGCCGGATTGGCGTCGGCGTCTACCTGGCCCTGGGCTGGCTGGTGGTGGTGGCGCTCAAACCCATGATCGACAGCGTCTATTGGGTCGCCCTGCTGCTGCTGCTGGCCGGCGGGGTGCTCTATTCGACGGGCGTGATCTTCTATGTGAACAAGCGCCTGAAGTTCGCCCGGGCCATCTGGCACGGCCATGTCGTGGCCGCCGCCGCGACCCATTGGGCGGCGGTGCTGGTGGGCGTGGTCCTCGTCAGCCACACCTAGGCTCAGGCGGCGTAGACGCGCTCCATCCAGGTGTCGCCGCGGGCGTAGTCGTTGCGCGGCGGCGGCCCGACCTCGGTGAAGCCCATGGCCCGGTAGAGCCCCAGCGCCGGCCCCAGGCTGGAGTTGGTCTCCAGGTAGAGCCTGGGCGCGCCCAGTTCGGCGCCGGCGTCGATGCACCGCTGCATCAGCATCCGCCCCAGGCCCGAGCCGCGCAGGGTCTCGGCGACGGTCATCTTGGCGACCTCATAGCCGCCGTCCTCCATGGGGATCAGGGCCGCGCAGCCCACCGCCTCGCCCTCGTGCAGGGCGATGAAGATCCGCCCGCCGGCCTCGACGATCCTGCCTTGCGGGTCGCCCAGCACCTCGCGGTCCTTGGGCTCGATGGCGAAGTACCTGGAGATCCAGGCCTCGTTCAGGGTCTTGAACGCTTCGGCGTGGCAGGGCTCGAACTCGACGATCTCCATGGACGCAGGCGCTCCGGTCAGGTCATGAAGGCGCGACAGCCGCCCCCAGCCCGATGATCTAATGCCCAACCCGATCTTCTCAAGCCTGCCGATGACCGTCTTCGAGGAGATGTCGGGCCTGGCGCGCACCCTGGGCGCCGTCAACCTGGGCCAGGGCTTCCCGGACGACCCCGGTCCGGAGGCGATCCGCGCCAAGGCGGCGGACGCCACCCTCAACGGCTACAACCAGTATCCGCCGATGGCCGGCCTGCCGGAGCTGCGCGCGGCGGCGGCCGGCCACTACGCCCGCAGCCAGGGCCTGGACCTCGACCCGGCGACCGAGATCACCGTCACCTCCGGCGCGACGGAGGCTCTGGCGGCGGCCTTCTTCGGCCTGATCGAGCCCGGCGACGAGGTGATCGTCTTCCAGCCGCTCTACGACGCCTACCTGCCGCTGATCCGCCGAGCCGGCGGGGTTCCGAAGCTGGTCAGCCTGCCGCCGCCCCGCTGGCGGTTCGACCGGGCGACGCTGGAGGCGGCCTTCACCGAGACGACCAGATATGTCGTTCTGAACAACCCCAACAACCCGGCCGGCGTGGTGCTGCCCGACGAGGACCTCGCCCTGCTGGCCGAGCTCTGCGTGAAGCACGACGTCATCGCCATCTGCGACGAGGTCTGGGAGCAGGTGGTGTTCGGCAATGCGAAGCACCGGCCGCTGATCGCCTTCCCCGGGATGCGCGAGCGGTGCGTGAAGATCGGCTCGGCGGGCAAGATGTTCGGCCTGACCGGCTGGAAGGTGGGCTTCCTCTGCGCCGCGGCGGAGCTGACCCACAGCCTCGCCCGCGCCCACCAGTTCCTGACCTTCACCACCCCGCCCAACCTGCAGGCCGCCGTCGCCTGGGGGCTGGACAACAGCGACGACTGGTTCCGGCGAATGCCGCGCGATCTCGAACGCTCCCGCGACCGGCTGAGCGAGGGGCTGCAGCGGGAGGGCTTCGCGGTCCTGCCGACGCAGGGGACCTACTTCCTCAACATCGACCTCGCCGCCTCCGGCGTGGCCCTGGGCGACCGCGAGTTCTGCCTGCGCGCGGTGAAGGAGGCCGGCGTCGCCGCCATCCCGGTCTCGGCGCTCTATGAGGAGGAGCCGGTGAGCCACATCGTGCGCCTGTGCTTCTCCAAGCGCGACGAGACCCTGGACGCGGGGATCGAACGGCTGGCCAGGGCCCGGGAGCTTGTCAGCAGGGCCTGACTGGGCTCAGCATGAGCCCCTCCGGGAGGACCGCCATGCCTGCCACCCTGCGCCACTTCGCGATCAACGCCCGCGACGTGCCCCGCGCCAAGGCCTTCTACGAGGGCGTCTTCGGCTGGACCTTCACGCCCTGGGGCCCGCCGGGCTTCTACCAGACCCGCAGCGCCGGCAAGGGGTTCGTGGGCGCCCTGCAGGGCCGCCGCGACATCGCAGGCCACGTCATGCCGGGCGTCGAGGTCAGCTACGGGGTCGACGACATCCAGGCGACCATGGCCGCCGTCGAGGCCCATGGCGGCGCGGTGATCATGCCGCCCTTCCGCATCGAGGGCGTGGGCGAGCTGATCTTCTTCCAGGACACCGAGGGCAACATCGGCGGCGCCATGCAGTACGAGGCGGTGCAATGGCCGGAATGAGCGTCCTGGGCTCGCCGGCGCTGCCGGCGATCAAGATGATCATGAAAGCGTAAGCGCTGCCTCCCCCATCGCGGCGGCGATGGCGGGAGGGGGACCGCCCGCCGCTGCGCGGGGGAGGTAAGTTCAGCAGGTGCTCCCGCCGTCCACCACGAACGTCTGCCCCGTGGTCCACGCGCCCGCACGCGACGCCAGGTAGACCGCCGCCCCGGCCAGGTCGTCGGGCTCGCCCAGGCGGCGGAGCGGGGTGCCGGAACTGGCGCGCTTCTCGCCTTCCGGGGTGTCCCACAGCGCCTTGGCGAAGTCGGTCTTCACCAGGCCCGGCGCGATGCAGTTGACGCGGATATTGTCGGGGCCCAGCTCCTTGGCGAGATTCCTGGCCAGTTGCATGTCGGCCGCCTTGGAGATGCAGTAGGCGCCGATCACCTCCGAGCCGCGCAGGCCGCCGATCGACGAGACGATGATGATCGCGCCGTCCTTCCGCTCGCGCATCTCCGGCGCGACCATCTGGATCATCCAGTTGTTGGCGATGATGTTGTTCGACAGGATCTTCGAGAAGGCGTCGTCGGAGATGTCGAGCTGCGAGCCATAGAACGGGTTCGAGGCGGCGTTGCAGACCAGGATGTCGATCTTGCCGAAGGCCTTGCGCGTCTCGTCCATCAGCCGCTGAAGGTCGTCCTTCGACGAGATGTTGGCCGGGATGGCGATGGCGTGGCCGGCGCTGCGGGCGTTGATCGCCGCGGCGACCTCTTCACAGGGGCCGGCCTTGCGCGAGGAGATCACCACCTTGGCGCCGTGGGCGGCCATCTGCTCGGCGATGGCCTTGCCGATACCGCGCGAGGAGCCGGTGATCACCGCCACCTTGCCCGTCAGGTCGAACAGCTTGCCGGTCAGCACATTGGGCTTGTCCATCACGTCGCTCATGGCGAGGCTCCCTAAAACGCTCGTTTGATTTGCCGGCCATTTGCGATGCCGGCCGCTTCTAGGTCAAGCGGGCTGGGCGGCCAGCACATGCTCCATCCGCACCACCCGCATCGGCCCGGCCTCGGGGTGGCGCACGTCGATCTCGTCGACCTTCCGAAAGCCGAGCCGCTCGTAGAAGGGCGCGAGCGGCAGGTCGCAATCGAGCCGCAGCAGGCTGCGGTCCTGCGCCCGGGCCAGGCCCGCCGCATGGCCCATCAGCGCCGCGGGCACGCCCGCGCCCGCATGGGCGCGGCGAACGGCGAGCTTGTGCAGGTAGAGCGCCTCGCCCGGCGGACGCTCCGGCCAGAAGTGCGGATCCTCGGGCTCGACGATCACCACGCCCGCGATCTCGCCGCCGATCCGGGCGGTCAGCACCTCGCCGCGGGCGATGAAAGGGGCGGCGAAGGCTTCCCCCAGCAGCGCCGGGTCCCAGAGTTGCGCGCGCCAGGTGGTGATCCAGCGCGCCGCCTCCTGCAGGACCTGGGCGACCGCCGGCGCCTCGTCCGGCGCGGCCAGTCCAATGTCATAGGTCGCGGACGCCATCGGAACTCCAGCAGCAAGGCCGGCGAAACCTAGCGGCCGTGCGCGGCGGCGACAATCGCCGCCGCCCGCTCTAAGCTCCGCCTCAAAAGCGGGGGAAATTTGCATGCGTCTCGTCGGCCGGATCGCCCTGGCGCTGTTCATCGCGATCGTCGCCGTGATCGGCATCGCGCTCGTCCGCACCCTGATGTACCGCCCGCCCGGCGAGGTCAGCACCGCCGAGGTGCGCGTGGTCCCGCCCGTGCCGTTCGACGTGGCCGCCGCCGCCCAGCACCTGTCGCAGGCGGTGCAGATCCAGACGGTGAGCCACCAGGACCTGGCCGACGACCAGCCCGCCGAATGGACCCGGCTGCACGACTTCCTCACGGCCACCTATCCGGCGGCGCACGCGGCCATGACCCGCGAGATCGTGGGCAAGAACACGCTGGTCTACACCTGGAAGGGGACCGACCCGTCGCTCGCCCCCATCGTGCTGATGGCCCACCAGGACGTGGTGCCGGTGACGCCGGGCTCGGAGACCCTTTGGAAGCACCCGCCGTTCTCCGGCGCCATCGCCGAGGGCGCGGTCTGGGGCCGGGGCTCGGTGGACGACAAGGGCTCGCTCATCACCCTGTTCGAGGGCGTCGAGGCCCTGGCCAAGGCCGGCTTCAAGCCGAAGCGCACGGTGATGATCGTCTCCGGCGAGGACGAGGAGACCCGCGGGACCGGCGCCCAGGCCGCCGCGGCCCTCTTGAAGTCGCGCGGGATCAAGGCGCAGTTCGTGCTCGACGAGGGGCTGGCGGAGATCACCGACAATCCGGTGACCGGCGGCAAGCTGTCGCTGATCGGCACGGCGGAGAAGGGCTATGCGACGCTGAAGGTGACGGCCAAGGCGCAGGGCGGCCACTCCTCGGCCCCGCCGGCCGACGGCGGCGGGGTGGTGGCCCTGTCGCACGCGGTGACCGCGATCAACGACCACGGCTTCCCGATGGACTTCCGCGGGCCCGGCGCGGCCATGCTGCAGTCCGTCGCCCCGAAGGCCGCCTTCCCGGTGCGCATGGCGGTGGCCAACACCTGGCTCTTCAAGCCCATGCTGATCAAGCAGATGGGCGCCACGGCGTCCGGCGCGGCGATGCTGCACACCACCATCGCGCCGACCATGCTGAGGGGCAGCCCCAAGGAGAATGTCCTGCCGCAGGACGCGGCGGCCTGGATCAACTACCGCATCGCGCCCGGCGACACCTCGGCCACCGTCATGGCCCGCGCCAAGGCCGCGGTCGGCGCCCTGCCGGTGTCGCTGGCCTGGATCAATCCGCCGTCCGAGCCCTCGCCGGTCTCGTCCACCGCCTCGGACGGCTGGAAGATGGTCTCCGCCGTGGCCGGCCGGGTCACCGGCGCGCCGGTCGCGCCGAGCCTAGTCACCGCCGGCACCGACAGCCGCTACCTCCAGGGCGTGGCCAGCGACGTCTATCGCTTCCAGCCCATGGCCTTCGGCCTGAAGGACATCGAGATGATCCACGGGACCAACGAGCACCTGACGCTGGAGAACCTGCGCCAGTGCGTGGACTTCTACGCCCGCCTGATCGCCACCGCGGCCGGCTGAGCCTCCTCTCCCCCGACGCGCAGCGCGAGGGGAGAGGCGTGGTCAGGCCGCCTTCACCCGCAGCCGGCCCTCGTAGTCCCGTTTGCCGATCGGCACGCCCTTCATCCGCAGGATGTCGTAGGCGGTGACGGCGTGGAAATAGAAGTTCGGCAGCGAGAAGGAGAGGATGAAGGTCTCGGCCGTGAAGCGCAGCCTCCGGGGGCCGATCTGGAGGTCCAGGTCCTTGCCCGCCCAACTGTTGACCTCGTCGGGGGTGAACGCCCTAAGCGCGGCTTCCGCCTCGGCGATGCTCGCCTGAAGGTCGGCGAAGGGAATGGCTCCGCGCAGGCCGGGCGGGTCGAAAACGCCCGTCTTCACGGCCTCCAGCGCCGATACGGAATGGTGCGGCACGACCTCGGCGTGGAAATGGAAGGGCGCCATGTCCGCGATGAGGCGCGCGCCCATGAAATCGTCCGGGTCGGCGCCGGTCTCAGCGCAGTGCCCGGCCGCGCGATCGAGGAAGCCCCGGACGGCGCTCATCGTCTGCAGGTAGGTCGGGACGCTGAGATCGTAGAGTGAAGTCGCCATGGTCGGTCCCCCGGGGCTCAAGTCCCGGGCTTCTTGCCACAGGAAAACGGCCCTCGGGAACTCAGTTCATCCGCGGCGCCTCGACCTCGGCCTGGCCGCGCACATTCAGCGGCGCGAAGTTGGCGCGGTACTCCGTGGGCGTCATCTTGACGATGCGCTTGAACAGATGCCGGAAGAAGGCGACGTCGTCGTAGCCCACGTCGCAACTGATCGTCTGCACCGGCTTGGCGTCGCGCTCCAGCATGGCCTTGGCCGCCTGGATGCGCAGCGCCTGGATATAGCCGGCCGGGAGCTTGCCGGTGGCCGCCTTGAAATGCCGCACGAAGGTCCGCTCGCCCAGGCCGGCGCGCTCCGCCAGGGTGTGGGTGGAGATGTCGGCCTGGAAGTTGGCCTGCAAGAAAGCCTCGACGTCGCGGATCCGCTCGTCGCCGTGGGCCTGGGCGACCGCCTGCATGGCGTAGCCGGTCTGGTGGATGCGCGGCATGGGCAGCAGCATGGACTTGGCGCACTGCACCGCCACCTCATGGCCGCAGAGCTTCTCGACCAGGTAGAGGCTGACGTCGATGGAGGCGAAGACGCCGCCGGAGCAGAGCACCCGGCTGTCCTCGGTGACGAACAGGTCCGGCCGCCAGTTCACCTGCGGGTAGCGGGCGGCGAACTTGTCGCTCAGCGCCCAGTGGGTGGTGGCCATGCGGCCGTCGAGCAGGCCGGCCTCGGCCAGGTAGGCCGCGCCCATGCAGACGCCCACCACCAGCGCGCCACGCGCGTGCTGGTCCCGCAGCCAGGGCAGCAGCGCGCTGTTCTCCACGAAGGCCAGGTCGAGGTCGAGCTTGGAGGTCGAGACGATGGCGATGTCGGTGCGCTCGACGTCCGCCAGGCCCGCATGTGGCGTCATGCCGAGCCCATAGGCGCTGTGGACGGCGTCCCCGTCGAGCGACACGATCCGCACGCGGAAGGCGGGCTCGGCGGGGCGGTCGTGCAGGTCGTTCCAGAGCTTGCCGGCGAAGTGGAAGATCTCCACCGGCATGACTGCCGTGGAGCAGAACCCCTCCTCCAGCAGCACCACCGTCACGTCCAGCATGGCGCACTCTCCGTAACGCCGTTCGTTGTACTCCGGTTTTCGGTCAGGCCCGAGTCATGGGGTCGATCGTGGTCCCCACCTCGGTGATCTTGTCGGCCGGGAAGCCGCTGAGCTTGGCGTGCTCATGAATCACCGCCTCGTCGTCGGCGATGTAGACGCAGAGCGTGTTGTCCTCGGTGACATAGGACTCCACCCACTGGATGCGCGGGGCGAGCTTGGCCAGGGCGGCGTTGGAGACTTCGGTGGCGCCGGCATATTCGGCCGCGGAAAACTTGTGCACGCCGGGGATATGCCGCTCGATCAGGTACTTCTTCATCGGGTTCCTCCTCCGATTGCGAGCCCTGAGGCTGATCCCGCACGGTCGCCGGCGGTAGATAGCGATCCGGACATCGTTCGGGGGTGATCGCGCCCAAAGGGCACGGCGAGGCGGAATCGGCGGGCGCCCCCTTGCGGTTGCCGTCCCGGCGACGCACGTTCCGGGCTCGCTATTTCACGAGGACTCTATGCGCGAGATCTACAAGAGCTGGCTGGACGACGAAGACGGCGACGACGAGGACAAGGGCCGCCAGCCCGACATGCCGATGACCTCCGGGCCGGTGCAGAACGCGCTGTTCAAGTCGCGCACCGTGCTGGTGTTCGGCGAGATCGACATGCGCCTGGCCGAGCGGGTCACCGCCCAGATCACCGCCTTCGCCAACGAAAACGACAAGCCCATCCGGGTGATCATCAACTCCCCCGGCGGCCACGTGGAGAGCGGCGACACCATCCACGACATGATCCGCTTCTGCGGCATCGAGGTGAAGGCGATCGGCACCGGCTGGGTGGCCAGCGCCGGCGCTCACATCTTCCTGGGCGCCAAGAAGGAAAACCGGCTCTGCCTGCCCAACACCCGCTTCCTGCTGCACCAGCCGGCCGGCGGCATGCGCGGCCAGGCCTCGGACATCCAGATCGAGGCCGAGCAGATCATCAAGATGCGCGACCGCGTGAACCGGATGATCGCCAAGGAGACCGGCCAGACCATCGAGCGGATCGTCAAGGACACCCAGCGGAACTTCTGGATGAGCGCCGAGGAAGCCGTCGACTACGGCCTGGTCTCGCGGATCATCCACGATACGTCCGAGGTGTGATTTAAACCCGCTCCTCCCGGCGAAGGCCGGGACCCAGATGGAATAGCTCAGATGCGGGTTCGATCGATTCAGAGCGCCTCCGGCCCACGCCAGCGCCTGGCGATCTGGGTCCCGGCTTTCGCCGGGATGAGCGGAGATGAGAGTTGACCCGTCCCTGGTGGAAGGGCGCGGTCCTCTACCACATCTACGTCCGCAGCTTCTTCGACTCCAACGGCGACGGGCAGGGCGACCTGCCCGGCGTCGAGGCCAAGCTGGACTATCTGCAGAGCCTCGGGATCGACGGGATCTGGCTGTCGCCGATCCACCCTTCGCCCAACCGCGACTGGGGCTACGACACGGCCGACTACGAGGGCGTGCAGGGCGACTACGGCTCGCAGGCCGATTTCCAGCGCCTGCTGGACGCCGCCCACGCCCGCGGGCTGAAGGTCGTCCTCGACGAGGTGTTGAGCCACACCTCCGACGTCCACCCCTGGTTCGTCGAGAGCGTCAGCGGCGGGACGGACGGGCCCAAGGCCGACTGGTATGTCTGGGCCGACCCTCAGGCCGACGGGACCGCGCCCAACAACTGGCTGTCGGTGTTCGGCGGTCCGGCCTGGGCCTACCAGCCGGCGCGGCGGCAGCACTACCACCACAAGTTCCTCAGGCAGCAGCCCAAGCTCAACTGGCGCAACGCGGCGGCGCGGGAGGCGGCGCTGTCGGTGCTCGACCACTGGCTGGCCAAGGGGGTGGACGGCTTCCGCCTCGACGTCGCCGGCACCTTCCTGCACGACGCGAACCTGACCCCGAACCCGCCTGTGCCGATGGCCGAGCGCACCCGGTACGACTGGTCCCACGCCGGCAACCTGCAGCGGCACCTCTACGATTCCAACCTGCCGGAGAACGTCGAAACCCTGGAGGTCATCCGCCGCCGGGTGGAGGCGCAGGGGGACAGGTTCGTGTTCGGCGAGTTCTCGGAAGAGGAGGAACGCTGCGGCGCCTATCTGTCGCCCGACGAGGGCCTGCACTCGGCCTACACCTTCGTCCTGCTGCTGGCCCGCAAGCTGACGCCGCAGTTCGTGAAGGACCACTATGCCACCCTGGCCGCCCATCCGGCCCACTGGCCTACGATCAGCTTCGCCAACCACGACGTGCCGCGCACGGTCAGCCGCTTCGGCGGCGAGGACGCCCAGTCACGAGAACGGCGCCCCGACCTGGCCAAGCTGCTGTTCGCCCTGCTGCTCAGCCTGAAGGGCACGACGCTCATCTACCAGGGCGAGGAACTGGGCCTGCCGCAGGCCAGCCTCGCCCGCGACCAGCTTCGCGATCCGGTGGGCGACCTCTACTGGCCCTACACCGGCGGCCGCGACGGCTGCCGCACGCCGATGCCCTGGGCGCCCGGCCACGCGCTCGGCTTCACCGAGGGGACACCCTGGCTGCCGGCGGCGGCGGAGCATGCGGGCCTGACCGTCCAGGCCCAGGAGGCCGACCCGGAGTCGGCGCTGGCCTTCTCCCGCGCCATGATCGACTTCCGCAAGCATTCGGCGGCGATGACCGAGGGGAGCTTGAGCTTCCTCGACCTGCCCGACCCGGTCCTGGGCTTCGTCCGTCGCGACGGCGACGAAGCCGTCGCCTGCCTCTTCAACATGGGCGCCGAGCCGCAGTTCGTGGATGCGCCGGAGTTGGCGGGCGCGGCCCTGCTGCCCGTGCGCGCGGGCGATGCGGAATTGCGCGGCGGCTCGATCGGGCTGTCGGCCTGGGCCGCGGTGTTCCTGCGGCTCTGAACCCCGATCTTCCAGCTCGTCAGGATGTAGCGCGACGCCCCGACCCAGCCTAGAACCGCAGCCATGGCCGACGATGGCGCCAAGACCGCACGCACCGAGGCGAAGTTCGGCCAGGGCTTCCTGACCGACATCTGGTACGTGGCCGCGCTCTCCGGCGACCTGAAGCGCGGCAGGATGGCCCGCTACGAATTGTTGGGCGAGCCGGTGCTGCTCGGCCGCTCGAAGAGGGGCGAGGTCTTCGCCCTTCGCGACATCTGCCCGCACCGCGCAGCCCCGCTGTCGGCCGGCCGTTTCCACCGCGAGGCCTCGGGCGCCGAGACGGTCGAGTGCCCCTACCACGGCTGGCGGTTCGGGGCGGACGGGGGCTGCGCGGCGATCCCCTCGCTGGTCGCCGACCAGGCGATGGACGTGAGCCGGATCCGCGTGCGGCGCTATCCGGTCGCCGAGAGCCAGGGCCTGGTCTTCGTCTGGGTGGCCTCCGACCCGCGCAGCCAGGCCGAGCCCTCCGAGCCGCCGCCGGTGTTCCCCGGCGTGGTCGGCGGCGGGCCGAAGCTGGTCGACCGCATGGAGTTCGCCGCCCATATCGACCACGCGGTGGTGGGGCTGATGGACCCGGCGCACGGGCCCTATGTCCACCAGCAGTGGTGGTGGCGCTCCAAGGCCAGCCAGCACGAGAAGGCCAAGCGCTTCGAACCCCGCGAGCAGGGTTTCGCCATGGTCCGCCACGAGCCCTCGAAGAACAGCCGCGCCTACGCCATCCTGGGCGGCGAGCCGCTGACCGAGATCACCTTCCGAATTCCGGGGATGCGCTGGGAGCATGTGACGGTCGGCAAGCGGCAGGTCCTGTCGCTGACCTGCCTGACCCCGCTGAACGAGGCGGCGACCCGGATCACCCAGATCGTCTGGTCCGACCATCCGGCCTTCCTGCTCTTCAGGCCGTTCATCAAGGCGGGAGCCCGCGCCTTCCTGCGCCAGGACGGCGACATGGTGAACCTGCAGAACGAGGGCCTGAAGTACGATCCCGCGCTGCTGTGGATCGACGACGCCGACCGCCAGGCCAAGTGGTACCAGCAGCTCAAGCGCGAATGGGCCGCCAGCCGCCGCGAGGGCCGCGCCTTCGCCAACCCCGTCGAGCCCGTCACCCTGCGCTGGCGAAGCTAGCTGAGCCATCCTCTCCCCCGCGGAGCGAGAGGGAGAGGAGGGCGCCTGTTACTGGCAGCGAGCTAGTCGGCGACCTTGGGCGGCTTGGCGTTTTCGGCGCCGACGAAGTCCACCTTGGTCCCCTTCCTCACTGCCAGGCCGAGCTGGCGCGCGTCCCAGTTGGTCAGGCGCACGCAGCCGTGGCTGGCGGTCTTGCCCACCAGGCGCGGGTCGGGCGTGCCATGGATGCCGTAGGTGTCCTTGGTGAGGTCGATCCAGGTCGATCCCACCGGGTTGTTCGGGCCGGCCTTGATGGTCAGCTTGCCCTCCGAGGCCTTGCCGAAGGTCAGGCGGGAGGGATCGAAGGTGTAGGTGGGGTTGGGCGCGACGGCGCGCACCGCCCATTCGCCGTCCGGCGCCGGCCGCTCCGTCGAGCCCACCGTGGCCGGATAGACCGCCAGCAGCAGGTCTGCGGCGCCATAGGCGCGCACCTGGCGGCGGGTCTTGTCGACCTCGATGCGCGCCACCGGCATGGCCAGCTTCTCGGGCCCGACGGCCGCGACCACGACCCTGGTCCCCGCCGCGCCGAAGTCGGCGCCGGGGTTCAGGGCCTTCAGCAGCCCTTCGTCCATATGGAACCGCTCGGCCAGCTCCTGGACCGGGCCGGTGTAGCCGAGCGCCGGAAGCTTCGCCATTTCGGCCATGTCCTTGGGGACCGTCGGCAGGAACGGGCCCTTCACGTCGTCGGCGGTGATGACGTAGTCGGTGAGCGGGGACTGGTTGTCCCTGGCCAGCGCCGCCCAGACCTGGCCGCTCATCTTGCCGTCCACCGGAAGCTGGTTGGCGGTCTCGAAGGCGGCGATAGCGTTCTGCAGGTTGCCGCCATCCTGGCCGTCGATGACGCCCGGCGAGAAGTGCGCCCGGGAGAGCATCACCTCGGCCCGGATCAAGGCGTTGCGCCGGGCTTCCGGCGTGGTCGAGGCCGCATGCCAGTCGGCGGTCTCGATCGGCTGCGCGGCGGGGGCCGCGGAGGCGGTGATCGGCGGGATGTCCAGGAGCGGTGCCTGGACGTCGGGCGCGGCCGCCACCTCGACAGGTCCCGGGCCCAGCGCCTGGGCGATGGTGGTCGTGGCCATCGGCGTCCCGGCGGAGGCCTGGGCCGCGGGCGGGGCCGGGCTTTGGGCGCTGGTCTTGGGATCGGAGCAGGCCGCGGCCAGGACCAATAGGGGGAGGCTCGCGCAAAGCGCGGCCTTAAGGGATTTCATCTGGGACCTCGCGTCGCGCCGCGCGTTGTCAGGCGCGTGAGAGTCAAGCCTTCAGATCTGTTGCGGTTCCTGGGCGGCCTGGCGCTGGCGGTGCTGGTGCTGGGCCTCGTGGTGCTGCGGGTGACCAGTTGCGCGCCCGTTCCGAAGCCGCCGGCCGTTGGCCCGCCAACAGCCCCGACCGCCCTCGCGCCACCCGCGCCGCCGCCGCCCGCCCCGCCGCCGCCTACACGCGCGGCCTGCGAGGCGGGGTTGCCGGGCGCGGCCCGCGCCAATGCGGGTTCTCTGGCGACCCTCGCCTGGACGCCGTTCGGACGGCCGGAGACCGGCTGGGCGACCTATGCGCCGCTCATCGGGCGCGAGATCCATACCGCCTGCGGCCCGGACACCGCCGGCTTCGCCGCCGCCCTGGCGGCCTGGGCCGGACGCCAGCAACTGCCCGCCGATGGGGTGATGAACCCGGCGGTCTTCGCCCGGCTGAAGGGGATCATGGCGCTGCGCCGGCCCTTCGTGCGGCTGAGCGCCCAGCGGCTCTGCCCCGCGCCGCCGCCGGCCTCGGCGCTCGCCTGGGCGACCGCCGCGGAGGGCTATGGCGGCAAGCTCGTGCAACTGCGGCCGGGCGCGCTCGCCGCCTACCGCCGGATGGCCGCCGCGGCCCGGCGGGAAGATCCGCGGATCGCCGCCGATCCCCGCAACCTGACGCTTTTCTCCGGCTTCCGCGATCCGGCCGCCGACGCGGCCCGCTGCGCGCGGGAGCGCAATTGCAACGGCCTGCAGCGGGCGACCTGCTCGGCCCACCGCACGGGCCTCGCCATGGACGTCTATGTAGGCCAGGCGCCGGGCCTTCCGCCGGACTCCAGCGCCGACGCCAACCGCGCCTTCATGAGCCGCACCCCGGCCTACCGCTGGCTGGTCGACAACGCCGACCGCTTCGGCTTCGTCCCCTATCCGTTCGAGCCCTGGCACTGGGAGTGGACTGGCGAAGCACCTTGAGGCGGGACGCGCGGGCGCCTAGGCTCGCGCCCCATGGCCAGCTTCCTCTCCGACGGCGTCCAGATCGCCTATGACGACATCACCCCGGCGGGCGGCGCGGACCGCACCATCGTCCTGATCCACGGTTTCGCCTCCAACCGCGTCGAGGGCTGGAAGCGCACCGGCTGGTACGCGGCCTTCGAGCGGCGCCGCACACGGGTGATCGCGCTGGACCAGCGCGGGCACGGGGAGAGCGCCAAGCTCTACGAGCCGCAGGCCTACGAGCGGGAACGGCTGGCCGCCGACGTGCTCAACCTGATGGACGAGCTGGATGTCGAGCGGGCCGACATGTTCGGCTACTCCATGGGCACGCGCACCGCCCTCGAACTGGCCATCGCCCAGCCCAGCCGCCTGTCGCACCTGATCCTGGGCGGGGTCGGCGGCAAGCTGTTGGAAAAGGCCCCGGACGTGGCGGGCGAGCCCATGGCCGAC
This sequence comes from Phenylobacterium sp., assembly GCF_035569475.1. GTDB lineage: Bacteria > Pseudomonadota > Alphaproteobacteria > Caulobacterales > Caulobacteraceae > Phenylobacterium. Next base: position 60,950 of record NZ_DATMNA010000095.1, read on the forward strand.
GCCATGCTGGCCGAGGACTCATCCGCCATCACGCAGCCGATGCTGCGCTCGTTCCGCCAATTCGCCGACGAGCAGGGCGAGGACCGCAAGGCCCTGGCCGCCGTCACCCGCGTGAAGAACATGCCGTTCAACCGCGATGCGCTGCGGGACATGCCCGTCCCGACGCTGGTGGTGGCGGGCGCGGGCGACGAGGGCGCGGGCGATCCGGAAGCCCTGGCGCGGGTCTTCCCGCACGGCCACGGCGTCACCATCCCCGGCTGCGACCATTTCTCGGCCATCCCCCACGCGCTGACCAAGGCCGCGGTCTTCGACTTCCTCGACGGCCTGCTGGGCGAAGACGAGTTCCCGCCCTTCGAGTAGCGGAGCGGGTCAAGGAAAGGAGCGGCGCCACCTATTTGGCCGGCCCCAGGTTGTACGCCCCGCCCTTTTCCAGCGCTGCACGATACGCCGGCCTCGCCTGGAAGCGTTCCAACCAGGCCTTGATGTTCGGATAGGTCGCCATCTGGCCGAAGGCGCGGGCCACTTCGCCGACGAAGCTCATCTGGATGTCGGCGGCGGTGAGGGCCGAGCCCATCAGCCAGTCGCGGCCCTCCAGCGAGCCTTCGACGTAGGAGAGGTGGTTGGCCATCTCGCTCTGGATGCGCGGGTGCAGCGGCGCCCCCGCCTCGCCCAGGCGCATGACGTACATGTTGAGCATCAGCGGCAGCATGGCCGAGCCCTCGGCGTAGTGGAGCCACTCGTTGTATTTCTCGCCCTCCGGCGTCCCGAGCGCCACGCCCATGCCGCCCTTGCCATACTTGCGCACGAGGTAGTCCACGATCGCGCCGGACTCGGCGATCGTGATGTCACCGTCGGTGATCACCGGGCTCTTGCCCAGCGGGTGCACCGCCTTCAGCTCCGGAGGCGCCAGCCGGGTGGCCGCGTCGCGCTGGTAGGGCTTGATCTCGTAGGGCGCGCCGAGCTCCTCCAGCAGCCACAGGATGCGCTGCGAGCGCGAGTCGTTGAGGTGGTGGACGACGAGCATGGGCGTGACCTCTTCCTTTTTGTGGCGCGCAGCAAAGCCGTGCGGGACGACGCGTGGCAAGCATCGCTTATAGTCGGCGGCCCAAGGAGCCCCGATGAGCCTGATCCTTCCCGACCTCCTGGAGTTGCTGGACCGCGCCGGCCGCGAGGCCGAGGTGCTGGCCGCCGAGCTGCAGGACGCTGTGGCCGAGCGCGTACGCCCCGGCGGACGGCTGGACCGGGCGGCGCTGGACGCCGAGCAGCACGCCACCCACGGCCTGGCCTGGGCGGCGGCCTATGCGGAGACCCTGCGCCAGACCGCCCACTGGGCGCACGCGCTCGGCGAGGGGTTCGGCGAGCCCGAGGCCCTGCCCGCCCAACTGCTGGCGCACGAATATCTGAGCCAGCTCGCCGGCGGCCTGCCGATGAACCAGGGCGAAATGTTCCGGACCGGCGACCTGGGCGTCTCGGCCCACCGCCTGGCGCCGCTGATCGCCCGGCTCCAGCCCGGCGCCTCGCAGGCGGTGAAGACCCGCATCGTCGAGCTGCTGGACCAGGCCCGCGGCCGGCCTTCGCTGGAGGCGAGCGGCCTGGAGGAGACCCTGGAGGCGGTCCGGGACCAGTTCGCCGCCTTTACCGCCGAGAAGATCGCCCCCTTCGCCCATGGCTGGCACTTGGCGGACGAGCTGATCCCCCTGCCGTTGATCGCCGAGATGGGCGAGCTCGGGGTCTTCGGCCTGACCGCCCCGGAAGCCTGGGGCGGCTCGGGCCTCGGCAAGGTGGCCATGTGCGTGGTGACCGAGGCCCTGTCGCGCGGGTTCATCGGGGCGGGCTCGCTCGGCACCCGCTCGGAGATCGCCGCGGAACTCCTCCTGGCGCACGGGACCGCGGACCAGAAGGCCCGCTTCCTGCCGGGCATCGTGGCGGGGACCCTCATCCCCACCGCCGTCTTCACCGAGCCGGAGGCCGGCTCCGACCTGGGCTCCCTGCGCACGCGCGCGGTCCGCGACGGCGAGGTCTGGCGGGTGAGCGGCGCCAAGACCTGGATCACCCACGCCGCCCGCGCCGACTTGATGACCCTGCTGGTCCGCACCGATCCCGGCTCCAGCGACCACCGGGGCCTGTCGATGTTCCTGGCCGGCAAGCCGCGCGGGCGCGACGACGATCCGTTTCCCGCCCCCGGCATGAGCGGCGGCGAGATCGCCGTGATCGGCTACCGCGGCATGAAGGAATACGAGATCGCCTTCGACGGCTTCGAGGTCGCCCACGCCGACCTGCTGGGCGGGCAGGAGGGCCAGGGCTTCTCGCAACTGATGGCGACCTTCGAGAGCGCCCGCATCCAGACCGCGGCGCGGGCGATCGGGGTGGGCCAGAACGCGCTGGACCTGGCGCTCGACTACGCCCTGCAGCGGCGGCAGTTCGGCGAACCGCTGGCGGCCTTTCCCCGCGTGGCCAACAAGCTCGCCATGATGGCCGCCGAGTTGCTGGGCGCACGGCGCCTCGCCTGGTTCGCGGCCGAGGCGAAGGATCAGGGCCGCCGCTGCGACCTGGAGGCCGGCATGGCCAAGCTGGTGGCCGCGCGTATCGCCTGGGCGGCGGCCGACAACGCCGTGCAGATCCATGGCGGCGCGGGATTCGCGGTCGAGCAGCCGGTGAGCCGGGTGCTGGCCGACGCGCGCATCCTCAACATCTTCGAGGGCGCCGGCGAGATCCAGGCCCAGGTGATCGCCCGGCGCCTGCTGGAGGGGGCCAATTGAGCGGCGCTCCTCTCCCCCGCGAAGCGGAGAGGGAGAGGCCGGGAGAGGGTGGCGCGGTCGCGGGACGGATCGCGGTCGGCAGGTCGAGGACCCTCGGCTCACTGTGATGGAAGATGAGGGGCGGAGGCGCCCTCTCCCGGCCTCTCCCCCTCTCGCTGACGCTCGGGGGAGAGGAGGCCGCTAGCGCGGCGTGAAGCCGGCGGCGATCAGGCCGATCTGGCGGTCCATGACCGCGGTCATCTCGGCGGCGGTGGCGCCTTGCCAGGCGGTCAGGCGGTAGACCCAGACATAGGCCGCCATCAGCAGGTCGACGGTCTCCTGCAGTTCGACGTCCGGGGCGACGTCGCCCTCCGCCACGCCCTTGGCCAGGCATTCGCGGATGACATCGTGCAGGTGAGGCGTCTTGCCCATCGGCTTGGCGCTGGCCGGCAGGGTCCAGTCGTAGGCGGCGGCGATGTGGGCCAGGAACAGGCGCGTGTGCTGCGACTCGAAGGCGAAGTGGATCGCGAACATGGTCCTTAAGCGCTCGACCGTGGCGCCTCGCAGATGCGGCATCACCCGGTCGAGCTCGGCGTAGAGCCCGTCCAGGCGGTCCTGCATCACCTGGCTGAGGATCTCGCCCTTGGAATCGAAGGTCGTGAAGACACTGCCCACCGAAACGCCCGCATGGCGGGCGATCTCGCGGATCGTGGTGCCTTCATAGCCCTGGGTATCGAACAGCTCTCGGGCGGCGGCGATCACGCGGCCGCGGGTGGCTTCCTTCTGCGTCTGGCGCGCCGTCGGCGGACAGGCGGCGGGGGGCGGCGTTGGGGCGCCGCCCCGTCGGTCGTCGGTCAGGGGTGCAACGGGTAGGTTGGTCATCCCAAATCAGACGGCGCCGATCGCCTAACGCCTCCGCGAGCCCGCCAGGAGAATGCTGATCTGCTCGCGCGACCGCTCCTGCAACGCATCCAGGGTCCAGCCCTGGAAGATCGCCTGGTCGTAGTTGGCGAGGTAGGAGTCGAACAGCATCTGGGTGCGCAGCGCCGAGGCGGAGCCTTGGGTCAGTTCGCCGTTGGCTTCGCCGCGCTCCAACTGGGTGGTGATCAGGCCCAGGAGCAGCTTCACCGGCGGGGCGTTGCGCAGCGCCGGACCGTCTTCGGGGGACCAGCCGACGCTGAAGGCGGCGCGGGCAAGGGGGAGCTGGGTCTGATAGAATCGGTAGCCGGCGACGAAGATCTTGAGCAGGGCGTCCTCGACGCCGTTGCCCTGCGCGGCGGCTTCCGACATGGCCTCGGCGAGGGCCGCCATGTCGGTCAGCATGATCTCGCGGAACAGGTCGGACTTGTCTGTGAAGTTGGCGAACACCGCGCCTGTCGACATGCCCGCGGCGGCGGCGATGTCACGAATCGTAGCGCCCTCGTAGCCTTGTTCGCTGAACAGGCGGCGGGCGGCGGCCAGCACCTTGGCGCGGGTCTGTTGCTTGGCCAGGGCGCGGCGGGTAGGCGCCTTCATTCCATTGTCATCGGCGGCTTGTATCTGGGAATGCATCATTTTGGGCTTCGACGGCCGAGCCGTCCTTTCTGGTTTGTTCGGCCCGAATCGTGCGTCCAGACACGGTTCGATGAACATGTTCAAGTATCAAGTTACCCGGCGAAATTCTGCCGACTTTTGGCGGATTCTCCGCGTAACAAGAGGTTGGTTGGGGCTGCGGGGGGACGTGGGCTTTCCCGACTGCACCCTGAGTGGGGCCGAATTTCGACCGCTTCAACGAATTAGGCTCGTTGAACGCGCTCACCAACACAGCGTCGAAGCCGCGCATAACCCGGTTGTCGGTGGTTCGCAAGCACGTCGTGTCCTAAGATGGTGAAATGGACATCTTCAGCTACCTGATCCCGGCCGCATTGATAGCGGTGGCGGTGGTCCTTGCCTTCGGCATTTACGCCTTATTCCGCGGGGGGGAATTCGGCCGGTCCTACTCCAACAAACTGATGCGCCTGCGCGTGGTCATGCAGGCCGTGGCCATTGCGGTCCTGGTGGGCGCGATGCTGTGGCGCTCGCGGCACTAGGCATGGTGACGCTCAACCGGATCTACACCCGCACCGGAGACGCAGGCGCCACCCGCCTGGCCAGCGGCGCCCAGGTCAGCAAGGCCGACGCGCGGGTCGAGGCCTATGGCGCGGTGGACGAGGCCAACGCCTGCCTGGGCCTGGCCCGCGTCCACACCCGGGGCGCCGGCGACTTCGACGCCCTGCTGGCGCGGCTGCAGAACGAGCTGTTCGACCTGGGCGCGGACCTGGCGACGCCGGCCGCGCCGGACGAGGCGCCGGGCGCGCGCCTGCGCATCCTGGACAGCCAGGTGGCGCGCCTGGAGGGCGAGATCGACGCGCTCAACGCCGAGCTGCCGCCGCTCGCCTCCTTCGTCCTGCCGGGGGGAACCGAGGCCGCCGCGGCGCTGCACCTGGCGCGCACCGTCTGCCGCCGCGCCGAGCGGGAGGCCGTGCGCCTGGCCGAGGCCGGCCAGCCGGTCAGCGGGCCGGCCCTGCGCTACCTCAACCGACTGTCGGATCTGCTGTTCGTCGCCGCCCGCTACGCCAACGACAGGGGCGCCGCCGAGGTCTTCTGGGTGTCGGGGGCGACGCGGTAAGGAACTCGCGGTCGGATCAGGGCTTCGGCGGCGCCGGTGTCCCCGGCGGCAGGCGGCCGATCGCGCGCAGGGCCTCGTCCCGGGCCTTCTGGTCGGTGATCATCCGGCCGGTCAGGTCGGAGGTCAGCACCGGCTGGGCGCAGACGCGGCTGTAGCCGTCCCACCACTTGTGCGCGCCCACGCAGCGCTCCTCCGGCCAGGCCCAGCCCACGGTCCACACCAGGATGCCGAGGTTGGCCACGGCGAAGATGCCGAGGAAGATCCACTTCAGGCGGTCGATCGTCTTGTTCATGGGCTCCTCTTTAAGCGATTGCCGTCCCCGCGTCAGTCCCCCCAAGCCGGCGGAGCCGGTTTGCAAACCGCGCCGGAACCGCTATTGCCCCCGAGCGAAAGCATCATTCCCCAGCAGATTTGAGGCGCTAGCGACCCATGAAGGTCTTGGTCCCGGTCAAGCGGGTGATCGACTACAACGTCAAGGCGCGGGTGAAGCCCGACCAGACGGGCGTCGACCTCGCCAACGTGAAAATGTCGATGAATCCCTTCTGCGAGATCGCGGTCGAAGAGGCCGTGCGTCTGCGCGAAAAGGGCGTCGCCACCGAAGTCGTCGCGGTCTCCATCGGCCCGGCCCAGGCGAGCGAGACCCTGCGCACGGCGCTGGCCATGGGCGCCGACCGTGCGATCCTGGTGCAGACGACCGAGGATCTGGAGCCCCTGGCCGTCGCCAAGGTGCTGAAGGCGGTGATTGGCAAGGAGAGCCCCGACCTGGTGATCATGGGCAAGCAGGCCATCGACGGCGACAACAACGCCACCGGTCAGATGCTGGCCACCCTGCTCGACTGGCCGCAGGCGACCTTCGCCTCGGCGGTGGACGTCTCGGGCAAGAAAGCCAAGGTGACCCGCGAGGTCGATGGCGGCCTGCAGACCCTCGAGGTCGACCTGCCGGCGGTGGTCACCGCGGACCTGCGCCTCAACGAGCCGCGCTACGCGAGCCTGCCCAACATCATGAAGGCCAAGAAGAAGGAGCTCGCCATCGAGGAGCTCGCCTCTCTCGGCGTCGACACCGCGCCGCGGCTGAAGGTGCTCAAGGTCACCGAGCCGCCGAAGCGCGCCGGCGGCATCAAGGTGGAGACCGCCGCCGACCTCGTCTCCAAGCTCAAGACCGAAGCGGGGGTGCTCTGATGGCCGTTCTCGTCATCGCCGACCACGACAACGCCACGCTCAAGGACAACACCGAAAAGACGGTGACCGCGGCCCTGAAGCTGTCCGGCGACGTCGACGTCCTGGTGGCCGGCAAGGGCGCCAAGGCCGTGGCCGACGCGGCCGCCAAGATCACCGGCGTGCGCAAGGTGCTGCTGGCCGAAAGCGACACGCTGGGCGAAGGCCTGGCCGAGGCCATGGAAGCCCTGGTCGTGCCGCTCATGGCCAACTACGACGCGGTCCTCACCCCGGCGACCAGCCAGGGCAAGAACTTCAGCCCGCGCATCGCCGCCAAGCTGGACGTCGCCCAGATCTCCGAGATCGTCGACGTCGTGGACGCCAACACCTTCGTGCGGCCGATCTACGCCGGCAACGCGCTGGAGACGATCCAGTCCTCCGACGCCAAGAAGGTGATCACCGTGCGCCCCACCGTCTTCAAGGCGGCGGCGGACGGCGGCTCGGCCAAGGTGGAGACCATCCCGGCGCCCGCCGCGCCGGCCAAGACCCACTTCGTCGACCAGAAGCTGGTGAAGTCGGCGCGTCCGGAGCTTTCGGGCGCCAAGATCGTGGTCTCCGGCGGCCGCGCCATGGGCTCGGCCGAAGAGTTCCAGAAGGTGATCGAGCCGCTGGCCGACAAGCTCGGGGCCGCCGTCGGCGCCTCGCGCGCGGCGGTGGACGCCGGTTACGCCCCCAACGACTACCAGGTCGGGCAGACCGGCAAGGTGGTGGCGCCCGAGCTCTACATCGCCATCGGCATCTCCGGCGCCATCCAGCACCTAGCCGGCATGAAGGACTCCAAGGTGATCGTGGCGATCAACAAGGACGCCGACGCGCCGATCTTCCAGGTGGCCGACTACGGCCTGGTGGCGGACTACAAGACCGCCGTGCCGGACCTGATGGCCGCGCTCACGGCCGCCGGAAAATAGCTGCCGCGCCCGGCGAACCGCCGGGCCGCGCGCAAAATCAAGGGGGCGGCCCGGCCGGGGCCGCCCCCTTTTTCTTCAAGCCGCGCGCGGCTCAAAACCGATCGTCAGCGCGCATCGGCCTCGCGGATCGCTTTGCGGCCCACGTTCAGGGTCACCGCCCCGTCCAGCAGCCCGATCGGGGCGTCTGTGACGAGGACCTTGCGCAGCACCTCGGCCACGGTCTGGTCGAGCTGCGGCGAGCCGGACGTGCGCAGCACCTGGACGGTGATCAGATGGCCGTCCGGGCGGACCCGGGCGCGCACCGACACGGGCGGGCTCTGGGCGTCGACGCCCGCGGCCAGCAGCAGGGCTTCGGTCTTGGCCTGCAGGCGGTCGGCGTAGCGCTGCGGGTCGGAGTGAGCCGCGGCGTGGGCGGAGGAGGCGGAGGCTGCGAGCAGCAGGGCGGCCGCGCCCAGCCCCAGGAGTTGGGTCTTCATGATCGTCTTCCTTGGTTTTGTTCGCGAAATCAGCGGCGCCGCTGATCAGCATGTGGGATCGGCGCCGGCGCTCCGCGAACGATAGTTTTTGCTCGGAGTTGTTACTTCAGCTAACAACCCTGACCATGGTCCGCCTGCCGCCCTATTTCGCCCTGCGCGCCCTGGAGGCCGCCGCGCGGCATCGCAGCTACAGCGCAGCGGCCAAGGAGCTGACCGTGACCCACGGCGCCGTCAGCCAGCAGATCCGCCGGCTGGAGGCCGAGCTTGGCGCGCGGCTGTTCCGCCGCCGGGGCAACGGCATGATCCCGACGCCGGAGGCCGCGCGGCTGGCCGAGCGGATCGCGGCGGCCCAGGCGGTCCTGCAGGAAGCCATCCAGGAATTCGCGAGCTCCGCCGCCGGCGATCCCCTGGTGGTGAGCATCGACCCCCAGCTCGGCGTCCGCTGGCTGCCGCCGCGCCTGCCCCGGCTGATGGCCGACCCCGCCGGCGCCAATCTCGACCTGCGCTTCGAGGAGCGGATGGCGGATTTCATCACCGATGGCGTCGACGTCGGCCTGCGCTATGGCCGCGGCCAACCCGCCGGGGTGGAGTCGGCCCTGCTGTTCCGCGAGCAGCTCTTCCCGGTGTGCAGCCCCTCGCTCGCCGGCCGCGAGGCGATCCGGACGCCCCAGGACCTGCTGGCCGCGCCGCTGCTGCGGCACACGCACCGCCCGTGGCGCCTGTGGTTCTCCGGCTTCGGCCTGCGAGAACCGCCGCCCTCCGGCCCCGAGCTCGCGGACTCACTGATGATCATCGAGGCGGCGGTCCAGGGCCTGGGCGTCGCGCTGGCGCGCTCCAGCCTCGTGCAGCACGACCTGGAGACCGGGCGCCTCGTGCGCCTCCTGCCCGAGGCGATCGAGAACGACTTCGCCTTCTACGTCGCCTGGCGGGCGGACAACCCCAAGCTGGCCCGCATCCACGCGCTTCGCGACTGGCTGGTCGCCGAGATCGGGGCGCGGCCCGGCGCCGGCGAGGCGGACGGCTTCTGAGCGCCGCGGCCCACCGCCACGCTGCGCCGCAGCAAAAGCCTTGCGGCGCTACGGCGCCGCCATGTTAGAAAGCCGCCATAAAAATTAAGGGTCGCGCCAAATCCGCCTAGGGATTGCGGCGCGCGCCGGTTCATCGAGGCTCATTGAATGGTTCAGATTAAGTCGGTCGGCGTCATCGGCGCGGGCCAGATGGGGACCGGCATCGCCCATGTGGTGGCGCTGGGCGGCTACGACGTGCTGCTGCACGACGTCAGCGCCGAGCGGCTGGAGGCGGGCATCGGCCTGATCCACCGCAACCTCACCCGCCAGGTCGCCCGCGGCATCGTCACCCAGGATCAGATGGACGCCGCCCTCAGTCACATCCGGCCGGCGAACGAACTGCAGGACATCGGCGCCACCGACCTCGCCATCGAGGCGGCCACCGAGAACGAAGAGACCAAGAAGACCATCTTCAAGGCGCTGGGCCCGCACCTGTCGGAGACCACGCTGCTGGCCTCCAACACCTCGTCGATCTCCATCACGCGCTTGGCGGCGGCCACCGACCGGCCCGACCGGTTCATCGGCCTGCACTTCATGAA
>NZ_DATMNA010000096.1:0-11788 GCF_035569475.1 Phenylobacterium sp.
TCGGGGAACAGGTTGGCCTGCTGGCTGCCCCAGACGGCGGTGGCGGCCAGGTCCTCGTTGACCCCCTCCTTGAACACCACCTCGGCGGCCTGCAGGAACTTGGCCGCGCGGCCAGCCTGCTGGTCCAGCCCGCCGAGCGGCGAGCCGCGATAGCCGGAGACGAATCCCGCCGTATGCAGGCCAGCGGCCTCGTCCAGCCGGTGCTGGTCCATCAAGACCCGCAGCAGCGCCTGGACGCCGGTGATGAAAACCCGGCCTTCCGTGAGCAGAAATTTGTCGTCGAGCGTCACTTCAGCGTGCCGCATCGCAATTTTCTTCCTTCTGCCCCTCGCGTGTCGTTTGGAAGATCATATAAGATCGCAGCAATTGCTTGCCAAAAGCGTGCCCCCGCCTCTCGGTTCCGGGGCACGAACGACGCCCATATGGCGCTGAACGGGGAGGAAAACTTGTCTGAGGTGCTCGACGCCGTCGATGCTAAGATCCTGGACCTTATCCAGCACGACGCCGGCCTGTCGGTCGCCGAGATCGCCGAACGGGTCGGATTGTCCTCCAGTCCCTGCTGGCGGCGGATCAAGCGGCTGGAGGACGCGGGCGTCATCCAGCGCCGGGTGACCATCCTCGACCGCGAGAAACTGGGCCTCGGCTTCGAGGTCTATTGCACCGTCAAGCTCAGCCTGCCGACCCGCGACAATCTCGACGCCTTCGAGACCGCGATCAGCAAGCTGGCCGAGGTGGTGCAGTGCGCCACCGTCACCGGCTCCGCCGACTACGAGCTGCGGGTCGTCACCCGCGACATGCACGCCTTCGACGACTTCCTGCGCGAGCGGATCCTGTCGCTGGGCCTGGTGTCGAACATCGAAAGCCGCATCGTCATCCGCTCGGTGAAGAACACCACCGCTGCCCCGCTCGGCTTGATCAGCCCCTATGTGAGCGCGCAAGGATAGGGCTCCCGCAACGGAGCCTTCCCATGATCGAACTCGTCATCGACCAGCGCCGCAAGGACCTCGGCGGGTTCGAAGTGGGCCGCGTCCTGCCGTTCCATGCGCACCGCATGGTCGGGCCCTTCGTCTTCTTCGACCACATGGGCCCCGCGCAGTTCGAGGCGGGCTTCCCGCGCACCGTCGACGTGCGGCCGCACCCGCACATCGGGCTGTCGACGGTCTCCTACCTCTTCGAGGGCGCCATGACCCACCGCGACAGCGTGGGGACCACCGAGGTGATCCGGCCGGGCGAGGTCAACTGGATGACCGCCGGCAAGGGCATCACCCACTCCGAACGCTTCGAGGACCTGCGCGCCCACGGCGGGATCATGCACGGCATCCAGGCCTGGGTGGCCCTGCCTGTCGAGGACGAGGAGACCGATCCCGCCTTCGCCCACCACGGGCCCGAGGACCTGCCAACCTATCAGGGCCAGGGCCTGTGGGCGCGGCTGATCGCCGGCAAGGCCTTCGGGGCCGAGGCCAAGGTGAAGACGCACTCGCCGATGTTCTATGTCCACTGGGCGCTGGACGCCGGCGCCACGGCCCAACTGCCCGCGGAATATCCCGAGCGCGCGGCCTATGTGGCGCAAGGCGTCGTCGAGATCGACGGCCGCCAGATCAACGCCGGCCAGATGGCGGTCTTCGCGCCCGGCCAGCCGGTCCTGGTCAAGGCGGTGACCGACGCCATCGTCATGCTGCTGGGCGGCGAGCCCCTCGGCCCGCGGTTCATCGAATGGAACTTCGTGGCCTCGTCGAAGGACCGCATCGAGCAGGCCAAGGCCGACTGGCGGGCCGGGCGCATGAAGCTGCCCGACGCCGACGATCTGGAGTTCATCCCCCTGCCGCCCGATCCCCCGGGGCCGGCTCCGGCGATGAGCTGAGCCGCCCGGCGCCGCGGCCGCGGGTCAGATAGCGGCCGAGCCGCTGGAACGGCAGCTCCACAAGCCGGTGGGCCACATAGGCGGCGGCCAGGGAGACGGCCGCCGCCGCCATGATCGCCACGATCAGCGGCGTGCGGTCGATCAGACCCGCCAGCGTCAGCCACCCGACGACGCCGTGCAGCAGGTAGACCGAATAGCTGGTGTCCGAGAGCAGGCGCACCGAGCGGCGCTCCGGCAGCGGGATGTGCAGCAGGGCGACGAACAGCAGCAGGGCGTAGGCCAGGGAGATGAAATAGGAGTTGGTCACCGGCAGGAAGCCGGGCTGCATGGCGCGAAGGCCCCATAGGAACACAGCCGCGGCCGCCGCCAGATAGGCGAGGCCCCAGGCCGCCGAGAGGCGCCGCCTGGCCATCCACCAATAGACCGTCTGCCCCATGACCAGGACCGGCAGATAGGCCGTGGCGGTGGCGAAGAGTCCGAAATCGAGGCCGAAGGCGCCGCGTTTCCAGATCACCAGGGCCGTGGCCGCCAGGTTGAAGGCGATCCGGTGCGGCGAGCCCCGCGCGAACTGGGTGGCCGCGGTCAGGCCATAGAAGATCATCTCGATGATCAGGGTCCAGGCGACCCCCAGCAGCACGACCTGGGGGTAGATGACGTAGTTGGCGAGCGTCAGGTTGAGCAGGACCGCGCGCGGGGTCACGTCCGTCCGGGCCGCCACGAAGGCCGCCGACAGCAGCACCGCGACCGCCAGCATCGGATAGATGCGCAGCACCCGCCGCACCGCGAAGACATAGACGCTCTCGACCCGGGCGCGGTCGCTGATGATGAAGCCGCTGATCAGGAAGAACAGGGCCACCCCGAACCAGCCGAAGTCCTGGATGATCCCCAGCGGTCCGGTGATGTTGTGGCGCACCCACTCGGCCGGGCCGAAGACATGCCCCAGGCCGCGCGGCATGATGTTGCCGAAGTGGTCCCAGACCACCAGCCAGGCCGCGAGCGCCCGCAGGTAGTCGAGAAACACGTATCGGCTTACGGGCTCCGGCAGGTTTGCACGCTCTTGGCCCACGCTCATGCGGCGTAGCTATCGGAATTGCCGGGCGTCACCAACGCCGAGCTTTTGGCGACGGAGACGCCGACCCCGCGCATCGGTTACACAGCCCCCATGAACGTCAGCGTCTTCGATCTTTTCAAGCTGGGGATCGGCCCGTCCAGCTCGCACACCATGGGCCCGATGACCGCCGCGGGGCGGTTCCTGGAGTGGCTGGGCGATCGGATCGACCGGACCGCGCGGGTGCAGGTGACGCTCTATGCCTCGTTGGCCCTCACCGGCCGCGGCCACGCCACCGACCGGGCGGTGATCCTGGGCCTGGCTGGGTTCGAGCCACGCGGCCTCGATCCCGACGCCGCCGACCGGGTGGTCGTCGACGTGCGCGCCAACCGGTGGCTGAACCTGGCCGGCCGCCACGGCATCGGCTTCGACGAGGCGACCGACCTCCTCTGGGAAGGCCGCACGCGGCTGCCGCAGCATCCCAACGGCCTGACGTTTTCCGCTTTCGACGCCGCGGGCGCCGCACTCGGCGAACGGACCTATTTCTCCATCGGCGGCGGCTTCGTGCGCGACGAGGGCGAGATGGGGCTGAACACCCCGCCGGAGGCTGCGGCCCTGGTAGAGGTCCCCTACCCGTTCGACAGCGGCGCGCAGCTCCTGGAGATGGCGGCCGGCGCCGGCCTCACCTTCGCCGAGGTGATGCGAGCCAACGAGCGGGTGCGCCGCACCGACGCCGAGATCGACGCCGGCCTCGATGAGGTGGCCGCCGCCATGTACGCCTGCATCGACCGCGGCATGAAGACCGACGGCGTCCTGCCCGGCGGCCTGAAGGTGCAGCGCCGCGCCTTCCAGGTGCATCAGAGCCTGATGTGCGACGCCGACAAGCGCATCGCCGACCCGCTCGCGGCGCTGGACTGGGTGAACCTCTGGGCGCTGGCGGTGAACGAGGAGAACGCGGCCGGCGGCCGGGTGGTCACCGCCCCGACCAATGGCGCGGCGGGCCTGGTGCCGGCGGTGCTGCGCTACTACGACCGCTTCCACCGGGGCACGGCGGAAGGGCGGCGCACCTTCCTGCTGACCGCCGCGGCCATCGGCGCGCTCTACAAGAAGAACGCCTCGATCTCGGGCGCCGAGGTGGGCTGCCAGGGCGAGGTGGGCGTCGCCTGCTCCATGGCCGCGGCCGGCCTGACCGCGGCGCTGGGCGCGACCAACGCCCAAGTCGAGAACGCCGCGGAGATCGGCATGGAGCACAACCTTGGCCTGACCTGCGACCCGATCGGCGGCCTGGTGCAGATCCCCTGCATCGAGCGCAACGCCATGGGCGCGGTGAAGGCCATCGACGCCTCGCGCCTGGCCCTGCTCGGCGACGGCCAGCACTCGGTCAGCCTCGACAAGGTGATCGCCACCATGAAGCGGACCGGCGAGGATATGTCCCACGTCTATAAGGAAACCTCGCTCGGCGGCCTGGCCGTCAACCTGGCGGAATGCTGAGAAAGGACGTCTACGGATGATCGTCGAGATGCGCACCTACACCTTGGGCCTGGGCGCCACGGGGCGGTACTTCAAGCTCTATGGGGAGAAGGGGCTCGCGGTGCAGAAGCGCATCCTGGGCCATCTCGTGGGCTACTACAGCGTCGAGGTCGGGCCGCTGAACCAGGTGGTCCACCTGTGGGCCTACGACAGCCTGGACGAACGGGCCAGGCGCCGCGCCGCCCTGTGGGCCGACCCCGAGTGGCTGGCCTATATCGCCGAGGTCGGCCCCCTGGTGGTCAAGCAGGAGAACCAGATCCTGAATCCCGCGCCGTTCTTCGAGGTCCCGCCGGCCGCCTAGCCCTCCAGATAGGCGGTGAGCTTGTCCAGGATCTCGCGGCTGCCGTGCTCGCGGCTGCCGTTGTCGTCGTAGCCGTCGAGGAAGGCGCCCTGCTCGGTGTGGACCAGGTGCGCGCCGCCACCGGGGACCGCCTTGATCTCGAAGGTGGCCAGCGAGACGCTGATCTTCCGCCCGTCGAGCCGCATCTCGTAGCAGTAGACGATCCGTTCGCCGGGGATGATGTCGAAGTAGGTGGCGTCGAACTCGGTCACCAGGCCGTTCTTCCAATTGCCCACCAGCCGCTCGCGGCCGCCGATCCGGAAGTCCATCGTCCGCTCGCCGATGTCCCACAGCGCGTTGGGGGCGGTGAACCAGCCGTTCTTGCCCTCGATGCTGGCGAAGGCGTCGAACACCCGCTGCGGGGTGACGCCGGGATAGGTTCGCTCCAGCGTGAAGACGCCGTGCGACACGTTGCGTTTGACGAGGGTGTCGGCGGTCATTTCGGTTCTCCGTCGGGAAATCGCCTGAGGTGTTCGCCGAGTCGGTCGAGACGTTGCTCCGCCTCCGCCCGGCGCTGGTTGAACCACTGCTCGGCGAGGCTGAGGGCGGCGGGCTCCATGCGGCAGGTGCGCACGCGCCCGGCCTTCTCGGAGCGCACCAGGCCGCTCGCCTCCAGCACGGCCAGGTGCTGGACGATGGCCGGCAGCGACATGGCGTAGGGCTGGGCCAGCTCGCTGACCGAGGCCGGGCCTCGGGACAGGCGCTCGACCATGGCGCGCCGCGTCGGGTCGGCGAGGGCCTGGAAGGTGAGGTCGAGGTTGGCCGCGGCCATGGCGCTCAGCCATCCTTCAGCGGGAAGTACTGGAACCAGGGCTCGGCCTCGGCCAGCACCCGGGCCACGCCGGGCCGCGCCTTCAGCCGTTCCAGGTAGGCGGCCAGCGACGGCCAGCCCGCCAGCGGAACGCCATAATCGGCGTAGAACAGCGCCGGCAGGGCCGCGCAGTCGGCCGCGGTGAAGGCCTCGCCCATGGCCCACGGCCCCTCGATCATCGGGGCGATCAGGTCGTAGCCCTGGCGGATGGCGGCGCGGTTCTGCTCGGCGCCGTAGGGGTCGTGCTTGTCGTCCGGGCGCAGCCGCTCGGCGACCACCTGCTGGAACGGCAGGTGGATGTAGCTGTCGATCAGCCGGTCGATCAGGCGGGTCCGCATCGCCAGCTCCGGATCGTCCGGGATCAGGAAGGCCGCCGACGGCTCGGTCCGCGCCAGGTAGTCGAGGATGACGCTCGACTCCGGGATCGTGCGGCCGCGGCCCTCGTCGCGCAGCACCGGAAACTTGGCCAGCGGCCAGACCTTCTGGAACGCCGCGCGCTCGGCCGGATCGCCCAGGTTCACCTGCCGCGGCTCGAACGCCACGTCGGCCTCATAGAGCCCGATCAGCGCCTTCCAGCAGAAGGAGGACAGCGGGTGATAGTAGAGGGTGAGGGTCATCGCCCGGCTCCATACTTAAGTGATTACCTAAGTATCAGATGGGCAGTGGGCGTCAAGCCGCTCTTGCCGACGGGCGATGGCTCCGGCTCCTCCCCCGTAGCGGCAGCGTGCGAGGGAGGTGGCAGCGAAGCTGACGGAGGGGGCGTTGGGGCCGTGCGGTGAACTCGGTGCGCCGGCAGCGCCCCTCCACCGCTTCGCGGTCCCCCTCCCCCGTTCAACGGGGGAGGAGCTGGAGGCGCCGGCTGTGCCTAGGCCAGCGCCTTGCGGGTCTGTTCCCAGTACTGGGCGCCGGTGATGAGGGTGACGAGGGCGGCCAGCCAGAACAGGCTGTGGGCGGCGATGGTGAAGGGGCCCTCGATGGCCGGGTCCTGCGGCAGGAACGAAAAGGCCCCCCAGGCGCCGACCACCAGCTCCATGGCCAGCGCCACCAGTTGCAGGGTGGTCTTCCACTTGGCGAGCAGGGTGACGGGCAGCTTGACGCCCTTGCCGGCGCCGACCTCGCGCAGGGCGCTGACCGTGAATTCGCGGAACAGGATCAGGCCCGCGGGCAGCAGCACCATGGGCTGGGCGCCCAGCGACATCAAACCGAGGATCGCGCCGCAGACCAGCACCTTGTCGCCGATCGGGTCGAGGATCGCGCCCCAGACGCTGACCGCGTCCATCCTGCGCGCCAGCCAGCCGTCGAAGAAGTCGGTCACCGCGGCGATGACGAAGGCGTAGACCGCCCATCGCTGGAGGGCGAACTGGACCTGCGGCTCCAGGTGGTCCGAGAGGCCGGGCACCGCGCCCGCCGCCGCGGCCAGGGCCACGAACATGAACAGCGCCAGGACCAGGCGCATGGACGTCAGGATGTTGGGGAGCGATTTCATCGGGCCATCCAGCGCGCCCGCGGGCGCTTCGTTCCAGGCGAGCTTAGCCGCTCGCGCCCGCGTCGTCTTGGCTGGACGGCCAGGAAATGCGTCGCTTCCCACGAGACCGCCGGCCGGCGCGCCCAGCCCCGGGCGCGCCTCAATAGGCGAGCCAGGTGAAGATTCTGAGCGTGTTGTTGTCCGAGGCGTTCGCCCCCGCCCCGTCGTAGTTCGAGCCGGCGCCGTTGAAGCGGCTGTAGAGCGTGTACTGCACGCCCACCCGCATGTTGAACCGCGGGCCGAGCGGGCTCTTGCCCTCGCCCCAGGGCGTTCCGTCGAGTTGCAGGGTGACGCCGCTGCTGTCGGGCTTGAAGGTCCGGTTGGCCGCGAACAGCGCCGGATTGGCCGGGCCGAAGGTGTCGAACACCGCGACCGTCGCGCCCACCTTGTTGCGCCAGTAGTAGGAGCCGGCGGCCCGCAGGTCGGTGAGGCGCGTGTCGGCGCACCCCGGCGCGGGGCCGGCGAGCGCGCAGGTGGCGTTCAGCGTCTGCCGTTCGTGCAGGTAGCGCGCGTCGAGGCTCACCACGTCGCCGCTGTCGAGCGCCTTCTGATAGGAGCCGTCGAGGCCCAGGTCCTGGTAGCGGTCAGTGGTCCCGGTCAGCCGGTCACGGCCGGGATGGATGTCGGTGCGCATACCGAAGGCGCCGACCTGGAGGGTCCCGTCGGCGACCTTGGTCTGGAACGCCACGCGGCCATAGGGCGCCAAGCCATCGATGTCGCCGGGCGAGAAGGGATCCGCGCCCAGATGGGTCAGCGCCGAGCGCGAGGGCGAACCATAGGCGCCCCCCTCGACATAGACCGCGGAGTCGACCCAGGCGTACGCCGTCACGCCGAGCGTGTTCTGGGCCAGGCCGCCGAGGAACAGCGGCGAGGCGGACGGCGACGGGGCGAGCGCGGAGCTGGTGTAGGGGAAACCCCACGCCGGCAGGGTGTTCCAGGCGTCCTGCAGGCCGGGGTTGTTGTTGAGGCCGAGGCCCAGCACGACCTCCTTGCCCTTGATGTGGGTGACGGTGGTGGCGCGCAGGTCGAGGTTGTCCCACGTCCAGGCCTTGCCGATGCCGTCGTAGGTGGTCTGCACGAAGCCGCCCAGATGGGAGCC
This sequence comes from Phenylobacterium sp., assembly GCF_035569475.1. GTDB lineage: Bacteria > Pseudomonadota > Alphaproteobacteria > Caulobacterales > Caulobacteraceae > Phenylobacterium. Next base: position 8,215 of record NZ_DATMNA010000096.1, read on the forward strand.
CAGGCCGCCGGCGACGAACAGGCTCACCTGGTCCAGGGCGGTATTGTCGTTGGTGGAATAGCCGTTGGCCGGCGGGCTGGCCTGGTCCTTCTGCGTACGGACGTAGGACGCCACCGCCATGGCCGAGACCGGCAGGTTGAAGGCGGTCGCCCGCTCCGTATAGCCGCGCAGCTTGAACTCACGCCCGTAGGGGGTGAGCTGCGGGCCGAAGCCGCCCACGTGGCAGGACTGGCAGGGATGGTCAGTCTGGATGGCGAAGCTGGGCACCGCCAGGGCCGAGCCGGCCCCCAGGGCGGCGACCGCGAAGGCCAGCAGCGGGGCGATCCTGAACCGGCGCGACAGGTTCGGCGGGGCGGCGGCGCGACCGAGGCCGGCCACTAGGATTTCTTGTACTGGCTGCACCAGCCGCCGGCCTCGACGGGACTCTCGACGGTCTTGCATTTGGAGGGCGGTTGGAAGGCGTTGCAGGTGTTGCAGCCCTTCCCCGCCTTGGGATGGCTCTGATAATCGACCGATTTCTGGGTGGCCTTCGCCGCGGCCGCGGCGGCCAGCCCGGCGGCGCTTACGCCCCCGAACGCCATGGCGCCGGCCGCCAGGCCCAGGACGCGGCGCCGCGACGCCAACCGGCGGGCGGGAATACTGACGCTGTTCATGCTTGAGATTGCCCGGGGCGCAACGCCTTCCTGATGGAACGCGAGGACGGGCCCTTCCGCCCCCGCAATGCCCCGCGGTCGGTTAGGTTCCCGGTTGTCGGGCCAGCGCCCTAGCACCACCCTTCCGGATCGTCCGGTGGCGGGCCGGCCGGGCTCTCGGGCGCCCCGCGCTCATCGGCCAGCCGCTGGATGGCGGCCGCCTTCGCGACCGGATCGACCGGGCCCGTCCACAGCCCCTCGGCCTCGCGGACCGGCTTCAGGGTGTCCGAGTCGGGCGTCCAGGCGATCACCCGGCGCCGGCCAGTTCCAGGCTCGACCTCGATCTCGAAGTGGCGATAGCAGATGGTCGTCACCTGCGGCGGCTCGGGCGGCTCGGTGGGCTTCAGCCGCCCGTGGGTGCGCGGGCCGAGGATCGCGGCCGTCCAGCGGAGCTGGCCCAGGCGCACCTGGGTCAGGTAGGCGGTCTCCGGCGTCGCCTGCATGACCATGGCTCAGCCCCGGTCGCTGAACCGCTCGGCCAGCGCCTCGTGCGCCAGGCGCATGGCCTCGGCGAACTCCGGCTTCGACTTTCCCGCGCAGCGGCGGGAGGCGGACCACGCCCCGGAGAGGGCGTGGTGGAAGGGGCAAGCCACAAGCGGGGCGCTACGGCCTGGCTGTTGATGGCTTCCGCAGATGGGGCTTGCCCCCTCCACCCCTCCCGCCATCGCTGCCGCGATGGGGGAAGTCGTCACCCCTTCCTGAAAAACCCGTAGATCCGCTCGGCGAGGGGCGCGCTGACGCCCTCGACCTTCAGCAGGTCATCCACGCTCGCCCGCCTCTCCCCCGCGAAGCGAGAGGGAGAGGATGAAGGAGAGGGCGGCTGGGCGCGACGATGGCTGCGCAGGTTGATCAAGGGCCTTCATTGGGGGCTTTGGGCGACCGCCGCGGAAGGTGTTGGCGCCTGCGCCGCCCTCTCCCTACCCTCTCCCTCTCGGCTTCGCCGGGGGAGAGGCCTGGCTGTTGTGGGCTCGGTGGATGGGGCTTGCCCCCTCCACCCCTCCCGCCATCGCTGCCGCGATGGGGGAGGTCGTCACCCCTTCCTGAAAAACCCGTAGATCCGCTCGGCCAGGGGCGCGCTGACGCCCTCGACCTTCAGCAGGTCGTCCACGGACGCCCGGCTCACGCCGCGGGCGGAGCCGAAGGCGTGGAGGAGGGCCTTTTTGCGGCCGGGGCCGACGCCTTCGATCTCGTCCAGGGGGTTCTTCTTCATTTCGGCGCTGCGTTTGGCGCGGTGGGTGCCGATGGCGAAGCGGTGGGCTTCGTCGCGCAGGCGCTGGAGGTAGTAGAGGACCGGGCTCTTGGGCTCGAGCATGAAGTAGGGCTTGCCGGGGATGAAGAACCGCTCCAGCCCGGCGTCGCGGTCGGGGCCCTTGGCGACGCCCACGACGGCGATGTCGTCGACGCCCAGGTCGGCCAGGACCTCCATCACCGCGCTGATCTGGCCCATGCCGCCGTCGATCAGCACCAGGTCGGGGCGGATGGCCTCGCCACCCTCTTCCTCCTCCTTCACCATCCGGCCGAAGCGGCGGCGCAGGACCTCCTTCATCATCCCGAAGTCGTCGCCGGGGGTGATGTCGGCGCCGCGGATGTTGAACTTGCGGTACTGGGATTTCTGGAAGCCGTCGGGGCCGGCGACGATCATGCCGCCCACGGCGTTGGTCCCCATGATGTGGGAGTTGTCGTAGACCTCGATCCGCTCCGGCGGGGCGTCGAGGCCGAAGGCCTCGGCGACGCCGGCCAACAGCTTCGCCTGGGCGGAGCTCTCCGACATTTTCCGGCCGAGCGCCTCGCGGGCGTTGATCAGGGCGTGGTCGACGAGCTGGCGTTTCTCGCCGCGCACCGGGCGGGCGATCTCCACCTTGCGGCCGCCCTTCAGGCAGAAGGCGTCGGCCAGGAGGTCACGCTCGGCGGGCTCGATGTTGGTCAGGATCAGCCGGGGGATCGGCTTGTCGTCGTAGAACTGGCCCAGGAAGGCGCCCATGACGTCGGGGTCCTCGTCGGACCTGTCGACGCGGGGGAAATAGGCGCGGTTGCCCCAGTTCTGGCCGGCGCGGAAGAAGAACACCTGGACGCAGGCCTGGCCGCCCTCGGCATGGAGGGCGAAGACGTCGGCCTCGTCCACCGTCTCCGGGTTGATCTGCTGCTCCTGAGCGACAGAGGCCAGCGCGCGGATGCGGTCGCGCAGGCGCGCGGCGCGCTCGAACTCCATCTCGTCGGCGGCGGCGGTCATCTGCTCGGCGAGGCCGGCGACCACCGCCCGGGACTTGCCGCGCAGGAAGGCCTCGGCCTGGTCCACCAGGCCGGCGTAGTCCTCCAGGCCGATCAGGCCGGTGCAGGGGGCGGCGCAGCGCTTGATCTGGTGCAGCATGCAGGGGCGGGTGCGGCTCTCGTAGACGCTGTCGGAGCAGGAGCGCAGCAGGAAGGCCTTCTGCAGGGTGTTCAGCGTCTTGTTGACCGCGTTGGCGCTGGCGAAGGGGCCGAAGTAGTCGCCCTTGATGGTGTGGGCGCCGCGGTGCTTGCGAAGCTGGGCCGCCCGGTGCTCGCGGCGGATGACGATCTCGGGGAAGGACTTGTCGTCGCGCAGCAGGACGTTGAAGCGGGGCTTCAGCTGCTTGATCAGGTTGATCTCAAGCAGCAGCGCGTCGGTCTCGGTGCGGGTGGTGACGAACTCCATGGCGCGCGTCAGGTCGACCATGTGGGCGATGCGCTGGGTATGGAAGCGGCCCTGCGCGTACTGGATGACGCGCTTCTTCAGGGACCGCGCCTTGCCGACGTAGAGCACCTCGCCCTCGTCGCCGATCATGCGGTAGACGCCCGGCCGGTCCGGCAGGCGCTTCACCTCGTCCTTGATGAGCGCGGCGCCCTTCAGGGGCGGTGTGGCG
>NZ_DATMNA010000097.1:0-6812 GCF_035569475.1 Phenylobacterium sp.
TCTCCTTGGAGGCGTGGGCGCGCCGGGCGATCGCCGCCATGCTGGCGCCGGCATAGCCCTTGCTCGAGAACTCCACGAAGGCGGCGTCGAGGATCTCCCTGCGCCGTGCCGCCTTGGCCGGATTTTCGGCGGTCGCCCCCATCCCCGCCTGTCTAGCCCCAGCGACGCCCATTGTTGAAGCCTCTTGCATCCGAAAGCGTCTGGTAGTACCGAACCGAACGGTACGGTACGGTTTGAGTTCGGAGAAGGCAAGCGATGGATCGCACCTATGTCGTGACCGGCGCGGCGTCCGGCATCGGCGCCGCCACGGCCCGGCGCCTGCGTGCGCAGGGTGGGCGGGTCATCGCCTGCGACCTGCACGACGCCGATGTGGTCGCGGACCTGGCGACCGCAGAGGGCCGGGCGGCCCTGGTCGAGGGCGTCGCGCGCCTGAGCGGCGGACGGATCGACGCGATTGTCGCCAACGCCGGTGGCGGCCCGTCGCAGACCAGCCTCGCCTTGAACTTCTTCGGCGCGGTGGCGACGCTGGAGGGGCTGCGGCCGCTGCTGACGGCCAGCGCCACGCCGCGGGCCGTGGCGGTGTCCTCGATCGCATCGCTGCGGCCGGCGGCGGCCGGCCTCGTGGAGGCCTGCCTGGCTCTCGACGAAGCCGAAGCGCTCGCACGGGCGGCGCAGGGACCCGCGGCCGGCGACGGCCTGGCGCTCTACGGCGGCGCCAAGCAAGCGCTGAACGCCTGGTGCCAGCGGGCGGCGGTCGAGCCGCAATGGGCCGGCGCCGGGATCGCGCTCAACGTGGTCGCGCTCGGCTTCTTCGACACGCCGGCGGCGGCCTACATCCTGTCGGATACGGACCTCAGCGCTCAGGCGGCGCGGATGGTCCCGATGCGCGGCGCCTTTCCCGGCCGTCCGGACGCGGCGGCCGCCGCCCTCGCCTGGTGTGTCAGCCCGGAGAACGCGATGATGACCGGTCAGATCCTGTTCGTGGACGGCGGCGCCGAGCGCCTGGCCCGTGGAGCCCAGTCATGAGCCGCGCGCCCTCCAGGCTTGCCCAGGCGCTCGCCCAGGTCCGCGCCCATGGGATGCGGATCGGCCTGGAAATCGCGGCCAACTTCATCCTGCCCTTCGCGATCTACAGCTTCGGCAGCCGGAGCCTTGGCCCGGTCCAGGCCCTGATGGCCGCCTCGGGGCCGCCCATCCTCTGGTCGATCGGGGCGTTCATCCGCGAGCGCAAGGTCGACGCCATCTCGATCCTGGTGCTGAGCGGCATCGCGCTATCGCTGCTGGCCTTCGCGGGCGGCGGCGGGGTCAGGTTCCTGCAGCTTCGCGAGAACCTGGTGGCCGGCCTGGTCGGGCTGGTCTTCCTGGGGTCCGCGGCGATCGGCAGGCCGCTGATCTACCAGCTCGGGCGGGCGGGCACGCGGCGGCGCGCGGCGGACAAGGTGGCGGCGTTCGAGGCCCTGCGCGACGAGCCTGCCTTCCGCCGCGCGATGACCGCAGCGACGCTGGCCTGGGGGCTCGGCCTCGTGGCGTCGTGCGCGCTCAACTGCGGGCTGGTGTTCGCCCTGTCGATCCAGCGGTTCCTGCTGGTCAGCGCGCCGATCAGCTACGGCGCCATCGGCCTGCTGACCGCCTGGACGTTCTGGTACGTGCCGCGCGAGAAGCGCCTGGCCGAAGCCCGCCGGGCCGCTGCCGCCGCCGGCGCCTAGGGCTGGTCGGCGTAGATCTTGACCAGCTTGTAGAGGAAGTCGCGGCCCTCATAGAGGGAGGTGACGCCGATCCGTTCGTTGAGGCCGTGGATGCGGCCGAGGTCCGGCTCGTAGAACAGGCCCTGCACCCCATAGGTCGGGATGCCGCCGGCGGTGAGCGGCTTGCCGTCGGTGGCGCCGGCCTGGAGGATCGGCACGACGGGCACGCCCGGCCACATCTCGGCGGAGACCTTTTCGATCGGGCCGAGCACCTTCGGCGTCAGCGGCGGCGCCGGCGCCGGGGTGTCGCTTTCGGTGCGGCTGATGGCGGTCTTCGAGACCGAGACCTGGCTGTCGCCGATGATCTCGACCAGCTTTGCGCGCACCGCCTCGCGGCTCACGCCGGGGAAGATGCGGCAGTTGATGTTGGCGGTGGCGCGCTGGGGCAGCGCGTTCTGGGCGTGGCCGGCGGAGAGCATGGTCGCCACGCAGGTAGTGCGCAGCATGGTGTGCAGGCTGGGGTCCCTGGAGAGCAGGGCGTCGGCGCGGGCGTCCTTGGGATTGGCCACCAGAGCGGTCATGGCCGCGCCGGTCTCGCCGCTGACCACCTTGGACATCTTGGTCAGGTAGGCGCCGTTGGCGTCGTTGATCATCACCGGGAACTCGTAGGCGCGGATCTTCTCCAGGGCGTCGGCCAGGCGGTAGATGGCGTTGTCGGGCACCGGCCGTGAAGAGTGGCCGCCGGGGTTGGTGACTTCCAGGGTGAAGCTCTGCGAGGTCTTCTCGCCGGCCTCGATGGTGTGGGCGATGCGCTTGCCGTGGTCGTCGAGTTGGCCTCCGGCGCCCTCGTTGAGCGCGAACTCGGCGTCGATCAGGTCGCGCCTGTTCTGCATCAGCCAGGAGGCGCCGTTGATCGGCCCGCCGCTTTCCTCGCCGCAGGTCAGCGCCATCTTGATGGTGCGCCGGGGGTGGAAGCCCTCGGTCCGGTAGCGGATCAGGGTGTCGACCCAGATCGAGGCCTGGGCTTTGTCGTCCGCCGCGCCGCGGCCGTAGAAGTAACCGCCCTCCTCGACCAGGGTGAAAGGATCGCGCGTCCAGTCCTCGCGCTTGGCCTCGACCACGTCCAGGTGGGCCAGCAGCAGGATGGCCTTGGCCTTCGGATCCTTGCCCGGATAGACGGCCACCAGGCCGCCGTTCTTCGGAAACTGCGGCGCCGCGAAGATGGTCAGGTCGCTGTCGGGAAAGCCCGCGGCCTTCAGGTGCGCGGCCATCCTCTGGGCGGCCAGGGTGCAGTCGCCCACCGAGGCCGTGGTGTTGGTCTCCACCAGCTCCTTGTAGAGGGCCCGGAAGGCGACCTGGTCGGGCCGCGTCTGGGCTTGCGATGTGGTGGCGGCGAGCAGGGCCGTGGCCGCGACGAAGGCGGTGGCGAACTTGAACATTGGTGATCCCCGGCAACTTGAGCGGCGGACTATTTCAGGCGCAGGAAGGGGCGGCAAGATCGTCTCCTCTCCCCGGAGCGCCAGCGACAGAGGGAGAGGGTAGGGAGAGGGCGGCTCGACGTTTCCGCCTTCCTCGGACGAACCGAGGGCCCTCGACGGACCGCTGACGGATCACGCGCATGCGCCGCCCTCTCCCTACCCTCTCCCTCCCGGCTTCGCCGGGGGAGAGGAGGCCCCGCCGCGAAGGTATTTGCCCTGGCGCGCCTGGCGGTCGAAACTGGTGGCTCACGCGCGGGAGCAGGTTTTTGCGGGACGGTATCGAACAGACCTTTGCGGAACACCCGCGCCCGAAGCTGAGCTACCCGTTCGAGCATGGCCCCGGGACCGGCGAGGCGGTGGATGTCGCGCCGGGCGTGAAGTGGCTGCGGATGCCGCTGGGCGGGGCGCTGGCCTTCATCAACGTCTGGGCGATCGAGGAGCCCACGCCTGATGGCAGGGGCGGCTGGGCCATCGTCGACACGGGCATGGGCGGGACGGCGACCCGCGACGCCTGGCGCGCGGCGTTCGCGGGGCCGCTGGCCGGCAAGCCGGTGAGCCGGGTGTTCGTCACCCACATGCACCCCGACCACATCGGCATGTCGGGCTACCTGACGCGCAAGTTCGACGCCAAGCTGTGGATCACCCGGCTGGAGTTCGTGACCTGCCGCTCGCTGGCCGCCGACACCGGGCGCGAGGCGCCGGAGGACGCGATCCGGTTCTTCCGCGCCGCCGGCTGGGACGAGGATGCGCTGGAACACTACAAGGCCCGGTTTGGCGGTTTCGGCCGCGGGCTGCACGCGCTGCCGGACAGCTTTCACCGGATGGCCGACGGCGACGAGATCGAGATCGGCGGCCGGACCTGGCGGGTGGTGGTGGGCTCCGGTCACAGCCCCGAGCACGCCTGCCTCTACTGCCCTGAGCTGAAGCTGATGATCTCAGGCGACCAGGTGCTGCCGAAGATCTCCTCCAACGTCTCGGTATTCCCGACCGAGCCCGACGGCGACCCGCTGACCGACTGGCTGACCTCGCTGGCGCGGATCAAGACCCGGATCCCCGACGATGTGCTGGTGCTGCCGGCTCACAACGACCCGTTCCACGGCCTGCACGCGCGGATCGACCACCTGATCGGCGGCCATGAGCGGGGCCTGAAGCGGCTGCAAGACCTGATCGCCGAGCCGAAGCGGGTGGTGGACGTTTTCCACGTCCTGTTCCGCAGGACCATCGACCAGAACCTGCTGGGCCTGGCGACCGGCGAAAGCCTCGCGCACCTCAACTGCCTGATCGCCCGCGGCCAGGCCGCGAGGACGCGGGACGAGAACGGCGTCGACTGGTACCGGGCGGCGGCCTAAAGCCATACGCCGTAAGACTTCGAGGGAACTCCCATGAGCTTAGCTGGCAAGACCCTGTTCGTCACCGGCGCGAGCCGCGGCATCGGCCTGGCGATCGCGCTGCGCGCCGCGCGCGACGGCGCCAACGTGGCGATCGCCGCCAAGACCGCCGAGCCGCATCCGAAGCTGCCCGGCACCATCTACACGGCGGCGGAAGAGATCGAGAAGGCGGGCGGCAAGGCGCTGCCGCTGATCGTCGATGTGCGCGACGAGGCCTCGGTGACGGCGGCCGTCGAGGCGACCGTGGCGAAGTTCGGCGGCATCGACATCTGCGTGAACAACGCCTCGGCGATCTCGATGACCGGCACGCTGGCCACGGACATGAAGCGCTATGACCTGATGAACCAGATCAATGCGCGCGGCACCTTCCTCACGTCGAAGGCCTGCATCCCGCACCTGAAGGCCGCCGCCAATCCGCATGTGCTGATGCTGTCGCCGCCGCTGGACATGAGCCCGAAGTGGTTCGCCGGACACACGGCCTATTCGATGGCCAAGTTCGGCATGAGCATGTGCGTGCTGGGCATGGCCGCGGAGTTCAAGGCTGACGGCATCGCCTTCAACGCGCTGTGGCCCAGGACCGGCATCGCCACGGCGGCGATCAGGTTCGCCCTGGCCGGCGACGAGGGCATGCGCCGCTGCCGCACGGTGGAGATCATGGCCGACGCGGCGCATGCGATCTTCGAGAAGCCATCGCGCGAGTTCAGCGGCAATTTCCTGATCGACGACAGCTTCCTCTATGGCGAGGGCGAGCGCGACTTCGAAAAGTACCGCGTCGATCCCACCCAGCCCCTGATGCCCGACTTCTTCGTGCCCGACTCGATGCCGCCGCCGCCCGGGGTGGTCATCGGCGGCGGGAGCCCGGCGAACCCATGAACGCGCCCCAGCTCCCCATCGCGCCCAAGGTCCAGGTTCGCGTCGCCGCCTCGTCCGACGCCCCGCTGATCCTGGAGTTCATCAAGGGGTTGGCCGAATACGAGCGGCTGGCCCACGCCGTGGAGGCCACCGAGGCCGACATCCGCCGCGACCTGTTCGGCGAGAACCCGCGCTGCTTCTGCGACATCGCCGAGGCGGACGGCCAGCCGGTGGGCTTCGCGCTCTGGTTCTACAATTACTCGACGTTCCGCGGCCGGGCGGGGATCTATCTTGAGGACCTGTTCGTGAAGCCCGAGGCCCGCGGCCTGGGGGCCGGCAAGGCCCTGTTGCGCCGCCTGGCCCAGCGCTGCATGGACGCCGACCTGGGGCGCCTGGAATGGTCGGTGCTCAACTGGAACACCCCGGCCATCGAGTTCTACGACAGCCTCGACGCGGCGGCGATGGAGGAGTGGACGGTGCGCCGCCTCTACGGGGAGGCGTTGCAGAAGCTCGCGGAGTCATGAGGACCCGCCCATGAGCGCGGCGCCGATCACCGTCCTGACCGCGAGCCCGGAGGAGGAGGCCGCCATCCGCGCCGCCGTGCGCGCGGCCGAGGGGCGGCCCCTGGCCGGGCCCGAGCATGTGGACGGCCTGCTGGCGCTGTTCCTGGATCCGCGGGTGTCCGACCCGATCTACGACCTGCCGCGGCCGTTCACCCGCGAGAGCGTCGCCGCTTGGGTGGCCGAGAGCGAGGCCCTGCGGCAGGCCGGCCGCTGCCTCCTGACGGTGACCCTGGACGAGGCCGGCGCCGTGGCCGCCTATTCGCGGATCACCGTCTGGCCCGAGCGGGCCTCTGGCGAGCTGGCCGGGGCGCGGCGGGCGGACCTGCAGAACTCAGGCGCGGGCCGCCGCGGCGTGGCGCAGGCCATCGCCTGGATGTTCGAAACGCTCGGACTGCGCCTGATCGGCCTCACCGCCGCGCTCGACAACATCCGCTCCGCCAAGGCCATCGACGCGGCAGGCTTCCGGCGCATGGGCGAGGTGGAAAGCGTGCGGCCCGACGGCGCGACGCGGCGATCGCTCTACTGGGAGCTGACGCGAGCGGAGTGGGAGCGGATGCACAGGATGTAGAAATCCCTCCTCTTTAGGGGGGGACAGGCCGCGCAGCGGCCAGGGTGGGGGAGTCGCGTTCAAGCTCGGACTTTGGAGTCCTGGCCCGCAAACCCCCACCCGACCTCGGCTTCGCCTCGGCCACCCTCCCCTAAAGAGGAGGGATGGCGGGCTGGCCCTAAGCCGGCTGCTTGGCCGGTTGCGCGCCGGCCATGGGCGCGCGGTTCAGGTCGAAGAACTTCGGCGCCATCTTCGGCACGGCTTCGGAGAGGATGGTGGCCACTGTCCAGCTTTCGCCT
>NZ_DATMNA010000098.1:0-11178 GCF_035569475.1 Phenylobacterium sp.
CGCGTTAGCGCCGACAACGAGGCCTTCACCGGCTGGGTCGACAAGATGAAGGCCCGCTTCAAGGCCCGCCCTTCGCCCACCGGCCCGACCAAGGCCGCCGCCCCGCCGGCCGCCGCCGCCAAGCCCGCGCCCGCCAAAACCGCCCAGGCGGCCACGGGCAGCGCCAAGGGGTAGGGCGCCCCCACGGTCCTCGACCCAGGTTGCGCCGCGCCGAAGTTCGGGCGGAAGACCCGCATGAGCACAAACCTAGGGTCGTACGGCTTCGAGGGCCGAGCTTGAGCGGGGTCGCGGGGGTATGATGGCGGCGCGCGACATCGCGGCGAGGGCGCCCTCAGGCCGGAGCAGGGCGATTTGGCGCACCGTCGCCGTAACCGTGCGCCATGAAGGAGGCCGCGTCATGCACATGATGGATTGGAACGCCTACCGCCAGCAGGTCGTCGCCGGAGTCGGTGGCTTCGCCAAGCTCAGCCCGGAGACGGTCAGGGGCTACGGGGCGATGGGCGGCGCCGGCGCGAAGACCGGTCAGCTCGACGCGAAGACCCGCGAGCTGATCGCGATCGCGGTCGCGATCACCCTGCGGTGCGACGGCTGCATCACGGTCCATACCGACGCGGCCCGCAAGCTGGGCGCCACGCAGGAGGAGATCGCGGAGGCCCTAGGCGTCGCCGTCAGCATCAACGCCGGCGCCGCCATCGTCTTCGCGACCCGCACGCTGGACGCCTATGCCGCCCTGGCCGACGCCTGACCTGACGAGCCTGGGGACACGTGCGACTTTGAACGAAGGTGGGGGACGCCTACGACCTTGGGCGCCCATCTCCGCGGTGACGCGCCTGCAACGCGACACACGTTGCCACGCCTAAAGCTCCTTGTGATCGGCCCAATGGCTAGGGGCCCCGAAGCTGACCTTCGGGACCCCGATCGCATTCAGGCGCCGGCGTTCGCGTGCGCAGCTACTTCGCCGCAGCTTGAGCCGCCTGTTCGATCACGTCGGCCACGACCTGTGGGTTCGACACATAGACCGCATGGCTTCCGGCGGTTTCCCGGACCGCCGCGCCGGCGCGTCCCGCCATCTGGCGCTGCGCGGGCGCAGGGATCATCCGGTCGTCAGCGGTCACGAGGTACCAGCTCGGCCGGGACCTCCACGCCGGCGTCGTCACTTGTCCGTCCAGCGCGGCCACGCCCCACGGGACCTGCGAGTCCGCCATGAACGCCGCCTGAGCCGGCTCGACGTCGGCCGCGAACGACGCGGCGAATTTCGCCCGGTCGAGGAACAGGAAGCCGTCCTGCGGCGGCAGGATCGGCGGCGTGGGGGCGCCGGGCGGCGGGTTGGCGATCAGCGAAGACACCGACTCCCCTGCGTCGGGCGCGAAGGCCGCGATGTAGACGAGGCCCTCGACCTTGGGGTCGGCGCCCGCCTCGGTGATCACCACGCCGCCGTAGGAATGGCCCACTAGAATGGCGGGGCCGTCCTGGGCCGCGAGAGCGCGGCGGGTGACGGCGACGTCGTCCGCCAGCGAGGTCGTCGGATTCTGAACGACGGTGACCCGGTAGCCGTCCTTCGTCAGGATGTCGTAGACGCCTTCCCAACCCGACCCGTCCACGAAACCGCCGTGGACCAGGACAATGTTCTTGATGGCGGTGGGCGCCGCATGGGCGCTGCCCGTCGTCGACATGACTTCATCTCCCTGATTGAAGCGCGATAATGATTATCGCAATAACTAATGGCTACCTCCATGAAAATCGCTTGTCCAGCACTTTTTTATCGCGATATATATTATCGCAGTTTCAGACCGGAGTGACGTTGATGGAGCGCCCTTTTCCCCTGCCTCTGGACGGGCAACTCGGCTACGCGCTCTACAGCGCGTTCATGGCCATCAGCCGCACTTACAAGCCGTGGCTGGACGCCTTGGGCCTGACCTATCCGCAGTACCTCGTCATGAACGTCCTCTGGGAGGACGACGACCAGACCATCACCGGCATCGCCGAGCGCCTGGACCTGGAGCCCAGCACCATCACCCCCCTGATGAAGCGCCTCGAGCAGCAGGGGAACGTCGTGCGAAAACGCAACCCCTTGGACGAGCGGCAGGTGAGGGTGTCGCTTACCGCACAGGGCCGCGCTCTTCGCGCGGAGACCAGGACCCTGGCCAACGCCCTGTACGACAGGTCGGGCATGAGCGTGGAGGAACTCGCCGACCTCAATGCGAGGATCAAGGCGCTGCGGGACGCCTTTCGAACCACATGACGTGGCGTAGGCTCCCCACACCGGGTCGCAGAGAAATTTTGACGTAGCGGTCGGATGCGCTCAGACTTCGCCTTGTGCTTCGTCCGGATTTCGGCCGGCGCGCGACGGACCAGTTTTACAAAAGACCATAAATTTCAATCATTTAATACTCCGCCACCTTCTGGATGACCTTGACGGCCAGGGCGCGCCCGCTGGTCGCCGCTGCAACATTCGTGCACGGAAACAGTGATATCCGGACGGCAGCCAAGCTGGGAGCTGACGCCATGAAACGCGCACTATTGGCCACCGCGACGATCGCGAGCCTGGGGATCGCCGCCTTCGCCGCGCCGGTCGGCCTCGCGGCCGATACGCCCAACGCCACGCCGCAGCACGTCGACGACTTCCAGCTCACCGACCACACCCGCCTGGCGCAGCACCTCTATTATTTCGGCTACACGCCGGCGATCGTGCTGATGAGCCGGACCAACGGCACGCCGGTGTCCAAGGCGGCCTCGGCCGCGCTGGAGAAGCTCAACGCCGCCTACAAGGACAAGGGCGTGGTCGTCTGGGCGATGGACTCCAACCTCGCCGACAGCCGCGACGCGGTCGCCGCCGAGGCCGCCCAGCAGAAGCTGACGGTCCCGATCCTGATCGACGAGCAGCAACTGGTCGGCGAGCAGCTCGGCGTGCAGCGCGAGGGCGAGGTCTTCGTGATCGATCCCAAGACCTGGACCGTGGCCTACCGCGGGCCGATGGACGCCCACGCCGGCGCGGCGGTCGACGCCCTGCTGGCCGGCGGCAAGCCCGCGGTCACCCGCGTCGCCGACACCGCCGGCAAGCCGGTGGCCTTCCCCGACAAGGCCCATGCGGCCGAGTTCGCCGACATCTCCTATTCGAAGACGGTCGCCCCGATCCTGCAGGAGAAGTGCGTCTCCTGCCACGTGAACGGCGGCATCGGCCCCTTCGCCATGAACAGCTATGCAGTGATCAAGGGCTTCTCGCCGATGATCCGCGAGACGATCCGCACCCGGCGCATGCCGCCCTATTTCGCCGACCCGCACATCGGGGTGTTCAGGAACGACCAGGGCCTGACGGCCGAGCAGACCAAGACCCTGGTCCACTGGATCGAGGCCGGCGCGCCGCGCGGCGATGGGCCCGACCCGCTGCTGGCCAACGCCAACAAGACCGCGCCGGAATGGCCGCCCGAGCTGGGCAAACCCGACGTCGTCGTCGACCTGCCGGCCTTCAAGGTCCCGGCCTCGGGCCTGGTCGAGTACCAGAACCAGCTCATCGACAATCCCTTCAAGGAGAATACCTGGCTGAAGGCCATCGCCATGAAGCCCGGCGACCGGCGGGTGCTGCATCACGTGGTCTCCAACCATGTGCCGGACCCGAACCAGCCGGCCGCGGCGATCCCCGGAGGGTCGGTGGGCTCCTATACGCCCGGCGCCCAGCCGCAGGTGATGGCCGACAACTCCGGCGCCCCGGTGCCCGCGGGCGGGCGGCTGCACTTCCAGATGCACTACACGACCATGGGCCACGAGACGGTCGATAAGACCCAGGTCGGCTTCTACACGCTGAAGTCCCCGCCCGAGTACATCAAGCGCTCGGCGGTGATCTCGACCTTCGCCCTGATGATACCGGCGGGCGAGGCGCGCCACCAGGAGGTCGCCTACCTGACCTTCCCGGCGGACGCCTACCTCTACACGCTCTATCCGCACGCCCACTACCGCGGCTACCACGTGGAGCTGAAGGAGGTCACGCCGGACGGCAAGGAGCAGATGCTGCTCAGCCTTCCGAAGTACGACTTCAACTGGCAGCGCGACTACGATCCGGTGACGCCGATCCACGTGAAGGCCGGCACCAAGCTGGTCGCCACCTGGGTCTACGACAACTCCGTCCACAACCCCGCCAACCCAGACCCCAAGCGCAACGTCACCTGGGGCGAGCAGACGCCGGACGAGATGATGTACTTCCGGGTCAACTACCGCTGGGCGGACGAGACCACGACCCATGTGCGCAACGACCTGCAGGCCAAGCTGTTCGCGTCGCAGATGATGGGCTCGCTGGATTCGAACCTCGACGGCTTCATCGAGAAGGATGAGCTGAAGGGCCCGCTCGCCTACCTCCGCGCCAAGTTCGACGAGCTCGACACCAACCACGACGGCAAGCTGGACGCGGCGGAGCTGGCCAAGGCCATGCCCAGCCGCCGCGCGGCGCGCAAGGGCGAGACGCCGGATCTCTAGAGCCCGGCGTGAGCTTTCCGTTCGTCGTTGTCGGAGGGCTTCCGGCGCGCGGAAAGACCACGCTTGGGCGAAAAGCTTGCCGATAGCCTCAAGCTGCCGTTCCTGGGCAAGGAGGATGTCCTCGAGGCGTTGTTCGAGGACCTGGGCGTTTCCGACTCCGAGGCTCGCCGGCGCCTGAGCCGCGCGGGCGAGCCGACCCGCCGGACGTCTCCACGAGGTGGTCAGCGGGCCCGGGCGGCCAAACCCACCCGCGCCGCGAGCGAACCCCAACCGGGCGATCTGACCAGCGCATAAGCGCCGTCGCCCATGATCGCTTGCAGCGCAAGCAGCGCCAGCCATACCAGGGGCAGCTCCGCTCCGGCCTTGGTGAAATAGAAGCCCTTGCGCACGAGCCAGAACTGCGCAGCCCCGACCATCATCGGGATGGCATAGAGCGCCACGTAGCGCGTCAGCACCCCCGGGATCAGAAGCAGCGCGCCCGCCAGCTCCGCCGACAGCACATAGGCGGGCACAACGGCCGGATATCCAGCCTTCAGCAGATTGCCCCACCAAGCCTCCACGCCTCCGGGAAGAACGGCCAACTTCCAGTAGAGGTGAGCGATGAAGAGGACGCCCAGAAGCAGTCTCAGCAGGAATATCCCGCGACTCTCCGACGTGCGCGTGTCCATTTGCCCCCCGGCGACACTGGTATGCCCGCGACTCCCGTAACCGGACTCCGCGACCATCAGCAACGGCGTCGAGGATGGTCCTCGCGCCCGGACGCAGAACGCCCAAAGGCGACCTGCGAGCCCTGACCAGCCTACGCCGCTCGTTGCAGGAAAGGCGCGGGCTCCAGACTAAGCTACGGCGCCGGCGTCCGGGCGTCGCTCCATTTGAGGTAGAGCTTGCGGCCGCGGACCTCGAAGGAGTCCAGCCGGCTGAGGAAGGTCATGCCCAGCAGCGAGGCGCTCATCGGCGCCTGGTTGATGACCATGGGCACATTGTCCATCCGGATCGGGCCCACCTGCAGGCTGTCGGCGGTGAACGGCGCGCCATAGCCCAAGCCGTTGGCGGTTTCCGCGGTGCGGTCGAAATGCATCGACCTGACGTCCAGACCCAGCCGCCCGGCGTCGGCGGGCGCCAGCACCGTGTCGCTGGAGCCGGTGTCGACCAGGAAGCGGACCTTGTGGCCGTTGACCTCGCCGATGACGATGAAGCCGCCCTGGTCATCCTGGTTGACCACCAGCTCGTGCGCGGCGGTGGCGATCGGCACGCCGGGCCCGAAGGCGCCCTGCACCTGCTGGACGACGCCCTGAAGCTCGGTGCGGTAGGCGTAGCCCAAGGCCAGCACGGCGATGATCGCGAGCCAGGCAGCGGCGTGGCGCAGATGCTCGCTCCAGCGGCCGCGGCTGAGGCGCAAGACGCCCGTGCCCACGACCAGAACCACCAGCGCCGCCTGCGCCACCCAGGCCCAGTCCTCGCCGGTCCTCAGGTTCTCCGGGAAGGCGCGGGCCAGGACCCAGACGAGGAGGGCGACAGCCGCAGCGACGGCCAGGAGGATCGGCAGGCGACCGCGCGGCGGGCGGGGCGGCGGCTCCGGCGGATCCTGCCGCCACGGCCCGGGGTCGTGGCTCATGACGGGCCTAGGTCCCGGGGACGGTGTGGAAGCTCTGCACGAGGCTTCCCGCCACCAGCCGCCAGCCGTCGACGAGGACGAAGAAGATCAGCTTGAACGGCAGGCTGACCACCACAGGGGGCAGCATCATCATCCCCATGCTCATCAGCACGCTGGCCACCACCAGGTCGATGACCAGGAAGGGGATGAACAGCAGGAAGCCGATCTCGAAGGCGCGCTTCAGCTCCGAGATCATGAAGGCCGGCGTCACCACCTGGATCGGAGTGGCGAGCGCGGTGGCCGGCTTGGGGATGCGCGAGAGCTTGATGAACAGCGCCAGGTCGCCCTGGTCGACCTGCGACAGCATGAAGGCCTTCACCGGCGCCGCCGAGGCGTCGAAGGCGGCCGGCAGCTCGATCTGCTGGTTCATCAGCGGCTTGATGCCGTCGTCATAGGACTTCTGCAGGGTCGGGCCCATCACGATGGCGGTGAGGAACAGGGCCAGCGAGATGACCACCGAGTTGGGCGGGCTCTGCTGCAGGCCAAGCGCCGTGCGCAACAGGCTGAGGACCACCACGATGCGGACGAAGGCGGTGGTCATGATGACGATCGAGGGCGCCAGCGACAGCACCGTCATCAGCCCGATCAATTGCACGACCCGCTCGGTGAGGCCGCCGCCGGTGCCGAGGTTGATGTTCACCGCCTGGGCGATGGCCGCGGCGGGGAAGGCGAGGCTGGCGAGCGTGGTGAGCGCCGCCAGGATCGCCGCGCGCCGCCAGTCCTCGGCCGGCAGGCCGCGGATCGCCTTGAACAGCTCGAGCATCAGGCCTTCCTCTTCGGGGCGTCGAGGGCCGAGACCGGCTGGCCCTCGCCCAACAGGAGGAGCTGCTCTCGCCCGTCGATGGCGACGATGACCAGGCGGCGCGCCGGGTCGAGCACCAGGCTCTCGATCACCGCGAGGCGGCGCTCGGCCTTGGGGCGGGCCAAGCGGGAGAGGGCGCCTGGGCCATAGCGGCGAAGCGCGACCGCCCCCAGGCCGATCAGGCCGAGGGTGAGGACGAGGGCGAAGACGGCTCTGACGAATTCGGTGACCATGCGCTTCTGCGGCTGTCTTCAATGGTTGGAGCGCCAGGAAACCGCTGAGTCCCTTAAGTCGGGGTTAACCCTGTTTCTTCACCATGCCGCTCATGGACATCACCGACGTTCCCATCCTCTCGATGTTGAAGAACCGGTTGGGGTACCTCTCCGACCGGCAGCGGGTCATCGCCGAGAACGTCGCCAACGCCGACACCCCGGGCTACGCGGCCCGCGACCTCAAGCCGTTCAGCTTCCATGCCCAGGTTCAGGCCGCGACGAGCCCCGCCGCCGCCGCGCCGGCTGGCGTCATGGCCGTCACCCGGCCCGGCCACATGCAGGCGCCCGGCGCGCGGATCGGCCCTGCCGGCGCGGTCGTCAAGACCGTGAAGTCGCCGGACTCCGAAGAGACCATGGACGGCAACGGCGTGGTCCTCGAGGACCAGATGGTCAAGCTCACCGACACCCGGATGGAATATGACGCCGCCGTCGGCGTCTACCAGCAGGCGGCCGGGTTCCTGAAGCTCGCCATCAAGAAGCCCGGGACCTGAGCCAGAGGATAAGGACGCCAGATGGCCAACGATTCCACCACGCTCAACACCACCCAGTCGATCGCGGTCTCCGCGCTTCGCGCCCAGCAGGCGCGGATGCGGATCATCGCGGAGAACCTGGCCAACGCCAATTCCACCTCCAAGACCCCGGGCGGCAACCCTTACCGGCGCCAGGCCCCGGTGTTCCAGGCGACGCCGGTGGCCGGCGGCGGCACGGGCGTGAAGATGGTCCGCGCCGTGCCCGACCAGTCGCCGTTCAACTCAGCCTATGACCCCAAGAGCCCGTCGGCTGACGCCACCGGCTATGTGAAGACCCCCAACGTCGACCCCCTGATCGAGGCGATGGACATGCGCGACGCGCAACGCGCCTACGAGGCCAACCTCAACGTCATCGAGACGTCGCGCGCCATGGCGACGCGCACCCTCGATCTCCTGAAGCCATAGCGGAGGGCTGACCGATGATGACCCCGCTCGCCGCCGCCAAGGCCTACGGCGCCGTCCAGAAGGCCATGACCGTCGATCCCGGCGCCGCCGGCGCGGAGGCCATGGCGCCCGGCGGCGGGTTCGGCGAGATCCTGAAGTCGGCCATGTCGGACGCCATGAAGGCGACCAAGGCCGCCGAGACCCAGATGACCGCCCAGGCGCAGGGCAAGGCCCAGCTTATTGACGTGGTGACCGCCGTGTCCTCCGCCGAGCAGAGCCTGACGACGGTGATGGCGATCCGCGATCAGGTGATCAGCGCCTACCAGGAAATCCTGCGGATGCCGATCTGACGGCGTAGCGGGTTGCTCGCCCCGACCGCGCTTCGCGCTGGGGGCGGAACTTTCGTCATGCTAGGCCTTGCCCATGGCGGGGCCGGTGATCGAACTT
Organism: Phenylobacterium sp.; assembly: GCF_035569475.1. Taxonomy (GTDB): domain Bacteria; phylum Pseudomonadota; class Alphaproteobacteria; order Caulobacterales; family Caulobacteraceae; genus Phenylobacterium. The sequence continues at coordinate 8,557 of NZ_DATMNA010000098.1, forward strand.
TCGGGGGTTGAGAAGCGCTACGGCGCGCACGCGGCCCTGGCCGGCGTGGACCTTTCCATCGAAGCGGGCGTGTTCACCGCCCTGGTCGGCGGCTCCGGCTCCGGCAAGACCACCCTTCTGAAGACCATCAACCGGCTGGTGACGCCGGATGCGGGGATCGTGCGGGTGCTGGGCGCTGACGTCGCGGCGGCCGAGCCGCACCTGCTGCGCCGCAAGATCGGCTACGTTTTCCAGGAGGTGGGCCTCTTTCCACACCTGTCGGTGGCCGAGAACATCGCGGTGACGCCGAAGCTGCTGGGCTGGGACCGGACGCGGATCGACGGGCGGGTAGCGAATCTCCTGGGCCTCGTCGCCCTGCCGCTGGAGGTGGGATCGCGCCCGCCCGCCGCGCTCTCCGGCGGCCAGCGCCAGCGGGTGGGCGTGGCCCGCGCGCTCGCCGCCGAGCCGAAGCTGATGCTGATGGACGAGCCGTTCGGCGCGCTCGATCCCCTGACCCGCGACGCCCTGGGGACCGACTACCGCGGCCTGCATGACCGGCTGGGCCTGACCACGGTGATGGTCACCCACGACATGGCCGAGGCCGTGCTGCTGGCCGACCGGATCGTGGTGCTGCGCGACGGCGCGATCATCGCCGACGGAACGCCGGGCGACCTGCTGGCCCGGACCCGCGACCCCGGCGTCCGCGACCTGCTGGACGCGCCGCGCCGCCAGGCCGAGCGCCTGCGCGCCAAGCTCGCCGCCGCCCCGGATACGGCCGCGAACGGAGCCGCATGAGCCCGCGGCTTTCCCAGGCTTTCGCCCTGCTGCCCGAGTACCTCGGCTGGCACGTGCTGCTGAGCTTCAGCGCGCTGGCGCTGGGCGTGGCGATCAGCCTGCCGCTGGCGATCGCCGCCAGCCGCAGCGCGCGGCTGCGCTGGCCGGTCTTGGCCGGGGCGAGCCTGATCCAGACCATTCCGAGCCTGGCCCTGCTGGCTCTGTTCTATCCGCTGCTGCTGGCGCTCTCGATGCTGAGCAAGGCGACGCTGGGCCACGGCTTCTCGGCGCTGGGCTTCCTGCCGTCCCTGCTGGCGCTGACGCTCTATTCCATGCTGCCGATCTTGCGGAACGGCGCCGCCGGCATCCTGGGCGTCGACGCGGCGATCAAGGAGGCGGCCGACGGCGTCGGCATGACCTCGCGCCAGCGCCTGGTCCAGGTGGAGCTGCCGCTGGCCGCGCCGGTGATCATGGCGGGCGTGCGCACTGCGGCGGTCTGGACCATCGGGGCCGCGACGCTTTCGACGCCGGTCGGCCAGACCAGCCTGGGCAACTACATCTTCGCCGGACTGCAAACCGAGAACTGGGTGTTCGTGCTGTTCGGCTGCGCGGCCTCGGCGGTGCTGGCGCTGGCCGCCGACCAGCTCCTGGGGCTGATCGAGGCGGGGACCCGAAGGCGCAGCCTGCGGCTGGTGCTGATCGGCGCGGCGGGCCTGCTGGCGGGCGTGGCGGCCGCTGTCGCCCCCCTGGCCGCGGGGCTGGACCGGACCCAGGCCTACACGGTCGGCGCCAAGAACTTCTCCGAGCAGTACATCCTGGCCGAGCTGATGGCCTCGCGTCTGGAGCGCGCCGGCGCGCAGGTCAGCCGCAAGGAGGACCTGGGCTCCGCCGTCGCCTATCGCGCGCTGGCCGCCGGCGAGATCGACGCCTATGTCGACTATTCCGGGACCCTGTGGACCAACGTGCTGAACCGCAAGGACAATCCCGGTCGCGCCGAGGTCCTGAAAGAGTTGACCGCCGAGCTGAAGGCGCGCGACGGCGTCACCGTCCTGGGTTCGCTGGGCTTCGAGAACGCCTACGCCTTCGTCATGCGCCCAGACCGCGCCAAGGCGCTGGGCGTCGCGTCGATCGCCGACCTGGCTCGGGCGGCGCCGAAGCTGGCCCTGGGGTCGGACCTGGAGTTCCTGTCGCGGCCGGAGTGGAAGGCGGTCGAGGCCGCCTACGGGCTGAGCTTCAAGGCCAAGCGCTCCTACCAGCCGACCTTCATGTACCGCGCGCTCGGCGGCGGCGAGGCCGACGTGATCAGCGCCTTCTCCTCCGACGGGCGCATCGCCGCCGACCGTCTGGTGATCCTGGGCGACCCGAAGGGAGCCATCCCGCCCTACGACGCGGTGGTCCTGATCTCGCCGAAGCGGGCGCACGACAGCCGTCTGCTCGCGGCCCTGCGGCCGCTGATCGGCAAGATCCCGGTCGGGGTCATGCAGGCGGCCAACTACAGCGTCGACCGCGACCAGGGGAAGGCCTCGCCGGCCGAGGCGGCGCGGGTATTGGATCGGCAGATTCTGCCCAGCCCGTAGGCTTTCATTAACCATGCCGGACCATGGTGGCGGTGTTCGCGATCAGGCGAATTCGTCAAGCTTTCCAAGAGGTCCATATGAACGGCGCCGAGGTTCTGGACGTCGGGCGCGAGGCCATCTGGCTCGCCATCCAGCTCGGCGCGCCCTGCCTGATCGTGGGCCTGGTCGTGGGCGTCGGCATCGGCCTGCTGCAGGCCCTGACCCAGGTGCAGGAAGCCACCCTGGTCTTCGCGCCGAAGATCCTCGCCATCTTCGCATCGCTCCTACTGTTGCTGCCGATGATGGGCGCGCT
>NZ_DATMNA010000099.1:0-67477 GCF_035569475.1 Phenylobacterium sp.
GTCCGACCTCACCTCCTTCACGCTGAAGGCCGCGCTCGACGGCCTGAACGACAAGTCCTTCTCCTCGGTAGAGCTCACCCGGGCGCATGTGGAGGCGGTCGAGGCCGCCCGCGCGCTCAACGCCTATGTTCTGGAGACCCCGGAGCAGGCGATCGAGATGGCCAAGGCCTCGGACGCCCGCCGCGCCTCGGGCAATGCGGGTCCGCTGGACGGCGCGCCGCTGGGGATCAAGGACCTCTTCTGCACCAAGGGCGTGCGCTCCACCGCCGGCTCGAAGATCATCGGCGAGTTCGTCCCGACCTACGAAAGCACCGTCACCTCGAACCTGTGGCGCGACGGGGCGGTGATGCTGGGCAAGCTGAACCTGGACGAGTTCGCCATGGGCTCGTCCAACGAGACCTCGGCCTGGGGGCCGGTGGTCAATCCGTGGCGCGCCCAGGGCGGCAACGCCAAGCTGACCCCCGGCGGCTCGTCCGGCGGCTCGGCCGCGGCGGTGGCGGCCCAGCTCTGCCTCGGGGCCACGGCCACCGACACCGGCGGCTCGATACGCCAGCCGGCCGCCTTCACCGGCACGGTCGGGATCAAGCCCACCTACGGCCGCTGCTCGCGCTGGGGGATCGTGGCCTTCGCCTCTTCCCTCGACCAGGCGGGTCCGATGGCGCGCACGGTGCAGGATACCGCGATCCTGCTGACCTCCATGGCCGGCCACGACCCGAAGGACTCCACCAGCCTTCCCGTGGAAACACCTGATTTCGCGAGCTTTGTCGGCCGGTCGGTGAAGGGCTTGAGGATCGGCGTTCCCAAGGAATACCGCGTCGACAACATGCCGCCCGAGATCGACGCCCTGTGGGAACAGGGCATCGCCTGGCTGAAGGACGCCGGCTGCGAGATCGTCGAGGTGAGCCTGCCGCACACCAAATATGCGCTTCCGGCCTACTACATCGTGGCGCCTGCCGAGGCCTCGTCGAACCTGGCCCGCTACGACGGCATGCGCTACGGCCTGCGCGTCGAGGGCGGCAACCTCACCGACACCTACGAGAAGTCCCGCGCCGAGGGCTTCGGCGCGGAGGTGAAGCGCCGCATCCTGATCGGCACCTACGTCCTCTCGGCCGGCTACTACGACGCCTACTACGTGAAGGCGCTGAAGGTGCGCCGCCGCATCGCCGACGACTTCGACCAGGCGTTCCAGAAGGTCGACGCGCTGCTGACGCCGACCGCGCCCAGCGCGGCCTTCGGCCTCGGCGACCGCTCGGACGATCCGCTGGCCATGTACCTGAACGACATCTTCACGGTGACGGTGAACCTGGCCGGCCTGCCGGGGATGAGCGTGCCCGCGGGGCTCGACGCCCAGGGCCTGCCGCTCGGCCTGCAACTCATCGGCCGCGCCCTCGATGAGGGCACCCTGTTCTCGCTGGGCGGGGCGCTGGAAAAGGCCGCCAACTTCCAGGCCAGGCCGCAGAAGTGGTGGTAGGCTGACTCGGCGCCCTTCGGTTGAGCGGCGCCGAAGAGCTTGAGAGGGCGACATGAACGTCGGCAAGATCTGCGGCTTGGCCGCGACCATGGTCTTGGTGGCGGGCGCCGCCCGCGCCGCGCCTGCGCCCGACGAGGTCGGCAAACTCGCCAAGCCCTACGCCATCAACCTGTTGAACAAGACGGCCGTCACCTCCGCCGACCTGAAAGGCAAGGTGGTCGTGATAAACCGCTGGGCGACCTGGTGCACGCCCTGCAAGGCCGAGATGGTGACGTTCGAGACCTACCTGCGCACCCATCCGGGGACGGACCTGAAGATCTACGCCGTCACGACCGAACTCAGCTTTCCGGCGCGCAAGCTGGAGCCGCTCCAGCAAAAGCTGTCCTACGCGCTCGGCACCAGCGTCTCTGGCCGGGATTATGGGATAAAGGGCGCGGTGCCGACCAGCTACGTCATCGATCGGGCGGGTGTCGTCCGCTTCGCGGCGGCGGGGGCGTTCAACGACGAGAGCTTCGACGCCCTGATCACGCCGCTTCTCAAAGAGCCGGCGCCGGCCGCGATCGCACAGACGGCAGCCAGCCTGCAACCGGCCAAACCCTAGCGTCCGGCCCGCGGAATGAGCCGGCCTCCCGCACGGGGTGCGGAAGGCCGGCGATCCGTCTTACTTCCCGGCGGCCTTGTCGAGGTCGGCCTGGATCTGCTTCAGCTTGGCGTCGTCGATGGCGCCTTGGCTCATGGGAGCCACCTGGGCCAGCGTCATGTCCTTGATCTGGTCCATGTACTGTTCGATGCCGGGGACGTCCTTCTGCAGGACGGCCTTGCCCTTTTCGTCGGCCCAGATGGCGCCGATGGTGGACTTGTCGACCGACATCGGGCCGGCGGCCGGGGCGGTTTGCGCGAAGGCCGGGATGGCGGCGAGGGTCGCGAGGGCGGCAAGGCCCGCAACGAGCTTGGTCTTCATGGCTTGTGGGTCCTTCCCCAATGATGTGTCCGCGAAGCATGAGTGCGACCGCGGGGCGCCGCGCAAGAACGAAGCAATAAGCGCGGCAATTTGGCTCGCCCAAAAAAACGGCGATATTACGAACGTTGCTCGTTTGGTTCAGCTTGTCGAGATCGGCTCCCAGCCTCTTCGTCCGCAGGGGAGTTGATGGCCTCTTTCGCCGCCGCGCGCAAGGTGACGCTTGAGTCACGAATTGCGCAGACCGGCCCCAGCGAGCGGGCTCAGCCTTCCGCTTTCGCCCGGTCGGCGCTAGGGAAACGGCATGACTGAGAAGAGCAAGCTGATCGAAGGCCGCACCGGCTCGTGGGAAATCGTCCTGGGCCTGGAGGTCCACGCCCAGGTGGCCTCCAACGCCAAGCTGTTCAGCGGCGCGGCGGTGGGCGCGGGCGCGGGCCCCAACACGCAGGTCAGCCTGGTGGACGCCGCCATGCCGGGCATGCTGCCGGTGATCAACCGCCACTGCGTCGAGCAGGCCGTGAAAACCGGCCTCGGCCTGAAGGCGCAGATCAACCTGAAGAGCCACTTCGACCGGAAGAACTACTTCTACCCCGACCTGCCGCAGGGCTATCAGATCAGCCAGTACAAGGACCCGATCGTGGGCGCGGGCGAGGTGATCGTCGAGCATGACGACGGCTCGACCTTCACGGTGCGCATCGAGCGGCTGCACCTGGAGCAGGACGCCGCCAAGCTCCTGCACGATCAGGACCCCAACGCCACCTACGCCGACCTGAACCGCGCCGGCACCGCGCTGATGGAGATCGTCTCCATGCCGGACATGCGCTCCTCCGAGGAAGCCGCGGCCTATGTGAAGAAGCTCAGGACCATCCTGGTCTATCTCGGCACCTGCGATGGCGACATGGAGAAGGGCAATCTGCGCGCCGACGTGAATGTCTCGGTTTGCCGCCCCGGCGACTACGAGAAGTTCCGCGCGACCGGCAGTTTCAGCCACCTCGGCACGCGCTGCGAGATCAAGAACGTCAACTCCTACCGCTACATCCAGCAAGCCATCGAATACGAGGCCCGCCGCCAGATCGAGATCCTGGAGGACGGCGGCAAGATCGATCAGGAGACCCGGCTGTTCGACCCCACTAAGGGCGAGACGCGCTCCATGCGCTCCAAGGAAGAGGCGCACGACTATCGCTATTTCCCCGACCCCGACCTGCTGCCCCTGGAGCTCGACCCGGCGTGGGTGAAGCGCATCGAGGCGACCCTGCCGGAACTGCCGGACGCCAAGAAGGCGCGCCTGCAAAGCCAGTACGGGCTCACCGCCTATGACGCCCAGGTGCTGATCACCGAGCAGGCCCGGGCCGACTTCTATGAGGCCGCCGCCCAGGGCCGCGACGCCAAGCTGGTCGCCAACTGGGTGACCAACGACCTGGCGGCGCGCCTGACGGCCGGCGGCATCGACATCGAGAACAGTCCGATCTTCCCGGCCGCCATCGCCGAGCTCGTCCAGTTGATCGAGGAGGGGGTGATCTCCTCGAAGATCGCCAAGGACGTCTTCGAGCGGATGTGGCTGGGCGAGGGCTCGGCGACCGAGATCGTCGAGAAGCAGGGCCTGCGCCAAGTGTCCGACACCGGGGCCCTGGAAGCCATCATCGACAAGCTGATCGCGGCCAATCCAGGCCAGGCCGCGCAGGTGAAGGAAAAGCCCCAGGCCATCGGCTGGTTCGTCGGCCAGGTGATGAAGGAGACCGGCGGCAAGGCCAACCCCGGCGTCATCAACCAGATGCTGCGCGCCAAGCTCGGCTGATCATCCCTCCCGTTCGGGGAGGGCTGGCCTCTAGTAGGGCACGACGTCGAAGACCTGGCCGGTGGACTGCGACACCAGCGCCATGCCTCGCGACGTGCGCACCCACTCATAGCCGCGGGGCGGCGGGCGCAGACGGAACCGGCCGGGGTCCTGGATCACCTCGCCGCCGGCGCCGGGGCCCAGATAGCCGCCGCGCCGGGCCGCGCCGCCATAGCTGGGCGGGGCCGCATAGGCGCGCGGGTCATAGCGCGGGTCGGCGCGGTAGCCGTAGCGCGGGTCGTTTCTGGGATCCATTCTGGTGTCGCCGCCCTGCGGGTAGCCGCGGGGTTCGTAGCCGCCGCCACCGCCGCGGTAGTCCTCGCCGCGATAGGCCTGGCCCGGCGGCCCCTGGCGGCCCGGCGCCCAGCGGCCGCCCTCGCCGCGCCCGGGGCCTTGCTCCCGGTGACCCTCCTCGCGGTGGCCCCCCTGGTGGTCCTTCCCCATAGCGTCGCCGGCCCCAGCCAGGAGTCCGGCTGAGAGCGCAATGACGGCCAGAAGCGGGATCGCGCGGCGCATTTCGCCAATCATCCTCAAAAAGGCGTCTCGGTCGATGCTTACACTGTCAGCTACGCCTGAACTGCGCCTGAACAGGTTCAGTGCAAATGCCCTCGCGCCCGCCGACGATCCCCGTGGAGACCTGGATAGCAGCCGTCTTCGCCTGGGAACTGCGACCTTTTAACACCTGTGGCAAGATGAAGGCCTGACAACAGTCGCCTTAACCATGTGTTCAGCGCGCGCCTGTTTCCATGCCCCTGCCAAGGCCGGACATCGGCGTCCAGAACGGACACCAGCCGGCTGTTGAAGGGACAAAGGTCATGCTTGCGCAAATGCAGGTCGCCAACGAAGGGCTGCCGCTGCCCAGCGCGGAAGCCTCGGGCGACGAACTCTTCCGTCTGGGCCTGCTCTATTCGACGGGGCAGGGCGGCGCGCCGCTGGATTACGTTTCGGCCCACATGCTGTTCAACTTGGCCGCCATGCGCGGTTCGGTGGAAGCCAAGGTCTACCGCAAGGAGCTCTCCGAAGAGATGGCGTCCGACGAGGTGGCCGAAGCGCAGCGCCAGGCCCGCGAATGGCTCGCCCACGGCTGAAGCAGTCGGTTCTGCAACCGCTGGTCGGGAGATAGTCCCGGCGAATCAAGGCAGTAGGCGTGCGCTGTGCATGTGAGCGGGGACGGCGGACGATGAGTGCGATGAGCAAGTGGACTGCGGGCGTGCTGGGGGCCTTGGCGCTGGGATGCGCCGGCGCCGGCCACGCCGCCACCTATCTGCTCGACGTCGACGACTGCGTCGGGGCGGGCTGCGGACTGTCGTCCTACGGCACGGTGACCGTAACCCCGGGCGGCGCCGGAGGCCTGCACATCGCCGTGGACCTCGCCAACGGCGTCTATTTCGACCAGGGCGACAACGGCTGGGACGCGGTGGCGTTTGACGCGATGGGCTCGCCGATCACGACGACCGGGATCTCCGGCGACTTCTTCGCCTACAGCCCACATACGGCCCAAAGCCACCTCGAAGGCCCCGCGGCCCCCAACGCGCTCGGCGTCTCGCAACTCGGCGGCTTCTCCTATGTGGTCGACTGGGATCCGCGCGCCGGGACGACGCCGCAGATCGGCCAGCTCGCCTTCGACATCTCGGCCGGCAGCCTGACGTCGACCGCCAGCAACGATCAGCCGATCTATTTCGCGGTCGATGTAAAGCGCGCGACGCCGGGCGGAACTGTCTCCGGGGTGATCGGCGCGACCCTCGGCCCCAACATCCAGCAGGCCGGCGTCCCCGAACCGGCCGCCTGGGCCCTGACGATCATGGGCTTCGGGGCCGTGGGCGCCGGCCTGCGCCGCCGTGTGAGAGCCCTCGCAGCCTGATCAGGGGCCGTTCTCACGCCACCTGCGAGGTTTTCAACCATAGGGTGAGGGCGCTTGTAAATGTAACCTGCCGCGCCAGTTTGCCCCCAGGGCGGTAGCGTAAAGCTTGCCCGTGGCATTGAGGGCAAGCGATCATGACCAAGCGTTTTGGACTTCTGGCGGCGACGGCGATCGCCTGTGTCGGGGCCTTCGGAGGCGCGCAGGCGGCCACTCTGACGCCCATCCCTTCCTATGTGGATCCGGCCGGGGGAACGACCTCGGTGCTGGGTATCAACAACGCGGGCTGGATGACCGGCAATATCGCCGAGGCCAACGGCAGCAGCCTCGGCTTTGTGCGGGACGCGGCGGGGAACTACACGACCTTCTCGGCGAACGGCCTGTTCGCCACCTATGGTCGAGCGATCGACAATTCCAACACCGTCATCGGCTACGCGACCGACGCGGCCGGCGCGATCAACACCGACACCCAGTTCACGCGCACCACCGGCGGCGCGGTCACGGCCCTGCAGAATCCCAACACCGGGGTTCCTCTCCACGGCATCGCCCAGGGCGTGAACGCGACCGGGGCCATCGTCGGCGACTACTACTCGGGGCCCGGCGCCACCACGCCGCTGCTGGGCTACGTCCTCGACGGCTCGACCTTCACCACGCTCACGGCGCCCGGCTCGACGCGCACGGCGGCGCGCGGGATCGAGGACGACGGTACGGTGGCCGGCTGGGCCATCGTCGGCGGGGTCCAGGAGGGCTTCATCGAGCAGGGCGGCGCCTACAGCTTCTTCCAGGCGCCGGACGCGGGCAGCGTCGGCACGGTGTTCGAGGACATCAACAACAATGGCCTGGTGTCCGGCGAATGGATGGACGCCGGCGGTGACAGCCATGCGTTTGTGTTCAACAGCGTCGCCGACGCCTTCACCGACATCGACGTCCTGGGGGCGACCTCCACCTCCGCGTTCGGGCTCAACGACGCCGGCGACGTGGTCGTCACGGCCTCTGGCGTCGCCGAGGGGCCGAACAACTTCCTCTACCACGCCGACGCGGTCCCCGAGCCGACGACGTGGGCCATGCTGATCCTGGGCTTCTTCGGCCTGGGCGGCCTGCTTCGCCGCCGCAACGCCGCGCTAGCCGTCTAGGCAGAACCTTCATCGTCGGCTAGAAACCGCGATCCCGCCGCGGCCCATCGATCCGGGCCCGCGGCGGGGCGATGACGCCGGGAGGAATCCCGAGCGTTTTCAACAAGGTGACGTGGCCGAGTGGCTGAAGGCAACGGTTTGCTAAATCGTCATACCTGAAAGGGTATCGAGGGTTCGAATCCCTCCGTCACCGCCATCCTGCCTCGTGGAAGCGCTTCGCAGGGCAGGGCCGCCGGAGCGCCAATCGGCCGCAGCGGCTGCGACCGGATGCCAACTCCTCGGATATCGGTGTTCCGTATAGATCGGACGGATGTCCAGCAGCCGAATCTACGCCGAGCGAGCCTGCCACTTCTCCCGCCTGTCCGATGCGGCGCGCTCCGATGACGAGCGGGACAGCTACCGGGGCATCGCGGCGGCCTTCCTCGAGCGGGCAAAGAGCGAAGCCCGGCGGCAGACCGAGGCGCCGGGCCGCAGGGATCGCGACGAACCCTGAGTCGCAGCTTCAAGGCGGGGAACGATCGGGCCGCGAACCTGCCGACCGATGCCGAACATGGCCTCCCGGCGCCGGTTGGCGCTGTCAGGCGACCGAGGCCGCCTGGCCTTCCGATGCGTCCGCCGGGGGCTCCAGGGCCTGCTCCATGGCGCCGAACAGGGCGGCGATGTCGATCGGCTTGGGGACCATGCCGTCCATGCCGGCCGTCTCGTATTCCGCTACCTGATGGGTCATGGCGTTGGCGGTCACCGCCAGGATCGGGGTGCGCGGCCGGCCGGTCGTGCGCTCCCGTTCGCGGATGGCGAAGGTCGCGGCCACCCCGTCCATGATCGGCATCTGGATGTCCATCAGGATGATGTCCCAGTGCTGGGCCTCCCACGCCTCCACCGCCTGGCGACCGTTCGCCACCAGGGTCGGGGTGATTCCGGCCTGGGCCAAGAGGGTCTTCAGCACGAGCTGGTTGGTGTCGTTGTCCTCCGCGGCCAGCACGCGCAGCTCGCTCGCCGCTTGAGGCTCAGCCGCGTCTTCGGCGGGGCGGACGGGCTCCTCGCGGGCCACCGCCGGCGTGAGCGGCAGGCGCACAACGAAGGTCGAGCCGACGCCGGGCTCGCTCGCCGCCTCAATGACGCCGCCCATGAGCTGGGTCATCTCGCGGCAGATGGCCAGGCCCAGGCCCGCGCCGCCGAAGCGCCGCGTGCTCCCGGAGTCGGCCTGGTAGAACCCTTCGAACAGGTGTTCCAGGTCGTGGGACTCGATGCCGATGCCGGTGTCGGTCACCGTGAACACCACCTCGCCGGCGGTGCGCGCGACCGTCAGGGTCACCCCGCCGGCCTCGCTGAACTTCACCGCGTTGTCGGCCAGGCTGTAGAGCACGCGGCGGATGCGCGCGGAGTCGCCCATGTAGCGGCCGCAGGCGTCCTCGCCGATCTCGAAGTGGAACGCCAGGTCCTTCTTGTCGGCGAGCGGACGGTAGGCGGCCACCACGCCGCGCACCAAATGCTCCAGGTCGAACTCGGCCATTTCTAGCTCAAGCGCGCTGGATTCGATCTTCGACAGGTCGAGGAGGTCGTTCAGCACCGCCAGCAGGCTTTCGCTGGAGCGGCGGATGATCTTCACCCGCTCCTGCTGCACCTGGGTCAGGCGTTCGGTGGTCAGGGCCTGGGCCATGCCCAGGACGCCGTTCAGGGGCGTGCGCAGCTCGTGGCTCATGGTGGCCAGGAAGTTGGACTTGGCGCGGTTGGCCGCCTCGGCGGCGCGCTCGCGCTCCTCCGCCGCCTGCCGGGCGCGCATGAGCTCGTCCCAGGACGCCGCGAGCTGGGCGCGGGCCGACCAGAACTGCACCGCGAACAGCAGCAGGGTGAAGCCGGCGGCGATGGCGCCCAGCGTGTGGCCGGCGATGAGTTCCGTGCGCGCCTGGCCGAAGGCGATCAGGCCCAGGATGGCGATGTAGGGCGACAGGCTCGCGATCAGCACCCAGCGCGTGCGGTAGTAGCGCATGAGCACATGCACCATCGAGACGCTCATCAGGGCGAAGGCGAACAGGCGCTGGACCGGGCCGCCGCGGCTGATCAGGGCCAGAGCCGCCAGGGCGTAGAGGACGGTGGCCAGGACGCGCAGCACCGGCGCGACCCGCGACGCAAAGGCGGCGAAGCGGCCGTTGTGCGCCACCTGGCGCAGCAGAAGGTCTTCGGAGGCCAGGACGGAGACCGCCACCATGGTCCAGCCCATGACGTAGGGCCAGGGCGTCACGGGCAGGGCGGTCAGCACCACCATCGCCAGGCCCGAGACCTGGATAACGATATTCCGGCTGGTCTGAACAGCCAGAGCCACTGCGTGCGGGAACAGGTCCAGCGCCGCGCGGGCGTTTCCTTGGCGGGGAGACATCTGCGGGTCCTCCTCTCGCCTCATAGGATCGCCATAAAGTACTGACGTAAGGTTACGACCGGAAGTTGCGTTGCCGGGCCCGGTCGCTCGCCTCAGGTCACGGCCGCCCGGCGTTGAAACTGCGGGCGGTCCCAGGCCCGGCCGGCCAGCACCTGGGCCAGCGTCTCGGCAGCGTCCCAGACCTGGGCGTAGCTGAGGAACAGGGGCGAGAAGCCGAAGCGGGCGATGTCGGGGGCCCTGAAGTCGCCGACGACGCCGCGCGCCATCATCGCCTGCACCACGGCGTAGCCTTGCGGGTGGGCGAAGGAGACATGCAGGCCGCGCGCCGCGGCGTCGCGGGGCCCGGTCAGCGCCAGGTCGGCGTCGCCGGCCCGCGCCAGGGCCTCGGCGATGAACAGCTCCGCAAGGGCCAGGCCCTTGGCCTCCACCAGCGCCGGATCGGCCTGGAGTTGCAGATCGACGCCGGCCTCCAGCGCCGCCAGGCCCAGGATAGGCGGCGTGCCGGTGACCTGGCCGCGGATGCCGGCGGCAGGGCGGTAGCCGTCCTCGAAGGCGAAGGGCTCGGCGTGGCCCATCCAGCCGGTGAGCGGCGAGCGGATCGCCGCCTGGTGGCGGGCGGCCACGAACAGGAAGGCCGGCGCGCCCGGTCCGCCGTTCAGGTACTTGTAGCTGCAGCCCACCGCCAGGTCGGCCCGCGCCCCGTTCAGATCGACGGCGACGGCGCCGACGCTATGGCACAGGTCCCACAGCATCAGCGCATCCTTGGCGTGGGCGGCGTCGGTCACGGCGGCGAGGTCCCAGCGCCGTGAGGTCTTGTAGTGCACCTGGGTGAGGACGACGGCGGCGGTGTCCTCGTCGATCGCGCCGATCAGCTCGTCAGGGGCCACGGTCTTCAGCCGCACGCGGCCGTCCAGCAGGGCGCCCAGGCCCTGCACGGCGTAGAGGTCGGTGGGGAAGTTTCCGGCCTCCGAGAGGATCGTGGTCCGCCCGGGCCGCAGGGAACAGGCGCCCGCCGCCAGCTTGAAGAGGTTCACCGTGGTGGAATCCGCCACCGTCACCTCGCCGGGCGCGGCCCCGATCAGCCGGGCGATCTTGTCGCCGACCCGGGTGGGCGCCCCGATCCAGTCGGCGGTGTTCCAACTGCGCACCAGGCCCTCGCCCCATTCGCGGCGCGAGACCTCCGCCAGGCGCTCGTGGACCGCGAGCGGCGGCGGCCCGAGCGAATTGCCGTCGAGGTAGATCACGCCCTGCGGCAGGGCGAAGGCCTCGCGGAAGCCCGCCAGGGGATCGGCGGCGTCGAGCGCCAGGGCCTCGTCGCGGGTCACGGCTGCGGTCTCGTGCACATGGCAAGGCTCATAGAGCGCGCGGGCGCGGACAGAAAGGGGCGGCTGACGGGCCGGGGCGGCCTGTGCTTAAGTCACCTCCTGCGGACCTTGCGCCGCGGCCATTTGAACCAAGCCATTTCGCGGGCGAAGACCCGCCGGGGGAACGTCCAAGATGAACAAGCTGACCCATTTCGCCTTGGCCTCGGCCATCGCGCTGAGCCTGGCCGCCGGCGGCGCTTCGGCGGCCGACAAGCCGCCCGCCAAGCCCGCCGCCACGGCTGCGGCGGCCGCCAAGTGGCCGGGCCTGCCGCCGGGCGCGGTGGAGGAATATGCGGTCATGCGCGACGGGACCCGGCTCGCCGCCAACGTCTTCAAGCCCGCGGGAACCGGCCCCTGGCCCGTGGTGATGACCCGCACGCCCTATCTGAAGGACGGCCGCATCGACAAGGAGCACGATCCCGACGGCTCGAAGATGCGCGAGGCCCAGGTCAAGCAGGCCAGGCACTACACCGACGCGGGCTATGTCTTCGTCCTGCAGGACACGCGCGGCAAGGGCCGCTCCCAGGGCTTTTACGCCGCCTTCGAGAACGACGTGGAGGACGGCTACGACAGCGTCGAATGGGCGGCCGGCCGGCCGTGGAGCAACGGCAGGATCGGGCTCACCGGCGGCTCAGCCATGGGCATCACCGCCAATGAAGCGGCCATGGCCGCCCCGCCGCACCTGAAGGCGGCCTACGTCGTCGTCGCCCCCTTTGACCTGCTGCAGAACAGCTACCCCGGCGGCGTGCTGAAGGAGAAGGACGTGCTGGGCTGGTCGAAGGGCCAGGGCGTTTCCGACGAGGTGCTCGACACCCAGCGCCGCCGCGTCGAGGACGACATCTTCTGGAACCGCTCGGCGATGAGCGCGAACCGCAAGTACATCCAGATCCCGATCTACAACGTCGGCGGCTGGTACGACATCTTCAACCACGGCAACATTTCCAACTTCGAGTACCTGCAGAACCAGGGCGCGAAGGGCGCGCGCGGCAACCAGAAGCTGATGATGGGCCCGTTCGGCCACGGGGCCTTGTCGGGCAACCTGGAATATCCCGGCTTCGACCGCCTGAACCTGGCCGGCGACCAGGAGATCCGCTGGTTCGACTACTGGCTGAAGGGCGTCGACAACGGCATCATGGACGAGCCGCCGGTGACCTATTTCATGATGGCCGGCGCGGAGAAGGGCGCGATCTCGCCCAAGAACGGCATGCGCGCCTCCGCCAACTGGCCGCCGGCCAACCGCGAGCTGCGCTTCTACCTGACGCCGGACAAGACCCTGACCGGCAAGGCGCCGACGGGCGAGGGCACCAAGCTCAGCTATCGCTTCGATCCGGCCAATCCGGTCCCGACGGTGGGCGGGGCGAACCTGACCTTCGAGCGCGGGCCGATGGACCAGCGCGCCATCCCGGCGCGGCCGGACTACCTGCGCTTCACGACGCCGGCGCTGGACAAGGACCTGGTGATCTCCGGGCCGGTGAAGGTCGAGCTCTACGGGGCCACCGACGGCCCCGACACCGACTTCATGGCCAAGCTGGTGGACGTCTATCCCGACGGCTACGAGGCCCTGGTGCTCGACGCCCCGGTCCGGGCCCGCTTCCGCAACGGCCGCATGCCGGACCAGGTCAAGATGATGACGCCGGGCGCGCCGGAAGAGCTGGATATCGATCTCTGGTCGACGGCGATCACCTTCGAGAAGGGCCACCGCATCGCGGTGCACATCACCTCGTCCAACAGCCCGCGCTTCGAGGTGAACCCCAATACCGGCGAGCCCGCCGGCCAGCACCGCCTGGCGCCGCGCGTCGCCACCAACAGCGTCTACATGGACGCCGCCCACCCCTCGGCCCTGGTCCTGCCGGTCATCTATCCCGACGGCAAATAGGCCCTAGTTCCGGCGCCTAGGCCTTACCGTCCGGCTTGTTCTTCGGCCGCTCGTCGAAGTCGTGGAAGAAGCCGAACCGCACGCCGCCCTGGTGGTAGCCGGGGCGGTAGGTCTGGTCGTGGCCAAACTCCGCGCCCGGCGAGCCCGCGCGGGCCCGGTCATTGCGCTTCAGCGCCTTGTTCAACCGCTCGTCCTCGACTTCGAAGCCGGGGTCGGCCGGTGCGTCCGCCGCCGCGTCCGGAGTCTGTTCGTGATCGGCCATGGCGTGGATCCTTTCGCGTTGACGTCCCGGACGATTCAACGGCCAAGGCCAAGCTCTCGTTCCCGTCAGGCCCGCCCCGCGACGGCGATGGTTTCCAGCGCCATCACATCGGTGGCGTCGTCGGCGTCCATGATCTTCAGCAGGCGCGCGCGGGCGCGGTTGACGCGGCTCTTGATGGTGCCGAGCGCGCAGCCGCAGATCTCGGCCGCCTCCTCGTAGGAGAGGCCCGCGGCGCCCACCAGCACCAGCGCCTCGCGATGTTCGTCGGGCAGCTTGCGCAGCGCGACCTGCAGCGAGTGGAGCGCGACGCTCCAGTCCTGGGTCGGCGGCGATTTCAGTGCGCTCGCGTATTCGCCGGTCTCGTCGCGCACCTCGCGCCGGCGGCGCAGGACGGCGGTGTAGTAGGTGTTGCGCAGGATCGTGAACAGCCAGGCGCGCAGGTTGGTGCCGACCTCGAACTTCTCGCGGTTGGTCCAGGCCTTGATCAGGGTGTCCTGCACCAGGTCGTCGGCGTCAGAACCGTTGTGGCAGAGCGACCAGGCGAAGGCGCGCAGGGCCGGGATCAAGGCCACCACCTCGTCGCGCCAGTGTGGGGCGTCGGACACGGCGCGGGGTTGGGCGATCATCTGTTCCGGGGTCATCACGCGACTGCACCTCTGGCCACCCCCAGCGCTGCCACAACGCGGCCCCTTCGCATCCGTTCCGGCGGTTTCGGGCAGCGGAAAAAAGAGTCCTGTTCGAGGACCTTGTTCGCGGGCCAAGGTTGCGCCCGCGCCTGGAATGCTTAGGTCTTGGCCTGGCGGGGAGGCGCGGCCGGCGACGGGCGCGCGGAGAGGAGGCCTATGGTCCAGTCCGACGAACCGCATGGGCTCGCGTCCGCGGCCGCCCAGCCACCCGTCGCCGCGGCGCATCCGCCCGTGTCGAGCGCCATGCACCGCTACCGCGCGGTGCGGCAGGCCACCGAGGTCCTGACCCGCGCGCTCACGCGGGAGGACCAGCTCGCCCAGTCCATGCCCGACGCCAGCCCCACAAAGTGGCACCTGGCGCACGTCACCTGGTTCTGGGAGACCTTCCTGCTGATCCCGAACCTGGCGGGCTACAAGCCCTTCGATCCGCGCTTCCACTACCTGTTCAATTCCTATTACGAGGCGCTCGGCCCGCGCCAGCCGCGGCCGCAGCGGGGCCTGCTGACCCGGCCGTCGCTGGACGACGTGATCGCCTATCGGGCGCATGTGGACGCCGCCATGGGCCGCCTCCTGGCCCCCGATGACGGCGGCGGCGCGGGCGCGCTTTCGTCCCTTCTCGACCTCGGCCTGGCCCATGAGGAGCAGCATCAGGAGCTGATCCTGATGGACGTCCTGCACCTCTTCGCCCAGTCGCCGTTGCAGCCGGCCTATGCGCCGCCGCGCCCCGCGCCCTCAGGCCAGGTTCCCGAGGCGCCGCGCTTCGTGGGCTTCGAGGGCGGGCTGGTGGAGATCGGCCACGGCGGGCAGGGCTTCGCCTTCGACAACGAGGGGCCGCGCCACAAGGTGTGGCTGGAACCGTTCGAGCTGGCCGACCGCCTGGTGACCAACGGCGAATGGCTGGCCTTCATGGCCGACGGCGGCTACCGCCGCCCCGAGCTGTGGCTTTCCGAGGGCTGGGCGAGGGCCCGGGAGGAAGACTGGCAGGCGCCGCTCTATTGGCAGCAAGGCCCTGGCGATCAGGGCGGCGATTGGTGCGCCATGACCCTGCACGGCCTGCGCCCCGTCGATCCCGCCGCGCCGGTCGCCCATGTCAGCTTCTATGAGGCGGAGGCCTATGCCGCCTGGGCCGGCGCGCGCCTGCCCACCGAAGCCGAATGGGAGCACGCCGCGCAGGACCTGCCGGTCGCGGGGAATTTCCTGGGCTCGGGCCGCCTGGCGGCCGCCGCTGCGCCGCCGGGGACGGGCCTGCGCCAAGTGTTCGGCGACCTTTGGGAATGGACCCGCAGCGCCTATGCCCCCTATCCGGGCTTCAAGCCCGCCGCCGGCGCGGTGGGCGAGTACAACGGCAAGTTCATGGCCGGTCAGTTCGTCCTGCGCGGCGGGGCCTGCGTCACGCCCACCGGCCACGCGCGCGCCAGCTACCGCAACTTCTTCTATCCGCAGCAGCGCTGGATGTTCTCCGGGGTGCGCCTGGCCCGTGACGCTGCGCGCGACGCCCAGGCCGAGGTGACGAGCGCCTTCAAGGCCGACGTCCTGGAGGGTCTCGCCCGGCCGCAGAAGGCCGTGCCGCCGAAATACTTCTACGACGCCGAGGGCTCGCGCCTGTTCGAGGCGATCACCGAGCTGGCCGAATACTATCCGACCCGCACCGAGGTGGCGCTGCTGCGCAGGATTGCGCCTCGGATCGCCCAGATCATCTCCCGCGGCGCGGCCCTGGTGGAGTTCGGCAGCGGGGCCAGCACCAAGACGCGCCTGCTGCTCGACGCCGCCCCGCAGATCGCCGTCTACGCCCCGATCGACATCAGCCGCGCCGCCCTCGACGAGGCGGCCGGCGCCATCCGCCGCGACTATCCTAAGCTGACGGTGGCGCCGCTGCTGGAGGACTTCACCCGCGCCATCAGCCTGCCAGCGGCGGCGCAGGGCCGCCCGGTGACCGGCTTCTTTCCGGGCTCGACCATCGGCAACTTCACGCCCCAGGAGGCGCAGGCCTTCCTGGCGAGCGCGCGGGGCCTGTTGGGGGCCGGATCGCGCTTCCTGGTCGGCATCGACGTGGTGAAGGACGAAAAGGTCCTGGTGGCCGCCTATGACGACGCCCTGGGCGTCACCGCGGCGTTCAACAAGAACCTGCTGGCGCGGATCAACCGCGAACTCGGCGCGGACTTCGACCTGAGCGCCTTCGCCCACCGCGCCGTCTGGAACGCCGAGGAGAGCCGGATCGAGATGCACCTCGAAAGCCTGTGCGATCAGCGGGTGCGGGTGGCCGGCTCGGTCTTCTCCTTCGCCAAGGGTGAGACCATCCACACGGAGAACTCGGCCAAGTTCACGGTGGAGCGCTTCGCGGCCCTGGCGAACAAGGCGGGCTGGACCCTTGAAACCAGTTGGCTCAGCGAGGACCCCGCCTTCGCGGTCGTGTCGCTGATGGCCTGAGCGTTCCCGGCCGGCGTCAAAGCCGGCCGGTCAGGCTCTGCGACCCTGCCGGGACGCTGGGGCGCGCTAGCCCAGATCGCGGTTGCGATTGCGGCCGCCGCCACGGCTGGCCTCGCCGCCCTTGCGGCCGGCGGCGGCGGCGAGATCGCGGTCCTTGGCGAAGCTGCGCTTCTCGCCCGGCACCGAGGCGCCGCCCTTGCGGGCGATCTCGCGGCGGCGTTCGGGGTTCATCGCGGCGAAACCTCGGCGGGCGCGGGGCTTTCCGGTGTCAGCGGTGGGCATGGGGGGTCTGCTCCTCGGGCGTCTGGTGACCTTCGGTGGGGCTAACCAACGAGGCGCGGCCAAGGTTGCGTTGAAAATCGACGGAGTTGCGCAGAAACGGGCGTCGGCGGCCCAAGCTTCGCCTTGCGGCGGGTTCCGCAGGGTCATTCACAAGTTCGCGAGGGCGCGCTCTAAAGCGGCAGTTGGACGCGCGCCGTCAGGCCGCCGCCGATGCGGTTGATCAGGTCCACGTCCCCGCCGTGGCCGCGGGCGATGGAGCGGACCACCGCCAGGCCCAGGCCGATGCCGCCGGTCTGGCGGCTGCGCGAGGGCTCGCGCCGGTAGAAGGGTTCGAACACCTTTTCGCGGTCGGAGGGCGGGATGCCGGGCCCGTCGTCCTCGATTTCCACGAAGGCGTTGGCGCCGTCGCGGAACACCCGGGTCCGCGCCCGCCCGCCGAACTTCACGGCGTTCTCCAGCAGGTTGGAGAACAGCCGGCGCAGCGCCATGGGATCGCCCTCCAGCACCACCTTCTCCCCGCTCTCCACCTCGGTGGAGGCGCCGGTCTCGGCCATCTCGTCGCAGAGGCTTTCCAGCAGGGACGACAGCTCCAGGGGCGTGCGTTCGCCCGGCTGGCTGGCGTCGCGGACGAAGGTCAGGGCCGCGGAGATCATCTCCTCCATCTGGTCGATGTCGGCGCCCATCTTGGCCTTCTGCTCGTCCGGCAGGCCCTCGATGCGGAACCGCAGGCGGGTCAGCGGGGTGCGCAGGTCGTGGGCGATGGCCCCCACCATGGCGGTGCGGTCCTCCACGTAGCGCCGCAACCGCTCCTGCATGTCGTTGAAGGCGTTCGCCGCCACGCGGATCTCGGCCGGGCCTTTCACCGGCAGCGGCTCGGCGCGCGGGTCGCGCCCCAGCCGCTCGGCGGCGTCGGCGAACAGTTGGATCGGCGCCGCCAGCCGCCGGGCGAAGACATAGGCCACCGGGGCCATGACGACGGCCGAGAGGACGAACCACAGGGCGACGCGCTGCTGCCAGGGGCTGAGGCCGAACGCGGGCTGCGAGCGGACCACCGCCCATCGGCCATCGGCCTGCCGCACCCCGACCTGGAACGGCGCGATCAGGAAATGCTCCTCCTCACGTACGCCCACCCTGGCCGCCCGGTCGCGGATGATCCGGCCGACACGGCGGTCGGACAGGGGGCCGCGCTCTCCGGCGACGACGATGCTGTCCGCGGGCACGGCCAGATCCTGCGCGAGCTTGCCGCGGATGGCGGGCATCGACTGGCCGTCCAGGGCCGGCGAAGGCGGACGGCCCATGGAAATTCGCTCGAGCGGCTTGCGCTCGGCCAGAGTGATCGGCGCACCGCGATAGGTGCGTTCGATCTCGGTGAGGCGATAGAAATCCGGGGCGGGCGGCGGCAGCATGAACAGGAGCAGGGTGCTCATCGCCCAGGCCAGCACCAGGGTCAGGCCGGTCAGGGTCAAGAGCTGGACGAACAGCGACCCGGTCGGCCTCGCCTTCGTCCAGTCCATCATCCTGCGACGCTCCTGGCGGCGCTTCGCAGGGATCGTCCTTCGAAGCCTTGCCGAAGAAGGATCATGTGCGTTTCACCTTGGCGGTGAACATATAGCCCTCGTTGCGGATCGTGCGGATCAGCTCGTGGCTGCCGCCGCCGTCGTCCAGCTTGCGCCGAAGCCGGCTGATCTGCACATCGATCGCCCGGTCGAAGGCATCGGAGTCCGGGCCGCGGGCGAACTCCAGCAACTGGTCGCGGGTCAGCACCCGCTGCGGCCGCTCGACGAAGGCCCGCAGCAGGGAGAATTCGCCGCTCGACAGGTTGACCACCACCCCGGCCGGGGAGCGCAGCTCGCGGCGCACCAGGTCGAGGCGCCAGCCCGCGAACTCGCAGCCCGCGCCCACGCCGCCCGAGGACGAGCGCTGTTCGGCCCGGCGCAGCACCGCGCGCACCCGCGCCAGCAGCTCGCGCGGATTGCAGGGCTTGGCCAGGTAGTCGTCGGCGCCCAGCTCCAGGCCCACGATCCGGTCGGTGTCCTCGCCCATGGCCGACAGCATGATGATCGGCGGGCCGCCTTCGCCGTTGGCGAGCCTGCGGCACACCGCCAGGCCGTCCTCGCCCGGCAGCATCACATCGAGCACGATCAGGTCCACGGGGCCGCGCTCCAGCGCCTGCTCCATCTCCGTCGCATCGCCGGCGGTGTCGACCCTGTAGCCGTGCTTGCCCAGGAAGTCGGACACGACATCGCGGATACCGGGGTCGTCGTCGACCATCAGGATGCGGGCGCCCGCGCTGCTCATTTCGAGGATCTGCTCCATGGCCGAGAGGTTGGCGGCGGCGCGTAACGCGCCGATTTCGCGGCTGAAATCACGTGTGTGACAAGACGTCGTCGGCGACAAAGGGGTTGGACCGCCGCTCCTGGCCGAAGCTGGACATCGGTCCATGCCCCGGCACGAAGCGTACATCGTCGCCCAGGGGCCATAGCTTGCCGGTGATGGCGGCGATCAATTGGGCGTGGTCGCCGCGCGGAAAGTCGGTGCGCCCGATCGAGCCCTGGAACAGCACGTCGCCCACCTGGGCGAACCGCGCCTCGCGGTGGAAGAAGATGACATGCCCCGGGGTGTGCCCCGGACAGTGGTAGACCTCGAACCGGGTCTCGCCCAGCGTCACCACGTCGCCGTCCTGCAGCCAGCGGTCCGGCGTGAAGCCCTTCGCGTCAGGCATGCCCCACTTGGCGCCCGAGGCTTCGATCTGGTCGATCCAGAAGGCGTCGTCGGGGTGCGGTCCCTCGATGGGGACGCCGGTGGCCGCCTTCAGCGCCGCCGTGCCGCCGGCGTGGTCCAGGTGGCCGTGGGTGATCCAGATCTTCTCGAGCGTCAGCCCCTGGCTTTCCAGCGCCTCCAGCAGGCGCGGGACCTCGCCGCCCGGATCGATTACCGCGGCCTTCAGGGTCTTGGCGCACCAGACGATGGTGCAGTTCTGCTGCAGCGGCGTCACCGGCGCGATCAGGGCGCGGATCGGCAGGTCCTGTTTCGTGGGGGGAGGCGGCTGCGGCGCGTTCATCTCCCCCTATGATCGTGTGTTACGGCCCATAAGAAAAGGCCCGGGCGAAACCCGGGCCTTTCCGTCGCCGTCGATGCGGGTCCGCTAGAGGGGCGTGCCCCCCGGACCTTCGATCAGCGGCTCGTCGAATTCGACGCCCCGGCGGACGTTCGATTTCCAGAAGCCGTAGCTGAAGTAGAAGACCAGCCCGATCGCGGTCCAGCTATAGAACAGGGCCTTCGACTTGACGTCGAGGCTCAGGAACAGGGTCACGCAGCCGATGATCGACAGGGGCGCGACGACGAACAGCAGCGGCGTCTTGAACGGCCGCACGCGGTTCTTGTCGGTGAAGCGCAGGATCATCACCCCCAGCGACACCGCCCCGAAGGCGAACAGCGTCCCGGAGTTGGAGTAGTCCGCCAACTGCCCGACCGGCAGGAAGGCGGCGAACAGCGCCACCACGATCCCGGTCACCAGGGTGATGATCCAGGGCGTCTTGAACTTCGGGTGCACGGTGGAGAGGACCGGCGGCAGCAGGCCGTCGCGGGCCATGACGAAGAAGATCCGCGTCTGGCCGTACATCATCAGCAGCACGACCGACGGAAGCGCGATGGTCGCGGCGAGCGCGACCACATTGCCGAAGAACGGATGGCCGACCTCGCGCAGCACATAGGCCAGCGCTTCCTTGGAGCAGACCAGCGGCGCGTGGGCGCCGATGGCCGTGCACTGGGCGGCCAGTTCCGGCGAGCCGGCGGCGTAGGGCGCGCCGTCCGGGCCAACCAGCGGCTGGGCCCCGAAGGCCCCGACCGCGCCGCCTGCGGCCAGCAAGTAGAAGACCGTGCAGATCAGCAAGGACCCGATCAGGCCGATCGGCACGTTGCGCTGCGGGTTCTTGGTTTCCTCGGCGGCGGTGGAGACCGCGTCGAAGCCTACATAGGCGAAGAAGATGGAGGCCGCGGCCCCCAGCACGCCCGTCCCGGACGAGCCCAGGGGATTGCCCCATCCGCGCGGCGTAAAGGGCTGGAAGTGGTCCATGTGGCCGGTGATCATCGGCACGGTCAGCACCACGAACAGGCTGAGCGCCGCCACCTTGATCGCCACCAGCACGGCGTTGACCGTGGCGCTCTCCTTGGTGCCGATCACCAGCAGCAGCGTCACCAGGGCGGTGATGATCACCGCCGGAAGGTTGATGAAGCCGCCGGCCTCGCCGCCTTCCAGGAAGGTGCCGATGGTGATCTTCGGCCCCACAGTGAGCGCGTGGGGGATGTGCCAGCCGATGGCGTCGAACAGGCCGACGATGTGGCCCGACCAGCCCACCGCCACGGCGCTGGCGCCCAGGGCGTATTCGAGGATCAGGGCCCAGCCGACCAGCCAGGCCACGAGCTCGCCCATGACGGCGTAGGAATAGGTGTAGGCCGATCCCGCCACCGGCACCATCGAGGCCAGTTCTGAGTAGCAGAGCGCCGCCACGGCGCAGACCGCGCCGGCGATGATGAACGAGACCATCATGCCCGGGCCGGCCTTCTGCGCCGCCGTGGCGGTAAGCACGAAGATCCCGGTCCCGATGACCGCGCCGATGCCGAGCAGGGTGAGTTGCAGCGGCCCCAGCGAGCGGTGCAACGACTTCTTTTCCGCCGTCGCCAAAATGGCGTCGAGCGACTTAATTCGCCACATAGGGCCTCCAAACAAGCGGGCCCCATGGCCGCTGGCAATTTACCGGCGCGACCGTGGCGTGACGCTCCTGCGGCGTCAACTGGCGCGCATCGTTTGCGCTGCAGCTTGTGGCGACGGAAGGAAGGCGGCGCTCGAATCCAGGGCGGATCCGGACGAATTGACCCGGATCGCCCCGTCCACGCGACCGGTCATTGCCGAGAGGCGCCAGCGCGACTAGCGTGCCCCGGCGGGTGACGGGTGGGTCGCCCAACATTGGGGAGAATCGCCGGATGGCGAACGCTTCGGGCATCGGGCGCATCTTCCTGCGCAAGTCGGTCGGCCAGATTCAGGCCGAACATGAGCACGGCGAGCTCAAGCGCTCGCTGGGCGCGCTCAACCTGGTGCTCCTGGGCATCGGCTGCATCATCGGCACCGGCATCTTCGTCCTCACCGGCCGGGCCGCGGCGCAGTTCGCGGGGCCGGGCATCACGGTCTCCTTCGTCATCACCGGCCTGCTCTGCGCCTTCGTCGCCCTCTGCTACGCCGAGCTGGCCTCGGCGCTGCCGGTCTCCGGCTCGGCCTATAGCTACACCTACGCCTCAATGGGCGAGGGGGCGGCCTGGGTGATGGGCCTGCTTCTGCTCCTGGAATACGGCCTGGCGGGCTCGACCGTCGCGCTCGGCTGGTCCGGCTATTTCGTCAGCCTGGCGAGGGACATGGGGATCATCATCCCGCCGGAGCTCACCGCGGCCCCGGGGGTGGCCGTCAAGGACATGACCGGCGCGGTGATCGCCACCGGCGTCGTGAACCTGCCGGCGATCGTGATCCTGGGCCTGGTCACCCTGCTGCTGATCCGCGGCGTCACGGAGTCGGCGACGGTCAACAACATCATCGTGGCCATCAAGCTGACCGTGGTCATCGCCTTCATCCTCATCGGCATCCGCTACGTGCACCCCTCGCAGTGGTCGCCGCTGGTGCCGGCCGAGATCCCGGCCCGGCCGCCGGGCACGAACATGGACATGTGGCATCAGATCGGCCGCGCCCTGACCGCCGTCATCACCGGCGACACCTCCCACAAGTACGGGGTCGGCGGCGTGATCCATGGCGCGGCGGTGATCTTCTTCGCCTACCTGGGGTTCGAGGCGGTCTCCACCGCCGGGGCCGAGGCGCGCAACCCGGCCAAGGACATGCCTATCGGCATCCTGGGCGCCCTGGTGATCTGCACCGTGCTCTACATCATGACCTCGGCGGTGCTGGTCGGGATCGTGCCCTACAACCTGCTGGACGTGCCCGCGCCGATCGCGCTCGCCACCGACATGATGGGGCTGAAGTGGTTCTCGGTGCTGGTGAAGATCGGCGCGATCGCCGGCCTCTCCAGCGTCATGCTGGTGCTGCTCTACGGCCAGACGCGGATCTTCTACACCATGAGCCGCGACGGCCTGCTGCCCACGGCCCTGGCCGCGGTGCACAAGACGTTCCGCACGCCCTGGATCAACACCATCATCGTGGGCCTGCTGGCCATGGGCGCGGCGGGGTTCCTGTCGCTGGACGCCCTGTCGGACCTGTCCAACGTCGGCTCGCTGGCGGCCTTCGCCCTGGTCTGCATCACGGTCATCTACCTGAGGGTCAGCGAGCCGGGGCTGGTGCGCCCCTTCCGCACGCCGCTCTATCCCGTGGTGCCGGTCCTGGGCGCGATCATGTGCTTGGTGCTGCTGCTCAGCCTGATGTCGACGCCGGCCACGCGGAACTTCTTCCTGGGCTACCTGGTGGTCGGGATCGTCATCTACTTCCTCTACGGCATCCGGGCCTCGAAGCTGGGGCGCGGGGTGCTGGTGACGGGCCACGAGCCGGCGCCGTTCGCCGATCTCCCTCTCAAGGGCGACTTGGATTCGTAGACGGGGACTCGTATCCGGGGGGCGGCGCGCTCTAAAAGGCGCCCATGCCGCCGCCCCCCGATCTGCCCATTTGGGAGGCCCTGCCGGACCTGAAGGCGGCGCTCCGCGCGGGGAGCGTCGCGGTGCTGGTGGCCCCGCCGGGCGCCGGCAAGACCACGGTGGTCCCGCTGGAGCTCCTGGCCGAGCCCTGGGCCGTGGGCGGCAAGATCATCGTCCTGGAGCCGCGCCGCCTGGCCGCCCGCGCCGCCGCCGAACGGATGGCCGCCACCCTGGGCGAGCCGGTCGGCCGCACGGTCGGCTTCCGGGTGCGGATGCAGTCGAAGGTCTCGGCCGCCACCCGGATCGAGGTGGTCACCGAGGGCGTCTTCACGCGGATGATCCTGGGCGACCCGGAGCTGGCGGGCGTGGCCTGCGTGATCTTCGACGAGTTCCACGAACGCAGCCTCGACGCCGACCTGGGCCTGGCCCTGGCCCGCGACGCCCAGGGGCTGCTGCGCGAGGACCTTCGCATCCTGGTGATGTCGGCGACCCTCGACGGCGCGGCGGTGGCGCGCCTGCTTGGCGACGCGCCGGTGATCGAGAGCCTGGGCCGCGCGTGGCCGGTGGAGACCCACTACCTCGGCCGTGACGAGCGCCTGCGCCTCGAGGACCGCGCCGTCCGGGCCACCGAACGCGCCCTGGCCGAGCAGACCGGCTCCCTGCTGGTCTTCCTGCCGGGGCAGGGGGAGATCCTGCGCACCGCCGAGCGGCTGCGCGAGCGTCCGCGCGCCGGCGTCGAGATCGCCCCGCTGTTCGGCGCCCTGGACGCCCGCGACCAGGACCGCGCCATCGCGCCGCCGCCGCCCGGGATCCGCAAGGTGGTCCTGGCCACCTCCATCGCCGAGACCAGCCTGACCATCCAGGGCGTCCGCGTGGTGATCGACGCCGGCGTCGCCCGCGTGCCCCGCTTCGATCCGGCCAGCGGTCTGACGCGGCTCGCCACCGTGCGCGTCTCCCGCGCCGCAGCCGACCAGCGCCGCGGCCGCGCCGGGCGCACCGAGCCCGGCGTCTGCTACCGCCTGTGGGACGAGGCCGAGACCCGCGCGCTCCCGGCCTACGCCGACCCGGAGATCCTCGACGCCGACCTTTCGGGCCTCGCCCTCGACCTCGCCCGCTGGGGCGCCAAGGACGCGAGCGGCCTGGCCTTCCTGGATCCGCCGCCGGCCGCCGCCTTCGCCGAGGCGCGGAGCCTGCTGGTCCGCCTGGAGGCCCTGACCGCCGACGGCGTCCTCACCGCCCACGGCCGCGCGCTCGCCGACATGCCGCTCAGCCCGCGCCTGGCGCACATGGTGCTGAAGGCCGCGGACACCGGCCAGGCGGCTCGCGCCGCGCGGATCGCCGCCCTGATCGTCGAGCGTAATCTCGGCGGCCGCGACGCCGACCTGCGCCACCGCCTCGACGCCCTGGACCGCGATCGCAGCCCGAGGGCCCGCGACGCGAAGGCGCTGGCCGATCGGTGGGCGGGGCCGAGTGGCAAGGGTGGAGCGGGCGACCCCCTGTCCGACGGCCTGCTGCTGGCCTTCGCCTATCCTGAGCGGATCGCCCGTGCGCGAGGCCCGCGCGGCGAGTTCCAGCTCGTCAGCGGCCGCGGCGCCTTCCTGGAGGCCACCGACGCGCTGGCGCGCGAGACCTGGCTGGCGGTGGCGGAACTGGGCGGCGGCGAGCGGCGCGACCGCATCCTGCTCGCCGCGCCGCTGGACGAGGCGGAGCTGGCCGAAGCCTTCGCCGCCCAGCTCACCGTCGAGGACCGGTTGGAGGAGAGCGGGGCAGGGCGCCTGCGCGCCAAGCGCCTCACCCGCCTGGGCCGCCTGACCCTGCGCGAGACGTTCGACGACAACCCCGATCCGGCCCTCATCGCCGCAGCCCTGGCCGACCGGGTGCGCGCCGAGGGGGTCGCCATCCTGCCGTGGGGCGAGGCGGCCGTGGCGTTGCGCCAACGCATCGCGTTCCTGCGGGGCCATGACCCCGCTTGGCCGGACCTCTCCGACGCCGCCCTGGCTGCGCGGCTCGACGACTGGCTGACGCCGATCCTGCCCGGCCTGCGGTCGCTGGCCGCCCTCAAGCCCGATGTCCTCGACGGCGCCCTGCGCGCCCTGATCCCCTGGGACCTGCAGCGCCGCCTGGACACCGACGCGCCCGCCCGCTGGACCGCGCCCACCGGCAACAGCTTCGCCATCGACTACGCCGCCGAGGCCGGCCCCCGGGTCGATGTCCGGGTGCAGGAGGTGTTCGGCGCCGCCGTTCACCCGACGGTCGCCGGGGTTCCGATCACCATGTCCTTGCTCTCGCCCGGCCACCGCCCGATCCAGACCACCAAGGACCTGCCCGGCTTCTGGAAAGGCTCCTGGAAGGACGTCCGCGCCGACATGCGCGGCCGCTATCCGAAGCACCTGTGGCCCGAGGACCCGGCGAGCGCCGAACCCACGGCCCGGGCCAAGCCGCGCGGGACCTGAGCGGCGCTGCACGCCGACTGACCTGCGCGCGCCACTTCTGCGTGCAGCTTGGGCGCCTCGGCGGCCTTGACGGAACAGCGTGCGGAATCCGGTTGCGGTCGGCAGAGCTTGCTCGACAACAGTAGGGAATTGATCCGCGAGCGGTCGCCGAATCTCCGGCCGCCGCGCCTCGAGAAGGATGAATTCCGGTGACCGAACCCAGCTCCGACTCTGCCCTGATGGACCGCCGCGCGCTGCTGCGCACCGCCGCCTTCGCGGCCGCCGCCATTCCGATCGCCAGCGAGGCGACCCTGGCGCAGGCCAAGATGGCCTCGCAGAGCATGGGCGTGTTGCCGCCCGACGCGGTGATCATCAACGCCAACGAGAACCCGCTCGGGCCCTGCAAGGCGGCCTGCGAGGCGATCACCAAGATCCTGCCGCTGGGCGGGCGCTACGACAGGATGGGCGAGCTCAACGCGCTGACCAACGAATACGCCGCCCTGCACGGGTTGAAGCCGGAGAACGTCGCCTTCTACGCCGGCTCGTCGGAGCCGCTGCACTACACGACGCTGGCCTTCACCGGTCCAGGCAAGGGGCTGGTCATGGCCGATCCGTCTTACGAGTCGGCCAACATGGCGGCGCAGATCTCCAAGGCGCCGGTGAAGAAGGTCCCGCTGACCAAGGCCTATTCGCACGACGTGAAGGCCATGGTCGCCGCCGACCCGAACGCCGGCCTGATCTACATCGTCAACCCGAACAACCCGACCGGCACGATCACGCCCCGCGAGGAGATCCTCTGGGCGCTGGAGAACAAGCCGAAGGGCTCGATCCTGCTGGTCGACGAGGCCTACATCCACCTGTCCGACGAGCAGTCGGTGGTGGACCAGGTCGCGGCGGGCAAGGACATCATCGTCCTGCGCACCTTCTCGAAGATCTATGGCATGGCCGGCATCCGCTGCGGCGTCGCCATCGCCCGCCCGGACCTGCTGGACAAGCTGCAGCCCTACTACCAGAACGCCATGCCGGTGACGGCGCTGGTGGCCGCGCGGGCCTCGCTCGCCGACAAGGACCTGATCCCGACCCGCAAGAAGTGGATCGCCGACAGCCGGGTCGAGACCCTCGCCTGGCTGAAGTCCAACGGCTACAAGCCGGTCGGAACCTCGGTCTCCAACTGCTTCATGATCGACACCGGCCGCCCGGCCCACACGGTCATCGCCGCGATGCAGAAGGAAAAGGTCTACATCGGCCGCATCTGGCCGGTCTGGCCCAACGCGGTCCGCATCTCGGTGGGCTCGCCCGAGGACATGGCCTCGTTCCGCACGGCCTTCAAGAAGGTGATGGACGCCCCCGCGGTGGCTTCCAACGCCGACCTGAAGGCAGGTCCGGTGGGCGTGACCCACGGCAAGTTCCTGTCGTAGGGACGCCTCATTCGACAGTCGGGGCCGCTCCGCGAGGGGCGGCCCTTTTTCTGTGATGGGCTAGGTCGCCGCGTAGATCATGATCCCGGTGGCCACCGACAGGTTCAGGCTGTCGGCCCGCCCGCGCATGGGGATCTTCACATTGACGTCGCAGAGGGCGGCCATGTCGGGCGGCAGGCCCTGCTGCTCGTTGCCCATCAGGATCAGGGCCGGCCGCGCGTAGGCCGCCTCGCGATGGTCGACCTCGGCGGTCAGCAGCGTGCCCACCACCGAGCCTGGCCAGCCGTTGCGCCAGGCGGCGAACTCGGCCTCTGAAGCCTTGATCAGCGGGATGGCGAAGATCGAGCCCATGGTCGCCCGCACCGCCTCCACCGAATAGGGATCGCAGCACTCGCCCACCAGGATCACCCCGCCGCAACCCGCCGCGTCGGCCGTGCGGACGATGGTCCCGAGGTTGCCGGGATCGCGCACCCGGTGCAGCGCCACCCAGCAACGCGCGGCCTGTGGTTCGATGACTTCGAGCGGCGTGAACACCTGGCGGAAGACGCCGACCACGGCCTGCGGATTTTCCCGCCGGCTCACCTTGGCCAGGATGTCCTGAGTGACCTCGATCACCTCGCCGTTGGCGGCCAGGGTCGCGGCGACGGCGGTGCGGGTCAGCGGGTGGGCGGCGGCCTCCGGACCGTGCATCAGGATCGCCGGCGCATGGCCCGTCTCGATCCCCTCGATCACCGCCTTCAACCCCTCGGCGACGAACAGGCCGGTCTCGTCGCGTTCCTTGCGCAGGTGCAGTGCGCGCACGGCCTTGACCGTGGGGTTGGTCAGGGAGGTCACGGTGCGGCTGGTCACGCCGACCATCTCGCGAAGAAGCTCATGCCGATCTCGCGCGCGCCGTCTTCCTGCACCAGGGCCAGTTCGCCCCATTCGATGGTCCCGCCGCGGCCCTTGAGCTTGTCGGCCAGCAGGCCCGACAGCGCCGCCCCGCTGATCCGCTCGGCATAGGCGTTCAGCACAAGGAATTTCGCGTTTTCCGAAAGAAGTTGCGCGCATAGGCCGGCAAGTTCAGGCAAATCCTCGAACAGTCGCCAGACCTCGCCGTCCGGCCCGCGGCCGTACTTCGGCGGATCGAGGATGATCCCCTCGTACGTCGAGCCGCGGCGTACTTCGCGGGCCACGTACTTGCGCGCGTCCTCGGTGATCCAGCGGATCGGGCGGTCGGCCAGGCCGGAGAGCGTCGCGTTCTCCCGCGCCCAGGCCACGGCCCGCTTCGACGCATCCACATGAGTCACCGCCGCCCCGGCGGCCGCCATCGCCAGGCTGGCCACCCCGGTATAGCCGAAAAGGTTCAACACCCGGGGCTGGGCCACGCCGCGCGCGCCGCGCACCGCGGCGTCCAGCCAGGCCCAGTTCGCGGCCTGCTCGGGAAAGAAGGCCAGGTGCCGGAAACTGGTGAACCGCCCGTTGAACTTCACGCCCTCCCAGGCCAGCGGCCAGGTCTCCGGCGCGGGCGCCTTCAGTTTCCAGCGCCCGGCGTCCTCCTCGTCAGTGGGATCGAACACCGCGTCGGCGGCCTCCCAGGCCGAGGCGGGCAGGGCGGGCGCCCACAGGCACTGCGGCTCCGGCCGGACAACCGTGTAGCGGCCATAACGCTCGAGCTTGCGGCCGTTCCCGCTGTCGACCAGCCCATAGTCGGCCCATCCGCGCGTGCGCATCACGCTGGGCAGTTCGGCGACCTTGGGCTCCGCGCGGCTCATGGTCCGCGCTTACGCGGTCGCGGGCCGCCTCGTCCAGACGAGAAGCGCGCCGGGGCGGTTGCAACGCCCTTGTCACATGCGCGGAATTGGGGTCCCGTAGCGTAAGGCCAAACAACAAGAAAGACGCCATTGTCGGTTGCCGCCACACCTCCGCGCCGCTCCGCCCGCAAGGCCAAGGGCGACGGTCACCTCCGCCGCGCCGAGATCCTCGAGGCCGCCGAACGCATCTTCATCGCCGAGGGCTACGAAGGCGCCACCATCCGCAAGATCGCCGACGAGGTCGGGGTCTCCTCGACCGCGCTCTACATGCATTTCCCGGACAAGAGCTGCATCCTGTTCGAGATCTGCGAGGGGACGCTGAAGCTGCTGCTGGAGCGCAACCGGGAGTTCGCGTCGCGGCCGCTCGATCCGGTGGTGCGCGTGCGGATGATGCTGGAGGCCTATATGCGCTGGGGGCTTGAGCACCCCAACGCCTATCAACTGGTGTTCTCCGGTCCCCGGATTGTCTCCGCCGCGCCGTGGCCCGAGGGGACGGCCGACATGGGCGCGGAGTGCTACGACATCTTCCGCGGCGTGGTGCGCGAGATCGCCGCCTCGGCGCGCCTGCGCACCGGCTCGGCGGATTCTGCGGCCCAGGCGATGTGGATGTCCTGCCACGGCGTCGTGGCGCTCTACGCCTCGCGCCCGAACTTCGGCTGGACCCCGGCCGACGAGCTGATCCAGGTGACCCTCGACGGCCTCCTGAACGGCCTCATCACCGACTGACGGACGCGCGGGAGTTCGCTTCCGAGACTCCGCGGCTGTGCGGCCTCTCAGAACCTGACGGGTTCGTGTGGTTCGTGGACAGAACGACGCTTAGCGCCCGGTCGTGGCGGCGGTGTCGGCCAGGGTGGGCAGGGGGTTCACCGGGGCCGCGCCATAGGCGCCGCGCTTCAGGTCCGCGCTCAGCGTGATCGGGATCGAGCCGCCGGCCATCTTCGCGCGATAGACCTGCATGTTCTCCATCACCCGCATGACGTAGTTGCGGGTTTCCGAGAACGGGATGCATTCGATGTAGTCCACCGGGTCGGTCGAGCCGCCGCGCGGGTCGCCGCAGAACTGGGTCCACTGGGTGGGGCGTCCGGGCCCGGCGTTATAGCCCGCGGCGGCCATGATGTAGGAGCCGGAGAACTGGCTCACCAACTGGCCCAGGAAGTTCGCGCCCAGGCGCATGTTGTACTCGGGCTCGTCGAGCTGGGAGGGCGAGTAGCTGATGCCGCTGCGCCGGGCGAGGATCTTCGCCGTCGCGGGCATGAGCTGCATCATGCCCCGCGCGCCCGCGCCGGAGCGCACGTTCGGGTCGAAGCTGCTCTCCTGGCGGGTGATGGCCAGCACCAGGGCCGGCTCGGCGGCCCCGCCGTCGGGGGCGCTGCGCAGCGGATAGGCCCGCTGCGGCAGGATGAAGCCCCGCTGCGCCGCGCCGCGCGCGGCCTTCATCGACAGCTCCATCTCGCCGTAGCCGCGGGCCAGGTCGACCAACTGCGCCTCGTCCTCGGCGGTGGGCAGGATGTCGTCCAGGTTCAGCACGAAGACCTTGAAGAGCTCGCGCTGGCCATAGTCGAACAGCAGGCGGGTGGCGGCGATCTCGTCGCGCGCCTCGAAGGCGCCGCGGGCCTGCGGCGTGATCGTGGGATCCGAGGCCAGCGTCAGGCGCTGGCCCAGCTTTTCCGCCGCCAGCATGCCGTAGAAGCAGGTGTTGTAGCGCGCGGCCTGGGCATAGAAGCCCTGGGCGGCGGTCTTGTCGCCGCGGGCCTCGGCCGCGCGGCCTTCCCAGTAGAACGCCCGGCCGCGGGTCACCGGCGAGGTGCCGATGCGCTCCAGGTTGGCGAAGTGCCTGGCCGCCTTGGCCGGGTCGCTGAGCTTGGTCAGAGCCACCCAGCCGGCGTCGAACTCGGCGTCGGCGCCCGGGGAGCCCGCCGTCAGGCCGCTGTCGGCCGCCGCCGCATAGGCCGCGTGGGCGTCGCCGGCGCGCAGGGCCGACAGCACCAGATGCCGCCGCTCTTCCCAGATCCGGTCGCCCTGGTCGGCGCTGGTCACCTCGTGCGGGAAATAGGCCACTTCCTCCAGCGCCGGCATGTCCATGCCCCGGCGCCGCAGATAGGCGGCCCGTTCGAAGGCGACGCCGGGCGACTGGGCCAGCTCGGGCGGCAGCGCGGCCACCAGGTCCGTGGCGTCGCGCGCATCGCCGCGCAGGGCCAGGCGCGCGCGGGCTGCGCCTTGCTGATCGGCGGGCAGCAGGCCCAACATGTCGCGCGCCGCCGCCAGTTCCTTGCCGTAGAGCAGGACGTCGACGCGGCGCAGGTGGTCGTCGGCGGTCAGGATGTCGCCGAAGCGGCCCAGCATGGTGCGCTGGACGGTCTCGTCGAAGCTCTTGTCGCGCCACCAATGCTTGACCAGCGTGGTGGCCTCGGACGTGCGGCCCAGGCCGCGATAGGCCGACGCCAGGGCCATGGCGCCCTGGGCCGTGGCGGGGTCGGCCCCGGCGAACCAGTCGACGACCTGTTGCGGGGTCTTGCCGGCAGTCTCCAGCAGGCGCTCGGCGGCGGCCTGGCGACGCTGCGCCCGGGGCCAGGCGGCGAGCTCGCGGCGCGCATTGTCGACCTCGTAGAAGCCGACCGCATCGGCGTCGCAGTCCACCAGCACCCAGGTCGCGGTCTTGCGCGCCAGCGGGTCGGTCATCTGCGAGATGGCGTCGCGCGCGCCGTTCACATTGGCCCGGCGCGCCGCCTCGATGGCCTGGCGCAGCAGGCCGGCGTCGCGGTCGCTCAGGCGGTGTGAGGCGTTGGCGGGCTGCAGGGGCGCATCGCCCATGATCGAGGGCTTGGTGACGCTCTCCAGCAGGTCGCCCAGCGGATCGACGGTCTGGGCGCGCGCAGCCACGCTCGCCATGACGGCGACCCCGGCGATCAACACGGACTTGCGGGCTAGTCTGTTCACGCGACGCCCCAACGGAACCGGAAGCGAATCAATAGGACATTGCGGGCAATGCCTAGGCCAACATATTGTCCCGCCGAATCTGAACGACGCCTTGATAAGCGTCCAATCACGGCAATTTGCATTCCATGACCGAGCCTATGTTCCGGGGCGTTCTTCCCGCTCTCGTCACCCCTTTCCGCGACGGGGAGGTGGACGAAGACGCCTTCGTGCGCCTCGTGGAGCGGCAGATCGCCGGCGGAGTCCACGGCCTGGTCCCGGTCGGCACCACCGGAGAGAGTGCGACTCTTAGCCACGACGAGCACCGCCGCGTGGTCGAGCTTTGCGTGAAGACCGCCGCCGGTCGCGTGCCGGTGGTCGCCGGGGCCGGCTCCAACTGCACCCGCGAGGCGATCGAACTGGTCCGCCATGCCAAGACCATCGGCGCCGACGCGGCCCTGGTGGTCACGCCCTACTACAATCGCCCGAGCCAGGAGGGCCTCTACGCCCATTTCGCGGCCATCGACGACGCCGTGCAACTCCCGGTTCTGGTCTACAACGTGCCCTCGCGCACGGCCGTGGACATTTCCAACGACACGCTCGCCCGGCTGGCGAAGCTGCCCAACATCGTCGGCATCAAGGACGCCACCGGCGACCTGCCGCGCGCCAGCCAGCAGCGGCTGATGTGCGGCGAGGGCTGGGTGATGCTGTCGGGCAACGACGATACCGCGCTGGGCTACATGGCGCACGGCGGCCACGGCTGCATCTCGGTCACCGCGAATGTGGCGCCGGAGCAGGTCTCGGCCTTCTACAACGACGCCCTGGCCGGCCGGTG
Organism: Phenylobacterium sp.; assembly: GCF_035569475.1. Lineage (GTDB taxonomy): Bacteria > Pseudomonadota > Alphaproteobacteria > Caulobacterales > Caulobacteraceae > Phenylobacterium. The sequence goes on from NZ_DATMNA010000099.1 coordinate 32,547, forward strand.
GCAGGGCGCGCTCTACGGCCAGGATCGCCTGATCCGCCTGCACAAGGCGCTGTTCAGCGACGCCTCGCCGTCGCCCACCAAGTTCGCGCTCGCCCACCTGGGCCTCTGCGCCGAGGACGCGCGCCTGCCGATCGTGCCCGCTTCCGACGCCTCGCGAACCGAAGTGCTCGCGGCGATGCGGGACGCGGGGGTTCTCTGAGTGATCGCACCTTCTCCCGCTGAGCGGCTCTAGCGATGGCGGCCTCGGACACCCCGCGCAAGCTGATCGCCGAGAACCGCCGCGCGCGGTTCGACTACTTCCTCGAGCAGTTCTTCGAGGCCGGGCTGCAGCTCACCGGCTCCGAGGTGAAGTCCCTGCGCAACGGGCGAGCCAACATCGCCGAGAGCTATGCGGCGGTGGAGGGCGACGAGATCATGCTCGTCAACGCCGACATCCCGCCCTACGCCCAAGCCGGTCCGCACTTCAACCACGAGCCGCGGCGCCACCGGAAACTGCTGCTCAAGCGCAAGGAGATCGACAAGCTGATCGGCGCCGTGCAGCGCGAGGGCCGCACGATCATCCCGATCAAGCTGTTCTGGAACGATCGAGGCCTGGCCAAGCTCGAGGTGGCGCTCGCCAAGGGCAAGAAGGACCACGACAAGCGCGAAGCGACCGCCGAGCGCGACTGGCAGCGCGACAAGGCCCGGTTGATGCGGGAGAAGGGCTGACGTGGAGGCCGGCGCGATCGAGGCCCTGGAGCGCGACACCGTCGCCGCCGTCGCCCCGCCGCAGACCCTGGAGATCGGCGGCTGGCTCGCGCCCCTGGACAACGGGACCATCGGGCGGGCCAAGAGCGCGGTCCCCCTGCGCCACGACCTGGGCCCGGACGCCATCGGCGAGATCGAGGCGGCCTACCGCGAGCGGGGTCTGAAGGCCGGCTTCCGCATCGCCGATGTTGCGGGCCTCGAGGCCGTCCGCGCGGAGCTGGGCCGGCGTGGCTACAGGCCCGAACAGCCGACGATCTTCAAGACCGGCTCGATCGCCCAACTCTCCGCCTTTTCAGAGGCTTCCGCACGGATCCTCCCAAGACCGGACGAGGCCTGGGCCGCCGTCTTCCTGGGCGAAGGCTTTGATCCCGCCGATGGCGCGCACCGGGTGTCGGTGCTCACCCGCTCGCCGGGCGCGATCTACGGCGCGGCGGGCGAGAACGGGGCCACGGACGCCGTGGGCGTGATGAGCTTCGGCGCGGCCTGGGCGGGAATTCACGGCATGCGCACCGCGCCCGCCGCCCGCGGCCGCGGCTACGCCGGCGCCATCCTCGCCGCCATGGCCCGCGAGGCGCAGGCGCGCGGCGTCGAGCAGGTCTTCCTGCAGGTGGAGGAGGCTAGCCCCGCGCGCCGCATCTACCGGGCCGCGGGGTTCAGCCCGATCTGGACCTACCGCTACTGGCGGTGACGTCGGGGCTACTTCGCCAGGTCCTTCAGCACGCTTTCCCACTGGAACAGGGCGCCGTCGATACTGGCCAGGGGCACGCGCTCGTTCAGGCCGTGGGCGAAGTCGTCGGAGCCCTTCATGAACACCGCGCCGACCCCATAGGCCGGCACGCCCAAGGCGCGGAAGAACATCGAGTCCGTGGCCCCGGCCGACATCTGCGGCACCACCGGCAGGCCGGGATAGCGCGCATGCACCGCCTTGGTCACCGCGGCCAGCACGTCCGGCCGCAGCGGCGAGGCGCCGGCGTCGATGGCCCCGTCGTTCTGCCGCTCGATCCTGGCCTGCGGGTCGGCGATCACCTGGGCGATGGTGGCCCGCACCGCCTCCGACGAGACCCCGGGGAAGATGCGGCAGTTGATGTTGGCGGCGACCTTCTGAGGCAGGGCGTTGGTGGCGTGGCCGCCCTCGATCATGGTGGCCACGCAGGTGGTGCGTAGCTGGCCCACGAAGTCGGGGTCGGCCGACAGGGCCCCGATCGCGGCCTGGTCCTTCGGATTGGCCACATATCGGCGCAGCGCCTCGCCCACCGGCCCCGGGACCACCGGCGCAGTGGCCTTGAAGCCGGCCATGGTGATCTCGCTGGTCATCACCGGGAATCGGTACGCCTCCAGGCGCTCCAGGTCGTGGGCGAGCTGGTAGATGGCGTTGGTCTTGCCGGGCCGGCTGGAGTGGCCGCCGGGATTGGTGACGATGATCTGGAAGTCGGCGTAGGTCTTCTCCGCCGCCTGGATGCCGTAGCCGAGGGGCTTGCCTTCCTCGCTGAGCTGGCCGCCGCCGCCGTCGCCGTTCAGCACCAGCTCGGCGTTCTTCAGGTCGCCCGCGAACTTCCGCGCCGTCTGCTGCTGGGTCTCTTCGTCGCCGCTGAGCGCCAGGATCACGTCGCGCCCGGGCTTCCAGCCCTCGCGCCGCAGCTTGGCCAGCACTGTCACCACAATGGAGACGTCGAACTTGTCGTCCACGGCGCCGCGGCCGAAAACGTAGCCGTTCTCCACCACCGGGGTGAACGGGTCGCGGGTCCAGTCGGCCGCCCTGGCCTCGACCACGTCCATGTGGTCGATGACCACGATGGGCTTCTTGGAGGGGTCGGTCCCCGGATAGCGGGCGACCAGGATCGAGCTTCCGGCCACGGCCTCGATCTTGACCTCCTCGGGCCGGTAGCCGGCCTTCACCAGGACCGATTTCAGGTACTCGGCATAGGGCTTCACCTGGTCGCCGGGAACCACGGTGCGGAACGAGATGCCCTTCTTCAGCAGCTCCAGGGCCTCGTTGTGCAGCGCCGGGTCGACCTTGACGGTCTGCGCGAAGGCAGGGGCGGCGAGCACGGCGGCGCAGGCGGCGAGGCCGAGCAACAGGGGTGTCTTCAAGGTCGGGGAATCCATTTGGAGCTGAGGTCTCGCGAACCTAGCGGGGCGCGGACCGGGAAGCGAGCGGCGAGGCGTGGTCGGGCGCGCGCCGGAACCTTTCCGCGCCGCTTAAGCTTAGGTGACCCACAGGACGTCGCGCCGATTTGGCGGACGCCGCCAGAGACGGAAACGACCCATGGACACCCACAGTCTGATTGCCTGGCTGATCATCGGCGCCATCGCCGGCTGGTTGGCCGGGACCTTCGTCCGCGGCGGTGGCTTCGGCCTGGTCGGCGACATCGTGGTGGGCATCATCGGCGCCTTCATCGGCGGCTGGCTGGCCGGCGTGCTGCATGTCCATGTGGGCAGCGGCTGGATCTCCTCGATCATCACCGCCGCCATCGGCGCGGCACTGCTGCTGATCATCCTGCGGGCAGTTCGACGGACCTGACGGCTCTCCGCGGGCGGCGTTCCATCCAGACCTCGCCCTGCCGCGGCTAGTCGCGCTATAGTGACGTCCGCGGGCCGGAGGGAACGCGGATGGGACAGCCGGCGGCCGCTGCGGCCGCAAGCAGGCCTCGTGTCGTCATCGTGGGCGCCGGCTTCGGCGGGCTGCAGGCCGCGCGAGCCCTGGCGCATGCCGCCGCCGACGTGGTGCTCATCGACGCCAAGAACCACCACACCTTCCAACCCCTGCTCTATCAGGTGGCGACGGCGGCCCTGTCCCCGGCGGCCATCGCCTGGCCGATCCGAAACCTCCTGAAGACCCAGGCCAACGCCCAGGTGCTGATGACCCGGGCGACGGGCGTCGACCCGGCCGCGCGGCAGGTGCTGACCGAGGCCGGGCCGGTCGCCTACGACCAGTTGGTGGTCGCCGCCGGCGCGGCCCACTCCTATTTCGGTCACGACGGCTGGGCGGCCTTCGCGCCCGGCCTGAAGAGCGTCGAGGACGCGCTGGACGTCCGTCGCCGGATCCTCTCGGCCTTCGAGCGCGCGGAACTCGCCGGCCAGGGCAGGGCGGCGCCCGCGCTGACCACCTTCGTGGTGGTCGGCGGCGGACCGACCGGGGTCGAGCTGGCCGGCTCGATCGCCGAGATCGCCCGCGACGCCCTGAAGTCGGAGTTCCGCCACATCGATCCGGCCGCGGCCCACGTCGTGCTGGTCGAAGGAGGCCCGCGCATCCTGCCCAGCTTCCCGGAGAACCTGGCCGCCGAGGCGGCGCGCCGCCTGGCCCGCTACGGCGTGGACGTCAGGACCAACGCCATGGTGGTGGACATCGATGCGTCGGGCGTCACCCTGGAGGACGGGCGGATCGATGCGTCCACCGTTCTTTGGGGGGCGGGCGTCAGGGCCGCGCCGCTGGTGGCCGGCCTGCCGGGCGAGCACGACCGGGCGGGCCGCGTCCCCGTGGGGCCGGACCTGTCGCTGCCCGGCCATCCGGACATCTTCGTCGTCGGCGACGGCGCGGCGGTGGTCTCCGATGGCGGGCCGGTCCCCGGCATCGCCCCGGCCGCCAAGCAGATGGGCGGCTACGTCGGTCAGGTGATCGCCGCGCGCCTGTCCGGGCATCCGCCGCCGGGGCCGTTCCGCTACAAGCACGCCGGGGATCTCGCCACCATCGGCCGCGGAGCGGCGGTCGTGAAGGTGGGCGGCCTCCAGCTCACCGGGTTCGCGGGCTGGCTGTTCTGGGGCTTCATCCACGTCTATTTCCTGGTCGGTCTGCGCGCCCGCTTTTTCGTCGCCCTGGACTGGCTGTGGAGCTACGTCACCTATCACCGCGGCGCGCGGCTCATCACCGGCGCCTAGGCGGCGCCACGGCCGGCTTGATCAAGCCAGCCAGGATCGGACAGAGTCGTCGGCCGCATCTGGAGCCCGTCTCTTCCACTCAGGCTGATCCAACCAGAGCGGGAAGGGCTTAGGTTTCCAGCGGGAAGTCGCCTTCGCGCCACGCCTTCATGCCGCCGTCCAGCGCCACGGCGCGACCATAGCCCAGTTGGCGCAGGGTGGCCGCCGCAAGGGTCGAGATCTTGCCGAACTCGCAGACGGTCAGGATGCGCGCCGTCGGGTCCGGCAGCTCTGCGTTCACCCGCAGCTCCAACTGGCCCCTCGGCAGGTGGCGCGCGCCCGGCACGTGGCCGGCGTCGAAGGCATCCTTCTCGCGGACATCAAGGACGACGAGGTCGCGCCGGTTGCCGCCGATCCGCTCGGCAAGCTCCTGCATCGACATGAAGGGTGTGATCGCCGCCGCCTCGCTGAGCAGTTGCGCCACCGTCTTGCCGCCGCTCATGTTGGTGCGCAGCGCCTCGGTGAGGTGGGTGGGCGCAGCGAGGTCCAGCGCCTGCATCATCTCCACGAACGCGCCGCGCTCGGTCTTCTGCAGCCGCGGATTCTCGGCGATCTCCGTCCCGATGGTCGAGTGCGATCGGCCTTTGTAGTCGTGCGCCGGGTAGACCCTGGTCTCCGCGGGCAGGCGCAGCAGGCCCTCGAACAGGCTGTCGAACAGCTCGTACGGGTCGCCGGTCGGCAGGTCAGTGCGCCCGGTCCCGCCGATCAGCAGCGTGTCCCCCGTGAAGACCCGGTCGTCCATCACCAGGCTCATGGAATCGCGCGTATGCCCGGGTGTGTGCAGCGCCTTCAACTTCAGCCCGCCGGCGATCAGCATGTCCCCGTCGTCCAGCCGCATGTCGGCGTAGGGCGCCGGCGCGAGGCGATGCATCACCACCGGGGCCCCCAGCGCCTTGCCGAGCTCACGGCTGGCCGAGAAATGGTCGGCGTGGGTGTGGGTGTCGACTACGTACTTCGCGGCGAGTCCGTGCTGGGCCAGCAGGCCCCGATAGTGGTCGATGCGGGAAAGCTCCGGGTCGATCAGCACCGCGGCCTTGGTCGCCTCGCAGCCCAGCAGGTAGCTCTGGCATCCGCCGGTGGCGATCTGTTCGAAAATCATGCCGGTCCCCGACCCCCAACCTGGCTCATCCCGGCGAAAGTCGGGATCCACGCCGAGTCTGGGACCTGAAGGTGCGCGCGTCAAAGGGCGATGGGTTGAACGGATCTCAGCCTTCGCCGGGACGCGGGGAGACGGGATTTACCAGCCGATCAGGGTCCGCGCCCGTCGGAACACGGCTTCGAACATCTCCGGCGTCAGTCGTCCGGTGTTCGTGTTGAGCCGCGAGCAATGGTAGCTGTTCAGCACCACATAGGGACCCGCCTCGAACTCCGTCCCGTGACCGGGCAGGCCTGCCGAGGCCTTCAGGCCGAGGGCCTTCAGCACATTGCGCCTCGACACGTCGCCCAGGGTCACGATGACCTTCAGCCGGGGCAGGGCGGCGATCCGCGCGGTGAGGAACGGGCGGCAATGGTTCTCTTCCGAGGTCTCCGGCTTGTTGCCCGGCGGCGCGCAGCGCACGGCGTTGGAGATCATGCAGTCGGTGAGCGTCAGGTCGTCGTGGCCGTCCGGGTCGTAGGTCCCGGTGGCGAAGCCCGCCTTCTTCAGCGTCGCATAGAGCAGCCAGCCGGCGTGGTCGCCGGTGAACGGGCGGCCCGTTCGGTTCGCGCCCTGCCGTCCGGGGGCCAGGCCCGCCACCAGCAGGCGCGCGTCGGGATCGCCGAACGAGGGCGCCGGGCCGTTGAACCACTCGGGATGGGCGGCCGCGTTGGCCGCGCGGTAGGCGACCAGGCGCGGGCAGAGCGGGCAGTCGCGCGCAGGTTCCGGCTCGACGCCCGCTTCAGGCCTCAGCATCGGCCTCGGGTTCTTCCTCGTGGCGCCGCTCGCTGCGGCTTTCCTGGATGAAGCGCGGTAGGCGCGAAGGCCGGCCGATGATGTCCGACAGGTCCGCCAGGTCGACGAAATTGTCCGCCTGCCGGCGCAGGTCGTCCGAGGCCATCGGCGGCTGCGACTTCACCGTGGAGACCACCGTCACCCGCGCGCCCTTTCGCTGCACGGCCGCCACCAGGGCGCGGAAGTCCCCGTCGCCGGAGAACAGCACCAGGTGGTCTGCGCCGCCCGCGGCCATCTCCATCATGTCGACGGCGATCTCCACGTCCATGTCGCCGCGCCAGCGCTTGCGGCCCTGGCTGTCGGTGTATTGCCGCGCGGCCTTCGTCACCAGGCTGTAGCCGTTGTAGTCCAGCCAATCGACCAGCGGCCGGATCGGCGAGTACTCCTCGTCCTCCACCAGGGCGGTGTAGTAGTAGGCGCGCACCAGGACGCCCCGCTTGCGGAACTCTTCCAGGAGCTTGCGGTAGTCGATGTCGAACCCGAGGCCCTTGGCCGCCGAATAGAGGTTCGACCCGTCGATGAAGAGCGCCAGTCGGTCGGTGGGGTAAAAGGTCATCGTCTCGAAATTCCCAATGGCGAAATTCTCAGGCGCCGATCGCTTGGGGCTGGATGCGGCGGTGATCGTGGCCCTGGGCTCGAATATGCCCGGCGATCAGCCGTCGTCCGAAGCCTTGCTTGAAGCGGCCCTGTCGCTGTTCCCCCGGGCCGGATTGCCCGTTCTCGCCCGGTCGCGCTGGTGGAGCTCTGCCGCCTGGCCCGATCCGAAGGGAAATGAATATCGCAACGGGATCGCGATTGTCGAGGCGAACGGCCCTCCTCAGGCGGTTTTGGAGGCGCTTTTTGCCATCGAGCGGCGGTTCGGCCGAATCCGCGGCGAGCCCAACGCGCCGCGCACCCTGGACCTCGACCTGATCGCCCACGGCCGCGAAGTCCGCGCGGGTCCCGGCCTGATCCTGCCCCATCCCAGGGCGCACGAACGGCTCTTCGTCATGGGTCCCCTGGCCGAGATCGCGCCGGGATGGGTGCACCCGACCTTAGGGCGAACCGCCGCCGACCTGGCGGTCAACGCCTCGGTTGGCCGCGACGCCGCGCCGATCTGATCCACGAACCACACGGACGGGTACTCTTCCGAGACACCGCGGCAGCGGAGGCTCAATCCTTTTCAACCGGATCGCACGGATTTCCACGGATAGCGCCGGCGCCATCCGTGCGATCCGTGGTTCCAATCGGAAGGCGCCCGCGGCGCGGGCCTTTCGAGACCAGGCGCGTTCGTGGGGTTCGTGCGGTTCGTGGGCCGGCCGCTAAGCCACCACGCCATGCCGCCGGTCGTCGCGGGCGATCTGCAGGCCGCGGGGCCCGGGCGCCAAGGTCCAGCGGCCTCGCTCGACGAGGGCGGGGTCGAGCTTGGAAGCGATGATCGCGCCCTCCATGATCAGTCCGGCGGCCAGCTTGGGCGGCACGACCTGCGCCGTCTGGGCCATCAGCCGCGCGGCGACAAGGCCCATCAGCGACGACCAATGCGCCTCGTGCAGAGGGGGCTCGTCGCCCACTTCCATGGGCATGGGCGCATTGAGGATGCGGCGCGCCGCGGGCCACAGCACGCGCAACAGGTCCTGCGGCCGGGCGAGCGGCCCGCGGTCCTCGCTGGCCTCCAGCCGGCCGAACTCGCCCTCGGCGGCGCTCTTGGCGATCTTCCGCTCCAGCTCCCAGTAGTCCGCGAATTCGGTGCGTTTGACCCCCGCCGCCGAGGCCGCCTGAACCACGAACCGTTGCAGCGGCGAGCCGTGGCCATAGCCCAGCAGCAGCGCCGCATTGATCCAGCGCCCCGCCAGGAACCGCTGACCGTCCTTGCCGTTGCGCAGCATCAGGCTTTCCGGCGCCACCAGGTCACGCCTGGCGGTGAGCAGCTCACCCTGTTCCAGTGCGGCGTTCTGGGCCGCGAAACCTGAGAGCGCGCCGGCCGCCACCAGCAGGCTCTGCGCGCGCACGTCCGTGGCCGGGATCTTCTGCAGCAGGAACTGGCGCACGCCCGCGGTCGCCAGGTTGGCGCGGTTGACCGACTCCGGCTCCCAGGGGAAGCGGTCCTGGCGAGCAGGCGACGCGGACGACATACTGGGCTCCGGGGAGGCTCGAAGCGTCACCTTAGCGAGCCATCGGTTGAGGCTTTGCAACCTATCGTGGTGAACGGAAGATGAGCCGGGCGACGGCTGGCCGGCGATTCCATCGTCCACGAACGACACGAACAGGCCCGGGGTCGAGACTCCGCGAAGGCGGAGGTTCAGTCATTTCAACCATGGCCGATTGGGAAGCCGCCCGCCGCGCGGGCCTGTCAGAAACACCGCGCTCGTGTGGCTCCTGCGGTTCGTGGCCTTTCTCTCCCCGCCCTGCGGCCTTTGCGGCATTGCACAATGGTCCCCGAACCTCTATTTTCCCGCGTTCTCCCCCCGTTCCGAGGACTCCATGGCTCGCGTCACTGTCGAAGACTGCATCGAAAAGGTGCCCAACCGCTTCAACCTCGTGTTGCTGGCGGCGCATCGCGCCCGCGCCATCTCGGCCGGCGCCCAGATCCTGGTCGATCGCGACAACGACAAGAACCCGGTCGTCTCCCTGCGCGAGATCGCCGACGACGTGGTCGACGCCGAGGAGCTGCGCGAGACCCTGATCGGCACGCTGCAGCGGGTCGACGAGCGTTCGGAAGCCGAGGAAGAGGCCGAAACCCTGGCCCTGCTGGCCGATCCGACCCACATGCAGATGAGCGAGCTGGAACTGGTCCGCGCGCTGCAGAGCGACCGCGATGGCGGTCAGGAGGAGCGGTACTGAGCCCGGAAGGCACAGAACCTCTCACTACCAAGGCGGCGCCCCAAACCGCCGCCCCCTCTAAGGACGCCCCAATTCCTGTCGCAGCTCCCGCCCCTCCATCGGGCAAAGGGGGGGCCGCGCCGGCGCGTCCGAAAATGCTCCGCCAATTCGAGCTGATCGAGAAGGTCCGCTCCTACGATCCCACCGCCGACGAGGCGCTCCTGAACCGCGCCTATGTCTACGCCATGCGCATGCACGGGGCGCAGAAGCGGGCCTCCGGCGACCCCTATTTCGCCCACCCCATCGAGGTGGCGGGCATCCTCACCGACTACCGGCTCGACACCGAGACCATCGTCACGGCCCTCTTGCACGACGTGATCGAGGACACCCCGGTCACCCGCGCCGAGATCGACGAGCTGTTCGGCTCCGAGATCGGCGAACTGGTCGAGGGCGTCACCAAGCTGTCGAAGCTGGAGCTCTCCTCCGAGCATCTTCGGCAGGCCGAGAACCTGCGCAAGTTCATCCTGGCGATCAGCCGCGACGTGCGCGTCCTGCTGGTGAAGCTGGCCGACCGGCTGCACAACATGCGCACGCTGGGCTTCATCACCAGCCCCGCCAAGCGCGAGCGGATCGCCCGCGAGACGCTCGACATCTACGCCCCACTCGCCCGCTCCATCGGCGTGCACCGCATCTGCACCGAGCTGGAAGAGCTGGCCTTCGAGCACCTCAACCCGGTCGCCCGCGACGCCATCAACCGCCGCCTCGAGACACTTCGCCAGCAGCAGGGCGGCGCGGTCAGCCTGGTCTCCGGCGAGATCGCCGAGCGGCTGGAGGAGGGCGGCATCCCGGCCCGGGTCTTCGGGCGCGAGAAGAACGCCTATTCGATCTGGCGCAAGCTGCAGCGCAAGTCGATCGGCTTCTCACAGCTCTCCGACATCTACGCCTTCCGGGTGATCGTCGACAGCGAGGACGACTGCTACCGCGCGCTGGGCGTCATCCACCGGGCCTGGCCCTCGATCCCCGAGCGGTTCAAGGACTTCATCTCGACGCCCAAGCGCAACAACTACCGCTCGCTGCACACCACGGTTGTCGGACCCCGGGGAATGAGGATCGAGATGCAGATCCGCACCGAGGCCATGGACCGCGTGGCCGAGGAGGGCGTGGCCGCCCACTGGCGCTACAAGGACAAGTCCTACGGCTTCGACCTGGAGCATCAGAAGGCCGCCGGCGGCCGCGACCCGCTGGTCAACCTGCGCCACCTCGTCCAGGTGCTCGAGCACGGCGGCGACGCCGAGGAGCTGATGGAGCACGCCAAGCTCGAGATGTTCCTCGACCAGGCCTTCGTCTTCACGCCCAAGGGCCGACTGGTCAGCCTGCCCACCGGCGCCATGCCGCTGGATTTCGCCTATGCCCTGCACACCGACATCGGCGACACCTGCATCGGGGTGAAGATCAACGGCGAGCTGAAGCCCCTGCGCACCGTGCTGCAGAACGGCGACGTGGTGGAGGTGATCCGCGGCGGCAAGCCCGTGGTGCCGCCGGATTGGCGCTCGATCACCATCACCGGCCGCGCCCGCTCGGCCATCCGCCGCCACATCCGCCAGACGGAGAAGGAAGAGTTCACGAGGCTGGGGCGCGCTACCGTCGACCAGACCTTCGAGGCGGCGGGCAAGTCGCGCAAGGACGTGTCCCTGCGGCCGGCCCTCGACCGCTTCGGCGTCGCCACCGAGGACGAGCTGTTCAGCGCCGTCGGCCGCGGCCGGGTCTCGCCGCCGCAGGTGCTGGAGGCCCTGTTCCCGGGCCTCAAGGCCGAGGAGCGCAAGGCCGCCACCGCCCGCCACCGGATCGAGGACGGCAAGGCCGCCAAGCTCTACGTCCGCGGCGGGGGCCTGACGCCGGGGGTCAGCATCCACTTCCACGAGGGCTGCTCGCCGGTGCCGGGCGACCGGATCGTCGGCATCCTGGAGGAGGACGGCAAGGGGCTCACCGTCCACACCATCGACTGCGACAGCCTGGCGGCCTTCGAGGACCGCGAGGAGGCCTGGCGCGACCTGCAGTGGACGCCGGAGGCCGAGCGCAACTCCATCGCCCGCGCCAAGCTGATCGCCACAATCCGCAATGCGCCCGGCGTGCTGGGCCAGGTCTGCACGATCATCGGCGAGGCCGGCGGCAACATCGTCCAGTTGCGCATGCACCACCGCCAGAACGACTTCTTCGACGTGGACATCGACGTCGACGTCAACGACGCCCGCCACCTGACCCACATCGCCGCGGCGCTCCGCGCCAACCCCAGCGTCGAGACCGTCGACCGGCGGAAGGTGTAGTCGATTCCGTTCGTACGGCCTTCACCACGGCAAACGGCCCAAGTGGCCAGCGCCTTGAATATATGACGTCGACGCTGGCCACTTTGGCTAACACAGCGCCTTGAGTTTCAACTGCGTCCAAGCGGTGAAAAGGGGTGTTGGAGTAATTCGAAGCGAAGTGGATTGATGTTTCCCACGCTCCGCCACAGCCTTGTCCTCGATAATTCTTCGGCGCGAATTTCGCATGTGGCGCAAGTACTTCTCGGCAGAGATGAATCCCCTGGACGAGAACGGGGCGGCTCCTAGGGTCCTCTGTGGCTCGCCCGTTCCGGACGGCCCTGGCTCGCCGGATTGGGGACTTCATGAGATTTCGAATTTTAAGCGCGGCGCTCGCCGCCGCCGGCCTGATGAGCTGCGCGTCGCAGGCGGCCGCCGACGGCTTCATCCTGACCTACCAGGGGACAGTGTCCTACGGCTCGGACGACACCAACATCTTCGGCCTGGGGGCCGGCGCCAACCTGGCGGGCCAGGCGATCACCGAGAGCTTCGTGGTCGACTACGCCGGCGGCGGCAATCACGACATCTCCGGAGCGCCCTACTTCCGGAGCACCATCGGCGGGGCGGGATTCATGACCTCCAGCGTCACCATCAACGGCGTCACCACGTCCGTGGGTTCGGACACCGGCCTTGACGACCGCACCGACCAGCACCTGAACCCGGGCTGCGGAAGCTGCAATTCGAGTTTCAGCGAATCCACGGAAGACGAGTCGTTCGTGAACACCGGCGACCTGCACGAGAGCTGGATCACATTCGGCGACGATCTCGGGCGCGGCCTGAACTACCACCCCAGCCTGGCGCTCGGGCCGCCGGTCTTCACGGCCGCCGACAACCTGGACCTCGAGGGCACCTTCACGATTTCGCACGAGCTCGACAACCAGACGGCCGGAACTGTGGTGTTCAACTACCAGACCACCGCGACGTTTACGCCGGACGTGGTCACGATCACCACCTTCGGCGTGCCGGAGCCGGCCGCCTGGGCCTTGATGCTGGTAGGCTTCGGGGCGACGGGCGCGGCCCTTCGCCGGCGGCGCTCGGCGACGGCGCTGGCCTAGGGTTCCGGCCCGCGGGTCGCGCGACGGCTCCCGATATAGCCGACCACCCTGTTTGATCCCGGCTGACTTGACTCAAGTTGGCCGGGACAGGCTCTACGCCGCCATCTTCAGGCGTTTCTCGGCCTGCCAGTCCCTGGCGATGCGGTTGAGGATGTAGGGCGGGGTCCAGCCGAAGTCGCCATCGTCCTCGGGGTCTTCGGCCAGGAACAGCGGGGTGAACACCTTGTAGTTCTGCTCCACGATCGCCTCGCAGAACGAGCGCAGCAGCTCCGGGTCGCTCAGGTGGCGGCCGATGCCCTCGTCGCGGACGTCCGCCCGCGCGCCGGCGCCGACCGGCAGCCAGATCATCGGATAGGGTTGCTCGTCCATCACCCCGCGCAGCTTCTGGGCGCCGGAGAAATGCAGCGGCAGGGGCTCGTCGGAGACGGCGTAGGAGCTGGTCAGCAGGAAGGCCAGGTCCGCCGACAGGATCAGCCGGCGCGGGCTCGACCAGGCGGTCAGCCGGAAGCCGGTGTCGATCGACGGGCCCACGAAGTCGCGGATGATGTCGTGGCGGCCGTTTCCGCCGTACCACTGGTCGCGCATCTCGGCCTGCAGCAGGACGGCGTCGTCGATCCGGTCGGAGCGGAACTGCGCCCCGCCACGGCGGAAGAAGACCTCGGAATTGGGCGCCGGGAACAGCGCGATCCACGCCGTGGATTTTACATCGATGTCCTCGACCAGGGTGGCCAGGTCGCAGCGGTAGGCGCTGAGCGCCGCCAGCCAGATGTGGATCGCATCCACCGCCTGGGCGCGGGTGGAGAGGTCGCAGGTGTAGAGAAGCTCGTCGCCGTTGGACTTCCAGAATTCCGGCGGCGCGATGTGGGCGTTGCTGCGCTGCCGGAAGGCCCGGTACTGCGCATGAACGATCTGGTCGAAGTCGCGGTAGAAGTTAAGCAGCGCCGGCAACCAGGCCGGGCGCGACTGCTTGAACGCCGTGGAGCCTACGAGGTCGATGCTGAAGAACAGCCGAATCCTCGGCTTCAGCCCCTCGGGCAGGTCGACCGGCAGCGTTTTCTTCTCGTTCAGCGACACGGGGGTCGGTCCCACCTAGCGTATTGCGGCCGGCTTGCAGCCAGCCGCCCCGGCGCCGAGCCCGGCCGCACGCGCCCCCCAACAGCACGCACATCGGTACTCGACGAGCCTCGGTATATCGCCGGTCACATTCGGCGAAGTTAAGGAGGCTGGTTAAATGCGCCTTAACGACACCCGCCCGGCTGCGGCGCAGTGAAGCAGCCACGAGGCCGGCGCGCGCGCCGCCTTAAGGTTCGGCGCGGCGGCGACGGCGCGCCTCAGGGCGTCTCCTGCCGCCGGAACAGCGACAGTTCCTCACCCTGGAAGGCGCGCACCCAGGGGCCCGGCGGCGCCTGCGGCCCGCTCGCCAGAACCACCGCGGCGTCCGCCAGCTCGACGGCCGGCGCCTGGCCGGGTTCTCCGGACCAGACCCGGGGCCGGGCCTCCAGGCGCAGGAACACCAGGTGGTCGATGTTGGCGTCCGGGGTGAGCAGCACCACCGTCCCGGCGCGGGGCAGGGCGGGCGCGATGGCGCGCAGGTCGCGCTCGAGGGCGTTGCGCTGGGCGATCATCTGTCCGGTCCAGGCGTGATCCAGCGAGGTCGACAGCGCGCTCAACGCCAGCACCAACCCCAGGCCCGCCGCCAGCGGCCGCGCCCGCGAGGCCAGCGCCGCGGCCGCCAGCAGGACGGCGGCGGCCGCCAGGGCGCGATAGGGCAGGGCGGCGTTCAGCGGCGCGCGCACCGGATCGGAGCGGAAAAAGGCCGTCAGCGCGCCGGCGTCCCAGGGGAACAGGACGATGCCGGCGTGGAAGCTCGCCAGCAGGCCCAGGAGGCCCGCCAGCAGCAGGCCGGCGCAGGCCCAGGCCGTCCGCCGCCCGACGGGGCGCGCCAGCGCCGGCCCGGCCGCCAGCCACAGCAGCGGGGCGAAGAACTCGAAATAGCGGCCCCACAGCCGCTTGGTCTCGCTGGGCGTCCAGGCCACCTGCATGGCGAACAGAGTGACCATCGCGACGGTCGCGGCCAGCGCCAGGGCCAGCAACAGGAAGACCAGCTCGGTCCCTTCGGCTTCGAACCTCCCGCGCCGCGCGCGCCGGCGCTGGGCCAGGTCGGTGAGGCCCACCGCCAGGGGAACGCCCGCTAGCACCGCCGCCGCCGAGGCCATGGCCGCGGCCTGCAGGAGCCCCACGCGCCAAGCCCCGGGCGGCGGCGCCATGGCCAGGTCGCCGCCATAGCCCCGGCTGACGAAGAAGGTCAGCGGGTTGGCCACCGGCTCCTCGGCCGCGAACTGGATCAGGTTGCCGACCGCGAGGAAGCTGGCCGCCAACAGCGCGAGGCGCAGCGGCAGGATCCGCCAGCGTCCGCTGGCCCAGGCGTCGGCCGCCATCACGGCCGCCAGGGCCGCGACCGCTGCGATCCCGTTGGGCTTGACCAGCACCAGGGCCGCGGCCAGCACCCCGGCGAGCAGGGCGTGGACGACCGGGCGGCTGCGATACCAGCGGCCCGTGGCGACGCAGAGCAGCGCCAGCACGGCCACGAACAACCCCTCGGCCAGGTTCGAGAAGGCGAAGCGGTAGTAGGGAAAGCCCAGGGCCAGCAGGCCTAGCGCCGCCTGGTCAAGCCGCGGCAGCCGCGCCGCGCACGCCCGCCAGACCAGCGCCAGCCCGGCCAGATAGGCCGCCGCATTGACCAGCCGGTCGCCGACAACCACCGGCGCCCCCAGCCCGTAGACCGCGCGGATGACGCTCAGGTGGACCCCGTCATTGGCCGAGGCCACGCTCGGGTCGAGCGCCACCACCCCGTCCGGATAGAGCGCCCGGATCAGGTAGACCGCCTCGTCGGCCGCGAACAGCGGCAGGGGCATGGCCAGGCGCCCGGCATAGAAGCCGAGGACGGCCAGGACCACGACGGCCGCGAGGCCCAGTCCGATCCACGCTGCCCACCTTTGCGCCGGCATCAGTCGCCCGACGGCGCCGGCCCCAGGTGGGCCAGGACGAACTCGACCGCCCGCACGGCCGCCTCGCCGTGCGCCTGCCCGAGGATCGTGGTGTGGGACGCCCCGCGCACGGCCTCGAACATGCCGGCGCGCGAGGCCAGCTCCGGCGCGCGCCGCGGGTCCGGCGCGCCGTCGGGCTCGCCGCGATAGGCGACCACCACCGCCACCGGCCACTTCGGGTCATAGGGCGGGGCCAGCCGCGCCTCGGCGGCGCTGCGCGGCCAGTTCTCGACCTCCTCGGCGGCGGTGCGGGCGTGGCGGCCGGAGACATAGGCGTGACGCTTCTCGGCGCTGCCCTGGCTGGGCAGGCCGATCCGGTCGCCGGCCGCCCAGTAGAGCGGCAGGGTGGTCCCGACGCTGGCCGACACGGCGGCCACCTGGGCCAGGCGGGTGAAGCCGCCGATGAACCTCTCCGTCCCCGGGTTGTCGATCTGCTCGGGCGTGGTGGCCTCGATCAGCACCAGGCCCGCCACCTTGTCCGGGTCGCGGCCGGCGAACAGGCGCGCGTAGAGCCCGGCCATGGAATGGCCCATCAGGATGAACGGCCCGGGCTCGCCGGAGGCCGCGATCAGCTTTTCCAGGTCGTCGGTGATGGTCGTGGCGTCGCGCGGCTTCGGCCCGGGGTCCGACCAGCCCATGCCCGCGCGGTCATAGGCGCAGGAGCGGATACCCCTGGCGGTCAGCTTCTCCTGGATCGCCGCGAAGTCCGCCGCCAGGCCGAAGGCGCCCGGCTCCATCCAGACCGTGGGCCGCTCGGCGCTGGCCGGCGGCCCCGCGCAGACCAGCCGCAGCTTACGACCGCCGATGTCGACATATCGGCCGGAGGGCGCGAACGGGCTCGCCGCGGCGACCATGGCCGCGCCGGCGGCGATCCAGACGGTCAGGACGAGGACGGCCCCCAGCAGCATTCGCTTCATCCTCGCACCTAAGGATGCGTCGCGCACGTCCGCAACCGCGGACATATTACAGTCGGCCGATATCTTCCGACCGCGCCGAAAGAGCGGTATCGAGGGACCATGAACACCGAACAGGTCCTAGACGAATTCCGCGGCGCCGGCGCCCTGCGCGAAGGCCATTTCATCCTGGCCTCCGGCCGGCACAGCCCGATGTTCCTGCAGAAGAACCTGGTCTTCCAGTTCCCGGAACGCACCGCGCGCCTGTGCAAGGCGCTCGCCGAGAAGATCGAGGCGCAGTTCGGCAAGCCCGACGTCATCGTCTCTCCGGCGGTCGGCGCGATCATCCCGGGCTACGAGACCGCCCGCTGGCTGGGCGTGCCGGCCATGTACGTCGAGCGCGAGGACGGGGCCTTCAGGCTGCGCCGCGCCTTCCGAATCGCCCCGGGCGCCAAGGTCGTGGTGATCGAGGACGTGATCACCACCGGCGGCTCCTTCCGCGAGGCGGTCGAGCCGATCGAGGCGGCCGGCGGCGTCGTGCTCTGCTGCGCCTGCATCGTCGACCGCTCCGGCGGCCGCGCCGACGTCGGCTTCCCCCTGGTGGCGCTGGCGACCCTGGACGTGCCGTCCTACGCGCCCGACGCGATCCCCCCCGAACTCGCCGCCTTGCCGGCCGAGGAGCCCGGCAGCAAGAGGTTGCGGGCATGAGCGTCCGGCCTGTCATCCCGGAAGCCGCGCAGCGGCTATCCGGGACCCATACGCACCGGTCTGGCGGCACAGGATGTTGCGGCGGCGCTTCGAGAACCCATCTCCATCGGAGTCCATGGGTCCCGGACAAGCGCTGGCGCGCTTTTCGGGATGACAGCCTGGGCATGGGATGAGCGGGGGGTTGGATGTCTAAGCTCAGACTCGGCGTCAACATCGACCACGTAGCCACCGTGCGGAACGCGCGCGGCGAGGGCTATCCGGATCCGGTGCGCGCCGCCGAGATGGCGCTGGCCGCCGGCGCCGACGGGATCACCGCCCACCTGCGCGAGGACCGCCGGCACATCTCCGACGCCGACATCGACGCGCTCGCCGTCACCTGCCGCCGGCGCGGGCGGCCGCTGAACTTCGAGATGGCGGTGACGCCGGAGATGGAGGCCATTGCGCTCGCCCACCGGCCGCATGCCGCCTGCCTGGTGCCGGAGCGGCGCGAAGAGGTGACCACTGAAGGCGGCCTCGACGTCGTAAAGGGCCACAACGCCATCTCACCCGTCGTCCGCCGCCTCGCGGACGCGGGGATCCGCGTCTCCTGCTTCATCGACGCAGACCTCGGCCAGGTCGCGGCTTCCAAGTCCGCCGGCGCGCAGGTCGTGGAACTGCACACCGGCGCCTATTGCCAGGCCGTCCGCGAGCATTCGCCCGACGCCGAACGCCTGTTGCAGAACCTGAAGGCCGCCGCGGCGGAGGCCGCGCGCCTCGGCCTGGAAGTCCACGCCGGCCACGGCATCGACTACGAGACCGTGAAGCCGATCGCCGCCATCCCGGAGCTGATGGAGCTCAACATCGGCCACTTCCTGATTGGCGAGGCGATCTTCATCGGCCTGGGCCCCGCCATCCAGCGGATGCGCGCGCTGATGGACGAAGCCAGATCGGTGCGGGCGGCGTGATCATCGGCCTGGGCTCCGACCTCTCGGACATCCGCCGGATCGAGAAGACTCTGGAACGGCACGGCGAGCGCTTCACCCAGCGCCTCTTCACCGAGGTCGAACGCACCCGCTCGGAGCGCAAGAACGACCGCGCCGCCTCCTACGCCAAGCGCTTCGCCGCCAAGGAGGCCTGCGCCAAGGCGCTGGGCACCGGCATGCGCCGGGGCGTCTTCTGGCGCGACATGGGGGTGGTCAACCTGCGCTCGGGCCAGCCCACCATGGCGCTGACCGGGGGCGCCCAGGCCCGCCTCATGGAAATGACGCCGCCGGGCCACCGCCCGGTGATCCACCTCAGCCTCACCGACGACCACCCCTATGCCCAGGCCTTCGTGATCATCGAGGCCCTGCCGGAGTAGGGTTCCTGTGCCGTCCAGGCGACGGCGGGGCTCGCCGCTACTTGTGGCAGACGTCCTTCACCGAGATGCAGGCGTTGCCGCAGCGCTTGCCCTTCTTGCAGTTCGGGCCGCCGGCGGCCGCCATCGGCGTCGCTGCACGGGCGGACGCCGTGACGGGCGCGGTCGCCGCCGCGGGCGACGCGGCGGCGGTCGCGGCGACCGCATCGCAACTGACGAAGGCTCCGTTGGACGAGCGGCACCGCTTGGTCGTCGCCTTGGCGGCGGCCGCGGGGCAGGCGGTGAAGTGGCCCTGGGCGTCGCGGCAGGGCTTGGCCTGGGCTTGCGCCTGGATGGCTCCGAAGGAGAGGCTGACGGCCACGGCGATAGCGAGATAATTGTATCGATTCATCGGGATCGTCCTCGGCACGGAGGCGTGCGTTAGCCAACCGTGGGCGACGCATAAGGTTCCTCATTCGACGAACGATGTTCTATCGTTGGATCCTGCCGTGGACCGCGCTCTAGGAGCGCGCGCCCGCGAGCTCCGCCACCAGGCCCCGCGCCGCGTCCATCGCCGGGCCCCAGTCGCCGAAGGCGGGCGCGGTCAGGACGCGCGCGTGCGGATACCAGGGCAGGGTCTCGGTCCCAAGGCGCGGCCAGGCCGTCGGCGCGCCGAGGACCGCCGCCTCGGCCCCGATCGCGCCGGCCAGGGCCGCGGTGGCGTTGGCCACGCACACCGTCAGGTCGAGCGCGCTCAGGAGCGCGGCCAGCCCGTCGATGTCCTCGCGGAGATCGAGGCCCGGCGGCTCCAGGATCTCCGCGCCGGTCTCGGCCCGGAACGCCGCCAGCTCCTCGGCGCAGTCGCCGTACTGGACGTTGACGAAGCGCACGCCGGGCGTCCGCAGCAGAGGCTCCCACAGGCCGCGCGGCGGATACTGCCGGCGCCGGTCGCCGGCGACCTTGCCGCTGCGCCAGCTCAGGCCCACCGCCGGGGGGCCGTCGCCCAGCCAGCGCAGCCACCGGCCGGCCAGGACGGGATGCGGCGCCAGGTAGCCGGCGGCGGCCGGAAAGCGGGCGATCGAACGGCGGAACTCGCGGGGCAGGGACCCCATCGGCGCCCACAGGTCCATCTCGCGCGGACGCTCGAGGCCGGGCGCTGAGCGGCGGAACCCGGGCCCGGCCCGCGCGGTGGCGTGGGCGACCACCTCGGCCGTGGGGAAGCTGCGGGCGAAGAGCTGGACCAGCCTGGGCTCCACCGCCAGGCTCAGCCGTCCCTGCGGCCCCAGGGCGTCCAGCACGTCGGGCAACAGGTTGGCGAACATCAACTCGTCGCCGAGGCCCTGCTCGCCGACGATGAGCAGGCGCCGCCCGGCCAGGCGCGCGCCGGGCGACCAGCGCCGCCCGGGAAGGTCGAAGCCGAGCGCGCCGGTCCGATGCCGGGAAAGCCGCGCCTCATAGGCGTCCCAGGCTCGGGCCAGATCCCCCCGGGCCAGCGCCACGGTGGCCTCGGCGAAGGCGATGGCGGCCAGGTAGGCGGGGTTCCGGGCCACCCGGTGCGCCTGGCGATAGTCGGCGGCCGCGCCCTCCAGGTCGCCCAGGTCGAACCGTGCGTTGCCGCGATTGTAGATCGCCGCGGCGAGCCGGCGGTCCAGCCGCAGCGCCTCGTCGAAGAAGATGATGGCCTCGGCTGCGTGGCTGTCCTGGGTCAGGGTCACGCCCAGGCTGTTCCACAGCCTCGCCTCCTGCGGATTGCGGATCAGCGCCTCCCGCAGGAGCGCGACCGCGTCTTCGAACCGGCCGAGGTCGCGCAGGGCGCGGGCCTGGCCGTCGACGGCCTCCAGCCGCGGCGGGTCCAGGCGGCGCACCTCTTCCCACAGCCGCGCGGCGACGTCGGCCAGCTCCATGCGGCCGGCCAGGCTCGCGAGCCCGGCCAGGATCTCCGGATCCTCCGGCCGCGCGGCGAGCGCAGTCTCATAGGCGGCGAAGGCGCTCGGCAGGTCGCCAGCCCGCTCCAGCGCCGCGGCCTTCGCCAACGGGCTTCGCGCCGCGCTCGCCACAACCGGTTCAGGCCGCCAGACCGACATCCGCCTCTTCCCCCTGCCGCGCCGCGGAGGGATCGAAGCCGCGACGAAAACACCCTCGCCGCGGTCGCTAACGGCGAAGTCTGGCGGCAAGACGCCGCCTTTCGACCGCAGGGTTTCAAGCTGGAACAGGCCGGTCGGCCCGGCGGTCGGCGGCGCAAAAAGCGGGGCGGTCTGTGGCCGGCGTGTCCAGAAGGTTTCCGGCCGAGCCCCCTGTATCGCCCGCGTTGCAAACCGCTTTCGGCGATCGCCGGGCTGTTAAGGCGCCGGCTTGGCGGGCACGGAACTTGCTCGCGTCGGGCGCAGCGCGTAGCTAACGGCCCGACCGCTTCGGCGGGCCTGTTCCCAAGGACTGTCCATGAACGACACCACCCAGGCTTCCGCGCCTCCCGAGAAGTCCGGCGCGATGGCCGAGATCGTCGAGATCATCAAGACCGTCGTCTACGCCCTCGCGATCGCGCTCTTCCTGCGCGTGCTGTTCTTCCAGCCCTACACCATTCCCTCGGCGTCGATGGAGCCCAACCTCTACGAGGGCGACTACATCATCGTGTCGAAGTGGACCTACGGCTATTCGAAGTTCTCGATCCCGTTCGCCCCGCCGATCATCTCGGGCCGGATCGCCGAGCAGAAGGCGCACCGCGGCGACATCGTGGTCTTCGCCCTGCCGCACGATCCGCACGTCGACTACATCAAGCGCATCATCGGCATCCCCGGCGACCGCATCCAGATGAAGCACGGCCTGCTCTACCTGAACGGCGTGCAGGTGCCGCGCGTCTTCAAGGGCACGTTCCGCGAGGACAGCGGCTACGGCTTCATGCACGACGTCAGCCGCTACCAGGAGACGCTTCCCGGCGGGAAGACCTACATGACCAACGACTTCGGTCCTGACGGCGACCTCGACAACACCGACGTCTTCGTCGTGCCGGAGCACCACTATTTCATGATGGGCGACAACCGCGACAACTCCTCCGACAGCCGCGTCTCGCCCGAGGCGGGCGGCGTGGGCTACGTCCCGGCGGAGAACCTCGAGGGCAAGGCGCAGATCATCCTGCTGTCGTGGTCCAAGGGCGCCTCGATCTTCAAGCCCTGGACCTGGGTCCTGAACCTGCAGCCGCACCGGTTCTTCAACCTGCTGCAGTGATGAACGCCCTGATCCCATGAGTACGAGAATTGCGGCGATCGATGAGCTGGAACGCCGCATCGGCCACGTGTTCGCCGACCGCGAGCTCCTGGAGCGCGCCCTAACCCACGCCAGCGTCGGCGACGGCGCCAAGGCCGTGCGCCACAACGAGCGGCTGGAGTTCCTCGGCGACCGGGTGCTGAACCTGGTCGCGGCCGAGCGGCTGATGGCGATGGATCCCGACGCGCGGGAAGGGGAGATGTCGCGGCTGATGGCGGGCCTGGTGAACTACCACGCCTGCTCGCGCGCCGCCCGGGCCTGCGGCCTGCCCGACGCCATGCGGTTCTCCGCCAGCGCCAGCAAGGTAGGCGCGCGCGACTCCGACGCGGTATTGGGCGACGCCTGCGAGGCCCTGATCGCGGCCCTCTACATCGACGGCGGGCTGGAGACGGCGCGGGCCTTCTTCCTGACCTTCTGGAAGGACGAGTTCGCCCGCCTGGATGAGCCGCGCGCCAAGGACCCCAAGACCCAGCTCCAGGAGTGGGCGCAGGGCCGCGGCCTGCCGCTGCCGGCCTATGAGCTGGTGGCCCGCGAGGGGCCCGACCATGCGCCGATCTTCACCATCGCCGTCGCCATCCAGGGCTTCGCCCCGGAGCGCGGGCAGGGGCGCTCGCGCCAGGACGCGGAGAAGGCGGCGGCCGCCCAGATGCTGCACAAACAGGAGGGGGCCGACCCCTCGGAAAGCTTGAACCCATGACCCGCGCCGGCTTCGCCGCCATCATCGGCGCCCCCAATGCGGGCAAGTCGACCCTGACCAACCGCCTCGTCGGGGCCAAGGTGTCGATCGTCACCCAGAAGGTGCAGACCACCCGCTTTCCGGTGCGCGGCGTGGCCATGGCCGGCGAGGCCCAGATCGTCCTGGTCGACACCCCCGGGATCTTCCAGCCCCGCCGCCGGCTCGACCGGGCGATGATCCGCGCCGCCTGGGGCGGCGCCCAGGACGCCGACGTGATCGTCCACCTGGTGGACAGCGCCGCCGAGCTGGCCGCCGAGGAGCCGGGCGCCAAGGCCGCCGACAAGCGCGCCGCCGTCGACGTGGAATCCATCGTCGAGGGGCTGAAGGCGGCCGGCAAGACGGCCATCCTGGCGCTGAACAAGATCGACGGCATGAAGCGGGACACCCTGCTCGCGCTGTCGAAAAAGCTTTTCGACACAGGGGTCTATTCGGAGGTCTTCATGATCTCCGCGGCCGACGGGAACGGGGTCGACGACCTGAAGAACCGACTGGCGGCCCTGATGAAGGAAGGTCCCTGGTTCTATCCCGCCGAACAGACCGCCGACATCCCCGCGCGGCTGCTGGCCGCCGAGATCACTCGCGAAAAGCTCTATCTGCGGGTCCACGAGGAGCTGCCCTACGCCGCCGCCGTCGAGACCACCGCCTTCGAGGAGCGCAAGGACGGCTCGGCCCGCATCGAGCAGACGATCTATGTGGAGCGCGAGAGCCAGCGCCCGATCATCCTCGGCAAGGGCGGCCAGACCCTCAAATGGATCGGCCAAAAGGCCCGCGAGGAACTGATCCAGCTCTTCGACCGCCCGGTCCACCTCTTCCTGCACGTCAAGGTCGACGAACGCTGGGCCGACAAGCGCGAGTTCTACGGCGACGTCGGCCTGGATTTCGACGCCTGAGGGCGGCCAACCGAAAAGCCCCGGCGCTCTTGCGAGGCCGGGGCTCAACGGTTCGATCTGTCAGACGTCAGGTGGCGAACGCGACCTGCCGCCGCCGCCAGCGGATCGCGGCGCCCAGGCCGCCGAAGCCCAGCAGCATCAAAGCCCAGCTCGCCGGTTCCGGCACGCCGCCGCCGCCGCCTGGATCGTTGATCCCCGTCGTGCCGATCGCACGCCAGTTGAGGGACTCGTTCGTGTTGTACTGCGGCACCCCGCCGCCGCCGGTGTGGAGGTGGTTGTAGTTCGCGGTGTCGTAGCCCCCTGTGTCGAGCACATGTCCCGAATCGTTGAAGGCCGTCGTGACGCCGTCGATCGTGAAGTTCACGATAGGGGCTGTGTTCATGCAGAGGGCCGTCGCGGCGAGCGGACCGACGCTGCAATTGTTCGTGTTGGGATCGAATCCAGCCTGGGAATTCGCCGCGTTCGAATAGTCGCTGGAGTCGAAGTTGTAATTTGCGGTCGACGTAAAGATGACGCCTGTGCCTGCGGCCAGAGTAAGACCGGCCCCCAGTTGTAGCGGGCCCGCGCCTGTCCAGATCTGAAAATCGCCGTTGGCGGTGCCGACGTGGCTGACATCCAGGTTGTTGATCGTGATGTTGGTGGCGCCGGTATTGAGCAGCATGACGCCGCCCGCATCTATGCCGTTGTTCACGTCGCCGAGCAGATTGCTGATTGTGTAGGTGTGTCCCCCGGTTGTGTAGGTCTCACCTACGGCGGAAGGGTTCGGGTAGTCGGCGCCGCCTCGCAAGCCATCGAAATAGCCCACGAAAACAGCGGCAGAGCCGGCCTGCGCCGACGTCGCGACAGAAGCGGTGAGCGCCGCCGTTGAGAGAAACGAGGCCGCCAGAACCAAGGCTTTCAGTTTCATGTCATGCCCTTCCCCAGCCGATCGCGGCGAGCTGAAAAGGCCACTCGCCTATCGATGTTCACCGTAAACAGTTCATTTGGGTTGAGACAACACCGTTCGCCTAACAGGGGAATTCAAGCTTGACCGCCTGACCAGGCTTCCCCGCGAAGCGGTGGGAAGGGGACCGTCGGCCCCCGGGCCGACCATTGCTCCCGCATTGGGGATGGTGGTGCTAGCTAGGGCCATGGAATTTGAAGACGACGCCTTCGTGCTTTCCGCCCGGCCGTTCGGCGAGACCGGGGCGATCGTGGAGCTGCTCACCGCCCGCCACGGCAAGTACGCCGCGCACGTGGCCGGCGGCGCGTCGCGCAAGATGAAGCCTTTCCTGCAGGCCGGGGCCGCGGTGGGCGTCCGCTACCGCGCGCGGGTCTCCGACCAGCTTGGCGCGGCCAGCCTGGAGCCCGTGGGCGAGGGGCCTGCGGCCCTGTTCGACGATCCCCTGGCGCTGGCGGGCCTTTCGGCCGCCGCCGCCGTGGCCGCGGGCGCCCTGCCGGAGCGCGAGCCGCATCCGGGCGCCTACCTGGCCTTCCAGGCGCTCAGCGAGGCCCTGGCCGCCATCGACGACTGGCCCGCCGTCTTCGTGCGCTTCGAGGCGGGCCTGCTGCAGGAGCTGGGCTTCGGCCTGGACCTCTCCAAGTGCGCGGCCACGGGGACCACCGACGACCTGGTCTACGTCAGCCCCAAGACCGGCCGCGCCGTCTCCCGCGCCGCCGGCGATCCCTACAAGGACCGCATGCTGGTCCTGCCGGCCTTCCTGCTCTCCAGCCAGTCCCGCCTCGAGGCCGGCGACGTGGGCGCGGGCCTGGCCCTCACCGCCCACTTCCTGGAGCAGTTCATCTTCAACCCCATCAACCGCCCCCTGCCGCCGGCCCGCCTTTGGCTGGTGGACCGGCTGAGCGATGCGGGGCGGCTTTAGGGGCGGTCGCGCCCGCCGCCTTGATGAACGGGTCGACTGCCGCTTGCCGGTCGGCGGCGAAAATCTCGTCGGACCGGCCGGCGAGGGTGCCCGACAGGTTCCCCTCCGCCTGCACGGCCAACAAGAAGTCGCCGGGCGACGCCAGGGGCGCCTCGCCTTCGGCCTTGTCCGGCAGCGGCGCGGCCTCCGGCGTCGTGCAGGCGAACACGCCGGTCAGCGAGCGCACGCAATACTCACGCTGCAGGAAGCTCGCCAGCTTCCAACGATAGCGGTCGCCGCCGCCGTCCGCCGGCCGCACCTGGGTTACGGCGGCGGTCACGAACAAGACCTGGCGCACCACCATCTCTTCGCGCCGCCCGGCTTTCACCAGATTCAGCGGCAGGTCGAAGTTGGCGGCCACTATGGTGTGGTCGCTTCGTGCGACCACCACCTCGGCGGCAGGCGGCGGGGTGGGCGGCGCGTCAGCCTGGATCATGGGAACGCCTCACCCGATGGAAGGCGACTTCGGACCCGGGTCGCGCAGGGCGTTGAGCCTGGCCGCGGCCTCCGGATCGGTCGGCAGGCTCCAGCGGATCGGGATCGTGATCCGTCCATCCGCCGTCGGCGCGCCGTCCACGGTCTGCGGCCGCATTCGGAACAGTCCTGCGAGCTCCAGAGTGGCCTTGCGGAAATCCTCACGGATGGCCTCGGGCGCGCCGAAGGTCATGATTCCGGTGGCCACGCAGTCGGTCAGACGACCGTCTTTGTCCACGCCACAGAACAGGGTCGTGGTCCCCTCGAAGTTCTGCTTCTGCGCCTCCGCCGGGTAGAAGCGGGCGAAGTCGGCGCCGACCGGCTTCTCGAGCCAGATCGGTTGGGCGATCACCCGCGGCGCGACGGGGGACGCCAGAGCCGCCCAGTCCGCCGCCGGCGCATAGCTGACCGGCGTGGGACGCACCGGGGCGGGCGCGGTCTTGGCCTTCGCCGGCGGGCCGGGCAGGAAGTCGGGGAAGCGGGTGACCGGCGGGTCCGCCGGCGGGCCGCCCGGCATGGCCGGGTGGTCGTTGAACTGGATGATGTAGAAGCCCCGCGGCGGCAGGGGCGCATCGTTCGGGCCAGGATTGGTCTTCAGCCGGATGATCGAGATCACCCGCACCGCAGCCTGCTCGAAGGCGGCCTTCAATTCCGGCCGCTCGGCCGCGCCGTCGAAGTGGTAGCCCACGCACTGGTCCAGACGCCGTTGGGCGAGATCCGGGGTGCATTGCAGGGTGACCGAGCCGGTCAGGCCGGCCTTCTTCGCCCGCGCCGGCCATTCGCGCTGCACATCAGCGGCGGTGGCGATGGTCTCGAAGGGTGTGCCGGTCATCCGGCAGTTGTGCAACTGGCGGTTCGCGTCCGGCTTGCACAGAAAGGATAGGCCTGGCCGCCAGAGCTTGCGGGCCTCCTCTGGCTCCAGATGGCCGTTATTGGGGATGGCGTCGAGGTCTGCGGCCATCGGCGAGGCTTGTGGCGCGCTCGGCGCGGGCTGGCTGGCCCAGGCGAGGCCGGCGGCGCCGGCGCAGGCGAGGAGCGCCACCGCTGCGCCCAAGCGTCGGGCCGCGCGGGCGGGCAGGGGAGACTTCAGCATGGCGATCCTCTCTTTCAGGGGATGCTCCGCGCCGGCCGGCCAGTGGCAGCCGAGCGGCAGGGGTTGGGTGACGAGCTGAGTCTTGAGCAGCAGTTCGGCGTAGGTCCGCCGCTCGCCAGGGAAGTGGCCGATCACCGCGGCGTCGCAGGCCAGTTCCTGGTCCACGCGCGCCAGTCGGGCCGCCAGATGGACCAAAGGGTTGAACCAGCAGACGCACCGCACAGCGCAGGCGGCGGCGTTGGCGAGCGCGTCGTGAGCCCGCAGGTGCGCGGTCTCGTGCGCCAGGATCAGCCTCCGCTCGCCCTCCGCATAGCACGTCTCAAAGTCGGCTGGCGCGACCACTTTGGGCTTCAGCACGCCGACCACCGCCGGGCCGACGCCTGTGCGTTCGGCGCGGAACAGGCCGGGTTCGCACATCGGCGTTAGGCGCCCCAGAGAGGCCACGAACCGCGCCTGTCGCCGGGCCAGCGATCCGGCCGCCGCCAAGCCGCCTGCGATCCAGGCGGCCAGCAGCAGGGCCGGGATGTCCGGCGCGCTACGCGGCGTAGCGGCGGCGACGAACTCGTCCGTCACGGCTTCGGCCTGCAACACCATGGGTGCGACCATCGGTGGGACTTCGGAGATCTTGGCCGCCGGGTGCGGCAGCAGCACCGCAACCGCCGCCAGCAGGGGCGCTAGCCAAAGCGCATAGGCCGCTCGCGCGCCGAGCCGCCCACGCACCGCCTTGCGCGCGGCGAGCACCAAGACCACCACCGCGGCCGCGGCCAGGTTGGCCTTGAGAAGGCCCAGCAGGATGGCGTCGATCATGGCTCGAATCCCTCGATCAGCTTCTTCAGCTCGGCGATGTCTTCGGGGGTGAGCTTCCGGGCCTGCGACAGATGGCTGACCAAGGGCGCCAAGCGGCCGTCGAACAGCCGGTCCAACAGGCCTTGGCTCTCTGCCTCCACATAGCCCGCGCGGGCCAGGAGCGGCCGGTAGAGGTAGCGGCGGCCGTCGCGCTCGGCGCCGATGGCGCCCTTGTTGAGCAGGCGGTTGATCAGGGTCTTCACCGTGGCTTCGGACCAGCCCTGGCCCTCGGCGACTTGCGCCGAGATGTCCTCGGCGCTCAGGGGTTCGCGGGTCCACAGGGCCCCCATGATCACGCTCTCGGCCGTGCTGATCTTCATGTTTACACCCGTAATCGGCACCTATCGATTACACTGGTAAACGTTGGAGTCAACAGGTTCTGCGTCCTTCTCCTCTTGTGGGAGAAGGTGGCCGCGAAGCGGTCGGATGAGGGGTCGAAAGCCTCATCCGATCTGGCCGCTCCGTCACGCAGACGACGGAGCACGGCCCCTCATCAATCGGCCCTCCGGCCGACACCTTCTCCCGCAAGGGGAGACGGAAGCTTAGATCGATGCGCCGCAGCGACGACGGGCTCGTGGCGCCCTAATAGTCAGTCGCGACTGACAATGTGATTCCTCACCCATGACCGACACCACCACCGCCCCGCCGCCCGGCGCTCCCGGCGACCGGATCATCGACGAGCCGCTCAGCGAGGCGCTGAGCCGGCGCTACCTGGCCTATGCGCTCAGTGTCATCACCGACCGGGCCCTGCCGGACGTGCGCGACGGGCTGAAGCCCGTGCAGCGGCGCGTGCTCTACGCCATGCGGGAGATGCGGCTGAACCCCGACGCCGCGGCGCGCAAGTGCGCCAAGGTGGTGGGCGAGGTGATGGGCGGCTACCACCCCCACGGCGACCAGTCGATCTACGACACCCTGGTGCGCATGGCCCAGGACTTCGCCCAGCGCTATCCGCTGGTCGACGGCCAGGGCAACTTCGGCAACATCGACGGCGATAACCCCGCCGCCATGCGCTACACCGAGGCCAAGCTCACCGAGGCGGCCACCCTGCTGCTGGACGGCATCGACGAGGACGCCGTCGACTTCAAGGCGACCTACGACGGCCAGGACACCGAGCCGGTCGTCCTGCCCACCGGCTTCCCGAACCTGCTGGCCAATGGCGCGACCGGCATCGCGGTCGGCATGGCGACCTCCATCCCGCCGCACAACGCCGCCGAGCTGACCGACGCCTGCCTGGCTCTGCTGGCCAATCCGGACGCCACCACCGCCGAGCTGATGGCCCATGTGAAGGGCCCGGACTTCCCCACCGGCGGCGTCATCGTCGAGCCCGCGCACTCGCTCCTGGAGACCTACGAGACCGGCCGCGGCGGGGTGCGCCTGCGCGCCCAGTGGTTCAAGGAGGAGACCGGCCGCGGGACCTACCAGATCGTGGTCACCCAGATCCCCTACCAGGTGAAGAAGGCCGACCTGGTCGAACAGCTCGCCGAGCTGATCGAGGCCAAGCGCGTCCCCCTGCTCGGCGACGTCCGCGACGAGAGCGCCGAGGACGTGCGCCTGGTGCTGGAGCCCAAGTCCCGCAACGTCGAGCCGGAAGTCCTGATGGAGAGCCTGTTCAAGCTCTCCGACCTGGAGAACCGCTTCAGCGTCAACCTGAACGTCCTCGACGCGCGCGGCACGCCGGGCGTGATGGGGCTCAAAGCGGTCCTGCAATCCTTCCTCGACCACCGCCGCGAGGTGCTGGTCCGCCGCGCCCGCCACCGCCTGGGCAAGATCGAGGCGCGGCTGCACATCCTCGACGGCCTGCTGATCGCCTACCTCAACCTCGACGAGGTGATCCGCATCGTCCGCTACGAGGACGAGCCCAAGGCCCGGCTGATCGAGGCCTTCGACCTCTCCGAGATCCAGGCCGAGGCGATCCTCAACACCCGCCTGCGCCAGCTCGCCCGGCTGGAGGAGATGGAGCTGCGCCGCGAGCACGCCGAACTGGCCGAGGAGCGCGATGGCATCTTAGGGATGCTCGCCAACGACAAGGCCCAGTGGAAGCTGGTGGGCGAGGGGCTGAAGCACACCTTGAAGACCATCGGGGCTGAGACCACCCTCGGCAAACGCCGCTCGGTCTTCGCCGACGCGCCCGAGGTCGACGCCGAGGCGGCCATAGAGGCGATGATCGTGCGCGAGCCGATCACCGTGATCCTGTCGGACCGCGGCTGGATCCGCGCCGCCAAGGGCCGGGTCGACGATCCCTCGGAGCTGAAGTTCAAGGAGGGCGACAAGCTCTCGTTCCTGGTCCCGGCCGAGACCACCGACAAGCTGCTGATCTTCGCCTCCGACGGCCGGTTCTTTACGCTCGCCTGCGACAAGCTGCCGAGCGCGCGGGGCCACGGCGAGCCGCTGCGGCTGATGATCGACCTCGACGACCGCGTGGGCCTGGTCGACGTCTTCGTCCACCGGCCCGGCGGCAAGCGCATCCTGGCCTCCAAGGAGGGCTACGGCTTCATCCTGCCGGAGGACGAGGCCATCGCCTTCCGCCGCGCGGGCAAGCAGGTGCTGAACGCCGGCGCCAAGGGCGCCCTGGTCAGCCTGCCGCTCGGCGCGGCCGACCAACTGGCGGTCATCGGCGACAACGGCAAGATCCTGATCTTCCCCACCGCCGAGCTGCCCGAGATGCCCCGGGGCAAGGGCGTCAAGCTGCAGGCCTACCGCGAAGGCGGCCTGCGCGACGCCACGGCGTTCAACGCGGACGAGGGCGCGTCCTGGATCGACCCCGCGGGCCGCACCCATGGGTGGCCCGAGTGGCGCGACTGGCTCGGCAAGCGGGCAGGGGCTGGGAAGCTGGCGCCGAGGGGCTTCCCGGCGAGCAAGCGGTTCAGGCCAAAGGGTTAGGACCCTTCTCCCCTCGCGGGAGAAGGTGGCCTGCGAAGTAGGTCGGATGAGGGGGACTTTGGGACGAAGCCGCCAACTTCCCCCTCATCCGTCAGCCTTCGGCCGACACCTTCTCCCGCGAGGGGAGAAGGGACACACTGCCTCCATGTCCCCCAGCGACGACGACCCACCGACCCGCTACATCGAACGCACCCACGCCTGGTACGCGGCCCTGGGCTATGCCGAGCCCTACCGCTACGCCCAGCATGCCGAGGTCCCGTTCACGCCGCTCGGCCTCCCGCTCGCGAGCGCCCGCATCGTGCTCCTCACCACCGCGGCGCCCTACCGGCCGGAGCTCGGCGACCAGTCGGCCAGGGCGCCCTACAACGCGGCCGCCAAGTTCCATGCGGTCTATTCCGGTGACACCGCCCGCGACCACGACCTGCGGGTCAGCCACGTCAGCGTCGACCGCGCCCACCTGGAGGACGACGGAAGTTGCTGGTTCCCGCTGCCGGCGCTGCGCCGGGCGCAGGGCAGGGGACGCATCGGCGCGATCGCCGCCCGCTTCCACGGCGTCCCCACCACCTACAGCCAGCGCCAGACCCTTCAGGTCGACGCGCCGGAGGTCCTGGCCCGCTGCCGCGAAGACCGCGCGGACGCCGCCGTCCTGGTCGCCAACTGCCCGGTTTGCCACCAGACGCTGAGCCTGGTCGCCCGCACTCTGGAGGCCGCCGGCCTCCCCACCGTCCTGATGGGCGCCGCCAGGGACATCGTCGAGCTTTGCGGGGTCCCGAGGTTCCTGTTCAGCGATGTGCCCTTAGGCCGCGCCGCGGGCCTGCCGTGGGACGAGGCGTCCCAGGACGCCACCCTCGACCTGGCCCTCAGCCTCCTGGAACAGGCCCCCGGGCCCCGCACCACCGTCCGCAACCCGCTCCGCTGGCCCGGCCCGCCGGGCTGGCGCGCGGACTTCATGAGCCTGGCGGGGCTGTCGCCGGAGGACCTGGCGCGGGAACGGGCGCGGAATGACGAGGCGAGGGCGATGGCGTTGGGGGTGCGGGAGGGGGCGTCGGGCGGAGTAAAGGCCGAAGGCGCTTGAATTCGACGTTCGCCCGGCGTCATCGAATGCTTGGTGGGACCACGAGTGGAGCGATCAGCAGCCGCTGCGTTCCGTCCGCTGACGGGATCGACGCCGAACTCGTCGCGCCTGCAGCGTCGTGGACTAGGAACACCAATTTGGCTAAACACCCGTTATTAAAGTCTTCCTGACTCATCGCCAGATTACTATGTCCATACCTGCCCAATCCAACGAATTCATTCGCCGAAATCTCTGATCGTAAATATATTTTCCCACAGATTTCGTCACCCGGCATAGCGACAGGCTTACCCCATCTGTACAGGTGACCCATAATCTTCGCGTTGGCGAGATTGGAATTCTTTTTTCCGACGTCGGACTGATCTGGATTCGGCGTGACGGCAATTGGGTAATCTCTGATAAGATCTTTTAGGTTCCCATTCGCCTTATATCGATAGATTGCCGAGAGGCGACGCAAATTATCGCCGTCATTTACTGGCGCGATATTCCAACTTTGTGTCCATTGATCAGAAGCCTGAATTCCCAATGACTGTGCGATTGTTCTCGTCGCTTGAATCGCCGGTGTGGCCGATATGGTGTTCTGCTTCGCCTTGGTAAAGCCATAGGACGGATTTGGAGATACAGAGTTGGTCGTCGAAATCGTGCCAGCGGAGACCAGAGATTGAGATGGAATTGCGTTTGGGTCTCGAATGAAACGCTCGACGTTGTCCAATATTTGAGAAATCTCAATGTTCGCGGTGGATCGAGCGACGTCTGCTGTGTTGGCTGACAACTGGGTTGACGCGCAACCGGATAATGCGATCCCGACAGCGGAGAGGACACAGTTTCGATAGCTCATCGCAATTCCCCCCTTGCGAGAGGAGGAGAATTACACAACCTATAGCTGAAGGCAAGGATACCTGCAGCCTGGTCAGCGCTAACCCGCCAACCGCCACACCGCTCCATCCCGCACGACATGCCCCGCCGTCGGCGCGGTGAAGTGGGTGCCGATCACCAGGGTCTCCGTCCCCGCCAGGTCCGCGAACATCCGCGCGCGGGTCGCCGTGGAGGCCGCCGGGTCGTAGTCGGCGAGGCTGGCCCATTCGGGGTGGGTGAACTGGCAGGGGTGGTGGATGAAGTCGCCGGTGATCAGGGCCTCGGCGCCTTTGGAGCGGATGCGGACGCTGACGTGGCCGGGGGTGTGGCCGAGGGTCGGCTCCAGGGCGACTTCCGGGCAGACCTGGTGGTCGGTGGCGACCAGCTCGACGAGGCCGGCGTCCCACACCGGCTGGACGCTGTCGTGGAAGGGGGAGCGTTCGGGGCGCTCCACGGTCTCTTCCTCGGCCCGCCAGTATTCGAACTCGTCGCGGCCCAGCAGGTAGCGGGCGTTGGGGAAGGTCGGGACCCACTTGCCGCTCTCCAGCATGGTGTTCCAGCCCACGTGGTCGACGTGCAGGTGGGTGCAGAGCACCACGTCGATGCTCTCGCGCGGGAAGCCTGCGGCGGCCAGGTCGGCCAGGAAATTGGTCTGCAGGCCGCTCCAGGTCGGGATGTCGCGCTGCTTGTCGTTGCCGATGCAGGTGTCGACGACGATGCGCGCGGTCGGGGTCTCGACCACCAGGGCGTGGATGCTCATCCTGAGCTTGCCGTTCTCGTCGGCGAAGTGGGGGCTAAGCCAGCCGATCTCCTTGACGGCGTCCGGCGTCGCCTGCGGCAGGATGAACCGCGTGCCGCCGGTCGCCTCCAGCTCAAGAATCCGCGTGATCCGCACATCGCCCACCTGCCAGCTCAACATGACCCGCGTTCCTCCGTTCGGCGCGAGCGCGAGTTTGGCGCTGGGCGACGGCAGGGGCCATCGGAAATTCCGCGGGCGCCGTCCCGGATGGCGGCAGGGCCGACCCGGGACGTTGGTGCGCTACGCCGCGGGTCCTAGCAGGGGAACTCGCGGAGGATGTAGCGGCCGTAGTAGGGGTCCCAGACGCGGCGCTCGGTGAAGCAGGGGCCGGGGCCGTAGTCGCCGTAATAGCCGCCATAGTAGCCGTCGTAGTAGGGGGCATCGAGGGCGTAGCCCAGGGCAAGGCCGCCCAGGACGGCTCCGCCATAGCCCCAGCCGTAGCCGCCGCCGTACCCGCCGCGTCCGCGCCACTCGTGGCCGCCGCCCCGCCAGCCGCCTCCGCCGCCCCAATTGTGGCCGCCACCGCCGCCGTAGGCGTGTCCGCCGCCGCCGTAGCCGTGGCCTCCGCCGCCGCTGAAGCCGCCGCCGTGTCCGCCGCCCCCGCCGTGGCCGCCGCCATGGCCCTCGGCGAGCGCCGGGGCGGCGATGGCCAGCATGCAGCCTGCCGCGATCGCGGCGATCGGGCCGGCCTTCGAGAGTCGCTTCGTCATGAACACCTCCGTTGCGCGCGGTCCCGACTCAGGAGCGACGCGGCGCGCGTACTTGTTTCCCCATGGAATCTGGAAGGCGTGATCTGAATGCCGGCTGAATAGGCGTGGCCGTGGCGGGCGAACGGAGGTGAAAGCGACTGCTCGGCGAGAGAAGATCAAGCTTTGCCTTGGACCTCTGCGCCGCGGGCCGGCCGCGAATACGCGCGCGGGATCGGCGAGGCGGCTCGAATGCCGGAGACAACCTAAGCGAGAGGTGCGGAATTGCTTTGGCGCCGCCGTTCCCCTCCCCCTGCGGGGAGGGGCGTGACGGGGGGCGTTTGCCCCGAACGTCGATCGGTCCTAGGCCGCGGCCATCGCCGTGCGGCGGCGGCGGCGGAGCAGCGCCCCCAGGCCGGTGAAGCCCAGGATCATGGTCGCCCAGCTCGCCGGTTCCGGAACCGCGTCAGGGCCGATCACCAGGCCGAAGACCTTCAGGTTCGGGGCGCCGGAGGCGGTGTCGCCCGGATTGGAGCCGCCCCAGCCCAGGACGTCGAGGCTGGTCAGGTCCACAGCGGTCAGGTTGTAGGCCTGGCCCGGGGAGATGAAGGCGTTGGAGACGTCGTTGACGCCGCCGCCCAGCCAGTCGGTGCGGTCGCCGCCCGAGGC
>NZ_DATMNA010000100.1:0-77262 GCF_035569475.1 Phenylobacterium sp.
GCCGCCCGCCCGCAGGCCTTTGACCCGCTCGTCGAGGTGGCCCATGGCCGACAGGATCAGGATGGGCGTGGATGCCCCCGCCGCGCGCAGGGCCTTGACCACCGACAGACCGTCGAGCCCGGGGATCATGCGGTCCATCACGATGGCGTCGAATTCGGACGAGGTCGCCAAGTAGAGCGCATCTCGGCCGTCGCCGGCCTGTTCCACCGTGAAGCCCTCTTCACGCAGGCCTTTGGCGATGTAATCCGCCGTCGAGACGTCGTCCTCGACGACCAGCACCCGCCTGGACATGCCTGAGCTCCTTCGCGTGCGACCGCCGTCAGTCCTCCGCGGGCCTGGTGTCAGCTAGGACCGGGACCCGCGTCTTGGCAAGAAAACCGCGCGTCTCCCGGTGCGCCCGGCGTCTGACGCGGGCCTGTCCGGCTTCCTTACAAGCCTGTGGGCCGCCGCGAAACGGCCTGGCTGGCATTCCTGTAAGGTGAAGGCGCAGCCCGCTGTGAGGCGCCCGGCCAAGGATCGCACGCGACGCAAGAGAGCGAGTTGCTCGTCCGGCTCCCGCCCCAAGCGCCCGGCCACGCCATCGGAGCTGCATCATGACCGTCGCCATCTTCGAGCCAGAGGCGCGGCTCGCCTCGCGGGAGGCGAACCACAGGTTCCTGAACACCCTGGCCGCCCTCCACGGACTGCTGCGCAGCGACTTCGGCGGGTTCGCCGATCCGGCCGTGCGCGACGCCGTCCGGGTCTTCTCCAGCCGCATCCAGGCCTTCGCCAACGTGCATCGCGCCCTGGGCGAGGACGACGGCGAGGTCAGGGTCGACGCGGCCGCCCACCTGGGCAGGGTGTGTGAGGAGCTGTGCGTCGCCCACCTGGCGCCGCGCGGCGTCCATTGCGAGTTCAGGTCGGACCCCGCGACCATGCCCCGTGAGGCCTGCCAGAGGCTCGGCCTGATCATCGTCGAACTGGTCACCAACGCCGCAAAGCACGCCTTCCCCGGGCGTAGCGGCGGCTGGGTCAGGGTGTCCCTGCGCCGCACCGGAACCGGCTGGCTCTGCCAGGTCGCCGACAACGGCTGCGGCCTGCGCGGCGGAGGAACCGGCGACGGCCTGACCCTGGTCCGCAGGCTCACCCAGGCCCTGGGCGGCGAGGTGCGGCTGCACTCGGACCCTGGTGGCGTCATCGTCACGCTCAGCCTGCCGGATTCGCCCTCGGCGCGGATCTGAAGGGCCGGGCCTGGCGGCGGCCTGGATCCCTCAGAAGCTTAGCGCGCGTCGGCCGAGCGCGCGGGGCCTGGCGCAGGCCCGGCGTCGCCGCGCCCCAGGGTCAGCACCGCGCGCAGGCCCGGGCGGTTGTCCTCCAGCCGCAGCTCTCCGCCATGCAGTTTCGCGGCCGCCGCGACGATGGAAAGCCCAAGGCCCGAACCCGCCCCGCCACGCGCCTCGTCCAGCCTGACGAAGCGGTCCTTCACCCGCTCCCGGTCCGCGTCGGGGATGCCGGGACCGTCGTCCGCGACGACGATCTCCGCCGCCTGCCGGCCGCCCAGCACCTCCAGGGTGACCGTCGCGCCGGACCCTGCGTGCCGGGCGGCGTTGAACAGCAGGTTGCCGACCGCCTGGCGCAGCAACTGCTCATGGCCGTCGATCGCCAGCGGGTCCATAGGACGGACCTCCAGCGTCTGGCCGGCGTCCTCCAGCACCGGCGCGAACAGGCTCGCCAGATCGAGCGCCAGTTCGTCCAGCCGCAGCGGTTGCATCATCTCCCGCGACAGGCCCGACTCCGCCCGGGCGATGTCGATCAGGGCGGCGAACACCGACAGCACCCGCTCCAGCTCCTGGCTGACCTGATCGAGGGCGGCGCGGCAGTCGTCGTGGCTGGTCGCCGGGTCGAGCGCGCCCTCGACGGCGCCCCGCATCCGCGTCAGCGGGGTCCGCAGGTCGTGGGCCAGGCTGTCGGTGACCGTCCGCATGCCGGTCAGCAGCTCCTCGATGCGATCGAGCATCCGGTTAAGCGAGGCCCCGATGCGATCGAACGAGTCGCCGCGCTCCGAGACCTCGGCGCGCGCGCCGAGGTCGCCGGCCGCGATCCGCTCGGCGACGCCGGCGACCGCCTCGGCCCGCCGGATCACCAGGGCGTTCAGCAACAGCCCAACCCCAAGGCTGGCTGTGACCACGATCGCGAGCGCGATCAGCAGGCCGTCGGCGGTCCGCGCCTCGAAATCGCGCTGCCCGGCCGCGTCGCGTCCGACGACCAGCAGCGATCCGTCCGGCAACCGGGCGGCGGTGGCGTTGAGCGTGATCGGCCCGGCGCGGGTCCGCGAGCTGACCTTGACCCAGTCGCCCAACGGCAGAGGCGTCGGCGCGGCCAGCAGGTCGCCGCCGATGCGCCGGCCCGCCGGATCGAACAACGCATAGTGGGATTCCGGCGCGGCCAGCCGCGTCCGGCGTTCCATCCGCTTCACCAGGCCCGGCGCGCCTTCCACGGCGAAAGCCTCGGCGAGAATCTGACCCTCCGCGACGGCGGCGTCGCGCTCGCGGTCGAGGAACACATCCTCGGCCGACAGATTGACCAGGTAGAAGGCCAGGGCGACCGCCCCCAAGACCGTGGTCATCGCAAAGGCCGTGAAGGCCAGCGGCCGCAGGCGCAGGGAGGGCCTCAGCGACCCAGCCCTCATGCCTCCAGGCCCGCAATCGCCGACGCCATGCGCGCCCTCCTGTCCAGCGCCCCTTATGCAGCGCCGCTCCCGGGGCCGCCCGGCAGCGAGCTTACACCCTTGTAAGTCCCGGGCGAGGCCGCTGCGGCGGGGGCCTGCGAAGGTGCGCCCCATGGCCCAGGGACGGGGCCGGGTTGGAGACCGACGTGAGTTGGAAGCTGTGGGTTGGCGGCGCTTCCGCCCTGGTGCTGACGGGCGGGCTTTGCCTGGTGTCGCCGCGGTTGGGCGGCTTGGCCCTGATCGTGGCCGCGCTCGGCGCCGTGGCGGCGTTCGCCTACCGCCTCCTCTGAACGGCTCCTGGCCCTGGGTGAAACGCGAGTCGCCGGCGAGCCGTTAAGGCATCGGCGCGGGAGAGGTCTGGAGATGCCCAGTTTCGGCGCGCCCGCGCGCAGACGCACGCGCGGATTGTCATGGGCGTGGACGGTGGCGGCGGGACTGCTGGCCGGATGCGCCACCTATTCGCCATCGCCGCTTCCCACCGCGCCGCAGCTCGCCCCGGCGGTTGACCGGCTGGCCCACGACCAGCCGTTGCCTGCCGGTCCGCTCACCGTCGCCCAGGTCGCCGCCCTCGCCGTGCAGAACGACCCGGACCTGCGCGCCGTGCGCGCCCAGCACGGCGTCGCCCAGGCCCAGTTGATCCAGGCCGGCGTGCTGCCCAATCCGCAATTCGGCGGGGCCGTCCTGCCGCTGCTGGCCGGCGTCGGGACCACCACCGCCTGGAACGCCGCGCTCAACTTCAACTTCGGCGCCCTGGTCACCTACCGCACTCGCCAGGAGACGGCGCGCAAGGCCGTGCAGCAGGTCGATGCCGACATCCTCTGGCGCGAGTGGCAGGTGGCCGGGCAGGCGCGCCTGCTGGCCGTCGACCTGATCGAGGGCCGGCACAGCCTCGAGGTGCTCGCCCAGGCCCGCGACCTGCTCGCCGGCCGCGGCGAGCGGCTGGAAACCGCGCTCGCGGCCGGGAACGTGACCCTGGCCGACGCCGCGCCCTACCTGGCGGCGCGGCAGCAGGCCCAGGCCCAGCTCGACGACCTGCAACGCCGCATGCTCGGCGAGCGCCACCAGTTGAACGCCCTGCTGGGCCTGGCGCCCGAGGCCGTCGCGCCGCTGGCGGCCAGCGCGGACCTTCCGCCCCTCGACCCTGCGGCCATCGAGCGGGACCTGCCCAACCTGCCGCTCCGGCGGCCCGACCTGGTGGCCTTGCAGCTCGGCTACGCCGCCCAGGACGCCAGGCTGCGCACGGCGCTGCTGAGCCAGTTCCCCGGCCTGACGCTGGGCGTCTCCGGCAGCAGCGACAACGCCAATGTGCGCAACGCGGGCCCGACCGCCAGCGTCGGCCTGCCGGTCTTCGACCGCAACCAGGGCGGCGTCGCCGTGGAGCGGGCCACCCGGGCCGTGCTGCATGAGGAATACGCCGCTCGGCTGACCGCGGCCGTGGGCGAGGTCCGCGCCCGGCTGAGCGAGATCGCCGCGACGGAGCGCCAGCTTCAGCAGGTCCGCGCCGACCTGCCCATCGCCGAACAGCGGGCGGCCAAGGCCGAGGCGGCCCTGCGCACCCGCGACATCGACCAGCGGACCTATGTGGACCTGGTCAACGCCCGCCTCACCCGCCTCGCCCAGGCCGTCAGCCTGGAACAGGTCCTGCTCGAGCAGCAGGTGGCGATCGCCACCCTGGTCGGCGCGGGCCTGCCCTCCGTCCAACCGTTGCCTCAGGAGGCGTCGCGATGAGCCCGCGCCCGATCCGACCCGCGCTCGCGGCCGCAGCCCTCGCCGCGACCCTGGCCGCCTGCGGCCAGCCGCCGCCCGCCCCGCCGGCGCCCACGGTCCTGGTGCGCACCCAGCCGCCGACCCAGGGCGCGCTTCCCGACGTGGTGACGGTCTATGGCGCCGCCGCGCCGGCCAGCGGCGCCGTGCAGACGCTGAGCCTCCAGCAGCCGGCGCGGGTGGACACCATCCTCGTGGCGCCCGGCGCCTTGGTGAAGGCCGGCCAGCGGCTGATCGCCTACAGCCTCAACCCGCAGGCGGTGAGCGCCTACCGCCAGGCCGCCGCCGCCCTGAAGCTCGCCCAGGACCAGCAGACGCACGCCGCCCAACTGTTCGCCCAGCAACTCGCGACCCGCGACCAGGTGGCCCAGGCCGAGGCGGGGCTGCGCGCCGCCCAGGCCAACCTCGCGGCGCTCGGGCAGCAAGGGGCCGCCGCGCCCTCCGGCGGGCTGTCGGCGCCCTTCGACGGGGTCGTGGTGTCGATCCCGGTCGCGGCGGGCGACCAGACGATGGCCGGCGCGGCGCTCGTGACGGTCGCCCGGAGCACCGGATTGGTGGTCACCGCGGGCTTCGACCCCGGCCAGGCGGCGCGGCTGAGGGTAGGCCAGCCCGCGACGCTGCAGAGCCTGTCCGGACGGCCGGCGGTTGCGGGGCGGGTGCTTCGGATCGCCGGCGCGCTCAATCCCCGGACCCGGCTGGTGGACGCCGACATCGGCGCCGCCGGCGGCGGCCTGATCCTCGGCGACGCCTTCCGCGCGGCGGTGACGGTCGGCCAGGTGGCGGGC
Organism: Phenylobacterium sp.; assembly: GCF_035569475.1. Taxonomy (GTDB): domain Bacteria; phylum Pseudomonadota; class Alphaproteobacteria; order Caulobacterales; family Caulobacteraceae; genus Phenylobacterium. The sequence continues at coordinate 5,257 of NZ_DATMNA010000100.1, forward strand.
TGGCTCGCGCCCCATGTGGCCGTGCTCAACGACGGCCAGCGGGACTACGTCTTCCAGGTGGCGGGCGGCCGCGCGCGGCGGGTCGACGTCAGCCTCGTGCGCAGCGCCGGCGACGTGGACGTGATCCGCGGGCCGCTGGACCCGCGCCTGCCGCTGGTGGCCGACGGCGCCTACCAGCTCGACAACGGCGCCCAGGTGCGCACCGCGGCCGCCAAATGAGCTTCACCGGCTTTATCGAGGCGCAATGGCGCGCGATCGTCCTGGTCGCCTTCGCCCTGGCCGCCGCCGGCCTGGCGGTGGCTGTCACCCTTCCGGTCGGGCTGTTCCCGCAGATCGCCTTCCCGCGGGTCGTGGTCGACCTCGACGCCGGCAGCCGGCCCGCCGACCAGACCGCCCTGCTGGTGACCCGGCCGGTCGAGGAAGCGATCCGCATGGTGCCGGGCGTGCTCGACGTGCGCTCCGAGACCAGCCGCGGCTCGGCGCAGATTTCCATCGACTTCGGCTGGGGCCGCGACATGACCGCCTCGACCCTGCTGGTGGACGCCGCGGTGGCCAAGACCCTGCCCAGCCTGCCGCCCGGCGCCGCCTACGACGTGCGGCGGATGGACCCGACGGTGTTCCCGATCACCTCCTACGCCCTGGAGTCGCACACCGCCTCGCCGGTGGCGCTGCAGGACCTCGCCCAGTACCAGATCAAACCGCTGCTATCTTCCATCCCCGGCCTGTCGCGGGTCGCCGTCCAGGGCGGTGACACCTCCGAGGTGCAGGTGCTGGCCGATCCCCACCGGCTGACCGCCTACGGCCTGTCGATGGCCGACCTCGCCAATGCGCTCAGCGTCGGCAACAGCCTGCAGGCGGTCGGGCGGCTGCAGGACCGCGGCAAGCTCTTCCTGGTGATCTCCGACCGCAGTGTGATCCACGCAGCCGACGTGGGCGAGGTGGTGGTCCGTTCCGATCCGACCGGCGTGGTGCGGGTGCGCGACGTGGCCACGGTGGTCGACGGTGTCATGCCGCAGTGGACGCGGGTGGTGGAGGACGGCCGTCCGGCGGTGCTGTTCAACGTCTACGAGCAGCCGGACGGCAACGCGGTGCAGATCGCCAAGGGCGTGCAGGCCAAGCTGGCCGCCTTCAAGCTGCCGCCCGGCGTGCGCCTGGTGAAGTGGTACGACCAGAGCGAGCTCGTCACCCAGTCGGCGGGCAGCGTGCGCGACGCGGTCCTGATCGGCCTGGCGCTGGCCGCCATCGTGCTGATCATGTTCCTGCGCAGTTGGCGGGTGACCCTGATCGCCGTCCTGGTGGTGCCGGCCACCCTGGCCGCCACCGTTCTGGTGCTCAGCATCGCCGGCATGAGCTTCAACATCATGACCCTGGGCGGCATCGCCGCGGCGGTCGGCCTGCTGATCGACGACGTGATCGTCATGGTCGAGCACATCGCCCGGCGCGCCGGCGCGCCGACCCCCGAGGGCGGCGTGATCGGGGCCGCGGCGGTGATGCCGGCGGCGCGCGAGTTCATGACCCCGCTCACCGGCTCGAGCCTCGCGACGCTCATCGTCTTCCTGCCCCTGAGCTTCCTGGACGGCGTGACGGGCGCCTTCTCCAAGGCGCTGTCGGTGACCATGGCCGCGGCCCTGGCCATCTCCTACCTGATGACCGCCCTCGTGGTCCCCGTGCTGGCCCGCAATCTGGTGGACTTCCAGCGCTGGCGCGACCCGGGCGCGGGGAAGACCAACTGGCTGGCGCGCCGGCACCTGAGCCTGCTCGACGCCCTCTTCCGGCGGCCCTGGATCCTGGCCGTGGTGTTCGCTGTCCTGCTGGCAGGCGGGTTCCTGGCGTCGCGCGCGGTGCCCACCGGCTTCATGCCCAAGGTCGACGAGGGCGGTTTCATCATCGACTACACCACAAAGCCCGGGACCTCGCTCGACGAGACCGGCCGCGAGGTCGCCCAGATCGACGCCCTCCTGAAGGCCACGCCCGAGGTGGAGACCTTCTCCCGCCGGCTCGGCACGGGCCTCGGCGGCAACCTGGGCCAGAGCTACCACGGCGACTACTTCGTCCGCCTGAAGCCCGACCACAAGCGCTCTACGCCGGAGGTGATGGCCGCCGTGCTGGCGCAGACCACCGCTCTGACGCCCGGGGTGCAGATCGAGGTCGCGCAACTGATGGAGGACCTGATCGGCGACCTCACCGCCGTGCCGCAGCCGATCGAGGTCAAGCTCTATGGCGCCGACACCGCCACCCTGATCCCCCAGGCCGAGCGGGTGGCGGTCGCGATCTCCAAGATTCCCGGCGTCGTGGAAGTGAAGAGCGGCGTGAAGCTGGCCGGCGACGCGCTCGACGTGCGCATCGACCCGATCCGCACGGGGCTGGAAGGCATGACGCCGGACCTGGTCACCCAGGCGCTCTCCACCGCCATCGCCGGCGCCGTCGCGACCAACCTGCCGCAGCCGACCAAGGTGGTGGGCGTGCGGGTGCGCCTGCCCGACGCGCTCGGCCTTCGCGAGCCGGACCTGGCGGCCCTGCCGATCCGTGCGCCGGACGGGCATGTGTTCCCGCTGAGCAAGGTCGCCACGGTGGTCCCGGTGACCGGTCAGCCGGAAATCTCCCGCGACAACCTGCAGCCGATGCTGGCGGTCACCGGCCGGATCGAGGGCCGCGGCATGGGGGCGGCGGTGGCGGACGTGAAGACGGCGCTGGCGCGGCCCGGCATGCTCGATCCGGGCACGCGCTACGAGCTGGGCGGCCTCTACCAGCAGCAGCAGATCGCCTTCACCGGCCTCGCCAAGGTGTTCGTCGCCGCCCTGATCGCGGAGTTCATCCTGCTGCTGATCCTCTACCGCCGGCTGTGGCTGCCGGTGATCATCATCGGCTGCTCGCTGCTGTCGACCACGGCGGTGTTCACGGCGCTGTTCCTGACCAAGGTGGAGCTGAACATCACCGCGCTGATGGGCATGACCATGATCATCGGCATCGGCACGGAGATGGCGATCTTCTTCGTCTCCGAATACGCCGAGTTCGCCCATCGGATGCCGCCCCGCGAGGCCCTGCGGCAGGCCGCCCGCGAGCGGCTTCGGCCCATCACCATGACGACGCTGGCGGCCATCCTCACCCTGACGCCGCTGGCGCTGGCCATCGGCCAGGGATCGGGCATTCAGCAGCCGCTGGCCATCGCGATCATCGCCGGCCTGTTGCTGCAATATCCGCTGGTGCTGCTGGCCATGCCGGTGCTGATCGGCCTGACCGTGCGCCGCGACGCCTGACGGCGCCTGCGGCGTCAGACCGGACTGGCGCCCGGGGGCCGAGGCCTGCGCGCGGTGAAGTCGCGGGCGATGACCACGCCGCCGCCGTCGCCCTGGATCGCCGAGGCCTTGTCGATGATCAGGCGCTCCAGGTCGCGGGCCATGCGCTCCTGGATGCCGGTCTCGGCGCGCAGCTTCTCCCGGGTCTCGCTGACGATGGCGTGGACCGCGGCCGAGCCGTGCCGCTCTTCCGTCGCGATCGCCCTCAAGGCCTCGTCGAGAGCCAGGTCGATCGCGTGATGGGTCTTGCGCGATGTCGCGGTCAGCCCCTGCAGCAGGGCGCTGCTGATGGCCAAGGCGCTGCGCAGGTCGATTTCGAGCGCCGACAGACGCGCCTGCAAGGCGTTCACGTTGGCCGGCTCAGGAGTGCTCATGGACAGATCTCGCAAGATGGTGATGACGCCGAAAGTCTTGGGGCGGAACGGATGGCGGCTCGGGCCTCGGAAGAAGCCCCACAACCGTCATGCCGCCTCCAGGTTCAGCTCGGGTACGATGTTGTCGAGGCCGATCAGGCTGATCATCCGGCCCTCGCTCGCCAGCAGGCCGCGCACGAAGGTCTTGGCCGCGCCGGACGCCACGTCGGGGGTGGGCTGGATCACGTCGTCGGTCACCGACAGGATGTCGGAGACCGCTTCGACGAGCAGGCCGATCGCCTGGCCGCCGATCTCGGTGACGATGATCACGTGCTTGGCCGTGGGATCCGCGGCGTCGAAGCCGAGCCGCGAAGCCAGGTCGACGATGGGCAGCACGGCTCCGCGCAGGTTGATCACGCCGTAGACGAAGTCCGGCGCCCCCGGCAGGGCCGTGGCCGGCGTCCAGCCACGGATCTCACGCACCGCCATGATGTCGACGCAGAAGTCCTGGGCGCCTACGCGAAAGGAAATCAGCTCGCGCGCGGATCCGTGATGGGCGGGTTGGCTCATCCTCAGAATTCCGACCATTCGTCCTCGGCGACGGCCGCCCCGCCGACGCTGGCCGCGACCTTGCGGGCCATGGCCCGGGCCGGCGACGGAGCCGCAACGTCGCGCCCGGTCGCCGCGCGCGGCCCCGAGCGGCTGACGGCCTTGCCCGCCGCGACCTTGAACCGCGAAATCAGCGCGGCCAGCTCGCTGGTCTCGCTCTTGAGCGAGTGGGTGGCGGCGGTCTGCTCCTCCACCATCGCGGCGTTCTGCTGCACCACCTGGTCCATCTGGTTGACCGCGGTGTTGACCTGCTGAAGCCCCGTGGCCTGCTCCTGGGCCGAGGCGGCGATTTCCAGGACCAGGGTGTCGATCTTGGCCACCTGGGTCACGATCGACTGCAGCGCCCGGCCCGTATCGCCGACCAGGGCCACGCCCTGGCCGACCTGATGCGACGAGGCCGAGATCAGGGTCTTGATCTCCTTGGCGGCTTCCGCAGAGCGCTGGGCCAGGGCCCGCACCTCGGAGGCCACGACCGCGAAGCCCTTGCCCGCATCGCCCGCCCGGGCGGCCTCGACGCCGGCGTTCAGGGCCAGCAGGTTGGTCTGGAAGGCGATCTCGTCGATCACGCCGATGATCTGGCTGATCTGGCCGGAGGACTGCTCGATCTCGCCCATGGCCTGGACAGCCTCAGCCACCACCGCGCCGGAATGCTCGGCTTCGGCCTTGGCGGCGGTGACGACCTCGCTGGCGTCCTTCGCGCCCGAAGCGGTCTTGCGCACCGTGGCGGTGATCTGGTCCAGGGCCGCGGCCGTTTCCTCAAGGCTCGCCGCCTGCTGCTCGGTGCGGCGCGACAGGTCGTCCGAAGCCTGGCTGATCTCCTCGGCGCCCGACCGGATGCCGTCGGTGTTGGCGGAGACGACCCGCATCGTCTCTTCCAGCTTCTCCATGGCGTCGTTGAAGTCGCTGCGGAGCTTCTCGTATTCGGTGGCGAAGGCGGTGTTCAGGCGGAACACCAGGTCGCCGTCCGACAGCTTCGACAGGCCGGTGGCGAGGGATTCGACCACCATCGCCTGCTGCTTGGCCGCGGCCTCGCGCTCCGCCTCGTTGCGGGCGCGCTCCTCCTCGGTCCTGCGGCGCTGGTCGGCCGCCTCGCTCTCCAGCCGCTGCTTCTCGATCGCAGCGTCCTTGAACACCTGCACGGTCTTGGCCATCGAGCCGACTTCGTCACGCCGATCGTCGCCGACCACCGCCACGTTCAGGTCGCCCTTGGCCAGGCTCTCCATGGTGTCGTTCAAGCCCTTCAAGGGGTTGGCGACCCAGGCGCGGATGGCGAAGAAGGCGAAGCCCACGACCAGAACAAGGCCGCCCAGGATCACGCCGTAGGTCATCAGGATCGTGCGGTTGGTGGTCGCCGTCAGGTCGTCGCTGGCCTTGCTGGCGGCCTTGTTCATGGCGTCGACCTTGGTCGCAAACGCCGGCCCGAGCGGCTCGAATTTGGACGCGCAATCGCGCTGATACACCGGCAGAATCTTCAGGACCTCCGCAGGCGCCGTGGTCGTCTTGCCGAGGCGAATCGATTCCGCGCAGTCATTGTTGACGACCTGCAGGCTCTGGGCCTTCAGCGCCTGGATGTCGGCGGCGTCGGATGGCGAGGCCTTTGCGGCCTCATCCATGTAGTTTTCAGCCTTCTTCGCGGCGGTGTTGAATTCGTCTTCCGACTTGCGATTTCCTTCGTCGGTGGTGGCCATCACCAGGTCGCCGATGGCCGCCCGCGCGGTCTGCATGTTTCGAGTGGCGCGCGCCAACAGGACTGTCGCCTGATCGCGGTCGATGATGGCGCTGTAGTCGGTGTCGATCTTCTTGAGCTGGCTCGTCGCATAGAACGCGACCCCCAACACGAAGACGCCGAAGAGGGCGAGGACTGCCAGGAATTTTCCAATGATCGGGACGTTCTTCACTCGACTCTCCGCATTCTGACGGATCGATGACAGATTATTCGACTTCGATCGGTCCGTTTTGATGCCACCTTGGCTATCTATTCCATCATCGTATTAACCCTTCTCTTAACAGGTCGTAACTTGGCAGATCGATGATTTGGGATTTAAGTATATAAGTAGATATACTAGTCGTATCTATTGAATTAGTTCTTATGTCGGCTCCGACGTAATCTTGATCCATATGGCCATAGCCATTTGGCTGTTTCGGCCAACCGCACGGCTCGCCCGCCCCATGCGGCTGCGGCCGGGCCGACATGGGCCGTCGTCCGGCGCGGCCATCGGCAAGCGGAACTCAAGGGGGCGTCGATGGCCGCGGAACGGGCCGCAGCGCCCGCCCGGCGGTCAAAGCGTCGCGGCGGCGGCGATGATCATGTTGCGCAGCCACCTGTGCGCGGGATGGTCGTCGAAGCGGCTGTGCCAGACCATCACGCATCGCAGGATGGCCGACGGGATCGGCAGGGGCGCGAGCTCGACCGGATAGGCGCGGCGGAGCGCCTCGGCCACCCGCCGCTCCATGATCGCCACCATGTCCGACTGGGTCAGGATGGCCCCCGCCGAAAGATAGGGCGCCTCAAGCATGACGGTGCGCCTCAGTCCCCGCGCCAGGAGCTCGCCGTCCACGAAACTGAGATCTTGATCGCTTGAGGAGATCCGCAGGTGTGGCGCGGCGGCGAACGCGGCGAGTTCGAGCCGCCCCTGGGCCAGGGGATGCCCGCGCCGCATGACCGCCACGCAGGGGTCCTCCACCAGCACCTGGCTGGAAAACCGGGCGCCCGGCGCGGGCCGGCCGACGATGGCGATGTCCAGGTCGCCCCGGTCGAGCATTCCGGGTACGTCCAGGGTGCCGCTCGGCCGGACGGCCAGGCGCACGTTCGGGGCGGCCGCGCGGCTGTCGCCTGCGATCGTTCCGACCAGGACGATGGCCGCCCCGTTGTTGGCCGCCACCGTGAAGCGCCTTTCCGCCGTTTCGGGAACGAAGTCCTCGGGGTCCAGGGTCCGCTGCAGGTCCATCAGGGCGCGGCGCACCGGCTCGGCCAGTTGCTCGGCCCGCGGCGTGGGCATCATGCCCTCCGCCGAGCGCACGAAGAGCCGGTCCTTCAGCCGTCCGCGCAGGCGGTTGAGCGCGTGACTCGTCGCCGGCTGGCTGAGGCCGAGCTCCTGGGCCGCCTTGGTCACGCTGCCCTTGCGCAGCACAGCGTCGAACACCAGGAGCAGATTGAGGTCGAAGGAATTCAGCTTCATCGCGGCGCAGCCTGGGGCGCCCCGGCCCATTCAGTCTCTGAATGGGTAGGTGCAGAAAATGCACTGGTCGCACAGATCATCCCGGCCACTATGGGTGCGGAAAAGCGGCGAAAAAGAGATGCCGAATTTCCGATCTTGGTAAATCGGCGACTCACTTTTCACATTTACCTGACAGCGTTGACGACAAACCTTCGATCAAGGGGCGGATCGAGAACTTGTTCGCGGAACTTCGGAATTCGAATGATTTACACCCAGTCCACGGCCTGGCGGCCGCGGGCCATCCCGATTCCTTCGCAGGGTCGAAACTGGGCCGCTACGCGGTCCGGGGCCGCCTGAGGACGCGGACGCGCGCCATTTCGCGGCGAAACCGCGGCGGGTCGGAGCCGTCGTCGTGATCCAACCCGTCGGTCGGTGAGCGCACGCCGGCATGCAGTTGCTTCTCGTCGATGAGCATCCGCTGGTTCGGGATGCGCTGGAGAGCCTGTTGCGCGCGACGTTCCCGAGCGCGAACGTCACCGTGGTGGAGTCGCACGAGGACGCCTTCGAGGCCGTGCGCCGGCAGTCGGTCGACCTGATTGTCGCCAACCTCATATCGCGGCACGCCGCCATGCTGCAGAACCTGCCCGAACTGGTCAGCAGCGCCGCGCCCGGAAAGGTCGTCGTCTTCGGTGAGCCCAGCCTGGGCCCGGGCGTGAGGCAGGCGATCGCCGCGGGCGTGCACGGCTACGTGCCGGCCACCAGCCGTCCGGAGCTCATCGCCGCCGCCATTGGCCTGGTCGCGGCCGGCGGGGTCTACTTCCCGCAGATGCCATCCTTCGACGAGCGCCCGCACGGCTCGGCCGGGCGTGACGTGGTCGCGCGCCTCTCGCTTCGGCAGCGCGACGTGTTCCATGCGCTGAAGGAGGGCAAGAGCAACAAGGTGATCGCCCGCGAGCTGATGATCTCCGTCGCCACGGTCAAGCAACACGTTCAGGCCATCCTGAAGCTCTCCGGCGCGAGCAACCGGACGGAGGCCGCGGCGCTGATGTCCCGGCAGGCCGCGCCTTCGGGCCTCCCGACCGAGTCGGGAGACTGAACGGCGGAAGAGACGCGGCGCCTTGGCCCGGGCTCAGTACTTCATCCTGAGACCGACCGTGTAGTAGCGCCCGACGGGGTCGTCGCCGAGCACGTACGGCGAGCCGAACCCGGGAATCCCCGCGAACGTCGTCGAGGGCGAGATGCGCGGCTGCTGGTTGAACAGGTTGGTGACGATCAGATAGGCCTGCAGGTCGCGGCCCACCGCCTTGAACCGGTAGGTGAGGTTCACGTCGTGATACCAGATCGCCGGCAGGTCGGGTCCTGCGTAGACCTGCAGCGGATTGCCGCTGCGGGCCTGGCTGCTCAGGTAGCGCGCCTGCCAGAGCGCCGAGAACGGCCCGAGCTCATAGCCGACCGTACCGGTGACGCGGTCCGCCGAAAGCCCCGCCACCCCCGCCGCATTGGTGAGCTGCGACGTGGGATAGGTGCGGCTCTTGAGGACCGGCTGGTGGGACCAGAGCAAGCGCAGGTCGACGTGCCCGGGTGCGCCGGCAATGAGGTCGCTCAGGGTGCGATCTGTGCGCGCCTCGACATCGAACCCGTGTGTGTAGGTCTGGGAGATGTTCTGGTTGAGGTTGTAGACCAGCGTGGGGAAGTTGGCCGCGCTGTGGTCGCTGAACGGCAGCGGCCGCACGATCGTCGAGCAGACCGGCGAGGTTCCGCCCGAGTTCTCGCACTCCTGCAGGATCGCGGTGTTGGAGCCGTTGATGGAGCCGATCGCGTTGTCGATGACGATATTGTAGTAGTCGAACGACAGCGAGAACCTCGGGATCCAGGCCGGCGTGTAGACGAAGCCCGCCGTGGACGTCCGCGCGACCTCTGGCACCAGGTTCGGGTTGCCGCCGCCCTGCACCTTGATCACGCCGTTCACGCCGGTGTGCGGATCGTTGACGTTGAGGATCGCGATCGTGGTCCCGGCATAGAGGTCGGCGAGCGTCGGCGCGCGGATATCGCGCGACTCCGAGAACCGGAACCGCAGGTCCTCGATCGGCTGGTAGTTGAGGCCGACCTTCCAGGTCGTGGCCGGGCCGCTGGAACTGTAGTCGGTGTAGCGGGCCGCGCCGTTCACCTCGAGCTTGTCGACCAGGGGCAGGTCACGCAGCAGCGGGAAGACGGTCTCCGCGCCCACTTCCCAGACCGAGTTGGAGCCCTGCTGCGGCGCCTGGGTGGCGTAGGCCCAGTTCGTGGTCGGAGGAGCCCCCAGCCGGATGCCCGTGGTGACGGGCACGGTCAGCGAGTTGGCGTTCGAGGTCTCCACCAGGCTCTGCGAGCGGAACTCGGCGTTGAGCGCGACCGAGACCGGCCCGGCCCAGTTCTGGAAGGCGACGCCCGAGATCGTCGCGGCGACATCGTCGATCTTGTTCAGGGCCTGCCACTGGGTGTTGTCGTAGATGTAGGCCTTGGCGGCGGCGCTCGCGGTGTTGTTGCCGAGCAGGTTGATCGGCGTGCATCCGGGATAGAGCCCGGGATTGGTAAGCGTCACGCGACAGACGACGGCGCCGCTCGGATCCTTCACAGCGTCCAGCGCCGCGTAGAAGCGCGGATAGTTGATGTTGTTATAGGTGACCGACCGGACCCTGGACTCGCCGTGGGTGTAATAGACGTCCCAGACGTAGTCCTTGAGCGCCGTGCCCGTGAGGCCGGCGGTGACGTTGAAGGTGCTGATCGTCTGGGTGGTCGAACTGTCCGCCGCGAGGTCGCGGCTGAGCCGCGCCACGGTGAAACTGGGGACGTTGGCGGTCGTCAACAGGGCCTGCTGGCCCGCCGACAGGAACGGGTTGCCGCTGAAGATCGTGAACGGCGTCGGCGGGGCGTTGGAGGTGAGCTGGTCGGCGCTGCGCTCCTCGGTTCCATTGACCTGGAGGTAGGCTTTGACGTTGTTGTCGAAGTCGTAGTCGAAGCGGCCGAAAAGCTGGTCGGTGCGCACCGGCGCGGTCAGCGCCAGGCCGGTATAGTAGGCGCCGTCGCCGCCGACGGCGATGCCGTTGGACTTGGTCGGTGTGCCGGGATTGAACGGGGCGAGGACGTCGGAGCCGACGAACTGCTGGCCCTTGAAGGGGCCGCTGGTCACCAGCCCGCCGTAGGTCGCCCCCGATAGCCGGGCGCCCTGCGTCAGGACGAACGGATTGGCCGCCGTCCCGGCGCCCGTGTAGACCGGCACGGACGCGCTATAGCTGCGGTCTTCGTGCGTCTTGATGCCGGCGTTCTGATAGTGCTCGTAGCTCCAGATGACATGGCCGCGGCCCAGGACGTCGTCGCCGCCTGCAACGCCCAGCTTGGTCGACGGCGCGTCGTGCTGGTCGGAGATGCCGGTCTGCGCCTCGACCTTCAGGCCGGTGAACTTGTGGTCCAGGATGAAGTTGACGACGCCGGTCACGGCGTCCGACCCGTAGACGGCCGAGGCGCCGCCGGTGACCACGTCCACCCGCTGAGTCAGCATTTCAGGCAAGGTGTTGGTGTCGACCTGGCCGTTCAGCGTTGTCGGCGGGACGCGGTGGCCGTCCATCAGGATCAGGGTGCGCACAGGCCCCAGCGACCGCAGGCTCAGGAAGTTGCCCACCAGCACGCTCGGCGGGCCGCCGCCCGTCCCGTTGCTGGACCCGGCGTTGATCGCCGAGCCTGCGAACTGGGGCAATTTGTTGAGGGCGTCGGGGATGGTGGTGGGCGTCGTCGCCTCCAGCCGATCCGCCGTGGCCACGGTCTCGGGCGTCGGGGCGGTGAAGCCGTCGCGGATGTGCGTCCCGGTGACCACCACCTCTTCGAGCTGCGTCGCCTTGGGGGGCGCGGCCGCGGCCTGCTGAGCCAGCGCCGGCGAGGCCAGCGCCAACAGGCTGGCGCTTCCACATAGCGCGGCAGACAATTTGATGTTCATGCCCCTCCCCGGGTCTATTGTTTTGCGCCCCCGACCTGAATGGCGGGTTGTTCGCGTCGCTGCATTTCGGAATACAACCGACCTATCTAGCTTAGACTCCTCTATTCATTGGAGAAATATATTTGAGAAATTAGCGATAATTGTCGAACTATTTCGCTCTTAGTCTTCATGTGGCAGTTTTGTACTTACCACGAACCATAACGACCCCCATGGTCTTCTGGAAGTGGTCTTAGGCGCCATCCGGCTCCGCGACGATCGTGTTTTCGATGTGGCCAAGCCCTTCGACCTCGACCCTCACGGTCTGTCCGACCGTGAGCCATAGCGGCGGATGCATGTACTGGCCGACCCCCGACGGCGTGCCGGTGGTGAGGATGTCGCCGGGCTCGAGCGTGAACACGGTCGACAGCTCCTCGATCATCTGGCCGAAGCTGTAGATCAGCTCGGCGGTGTCGCCGTCCTGGCGCAGGGCGCCGTCCACCCAGGTGCGCAGGCGCAGGGCGTGCGGATCGGCGACCTCGTCGGCCGTGGTGAGCCAGGGACCGATGGGGCCATGGGTGTCGAAGGACTTGCCCAGGGTGCCGGTGGGCGAGCGTTGCTGCCAGTCGCGCACGCTGACGTCGTTGCAGACCATGAAGCCGGCGATCACGCCCCCGGCGTCCGCCGCGCGGACATGGCGGGCCCGCCGCCCGATCACCACCGCCACCTCGCCCTCGTAGTCGAGCTGGACGGAGACCCGTGGCATGTGGATGGGGTCATAGGGCCCGTTCACCGCGGTGACCTGCTTGTTGAACCAGTTCTGGTGCTCGGGAAGCGCGCGCCCGCGGGACACCACCTCGGCGGCGTGCGACCGGTAGGAAAGGCCGAGGCCGAGGAACTTCCTCGGCGCGGCGATGGGCGCCTGTAGCCGCACCTCGGCCAGCGGATGGCGGGCTGCGCGGAGGGCCGCCGCGGAGATGGCGTCGCGCGCCTCGTCGCCGCCTTCGAGCAGGGTGCGCAGGTCGCGCGGCAGCCGCGGGTCGGCGGCGCTGACGTCGGCGATCTCGTGGCCTTCCACAAGGCCGACGCCGGCCAAGCCCTGGCGGGTGAAGGCGGCGAGCTTCACTTGGGCGCGCCGGGCCCGTGGCCGCCATCCGCGACGAGCCCGACCTGTTCGATGCCGTAGACCGCGCAGGCTTCGTCGTTGTCGGGATGGTCGCCGCTTGCGCCGGCCGCCCCGATGATCTCCCCGTCGGCGTCGCGGATCAGCACGCCGCCGCCCACCGGGATCACCCGGCCTTGCGAGGTGGCGGCGATCGCCGCGTAGAAGGCCGGCGCCTCGACGGCGCGTCGCGCCAGGTCGCGGCCGCCGTGGCCCATGCCGAGCGCGCCCCAGGCCTTCCCCTGGGCGATCTCCGGTCGCAGAATTCCAGACCGGTCCTGGCGCTTGAACGCCACCAGGTGGCCGCCGGCGTCGAGGACGGCGATCGTCATCGGTCGGAACTTCAGCTCGGCGGCGCGGGCCAGGCCGGCGTCGACGATCTGCGAAGCCTGCTCGAGGGTGAGGACGGTCATGGTCGCTCCTTAATTAAGGCTTGGGCTGAGGAGGTTGCGGGTCGCTCAGCGGCAGACGCAGGGCGTAGAGCCGCTCGTAGACGTGCTCGGCGAAGCGCCAGCGGCCGTCGGCGCCCCGCGCGCAGACGCCCGAGACGTTGCCGACGCGAAGCTGCACCTCCGTCTCGGAGACCGCCGGGTCGAAGGCGTAGTTCGAGAGCGCCACGCGGATCTCCGCCCGGCCGTCGGCCGCGGGCGCGACGTAGAGGTTCGACCACAGGTGCCGGGTGGTCCGCCGCGGATCGCGCAGGCGGTCCGCATAGAAGGCCTCCACCGCCGCCGGTCCCTGGAGGGCCGCGGCGGCGGGCTTGAACACCCCCCCGGCGGTGAACTGCTCGGCGATCTCCTGAGGACGGCGGGAGTCCACCGCCTCGCTGAACCGCAGGAGCAGGAGCGCGATCCCGTTGGGGTCGAAACCCGGATCGGCGGATCCGGCGATAGGGCCGAGGCGGGCGGAGTCGCTGGACATGGGGGCCTCCGTGACGGGCTCAGGCGTTGGCGCGCGGGGCGTGCTGCCCGACGCCGAACACGGCCAGGGCCGCGCCGGCGGACATCACCCCGACAATCAGGAAGAGCCGCGTCGTCGGCATGCCGGCCCCGACCAGCATGCCGCCCACGACGGGGCCGACGATCGCGCCGACGCGCCCGACGCCGATCGCCCAGCCCACGCCGGTGGCGCGCAGCCCCGTGTCATAGAAGCTCGCGCAATAGGCGACCGTGCACATCTGGGCGCCCACGCTGAAGACGCCCGCGAGGAACGTCGTGGCCAGGAGCCAGGCGCTGGACTGACCGGAGGAGCCGATCAGGACGATCGCCAGAGCCCCCAGGGCGAAGCCGAAGCTGATGAAGGCCGTGGGGTCCCCGCGCCAGTCGGACAGCCGGCCGATCACCAGGCAGCCGAAGATGGCGCCGAGGTTGACCGCCGCCACGGCCAGCACCGCGCTCGACATGCCGATGCCGGACTGGCGGGCGATGAGCGGGATCCAGTTGATCAGGAAATAGGTGAGCAGCAGGCTGAGGAAGAGCGTCGTCCACAAGAGCAGCGTGCCCGCCGCCCTGCCCTCGGCGAACAGCTCCGCCACCCGGGACCGGCCGGACTGAGCCGGGGCGGCTGGAAACTGGCCGTCCCAGGCCCCCGCCCACTTCATCCGCTGCAGTATGGCCAGCACCCGGGGCCGGTTCTGGCTCATGGCGAGGAAACGGACCGACTCCGGCACGAGGCCGAGGATCGCCGGGAGCAGCAGCAGCGGGATGGCGGCGCCGACGTAGAAGATGCTGGGCCAGCCGAACGCCGGAATCAGCCGGGTGGCCGCCACGCCGCCGACCACCGCGCCCAGAGGGAAGCCGCAGAACATCAGGGACACCAGGGTCGAGCGCAGCCGCGTCGGGGCGTACTCCGAGGTGATCGAGATGAGGATCGGCAGGGCGCCGCCGAGGCCCAGGCCGGTCACCAGCCTGACGGCGATCAGTTGCCCCATCGAGGTCGTCAGCGGCGTCACCAGAGTCACGGCGGCGAACAGCAGCATCGCGGCGATCAGCGCCGGCTTGCGCCCCGCCCGGTCGGCGGCCAGCCCGAACAGGAAGGCGCCGACCAGGCTGCCGAACAGTCCCGCGCCGAACACGACGCCGAACGCCGCGGCCTTGAGCCTCCAGGCCGAGACGATCACCGGCGCGACGAGCGCGATCGACTGGGTGTCGAAACCGTCGATCATCGCCACCAGGGCGCAAAGCCCGAAGATGACCAGTTGCCGGCGGTTGAGCGGGCTGGTGTCGACGATGGTCTCTAGGTCGAGCGTTCCGGGTTTCATCGCCGTCCCTTCCCTGGGCTGGTCCGGCCTAGTTGGGGACGTAGCTGAGCGAGCCGTCGGCGTTGCGGCGCCAGTGCTTGAAATAGTCCCACTCCAGTTGCGCCTGCCGCGGATCGCCGCCGTGCGTCAGGTCGCGCACCCAGACGAAGTTGAACAGATTGCGCGGCGTGGGGTCGGCGCTGCTGTACTGGTAGATCTTGAACCGGCCCTGCGGGTAGCGCGCATCGACAGCGTCCGAGACCAGCTTGCCGCCCGGGACGAGGATGTCGTAGCCCGGCCCTGTGGGGCTGTGGAACGGCTTGGCCCCATCGGCCGTGGCGATGTGGTTGTAGGTCTTCATCTCGTCGATGGCGCCGCGCAGGATGCCCTGTGACGGGATCTCGCCATCCACCGAGCCGCCGCGGTCGGCGTCGCCGTAGAGCAGCAGCATGGGCGTCCGGGCGTCCGACTTCGCCTTGATCTGCGCGATCCGCGTCTCGACATCCTTGGGCATCGGGCCGATGCCGCTGTTGGGCGAGACCCCGGCGAACAGTTCCGGGTGGGTCAGGCCCATCATGTAGGTCAACCCGCTGCCGAACGAGAAGCCCTGCATGTAGATCCGGCCCGGGTCGGCGCCGTAGTCCGCCTCGACGGCGGCGATCACCTTCAGGATGTACTGCTGGTCCGGCCCGTCGGGGTCCTCGAAGGTCCAGGCGTCGCGCTGGCCCTGCAGATAGACGGTAATGAAGCCTTCCTTGTCGCCGACCTCATGCAGCTTGATCTGGCTGAGGTACATCCAGGCCGGGAAGGCGAAGCCGTGGGCGGACAGCACCACCGGCAGCTTCTGCCCCTTGCTGTAGCTCGGCGGGGTCTTGACGTAATAGGTGTAGGTCCGGTCGCCCACGGCGATGGACTTCACCTCGAAGGCCTTGTCGACCTCCGCGTGGGTCATCAGGCGGCCGAGGTCGCCGTTGGGCGAGGAGGTCCAGCGGGCGACCCGCGCGAAGAGGTCGTTCCAGATCGTCCCGGCCAGGCGGGCGTCGACCGGCGCCGAGGCCGGCAGGGTGGTGGTCCGGACCTGTTGGGAGGGATTGTCCCGCGCGGGGAAGACGGCCGTCTCGTAGCCGCCTGCGGAGTTCGTCGCGGCCGCGGCCGCCACGCGGTCGGCGCGCTTCCAGTAGTCGGCCTGCCGCGTCTCGGCGGCGGTGGGCGCGCCATGGGTGAACAGCCAGATCGCGACCGGCACGTCCTTCTTCTGCTGCTTCCAGATCGGGACCAGGGCCTTGTCGGGCCAGATGTGGAGATAGGCGCCGTCCGCGGGCTGCTCGCCCTTGGCGTAGGCGGCGTCGTTCGCCACGCCGTCGACGGTCGCCACGGCCGCATAGAGGCCCGGGTGGTTCATGGCGAAGGCCTGGGCCAGGGTCGCGCCGGCGCCGACGCCGGTCAGGTACTGGAACGGGGCCCAGGTGCGGATCCGCGGGGGACCACCGCGCCGTCCCGCGTCGCCCTCCGCCGCGCCCTCGCCCCCGCCGCCTCCGGCGCGCGGGCCGCCGGGGCCACCGCCGGGCGGGGCCGGGATCAGCATGTGCGTCCCGGCGTGGGCCAGCACGGCGGCCAGGTAGTCGTCCTCGCCGCCGGCGCTCGGGCCCCAGTCCTTCTGCACCGTCTCCGGGAAGACGACGACGAAGCCGTTGTCGGCGGCGACCTTCATCCAGCCCGAGGCCTGGGCGAATTGCTGCGCCGTCTGGCCGTTGTCGTGCAGCGCATAGACCACCTGGTTGAAGCCCGCGCGGTCGGCCTTGGGCGGCACGAAATAGTAGTAGTCGCGGTCCTGGCCGCCGACGGTGACCGTGTTCTTCACGAGCGCGGGAGGTCCGGCGGGCCGGGCGGGCGCCGGCTCGGAAGCCGTGGCCATGGTGGGTCGCGCCCCAGGCGGCCCGGCCGCGCCGGGAGGCGCGGGGGGCTGTTCGCAGTAGGCCTTGGTCCCGTCCGGCGCGGCGGTGCAATGCCAGGTCACCGAGCGTGTCACGCCGTTCCAGGTCACCTTGTCGGAGTCGCGCTTCAGCTCCGCGACGACGACCGTCTCCCAGGCGAGGTTCCCGACCGCCAGGGCGGTGGCCTTCTGCAGGCCCTCGGTCGTGGCGGGCTTGCCCGGCGGCTTGGGCGGCTTCGGCGCCGCGGCGGCGACCGGCGTCGGGGCGGGCGACGCCGCGCCCTCGGCCTTCGGCGGCGGCCCGAACGCGGCTTCGCCGTCTGGTGACGGCTTGCCGAAGTCACGGGTGTTCTCTTCCCCGTCGTACTCCACCTGCTCCCAGTCGGGCCGGCGATAGTAGGTCTTCTCGGTCGTCCAGGGCTTGGTGAAGGCCTTCGGGTCCTCGACCGTGATCGCGTCCTTCAGGGCATGGCCGTCGGGCGACCAGAACCGCTCTGTCACGTGCATCTGGTCGCTGTGCGCGCCGCCGCCCGGCAGGCGGGTGTCGGCCCGGAAGCAGCAGGTGTCGACCACGAGGGTCTTGCCCTCCCAATGGCCGATGGAATGCCCCCGCGAGCTCGGCAAGGCGTCGGCGGGATGCACGCGCCCGTCGGTGTAGATCTCCCGCGCCCCGCCGTTGGCGGTCATGATCACCACTTCATGCCGGTTGATCTGGATATCCATGGGGAAGAGCATGATCATCATCGCCGGCATGCTTCCGTAGAGGCCCGCGCCCCGGAAGGTGCGCGGACGGCCGGCCAGGGCGTCGGCGCGCTGCTCCGCGCGACGCGCCATGTATTCCTTCAGATAGTCGGCGTTGTAGGGCGGCAGCTCCGGCTCGCCCGCCTTGAACGGAATGCGATCGTCCCAGACGATATCGCCGCCACGCTCCCAGAGGCCGCTCCAGTCGGGCAGGACCGACCATTGCGGCAGCTTCGGGCCGCCGGCCGGATATTTCGCCTGCTGCGCGTTCGCGCCGCCGACGGCCAGGACGCCGGCCGTGGCGATGCAGAGCGCGACCATCGACGCCGCGCGGCGTGACCCAACTCTCGTCTTCATGACACTCCCCTGTCGCGACGCGCGCGATCCCTGCAGTCAGTTCGGCGTGGGCGACTCGGTGAGCACCGTCCCGTCGGATTTGGTGGCCTTGACGAAGGCCCCGCCCGGCCCGCCGTTCTTGAGGGGGCTGATCACCAGGTCGAGCTTCTCGCCCGGCGCGAAGGTGTTGAGGCCGAAGCCCTGCCGCACCAGCGTCAGCACGCTCGCGCCCTCGACGTTGATTTCGGTCGGGCGGCCGTTCTTCATCACCACCATCACCAGCCAGCTATGCGGGTTGGTGAACTCCCAGGACTTCACCGTCCCCTGGAGCTCCACCGGATGCTCCTTGTCGAACATCGCGAACGAGTGGTGCGCCGAGGCGGCGGACGCTGCGACCGCCACGGCCGCGAATGCGCCCAGGCCTACAAGCCAACCGCCCAGAGACCGCGCTCCTGATTGCGCCATTTGTCCTCTCCCCAGAGCGCCAGGCGCTCATCGTCAACTATTGTTGGCCCGTACTACGGCGATAGGACGATAAAGTCAATAAATGAGGGAGATTTAATCCTTATTTTTACTGTCACTTTACATGTATCCTGATGGCGATACATATCATTCACTGTATACATATCTCAAAATCTATCTCAGTAATTCCGGACGACAGAGGCCGACACACTTTGACACTTTTGCCGGAGGGGTAACGGCGGTAGCCTTCGGCAAGCGCGCGGACCCTGGGATCCAGGCAACCGCAACGCAAAGATTGGGGAAGGAGCGCGTCGCGACCGGCATCGCCGCCGGCCGGGGCCAAGGATGGAAATGGGAAAGAACGTGCCGTCGGATGCGTGGGCGCCGCTGGAAGCGGTGGCCCAGTCCCTTCAACGAACCGTCCTGATCGTCGACGACGACGAGGACATCCGCACCCTGGCCGCCGAGCCCCTGACGCAGGCGGGCTTCCAGGTGGTCATGGCCGCGGACGGAACCTCGATGTTCGCCGCGCTCAACAGCCAGCCGGTCGACCTGATCGTGCTGGACCTCAACCTGCCGGGAGAGGACGGCCTGTCGCTCTGCCGCCTGAGCCGCAGCCGCCGCGACATTCCGATCATCATGCTGACCGCGCGCAGCGACGCCATCGACCGCGTCATCGGCCTTGAGGTCGGCGCCGACGACTACGTCACCAAGCCGTTCGAGCCGCGCGAGCTGGTGGCGCGGGTCCGTAGCGTCCTGCGGCGCACCTACACGCCCACCAGCCTGCAGGACGCCGCGCCGCCCAGGCGCGCGACGTTCCAGGGCTGGACTCTGGACTTCGAGAACCGGCGGCTGAGCGACCCCAAGGGCCGCGTGGTCATCCTCTCGGGCAATGAGTTCAGCCTGCTCAAGTTCTTCGTCGAGCACGCCAACGAGGTGCTGACCCGCGAGCAGCTTCTCACCCTCACCTCGCATCCGACCCTGATCGACGGTTCGCCCCAGCGGGTGGCCGACCTGCAGATCAGCCGCCTGCGGCACAAGCTGGACGACGACGCGCGCGCGTCGCAGTTGATCATGACGGTGCGCGGCCAAGGCTATGTGCTCGCCGCGGCGGTGACCTTCGAATGATCCTGCAGCGCTACTTCGATTCCATGGCGGGACGCCTGTTCCTGTTCCTGCTGGTCGGAGTCGTGGGATCGTCCAGCCTGGCCCTGGGCCTCGCCGACATCCGGCGGAAGTCCGATCTCGAGCACATCAATATCGTGCGCCTGGTCGACCGGGTTCAGGACCTGGTCTCGCTGATCGACAGCGCCCCGCGGCCGCTGCGCGCCCAGATGCTGTCGGAGGGGATCCTCGGCCTGCGGCCGCCGAAGGGCGCCGAGCAGATCATCGGCCCCGACCCGGAGTTCAGCCGCGTCCTCGCCTCGCGCCTCGATCCTTCCAGCCGGGCGCAGAAGGCCGTGCCACGCACCTGTATCCAGCCGTTCCGCACCTCGTTCTACGCCCAGCTCAGTTGCTGGGTGATCTCGACACGGCTTGCGGACGGCTCCTCGATCGTCCTCGTGGCGCTCAGCCCGCGCACCGACACCTTCGACCTGCCGCGGCTGGACCCGGTCTTCCTGTCCATCCTGACCCTGACGGTCAGCGTGCTGGCCTTCCTGGCCTCGCGCATGGCCGCCGCTCCGCTGCGGGACCTGTCCCGCGCCGCCCGGGAGTTGGGCCGCGACCTCGACCGCTCGCCCCTGCCCGAGAGCGGCCCCTATGAGGTGCGCGACGCGATCCGCGCCTTCAACCTGATGCAGGCCAAGCTGCGCGACCACGTCGTTGAGCGCACCCGCATCCTGGCCTCGATCACCCATGACCTGCAGACCCCGCTCACCCGCCTGCGACTGAGGATCGAGAAGGTCTCGGATCCCGCGCTGCGCAGCCGCCTGATCGACGATCTCGGCGGGATGCTGGCGCTGGTCCGCCAGGGCCTCGACTACCACCGCGGCAACGAGTTCGAGGAGCCCTTCGTCCGGCTGGCCCTCGACTCCCTGCTGGAAAGCGTCGTCGAGGATGCGGCCGAAGGCGGCCGGCCGGCCTCGCTCAGCCAGCGGTCCGGCTGCGACATCGAAGGCAAGCCGAGGGCGCTGCAGCGGTGCCTGGCCAACCTCCTGGACAATGCCTTGAAATATGGCGGCGCGGCGGAGGTGTCCGCCGCCGTGGCGGACGGCGCCGTCAGCATCCGCATCCGTGACTTCGGCCCGGGGATCCCGGAGGAGAAACTGGAATCGGTCTTCGAGCCCTTCGTCCGCCTGGAAACCGCCCAGCCTCCGAAGGGCGGCGTCGGGCTCGGCCTGACCATCGCCCGCGCCCTGGCCCAGAAGAGCGAGGCCGAGCTGATCCTGGCCAACCACCCGCAGGGCGGTCTGGAAGCCCGGCTCATCCTGCGCCGCGGCGTGATCTGCAACGAGGTGGCCGAGCCGCGCTCCTCGGCGGCCTAAGGCTGCGCGATACGCGCCTCGACCTGCGCCAGGACAGTGGGCTGAGCATTGCTGGCGCTCGGGGGGCCGAAGGCCGCTTGGGTCGTGAAGCTGACCATGCGCCCGCAGGTGACGACCGCGATCCAGAAGATCAGCGACAGGCCCGCCGCCACCTTCGCCGCCCGCGGCGACGGCGCGTCCCGATCCCAGGCCTCCACGCCCGCATAGGTGAAGTGGTGGAAGACCAGCATGTTCGCCCCAGCGCAGAGCAGGAGCAGCATCTTGAGCTGAAACGGCAGGTCCGTGGCATATTTCACCGCCGCGGAAACGAACATCAGCGATCCCGCGACCGCGGCGATCACGAAGGCCGCCCAGGTGACCGGCAGCACGTCGCCGGCGACCTCGGTGACCGGCCGGCTCCTCCACGAGACGCCCAGCAGCCGAAGGTCGACCACGGCGATCGAGCCGACCACCAGGGCGATGGCGATCACATGCAGGGTCTCCGCCGCCGGGAACATCCAGCTCGACTGCGCGATCGCCCGCGCCGGGCCCGTCGCTTCAATCCATGTGGCGATGGAAATGATCGACATTCCTCAGTCTCCCGGGATCTCTGCGGTCCGCCCGTTCACGTGGCGTAGGCGATCAGCCGCCCGCAGACGGCGATGCCGAACCAGAACGCCAGCGAGCCGACGGCCAGGGCGCGCAGCGGCCAGCCGGGGCGGTCCGCCGCTGCGCGCCTGACGATGGACTGGATGCCGAGCGTCGCGGCCAGGGCGCAGATCAGCAGCAGCATCTTGGTCTGGAACACCGGATTGAGCAGGTCGCGGCGCGGCTCGCCGATGATCAGGATCGCGCCGGTCACGGCCATCAGGGGCACGGCGGTCCAGATCCACGGCAGGAAGTGGGCCGCCATTCCGTCGAGCGACGTGCGGCGCGCGCCGACGCCCAGCACCCGCAGGTCGATGGAGAGGGCCGAGAACAGCACCGCCGCCAGGCACAGGATGTGGACGATCTGGCTCGCCGGAATGATCCAGCCGACGTTCTGAACGCCGGCGCTGAGCGGCGTCTTCTCGAGCCAGGCGCACAAGGACTCCAGCATGCTTCCCCCGTCAGTGCAGCGGCTGGCCGCCGAGCGCCAGCGGGGCGGAGCGCGACGGCCACGCCCACAACATAGCGTCCATCCGCGGCGATATTGAAGAACTAATTTGCGTCATTTTGTATCGAAAGAAGTTGAATCGATACAAATCGGCGATGCAATTCAATCTAACTCACATCCAGCCGCCGCTCAATACAACCATTAACCTCCCTATAACAGACTCCTATCTCATCGTTCATTGACTAGACACGTCATTTCCCCTAGTCGATCAATGTCTTTTCATGGGGATCGGGCATGCCGACCCGAAAGGTCGCGAATTTGGCCCGCCGGCTCTGGATGAAGGCGCCGACGCGCGCATCGCTGAGCTGGCTGGCCTGGATCGGGGCGGCGATCGTCCTCGCCTGGGGCGCGGCCGGACTAGTGACATCCGGCCGGACCGAGGCGCAGCTCGTGCGCGGCGATCCAGACGCCATTCCGGCCCAGGCTCCGTTGATGCGGTTCGCGGTCACGCATGGCGCCGGCGTGTTCAAGGCCCGGTGCGCGAGCTGCCATGGGGCCGAGGGCAAGGGGAGCTCCGCGCGCGGCGTCCCCGACCTCACCGACGCCGACTGGCTCTATGGCGCGGGCAAGGTGAGCGACATCGAGAAGGTCGCCTATTACGGCATCCGCGCGCACAACCCGCGGAGCTGGAACCTGGCGGTCATGCCGGCCTTCGCCCGGCCGGTTCCCGCCGCCGGCGAGCGGCTTCAGCCCCTCGGCCCTGGCGAGATCGCCGCGGTGACCGCCTACCTGCAGGCGCGCGGAGGCCAGGCGGCGGACCCCGCCGCGGCCGAGGCCGGCCGCCGCATCTTCGCGGGCAAGGGCGGCTGCTATGACTGCCACGCCAACGACGCCAGGGGCGATCCGGCGATCGGTGCGCCCAACCTCGTCGACAAGGTCTGGCTGTACGGCGACGGCAGCCGCCTGGCGATCTTCGACTCCATCGCCTACGGCCGCCAGGGCATGTGCCCCGCGTGGGCCGGCCGGCTGTCGGCCCTGCGCCTGCGCGAGGTTTCGCTCTACGTCTTCGCCCTGTCCCATCGGCCGGGCCCGCATCCGGACATGTCCCGCCCATGACCCCGCCGACCGCTCCAGCCGCCGCGCCGCCGCTCTGGGATCCTCGCCAGGTCAGCGCCCGCCGCTCCCTGTCGCTGATGGCGCTCGGCGCCCTGATCGGCCTCGCCCTGGCCGGCTACGCCCTCTTCACCGCGCGCGGGACCACGACCTTCCATGTGCCGGCGGAAGACGTGGCCCTGGTCAATCAGCAGCCCATCGCCCGGGCGGACTTCTACGCCCAACTCCAGGCCACGTTCGGCGTCGATAGCGCCCACACCACGCCGGCCCAGCGCCGCCGGGTGCTCAACGACATGATCCGCGAGGAACTGTTCGTGCAGCGGGGCAAGGAACTGGACATCGCCGCCACGGACCCGGATGTCCGCACGGCCATGGTAAGCGCGGTCGAGCAGATGGCCGCGGCCGACGCGGTCACCTCGCAGCCCAGTGACAGCGCCTTGCAGGCCTATTTCAACGCCCACCAGGACCGCTACGCCCAGGAAGGCGTGATGAGCGTCCGCGACCTCGTCTTCGCCCAGCCGGCGGACGCCGCGGGCGCGGCCCGGGCCTTGGCGGCCGGCGCGCCGATCACCGCGACGCTCGGCCGTTTCCGGGGCCGCGACTCCGGGCGCGAGGCCGCCGAGGACTTCTACTTCGCGGCCAAAATCCATCTGGGCGCGGCGCTGTTCGCCGTCGCCCGCGCCCTGCCGAGCGGCGCGGTCTCCCCGCCCTTCGCCCAGCCGGACGGCGTCCACCTGCTCTACATGGCGCGCAACGCGCCGCCCCAGCCGTTCGCCTTCGCCGAGGCCCGCGCCCAGGTGCTGTCGGACTACCGCAATGACAAGGTGAAGCGCACGACCGCGCAGTACCAGGGCTTCCTGCGTCAGCGGGCGAACGTGCTGGTCGCGGGCGACCTTCGCTGATGCGCCGGGTCCTCCTCGCCGCCCTCTGGCTCGCGCTCGCCGTGACGCTGGTCGCCCGCCCGGCCGGCGCCCACACGCGCAGCGAATCCCACTCGGTCTGGGAGATCAACGGCGCCGACGTGGACCTGGCGATGACCATCCCGGTCCTGGAGCTGCAGCGCCTCGGCGCCGGCGGCGCGGCGCCCTCCGACGAGGCGGTGAAGCGTTACCTGACGGCGCGGGTCTTTCCGATCGCGGCCGGGCGACGCTGCGCCCTGGTCCCGCCCGTGGAGACCCTGTCCGCGGCGCCCGGTTTCCGCAAATACGACTTCACCTTCCGCTGCGCGGCCCGCGACGACCTCGAGATCCGGTCGGCGGCCTTCTTCGACCTGGTCCCCAGCCACACCAACTTCGCCGAGATCCAGGACGAGACCACGGGCGCCTTCGCCGAGCAGCTCATCACCAACGAACGCCAGACCGTCGCCGTTTCGGGCAAGGCGGCCAATGGGCTGAAGAGCGCCAGCTTCTTCGAATTCGTCCGGATGGGGGTGATGCACATCTTCACCGGCGTCGACCACATGTCCTTCCTGCTGGGCCTGGTGCTGATCTCGCGGCGCCTGCGCGATCTGGTGTTCGTGGTGTCGGGGTTCACGATCGGCCACAGCCTGACCCTGGCGCTGGCCGTGACCGGGGTGATCCGGCCGCATCCGGAGTTCATCGACGCCCTGGTGGCCCTGACCATCGCCCTGATCGGCGCGGAGAACATCGCCGAACAGACCCACCGGCCGCTCCCGGTCGCCCTGTCGTTCGGCGCCAGCCTGGCCATGATGGCTCTGGCCAGCGCGTTCGGCTTCGGGGAGCTGCCGAGCCTGCTGCTGCTCGGCGCCGGCCTGTTCACCAGCAACTATCTGATGATCTCAGGCCGGCTGGCCGACCCGGGCCGGTTCCGGATGATGATCACCCTGGTCTTCGGCCTGATCCACGGCTTCGGCTTCGCCTCGAACCTGTTGGAGATGCAGCTCCCGACGGGCCGCCTGGCGGAGCTGCTGGTCGGGTTCAATCTGGGGGTCGAGATCGGGCAACTGACGCTGGTGCTCGGCGTCACCGGCCTCGTGCTGCTGGTCTCGAAGCTGAAGCTGGCGACGCCGCGGGCGGTGACCGTCGACGTGGCCTCCAGCTTCCTGGTCGGCCTCGGCGTCTTCTGGTTCGTGACGCGCAGCTTCCGGTAGCCGCTCCAGCGCGAGGGCGTGCGGCCCCGCGGCGCCAAATCTCCGCGATTTCGCCACGCGAGACTGTCAGCCAATTGCCACACCTGACGCATGAACCCACGTCATGCTGAAGCTGGGCCCCCATGTTCGCAAAAGTGTCATCGATCCGCGACGTTTGCTTCACAAACCACGCCTAGCGAGGCCCCACGACCGGCCGCAGCCAAGCGCCGCCGGCGTAGGGATATCGCTATGACATCGAAAACGTCGCTCCTGGCGAGCGCTGGTATCTGCATCGTCTGCTTCCTTTCGGCCGCCGGCCCATCGCAAGCCGCGCCCAAGCACAAGCATCCTGTGGCCGCCGCCAACTCCCAGCTTGCCGACGAGGTGAAGGCGCTGAAGGAGCAGGTCGAGGCTCTGCAGGCCACCGTCCAGGCCCAGGCCCAAAACCAGCAGCAGACCCAGGCTCAGGTCGCCGCCAGCCAGGCGCAGGCCGAACAGGCCACCGCCGCCGCGCACGCCGCCCAGGCCAAGCTGGACGCGCAGATCGAGCAGATTCCGGGCACGGTCCAGACCGTCGTCGCCGCCCAGCCGGCCCCGACGCTCGACAAGCTCAAGTACAAGGGCATCACCCTCACGCTCGGCGGCTTCGCCGAGGCGGCGGGCATCTACCGGTCGAAGACCCTGGAGTCGGATATCTCCTCGCCCTTCGCCAAGATCCCGTTCGAGAACTCCGGCCTGTCGAAGCTCCACGAGCTCCGCGGCACCGCCCGCCAGAGCCGGGTCCAGTTCCTGGCCCAGGGCGACATCAACGTCGCGACCCACGCCGCCTTCTTCGGCGAGTTCGACTTCCAGGGCGCCGCCCAGACAGCCAACTCGAACGAGAGCAACTCCTACAACCCGCGCATCCGCAACCTCTACGGCACCGTGGACTGGGACTACTGGGGCCTGCACCTGCTCGCCGGCCAGAACTGGTCCCTGGTGACCCTGAACAGCAAGGGCATCACCCCGCGCAACGAGGTGCCGCCGCCGTCGATCGACGCCCAGTACGTGCCGGGCTTCTCCTGGACCCGCACGCCGCAACTGCGCCTGACCAAGGACTTCGGCGACAAGCAGTACTGGCTCGCCTTGTCGCTTGAAAACCCGCAGTCGACCTTCACCGGCACGTCCGGCAGCGGCCTGCCGGGCGGCGTCAGCGTCCTCGACCTGGCCACCGGCAACGCGACGATCAACCCGGCGCCGGCGGCGACCAGCGGCTTCAGCGGCTTCAACGCCGTCAACACCACGTCCTTCAACAAGACCCCGGACGTGATCCTGAAGGCCGCCTGGGAGCCCTACATCGGCGTCGCCCGGCCGCTGCACGTCGAGGCCTTCGGCATCTATCGCGACTTCTACGACCAGATCACGGTCTCGCCGACCAACACCCAGGGCCTGACGCCCGGCGTGCACGAAGCCAGCGTCACCGGCGGCGGCTGGGGCGCGGGGATCACCTACAACGCCATCCCCAAGATCCTCGACCTGCAGGCCTCGGTGATGAGCGGCAAGGGCATCGGCCGCTACGGCGCCGGCCAGCTTTCCGACGCGACCCTGGACGTGACCGGCAAGGTCGCCCCGATCCAGGAGACCATGTACCTAGTGGGCGGCACCCTGCACGTCACGCCGGAGGTGGACCTCTACCTGTTCGGCGGCGACGAGCGTCAGAACTCCCGGATCAGCACCTTCGGCGGCGCGAACTTCGGGTTCGGCAACCTGAACAACACGGTGTTCACCGCCGCGGGCTGCACCACCGTCGGCGGGTCCTGCTCGGCCACCGTCCGCGACGTCGGCCAGATCACCGCCGGCCTCTGGGACAAGGCCTACACCGGGTCGTTCGGCCAGGTCCGGATCGGCCTGCAGTACTCGCACACCCGGCTGGAGGGCTTCTCGGGCGGCGGCTACACGCCCAAGACCTCCGACGACATGATCTTCACCAGCTTCCGCTACTATCCGTTCTAAGGCGCGGGCGCGGGGCCGCCTCCGGGCGGTCCCGCGCCTATCTTTCGAAGTCAGCCGCAGCCGCTGTCACCAAGGCGCATTTCGCGCCCGCCGGCCAAGCCGCCGCCCCAGGGGCGCCGGCGCCAGGCATCCGCTACCCCAGATCCACATCCAGCAAGCGGGCGAACGATTGCCCCTGGTGCATGTCGCGCTCGCCCATCCAACCCTGCGGCGCGGCCCGGGGATAGGAGACCTTGACCATGTTCAGGCTCTTCACCGGCACGCGCTTCACAAGGTCGGGGTCCGCGCCGTAGAGCGCCTGGAAGAGCTTCGGCCCCAGCGCCTCGCCCATGGCGTAGGCCTCGAAATTGCCGGGGCCGTCGAAGAACAGGTCGATGGTCACCCAGAACGGACCCGCGTTCTTGGAGCGGACGTGACGGCAGACGTCGCGGACCTTAGCCATGAGCGGCCGCCTCCGGCTGCGGATCTGCCACGTCGATCCACCGGGTGCGGACCAGCTCGAACCCGTCGGCCGTCTCCACCACGTGGTTCAGCCGGAACTCGTACAACTGGCCGCGCTCGATCTCGGCGGGGGTGAACGGAAAGGCGTAGCTGGGCATCTCAATCCCGGGCTTCAGGGGCAGGTGGAAGAAGGTCGGGTTGCAGGCCTTGGCCATGCGGTTGGCCAGCGACTGCGTCGCAGCCGTCACCACGAACATCACCCCGACCTCGTGCGGCGGCGCGGCGGTGTCCGGCATCGGCCGGCCCGAGACGCCGTTCCAGCCGTAGATGCGCAGCGAGACGTCGAAATCACCGGCCTCGTCGCCGAAGGTCTGCCGGATCTTCGAATCCAGGGCCCGCAACATCCCCTCTTCGAAGAGGTTGAGGTTGGCCAGGACCTCGGGGTCCTCGATGCCGATCAGCATGATCGACTGGAACCGCCCGGCGCCCGCGCCCTCCAGCTTCATGGTGTAGGGCATCGGCTCCCAGCGCGAGCCGGTGACCCGGGTCGTGCGCTCGTCCAGCCATTCGTAGCGCGACTCCGAGACGTCGAGGACGCCGCCCGGCTCGGTCAGCCGGATCGGATCGCTGCTCTCGTAGAGCATGTGGGCCGAGACGCTCTCCGGCGAGCACTGGTTCTTCAGGTTGAGCGGCTCCACGTCGAAACCCTCGTCGTCGACGCTGAAGATCACGCCGCCGGTGCGGGGGTGGACCGTGCATTGGCCGCCGCACTCGGTGACCTTGGCCGCGTGCCAGGCGGCGGCCACGTTCTTGCCGTGCATCAGCGGCACGGAGGCGAGGATCGCGGTGTCGGTCGTGCGGCCGCCCAGCACGATGTCCGCGCCCTCGCGGACCGCACGGATGTAAGGCTCGGCGCCCATCAGGGCGACGATGTGCTGGCAGGAGTCCAGGGTCTCGTTGCTGACCGGGCCGAGCGGCGCGAGGGGATGGATCCGGCCGTGGTCGTTGCGGGCCTTCAGCAGGACCGGCGACTGCTCGCTGTAGAGCAGCGCGATCCTCGGCCGGATGCCGAGCTCGCGCGCCACCTCCACGGCGATCTCGGCCGTCCAGTCGACGCCGGCGTCGGTCCCTGAGGTGCCGCAGGACCCGATCAGCAGCGGGATGCCCGCGTCATGGGCCGCCGCGATCAGGATCCGCAGGTCATGGCGGATGGCTTCGGCCGGCATCTTCGAGACGCCGCGCGCGAGATAGGCCGGGCCGCTGTCGGTGGAACCCGCGTCGCAGGCGATCGCATGGGCCCCGCGCTCGATCCCATAGCGCACGTGCTCGGCCGAGACGCCCGCGCCCAGCGCGCCGGTCGGCACGATGACCTTGATCGCCTCGCCGGCGGGTTTGCGGTCACCCATGTCTGGCGTCTCCCCTGGTCATATCTCTTCCAGCGACAGTCCCCGGGTCCGGGGGCCGAACAGGCCGATGGTGAGCGCCACCACGACCATGGCGCTGGCGATGGTCACGAACACCCAGGCCGCGCCCGCGCGGTCCAGGACCAGGGCGATAATGTACCCCGAGAAAATCGCCGTCAGCCGGCTGAACGAATAGACGAACCCGACGCCGCGGGCCCGGATTGAGGTGGGGAACAGCTCGCTCTGATAGGTGTGATAGGCCAGCGACATCAGCGAATTGCCGATCGCGACCCCCGACCCGATCAGGGTGAAGAGCAGGAAGCCGGAGTTCTGGGTCATCCGCGACAGCAGGAGCCCGGACGCCGCGGCCAGCAGCGCGCCCGAAACCACCAGCCATTTGCGCTCCGCCCGGTCGGCGAAAAGGCTGAACGCCAGCGGGGCGACCGGCGGAACCAGCGCCAGCACCGCCGTATAGGCCAGCGACTTGGAGATGGTGATCCCCTCCGAGACCAGCAGCGTCGGCAGCCAGTTCGAGAAGCCGAAGTAGCCCAGTGTCTGGAAAAGGTGGAAGACGACCAGCACCATCGTCCGCCTGCGATAGGGCGGCCGCCAGAGCGATGGCGCCGGCGCGGGCTCCCGGCGGTCCTGACCTGACGCCTGCGCCGCCGCCGGCGGCGGCAGGGGCGCGCCGAGGTCGGCCGCCACCCGCGCCTCGATGCGCGAAATGACCGCCTCGGCCTCCGGCGCCCGACCGTGGGCCTCCAGCCAGCGCGGCGATTCCGGCAGGGCGCGGCGCACCCACCAGATCAGGAGCGCCCCGATCGCCGGGACGAAGGTCAGCCATCGCCAGCCGGCGACGCCCAGATGGTCGCCCGGGATCAGCCGCCAGGCCAATACCGCCACCAGGGGCGTGGAGAGGAACTGGATCGAGGCGCTGACCGCGAAAGCCCGGCCGCGCAGGCTGCGGGGCATCAGCTCCGCCAAGTAACAATCGATCGCCACCAGCTCGAGGCCGACCCCGATGCTGGCGATGAAGCGCCATAGGTCGATGGCCGCCGCAGTCGACTGCAGCCCCATGACCACAGTCGCCAGGGCGTACCAGACCAAGGCGAAGGTGAAGATCGGGCGGCGGCCGAAACGGTCGGCGGCCGCGGAAAACCCCAGGGTCCCCACATAGAGTCCCGCGAAGGTCACGGCGATCAGGGTCGCCTGGTCGCTCAGGCCGAACAGCCCCGCGCCGCCGCGATGGAAGACGCCCGCCGCCTGCAACCCCAGGCTCAGCGGCGCCGACAAGGCTATGTCGTAGATCTCGAAGAAGGCCCCGAACGACACCAGCACGATCAGGAGCCAGACGTACCGCGTCGGGGGCAGCCGATCGATCCGCGCCGCGACGCCGGAAGGGCTAGCCGGACCGCAGTCCGTGGATCGCGACATGCTCACCCTCGCCGATGGGGTCCCCCCGGAACCGGGCGGCACGCCGACAGGAGGTCAGACGCCGGGCCCCGCGCCAAGTCCGAACGACCCACGTTGGGCAATTGCAATGCTGCGGCAATGCTGCGGCGAGCCAATGCAAGCTCGGCCAAAGAAGTGGCCAGGAGCCTCCGTCACGTCGCGCTCTGTTGCGTCAGCCCGCCGACCACGAAATCGATGAACAGGCGCACCCGGTTCGGCAGGTGGGTCCGCGTCCGGTAGATTACATAGAGGTTGATCTCACTGTCGATGTAGGGCGCCAGCAGCTCGACCAGCCGCCCCTCGGCCAGGTCCTCCTCGATGTCCCAGAGCGCCTTCAGGCCGAGGCCGTGGCCGGCGAGGATCCAGTCGTGGACGACCTCGGCGCTGTTGGTCGACAGCGTCCGGGGCACGCGCACTTCCAGGGGCTTGCCGTTGTCGACGAAGGTCCAGCGGTCGAAGAGCTGATGGCCGCGGACAAGCTGTATGCAGTCGTGCCGTAGCAGGTCCGCGGGCGTCTCCGGGCGGCCGCGCCGGGCGATGTACTCCGGCGAGGCGCAGACGGCGCGACGGCTCGGCAGCACCAGACGGGTGATGATGTCGCCGTCCAGCGGCTGGTCGGTGTGGAGGGCCAGGTCGAGGTCGTCGCCGACGATGTTCGCGCGCGAGTCGCTGAGCACCAGTTCGACAGTCACGCCCGGGTGCTCGCGGGTGAAGGCGCCGACCAGCGGCGCGATGCGGCGGCGTCCGATCTCCAGGGGCGCGCCGACCCGGATATGGCCCCGCGGCGCCTGGGTGCGCGCGCCGACCTCCGCCTCCACCTGATCGATGTCCGCCAGGATGAGCGTCCCTCGCTCGTAGAGGAGAGCGCCCTCCTCCGTCAGGGCGAAGCGTCGCGTGCTGCGGTCGATCAGCCGCGCGCCGAGCCGATGCTCCATCGCCGAAAGACGCCGGCTCATCGCCGGCAGCGAACTGTTCAGCCGCCGCGCGGTCTCCGAGAGGCTGCCGGCCGCCACCATGCGGACGAACAGCCGGATGTCGCTGATCTCATCGTTCATCGGGGGCCCATCCTTCCAGAAATCGGAAGGATACGATGTGAGGCCGGCGACTACCACAGGCGCCGGGTAAGGCAGATTTGTGGCGGCGACAGATTATCGGACCAGCGCGCGTCTCCGACGCCGCTTCAGCAGAACGAGCCGGGCATGACAGTCGCCGAACTTACACGAAACACCACGGCCGCGGGCGCGCGGCGCAACGTGTCGCGTCGCCTCCTGGCGGCGGGAGCCGCGGGCGTCGTCGTCCTGGCGGGCGCGGCCTGGGGCGCCAACTACTGGGCCGTCGGCCGCTTTTTCCAGACCACCGACGACGCCTACGTGAAGGCGGACGCCAGCGTGGTGGCGCCCAAGGTCGCCGGGTACATCGGCGAGCTGCTCGTACAGGACAACCAGGCGGTCAAGGCCGGTCAGGTCCTGGCCAGGATCGACGACCGGGACTTCCGCGCGGCCCTGGACGAGGCGACCGCCAGCGTCGCAGCCGCCAAGGCCTCGGTGGCCAACCTCGACGCCCAGATCGCCGCGCAAGGCTCGATCATCCGCCAGGCGGACGCCAGCGTCACCGCCGCCGGCGCGACCCTGGCCCTCGCCCAGCGGAACGACGCCCGGCGCGCCGAGATGGCCAAGGTGGGCTACGGCTCGGACGAACAGGCCGACAACGCCTCGACCGACGCGAAAGAGAAGGGCGCCGCCCTGACGCGCCTGCAGGCCGCCGCGACCACCGCGCGTCAGCAGGTGCAGGTCCTGACCTCCCAGCGCGAGCTGGCCCTGGCGCAGGTCGCCCGCGCCGAGGCCGCGCAGCATCAGGTGGAGCTCAATCTCGGCTATTCGAGCATCGTCGCCCCCATCGACGGCGTGGTCGCCGCCCGCTCGGCGCGGCAGGGTCAGTATGTCCAGGCCGGGACCCAGCTCATGGCCGTCGTCCCTCTGCAGCGGACCTACGTGGTGGCCAACTTCAAGGAGACCCAGCTCACCGACGTGAGGCCGGGCCAACCCGTGCGCGTCAAGGTCGACGGCTTCCCGGGCCACGACGTGGAAGGCCGGGTGGACAGCCTGGCGCCGGCCACCGGCCTGGAGTTCAGCCTGCTGCCGCCGGACAACGCCACGGGCAATTTCACCAAGATCGTGCAGCGGATCCCGGTGAAGATCGTCTTCGATCCGCGCAACCCGCTAGCCGGCCGCCTGCGCCCGGGCATGTCGGTTGACGCCTCGATCGACACCCGGCCCGGCGGCGCCGGCCCGTCGCAGGGGCGCTGAGCCATGTCCAGCATCGCCGCCGCGCCCGCCGCGGCCCGGCGCCCCGAACCGGCCGCGCCCGCCGCGCGGCATGACGAGGACGCGGTCTCCCTGAAGACCTGGATCGCCGTGGTGGGCGCCGCGCTCGGGGCCTTCCTGGCCATCCTCAACATCCAGATCGTCAGCTCCTCCCTGGCCGACATCCAGGGCGCCATCGGCGCCGGCGCCGACGAAGGCGGCTGGATCACGACCGCCTATCTGGTGGCCGAGATCATCGTCATCCCGATGAGCGGCTGGCTGGCGCGGGTGTTCTCCGTTCGCCGCTACCTGCTGGTCAACACCTTCGCCTTTCTGGTGATGACCGTCGCCTGCGCCTTCACCACCAACCTCGGCCAGATGATCGTCGTGCGGGCCCTGCAGGGGTTCGCCGGCGGCGTGTTGATCCCGCTGGCCTTCTCGATCATCATGACCAAGCTGCCGCCGTCGAAACACGCGATCGGCCTGTCGATCTATGCGATCTCGGCGATCTTCGCGCCGTCGATCGGGCCGGTGATCGGCGGCTGGTGCAACGAGACCTTCGGCTGGCAGGCGATCTTCTTCGTCAACCTGCTGCCCGGCGCGATCATGTTCGCGATGCTGTGGTTCTCGCTCGAGGCGGAGCCGATGCAGCTCGACCTGCTGCGCAGTGGCGACTGGCTGGGCATCGCCACCATCGCCGTAGGCCTCGGGTCGCTGGAGACCGTGCTGGAGGAAGGCGAGAAGGACGACTGGTTCGGCTCTACCTTCATCGTGCGGCTGGCCATCGTCGCGGCCGTATCCCTGATCGCCTTCGTCGTGGTCCAGCTCAAGCGCAAGGCCCCGCTCCTGAACCTGCGCCTGCTGGGGCGGTGGAACTTCGGCCTGGGCACCGTGGCCAACTTCTTCTTCGGCTTTTCGATGTACGGCTGGCTCTATGTCGTGCCGCTCTACCTGGCGCGCATCCAGGGGTACAACGCCGAGCAGATCGGCGGCGTGCTGATCTGGATCGGCCTGCCGCAACTGGCGCTCATCCCGCTGATCCCGCGGCTCATGAAGCGGGTGGACCCGCGGCGTCTGGTGATCGCCGGGTTCGTCCTGTTCATCCTCGGCAGCCTGCTGGCCACCAACCTCTCCGACAACTTCTCGGGCCCGCAGTTCATCGGCTCCAGCCTCGTGCGGGCGGTAGCCCAGGCGCTGATGATGACGCCGCTCTCCGCCATCGCGGTGGCGGGCATCGAGCGCGAGCAGGCGGGCTCCGCCGCGGCGCTCTACAACATGATCCGCAACCTCGGCGGCGCGATCGGCATCGCCGTGCTGCAGACCTTCCTGAGCAAGCGCGAGCAGTTCCACTCCGACGTGCTGACCGGCCAGATCTCCGTGCTGGGCGAGGCGACCCGCGCGCGGATCGACGCGCTCGCGCACCGCTTCATGACCCATGGGGTGGCCGACTCCGCCCTGGCCCATCATCAGGCGGCGGTCGCCGTCGCCCGCCTCGTGCGCCGCCAAGCCTACATGCTGGCCTACAGCGACGCCGTCATCCTTCAAAGCGCCCTTCTCGGCCTGGCCCTCGTGCTGGTGCTGCTGCTGAAGAAGGCCAACGCCAGCTCCGCCGGGGAGGCGCACTGACATGTCCCGATCGTTCACAAACCGGATCGCCGTCCTGCTCGCGACGGCCGCCCTCGCCGGCTGCGCCGTCGGGCCGGACTTCAAGGCGCCGGCCCGTCCGACCGAGCAGGCCTACCTGCCGCCGAGCGCCAGCGACATCGGCCCGATGACGGCCGGAACGGTGACGCAGCAGGTCGAGATGGGCCAGGCCCTGCCGACCGACTGGTGGACGCGCCTCGGCTCGCAGGCGCTGAACGACACCGTGCAGATGGCGCTGGCCAACAACTGGTCTCTGGCCGCTGCCCAGGCCAACCTGGCCAAGGCGGGCCAGCTCGTCAGGGCGTCGCGCGGCGCGCTCTATCCGCAGGTCGACGCGGCCGGCGGCGCCGAGCGGCGCGCCTACGGGGCCTATTTCCTCGGTCCCAGCGCCTTCACCTTCCCAACCTTCTCCGCCTACACCGGGGGCGTCGGGGTCAGCTACGACCTGGACGTGTTCGGCGGCGCGCGCCGGCGCATCGAGCTCGCCGCCGCGGACGCCGAGGTGAACGGCGAGGCCCTGCGCGCCGCGCGGCTGGCGGTCGCCGGCGGCGTGGTCATGACCGCCCTGCAGATCGCCTCGACCCGCGGCCAGATCGCCGCGGTGCAGGACATCATCGCGTCCGACCAGAAGACGCTGGATCTCGTCGGGGCCGCACGGCGCACCGGCGTCGCGAGCCAGATGGACGTGACCACCGCCCAGAGCCAGCTCGACCGCGACCAGGCGTCGCTGCCGCCCCTGCGCCAGCAGCTCGCCGTCGCCCAGGACGCGCTCGCGGCGCTCGTGGGGAAATCGCCGGCCGCCTGGTCCGCGCCGGCCTTCGACCTGGACGCGATGACACTTCCCGCGGACGTCCCCCTGGTGGTGCCCTCGCAACTGGTTCGCGCCCGGCCCGACATCCGCGCCGCCGAGGCCCAACTTCATGCGGCCAGCGCGCAGGTGGGGATCGCCACGGCGGATCTCTATCCCCGCATCAACCTCAGCGCCGGCGTCGCGGGCGAGGGCCTGATGTCCGGGGGTTCGAGCACGGCGTGGAGCCTGGTCTCCGGCCTGACCGCTCCGATCTTCCACGGCGGATCGCTGACCGCGCGCCGCAAGGCCGCCGAGGACGCCTACCAGGCCGCCTTCGCGGACTATCAGCAGACGGTGCTGTCCGCCTTCCAGCAGGTGGCGGACAACCTGCAGGGCCTGTCCAACGCCGCCGACGGGGTCAGGACCGAGCAGCAGGCCATGGACTCGGCCACTTCGGCCCTGCGCCTGACCCGGCTCGGCTATGGCGTCGGCAACGCCGGGATCGTGCAGGTGCTGGACGCCCAGCGCCTCCAGCAACTGGCCGCGCTGAACCTCGTGCGCGCCCGAAGCGCCCGCTACCTCAGCACCGTCAACCTCCTCCTCGCCGAAGGCGGCGGCGCGGCGGGCAGTCCCCCGGCGCCTCGGGCGCTGGATTGAGGACGAACGCGATGAAGCTGAGCACGATCCTCCCGGAGCAGCCGCCGCGCTGGGCGGACGCCATTCTCGACTGGCCGGGGACATGGCTGATCACCCGCCTCGCTTTGACCTCGCTGTTCCTGATCGCCGTCGTGATCGAGCTCGGGGATTTCGCAGGCGCCGTGGCGATCCAGGCGCATTTCGGGTTGCATCCCGCTGCGCTGTGGGCAGGCGTCGTCATCGCCGTCCAACTCGCCGGCTCGCTCATCATCCTGTCGGGACGCTACGTGTGGCTCGGGGCCGGGATGCTGGCCAGCCTGACCGGCGCCACGGAGATCGTCGCTCACCGATTCTGGGAACTCAGCGGCCCGGCGGAGTTCGCCGCCCGTAACGAGTTCTTCGAACATCTCGGCCTGATCGCGGGGCTGGTGCTGGTCACCGCCACGGCGCGGGCGCGCCGCCAGGCGGCCGGCGCCCCCTATACCAAAGTCGGTCTTGACGCGGCGGGCAGCGCCGAGGCACGGCGTGTCTCCGAAGCGCCGACCGAGCGATCGGGATCCGCCGCTTCGCCAAACCACCCAGGACGCGAGTCTTCGACGTGAGGATCCCAATGCCCGCCACGCCTCCGACGCTGCGCGCGATCGGTCTGGGGACCGCCTTGGCCGCCGCCATCCTGGGGACGATGCTCGCGTCCGGCGGGCATGCCCGCGCCGCCCAGTTCGACACCATCTTCGGACCCCGCACCAACCCGACCGCCCGCGACGCCACGCAGCCGCTGACCACGCCGCTCGAATACCGCAGCCAGAACGGGGAGCTGAACGTCACCCTGGAAGCGCGCGAGACGCAGGTCCGGCTCGGCAAGGACCTGATCAACGGCGCCACCTACAACGGCGTCTACGGCGGCCCGGTGCTGCGGGTGAAGCCCGGCGACACCCTGCACGTCAAGCTGGTCAACCACCTGCCGCAGGCCACGAACATGCATTTCCACGGCCTGGCGGTCTCCCCGCTGGGCCATGGCGACAACGCCATGCACATGGTCGCCGCCGGCGAGACCTGGGACTACGTCATCCCGATCCCGAAGGACCACCCGCCGGGGGTCTACTGGTACCACACCCACGCCCACAGCTTCGCGGAGCGCCAGTTGATGGGCGGGCTCAGCGGCACCCTGGTGATCGAAGGCTTCCAGGACGAGGTGCCTGCGACCAAGCCGCTTAAGGAGCGGCTGTTCGCGCTGAAGGAGTTCTCGCCCGACCGCAAGGGCGACCTCAACCGCGTCCCCAAACCCTTCAACCGCGACATCAAGACCATCAACGGGCAGTTGATGCCCAGGGTCGATATCCAGCCCGGCGAGACGCAGCTCTGGCGCTTCAGCGACCAGACCGCGGACACCTATTTCCGCCTGCGGCTCGAGGGGCACCAGTTCACCGTCGTCGGCCGCGACGCCCAGCCGGTCGCTCAGCCCGAACGCGTCGCCGAACTGATGATCGGACCGAGCCAGCGCGCCGACGTGCTGGTCACGGCGGGCGCGGCCGGCGCCTACAAGCTGATCTCGGAGACCACCTCCACCGGCCCGGTAGGGGACATCTTCCCGGCCCAGAACATGGCCCTGATGGTGTCCGCGCGCGATCCGGCGCAGCCGGCCCCCGCGCCCCTCGGCCCCTTGGAGGTCGCGCAGGTCGCGAAGACGCCCATTCCGGCGGACCACATCGACGCCCAGCGGGTCATCATCTTCTCGGAAGACCCGGTCACCGGCCTGTTCTTCATCAACCACGCGACCTTCGACCACACGCGGGTCGACCTGAAGGTGCCGCTCGGCTCGGTCGAGGAATGGACGATCCGCAACGCGTCGGCGGAGCTGCACACCTTCCACATCCACCAGGTCAAGTTCCAGGTGGTCAGCCTCAACGGCAGGCCGCTTCCGTTCGAAGGGCTGGTCGACACCGTCAATGTGCCGATCCACGGCGAGGTGAAGATCCGCATCCCCTTCACCGATCCGAAGATCGTCGGCCGCTTCATGTACCACTGCCACATCCTCGAGCATGAGGACAAAGGCATGATGGCCCAGATCGAGGTCTATGACCCCAAGGTCGGGCCGATGCCCGACGGCGACATGGACATGGACATGGCCGGAATTGACCACGGGCGCGCAGGCGCCGGGCGGCCCTCACCGGCCGCCGTAACAGACATCCCGGCCCCGGCCACCGAAAAGGAGGGCGGACATGTTCCGCGGTAGTAAACGGCCGCTGCGTCTGAAGTGCGTCCTGGCCGCGGCGGTGTTCGCCGCCCTGGCGGCCGCCCCCGCCGCGATGGCGCAG
Source organism: Phenylobacterium sp. (assembly GCF_035569475.1). Taxonomy (GTDB): domain Bacteria; phylum Pseudomonadota; class Alphaproteobacteria; order Caulobacterales; family Caulobacteraceae; genus Phenylobacterium. The sequence continues at coordinate 43,231 of NZ_DATMNA010000100.1, forward strand.
TCCGGGGCCATCATCGAGCAGGCCCGCGCCACCGGCGAGACCGCCTCCGGGCCGCCGAGCCAGTCGGACGTCGGGGCCTTCCCGAAGATCGGGTTCGAGACCATCGCGACCGTGGAATACGGCGGGACCACCGCCGACAGCGGTTCCGGCCGCCACGCGGACACCAAGCTGTGGCTCGACTCGACCTTCCTCCTTCAGCTCAACGACGACCTGTCCATCGACGGCCTGTTCCAATTCAAGCCCCGGCAGCCGATTTCGGCGAGCAATCCGAACAACCAGCTCTTCATCAATCAGGCTCCGGGGCGCCGCGAAGGCGGGAAGATGAAGGAGCTCTACGTCCGCTACGGAGACTACCGGATCGGCAAGTTCGTCCAGGACTTCGGCCGGGCCTATGCCCTGCTGCCCGGCCTGCAAGCGCAGGACCTGGTCGCCGAGTCCGACCAGGGATACGAACCCACGGAGATGATGGGCGTCGAAAAAATCCACGTCTTCCGGGACGAGGACGGCGGATGGCGCCAGCTCTCCGTCTCGGCCTTCATGGTCGACTACACCTTCCTGCACGAGAGTTTCCCCTACAACGAGGGCTTCATCCGCTACAAGACGGGCGGCGTCGGCAACACGCGCTGGCCCGAGAACTTCATGGTGACCTGGGACGTGCTCAACAAGCCCGTCGGGAACTGGGGGCGCCTGAACTACCAGGCGGGCGTCATCCGGTGGGGCAAGACCTACGGCACGCAGCGCGGCGAGGTGTGGACGACCCTGGGCGCCGACCTCAGCATCCCGGTCCGCGGCTCGGTCGAGGACACCCTGCGCGGGCGCTACAGCCAGCTTCGCTTCTACGTCGAAGCCGCGCGGCGCGACAACTTCGAGGGCGTGGCCGGCCGGGCGAGGGACTTCCTGAGCGCCTCGGCCGAGTACATGGACGGGCCCTGGATCATGGACCTGTCCACCACCCAGCGCTGGACGACCGACCGCCTCAATCCCCTGCAGAAAGACGAGATATACGCGGCCAGCGTCGGCTATGCCCTGCCGTCGCGAACCGTCGTCGGCTTCACCACGGCGCAGGAAACGGTGGCCGGCCGCTCCGGCGCCTACTTCGGCATGCGGCTGACCCAGACCCTCACCACCTGCAGCATGTGCCTGGCCAGGGCCTCGTACTACTGACGGCGTCGCGTGGCTCGCCGAGGCGGCGCGCAGAGGCGCCGCCCCGGTTTCTCGGCGCTACTGGTGGTAGCTGAGCCGCAGGTAGAAGAACCGCCCGGGCGCGTCATAGACGTTCGGGTCGTAGTTGTTGAGGCTGCAGGTCAGGCAGGCCGGCGGGTCCTTGTCGAAGAGGTTGTTGCCGCCCGCGGCGATGGTGAAGGCCTTGCCCCAGTAGTCGGGGGTCCAGCGCACCTGGGCGTCGAAGTAGGCCAGGGCCGGGAACCGGTTCGGCGCCCCTGACTCCGTCACCGACGAGATGTAGCGGACGGTTCCGGTCGCGCCCCACTGCCCGCGCATCCAGTCGACCGACAGGTTGGACTTGGCCCTGGGGTAGGCCTGATCGGGACTGCCCCGTTCGGTGCCTTCGCGATGGACCTCCGTCAGGCCGGAGGACGTCGGCTGCAGCTCGGTGAAGTTCAGCAGGAAGGTCGTGTACCAGTGGGCGCTGAACTGGCCGAAGTCCCAGGCCGGAGACGTCCAGACCAGGTTCAGGTCGATGGCGCGCGTCTTGATGCCGCCGATGTTGATCAGCGGATTGGTGATCGCCGACACCGTGCCGGACGCGGTGCGGGTGATCGTCGCGCAGGAGAGCGCGTCGCCGGTGTTGGCGCACCGGTCCAGCAGGGTCTGGCCGTTCAGCGCCTGGATGGCGTTGTCGAGGGTGATGTCCGAATAGGCGACCTCCATCGAGCCGCCGCTCGACCAGGCGGTGTCGCGCAAGGCCTTGGGCTGCCACACCAGGCTGGCGTCCCAACTCTTGCTGGTCTCGGGCTTCAGGTGGACGTTGCCGCTGGTGATGACCGGCAACTGGGAGTTCAACTGGCTATAGGACCCGCTGGCGGGAACGCCGTGGGCGATGCAGTTGGCCCGCACCGTCGCGCTCACCCCGCTGGTCAGGAAGCCTGAACAGGGGTCGTTGATCACCTCGTCGAAGCGCGAGGCGCTGCCGTAGAGTTCGCCGATCGACGGCGCCCGGAAGCCCTGGCCCCAGGACCCCCGCAGCAGCACCTCGTCCACCGGCCGCCAGTTCAGCCCCGCCTTGTAGGTGGCGTCGCTGCCCGAGGTCGAATAGTGGAACCAGCGCCCGGCGACGGACCCGTCCAGGCGGTTGAACCCGGGCATGTCGCGCAGCAGGGGGATCCGCAGCTCGCCATAGGCCTCGTTGACCGAGATCGAGCCCCGCGCCGGCTGGGCCGGGATGTCGGCCGAGAGCCCCTCGGCCACGATGGCGTCGGGCTGGAAGTAGCCGCTGGTCTCCCGGCGTTCGAGGCCCGCGGCGAAGGCCAGGGGGCCGGCGGGCAGGTCGAAGACGTCGCCGGTCAGGTTGGCGCTGTAGTCGTGCAGTTCCTGCTGGGAGGAGTCCTGCTGGGTGAAGCCGATGAAGGCCAGCATGGCCGGCGTGATCGTGCCCGCGCCGCCGAACAGGTTGAGCGGCACGCAGGATCCGGTGCAGCCAGCGAGCGGCCCCAGCGCCTGCTGCACCCGCGCGGCGTTGACGTTGCCGGTGAAGGTCTGCTCGGCGTGGTTGCGCGACCAGACGGCGTTGGCGTCCCAGTGCCAGGTGCGGTCGGCGACCTTGAAATCACCCTCCAGCGTGCCGGTGACGTTGAAGGTGTTGACCGTCTGCTCGTAGTGCCGCGGGCCGTTCTCCACCAGGCGGCGGCCGACGAACGAATAGGTGCCCGGCTGCAGGGTGAAGCCGAACGGATTGTAGGGGTTGGTCCTGTCGATCGAGACGGTGTCCAGCAGGTTGCCGTTGCCGGCGTCCGGCCCGACGAACAGAGGCAGGGGCGCAGCCTGGTTGGCGGACTTGCGCTCCACATAGCTCGCCCGCACCCGCAGCCGGATGTCGTCCGTCAGGTCCTGCGTCACGGAGGCGAAGGCGCTGACCCGCTCCAGCGGCGTCAGGATGTAGTTGTAGGGTTGGAAGTCGAACCGGTCCGCCGTGGTGAAGGGCTTGAAGCTGCCGCTCGCCCCGGTGGGGTCGGCGGGGTTGTAGACCGCGCGCTGGCCCGGCTGGAGAGCCTGGCGAAGCGTCGCGTCGATGTCCTGGCCGGTGTTGGGGTCGGTGATGATGAACCGGCCCAACGGAGTCGCCGAACTGCAGCCGCCTGCCAGGCAGGAGGTGGCGTAGGGCCGCGGGAAGCGCGAGATGGCGCGATCGGCCGAGAACACCGGCTCCTGGCGGAAATAGCCGCCGCCCAGCACCGCGTGGGTGTGCTCCTGATTGACGCCCCAGGAGACGTTGTAGTCCTGGCTGTAGCCGTCGCCCTGCCCGAAGCCGCCCACCTGGGCCGAGGCATGCATGCCGTCCTGATGTTCCTTGGTGATGATGTTCACCACACCGGCGATGGCGTCGGAGCCGTAGATCGGCGAGGCGCCCTCCTGCAGCACCTCCATCCGGCTGATCATCTCGGTCGGGATGGTGTTGAGGTCGACCGCGCCGGGAACGCCGGAGGCCGACGCGCCGGACACCCAGCGCAGGCCGTCCACCAGCACCAGCACCCGCCGCGAACTCAGGTACCTCAGGTCGATCTCCGCGGAGCCCGCGCCCACGCCGCCGCCGTCGGGCGGGTTTCCGAGGTTGCCGGAGTTGTTGAACTTGCCGTTGAGGCCTCCGCCCGCGGACGGAATGCGCTGCAGGACGTCGACGGTCGAGGTCAGGCCCGTATTGGCGACCGTCTGCTGGTCGATCTGGATCACCGGCTGGTCCTGGTCGAGCGGGCTGGTTCGAATTCGCGAGCCGGTGACCACGATCTCCGAGACATCCTTGTCCCCGGCCGCCGTGCTCCGCACGGTCTGGGCATTGGCGAGGCTAGCGCCCGTCGCCATGAGCACAGCCACAGATGCGCCCATCAAATAAGACTTCATTGGGTCCTCCCTCCCAAGTGATTCTCACTCGACTGTACGTTGCGTCGGCGGGGAAGACCTACCGGATACCCATTATTCGAAAGCTGGCCGAGACGCTGACCTGAAAAATGGTCGCCGGGAGCAGCCACCTACCGGCGCGTGGCCCGTCGATGCAGAAGAGAACGCGCGGCCTAGCCGACGGTGTTCGTCAGCACACTGACGAATCGATTCGCGAATAAGGGCGAGGCTCAGGAGCGAGCCCGGCGCGTCAGGACTTCCGGCTGGCGGCTAGCCGAATCCCGGGGCGCTCGCCGCGCCGCGGATTGGAGTCCGTGGCCAGCAGCCGGAGCTGGGCGAACAGGGCGACGATGTTCATCGGCACTGCGATGACGAACGGATAGCGCCATCCCCAGCTCAGGAAATCCGCCGGCGTCAGGACGAGAGAGAGGACGGCGAACAGAGCGCCCGCCAGGCCGAGCGCGAGCAGGGCGGCCAGGGCGGAGACCACGGCGGCGGCGCGAGGCTCCGCGACGGCGCCGTCGCCCTTTCCGACTCCGCCCGCCGCGACGCCCTGCACCAGCCGGCAACAGGCGAGCATCCCGAGCACCGCCGCCGTCCCGAAGGCCGAACGGTCGGGCAGGAAGGCGATCGCCGCCGTCGACGCGCCGAGAACGAATTGCGCGGCGGTCAGCCGCACGCCGCGCCCGTGCCGATGGTCGACCTGCGTCGCCAGCCAGGCTCCGAGCGGGCGGACCGCGAGCGCCAGGCCGCAGAAGGCCAGGCCGCAGAGCACCGCGATATTGAGGTCGAGGCTGGGGAAGAGGGTTTGCGGAAAGACCAGCACGGCTGCGATTGCAAAGGCGAAGGCGTCGAAGAACACCGGCAGGCGGCCCAGGACCAGGGCGGGCGCCAACGCGCCAAGCCCGAGCGAGCGAGGCTCCGCATGCAGTCTCCGCGCCTCCAGCTCGAGGCGCAGCGACGACGGCCAAGTGTTCACGTGGCTCATGGTTTCCATTTCCCTCGACCTGTTGGCCGCGCCGCCATTTTCTGGCGATCTCCAGGGCGAGCATGATCCACTCACGCGGCCGCGCAACTGCAAACTGCTGCGCCGCTGGGGCCCAGTTCGCCCCTTGCCTTGGACAATCCGTCCAATGTCCCGGCCCCGGGCCGAGGGTGTATCGCGCCGCAAAATAGCCAGTGGCTGCGGTTGGACGGACCGAAACGTGAGATTTTTCAAAGCAGCCCTGATCGCACCCCTGCTGGCTGGCCTCGCGGGCTGCCACATGACCGTGATGGATCCGGCCGGCGATGTTGCAACGCAGCAGCGCGACCTCATCCTGCTTTCGACGGCGCTGATGCTGCTGATCGTCGTGCCGGTGATCGCCGCGACCCTGTTCTTCGCCTGGAAGTACCGGGCCTCCAACACCCGGGCGAAATACGATCCGGAGTGGCACCACTCGACCCGGCTCGAAGTGCTGGTCTGGGCCGCGCCGATGGCCATCATCTTCGTGCTGGGGACGGTGGCGTGGATCAGCAGCCACACGCTCGACCCCTATCGCCAGCTCGACCGCCTCGCGCCCCACCGGCCGGTTCCGGCCGGGGTGAAGCCGCTCGAGGTCCAGGTGGTGGCGCTCGATTGGAAGTGGCTGTTCATCTATCCGGAGCTCGGGGTGGCGTCGGTGAACGAGATGGCGGCCCCGGTCGACCGGCCCATCGAGTTCCAGATCACCGCCACCTCGGTGATGAACTCCTTCTACGTGCCGGCCCTCGCCGGACAGGTCTACGCCATGCCCGGCATGCAGACCCAGATGCACGCCGTGATCAATCGGGCGGGCGTCTATGACGGGATTTCGGCCAACTACAGCGGCGCCGGCTTCTCCGACATGCGCTTCAAGTTCAAGGGCATGGCGCAGGGCGATTTCGATCGGTGGGTGGCCGCCCTTCGCGCCGACCCGGCCCGGCTGACGCGCGCCGACTACCTGCAACTGGCGCAGCCGAGCACCGACCAACCCGTCCGTCACTACGCCAGCGTCGAGCCCGGGCTGTTCGCCGCGATCGTCAACCGCTGCGTCGAGCCCGGCCAGGCCTGCATGGACCAGATGCCGGGCATGACCCGCGCCGACGCGGGCCAGATGGCCATGCCCAGCTCCGAGCCCGTCGGCGGCGCCGCGCCTCACCATGCCGCGATGACGGCTCCCGTCGGAGGCGAATGAAGATGGAATCGATGCAGACCCTCCCCGCGTCCAGCCGCCCCGGCCTCGCCAAGCTGATCTTCGGCCGCCTGACCTGGGACGCGCTGCCGCTGCATGTGCCGATCCTGATTGGAACCTTCGCCGTGGTCGCCGTTATCGGCATAGCGGTCCTGGCCCTGATCACCCGCTACAAGCTCTGGGGCTATCTCTGGCGCGAGTGGTTCACCAGCGTCGACCACAAGAAGATCGGGATCATGTACATGATCCTCGGTGTGGTGATGCTCCTGCGGGGCTTCGCCGACGCCCTGATGATGCGCGCCCAGCAGGTGATGGCGTTCGGGCACTCCCACGGCTACCTGCCGCCGGAACACTACGACCAGATCTTCACCGCCCACGGCGTGATCATGATCTTCTTCGTGGCCATGCCGCTGGTCACCGGCCTGATGAACTTCGTCGTGCCCTTGCAGATCGGCGCGCGCGACGTGGCCTTCCCCTTCCTCAACAACTTCAGCTTCTGGATGACGGTGGGCGGCGCGGTCACCGTGATGATGTCGCTGTTCGTGGGCGAATTCGCCCGCACCGGCTGGCTCGCCTATCCACCCCTGTCGGACCTGGCCTACAGCCCCGATGTCGGCGTCGACTACTACATATGGTCGCTGCAGATCGCGGGGGTCGGGACCCTGCTGTCGGGGGTCAACCTGATCGCCACCATCGTCAAGATGCGCGCGCCCGGGATGAGCCTGATGCAGATGCCGGTGTTCACCTGGACGGCGCTCTGCACCAACGCCCTGATCGTGGCGAGCTTCCCCGTGCTGACCGCCGCGCTCGCCCTGCTCTCCGCCGATCGCTACCTCGGCATGCACTTCTTCACGAACGACCTCGGGGGCAACCCGATGATGTACGTGAACCTGATCTGGATCTGGGGCCACCCGGAAGTCTACATCCTGATCCTGCCCTGCTTCGGCGTCTTCTCCGAAGTCGTCTCGACCTTCAGCGGCAAGCGCCTCTTCGGCTACGCCTCGATGGTCTACGCCACCATTGCGATCACGGTGGCCTCGTACCTGGTGTGGCTGCACCACTTCTTCACGATGGGCTCGGGCGGCGACGTCAACGGCTTCTTCGGGATCACCACCATGATCATCTCGATCCCGACGGGGGCGAAGATCTTCAACTGGCTCTTCACGATGTTCCGCGGCCGGGTCCGCTTCGAGACGCCGATGCTCTGGACCGTGGGCTTCATGGTCACCTTCGTCATCGGCGGCATGACCGGCGTGCTGCTGGCCGTTCCGCCGGCCGACTTCGTCCTGCACAACAGCCTGTTCCTGGTCGCCCACTTCCACAACGTGATCATCGGCGGCGTCGTGTTCGGGGCGTTCGCGGGGATCAACTACTGGTTCCCCAAGGCCTTCGGCTTCAAGCTCGACCCGTTCTGGGGGAAGACGTCCTTCTGGTGCTGGCTGGTGGGCTTCTGGGTCGCCTTCACGCCGCTCTACGTGCTTGGACTGATGGGCGTGACCCGCAGGGTCAGCCACTTCGACGATCCCAGCCTGCGCATCTGGTTCATCATCGCCGCGCTCGGCGCCGTCCTGATCCTGTGCGGCATCGTCGCCTTCCTGATCCAGATCGCGGTCAGCGTGATGCGCCGCGAAGAGCTGGCCGACGCCACCGGCGATCCGTGGGACGCCCGCACGCTGGAGTGGTCCACAGCCTCGCCGCCGCCGGCCTACAACTTCGCCTTCACGCCGGTGGTGCATTCGCACGACGCCTGGTGGGACATGAAGTCCCGCGGCTACCGGAGGCCGGTGGACGGCTTCCTGCCGATCCACATGCCGCGGAACACGGGCGCGGGCGTTATCCTCGCCGGCATCAGCGTCGCCGTCGGCTTCGGCCTGATCTGGCAGATGTGGTGGCTGGCGGTCGTGGGCATGATCGCCCTGCTGGCCGTCGCCATCGGCCACAGCTTCAACGAAGAGCGCGACGAGACGGTCCCGGTCGCGACCGTGATCCGCACCGAGGGCGCGCGCACTGAACTCCTGAGGAACGTGGCATGACCGCCGCATCGCAAATCCGGCTCGTAGGCGGCCGGGACGGGCCCGAGTTCCACCTCGCCGAGGCGCATCATCCGGAGAACGGGACCCTGCTCGGGTTCTGGATCTACCTGATGAGCGACTGCCTGATCTTCGCGTCGCTCTTCGCGACCTACGGCGTGCTGGGCCGCAGCTACGCCGGCGGCCCGACCGGGGCCCAGATCTTCGAACTGCCCATGGTGGCGGTGAACACCGCGATGCTGCTGTTCTCCTCGATCACCTACGGCATGGCGATGATCGGCGCCCAGGGCGGCAGCGTGCGCCGGACGCTGGGCTGGCTGGCGCTCACGGGCCTGTTCGGATGCGGCTTCCTGGGCCTGGAGCTCACCGAATTCACCCACCTGATCGGCGAGGGCGACGGGCCGCAGCGCAGCGCCTTCCTGTCGAGTTTCTTCACCCTGGTGGGGACGCACGGCCTGCACGTGACGTTCGGCGTGATCTGGCTCGTCACCCTGATGACCCAGGTGGCCCGGCGCGGCCTCACCGAGACCAACCGGCGGCGGCTCATGTGCCTGAGCCTGTTCTGGCACTTCCTCGACGTGATCTGGATCGGGGTCTTCTCCTTCGTCTACCTGCTCGGAGTGATGTGATGAGCGCGACCGGTCACGCCGACCATGGGGGCCACGACGGCCATGGCGGCTCGGAGCACGGCGCGAGCCACGCGAGCCGAAAGGACTACGTCGTGGGCTTCCTGCTCGCGGCGGCGCTGACGGCGCTGCCCTTCTGGCTGGTCATGGCCCATCCGCTCGGCGCAGGCGCCGCGACGGCGGCGGCGGTCATGGGGCTCGCCGTGGTCCAGATCGTCGTCCACATGGTCTACTTCCTGCACATGAACAGCCGCTCGGAGGGCGGCTGGACCATGCTCGCCCTGCTGTTCACCCTGCTGCTGGTGGCGATCGTGCTGAGCGGCTCGCTGTGGGTGATGCACCACCTGAACGTCAACATGATGCCCATGTCGCCGCTGGATGCGCGGCAGATGCCGTGACGATGAGCCGCCGGCGGGCCGCGGCGGTCCTGGCCGGCGTCCTGCTGGTCCTCGTCTTCACGGGCCTCGGCGTCTGGCAGCTTCAGCGGCGGGCCTGGAAACTCGACCTCATCGCGCGCGTCGACGCGCGCGTGCACGCCGCGCCGACCGCGCCGCCGGGGCCCGCCGCCTGGGGTCGAATCTCGAGGAAAGGCGATGAGTACCGCCGCATCCGCGTCGGCGGCGTCTTCGAAAACGACAGGGAGACCCTCGTCCAGGCGGTGACCCAAGCCGGCCCGGGCTTCTGGGTCATGACCCCGCTTCGCACCGACCAGGGCTATGTCGTCCTGGTCAACCGCGGCTTCGTCCCGCAAGAGCAGAGCCGCCAGGCTTCGCGCCTCGCGGGCCTTCCGGCGGGAGAGTCCGCCGTGACGGGTCTGCTGCGGATGACCGAGCCGCACGGCGGCTTCCTGCGCGCCAACCAGCCGGCGCAAGGGCGCTGGTATTCGCGCGACGTGACCGAAATCGCCCGCGCCCGCGGCCTTTCCCAGGTCGCCCCCTATTTCATTGACGCCGACGCCACCCCAAATCCCGGTGGGTGGCCGCGCGGAGGCCTGACCGTCGTGCATTTCCGCAACGCCCACCTGGCCTATGCGCTCACCTGGTTCGGCCTGGCCGGGCTGACGGTTTTGTGGGGCGCGTGGCCATTCATCGAAGCGGCGCGGGCGCGCCGCCGGCCGCCGGGAGCACGCTTCGACCTATTCCATGGCCATCCGAGCTGACGATCCCGCCGGCCTCGCGGCCGGGCAAGACCCGCTCGCGGCAGACACCGCGCGCCGCAACCTGCTCCTGCTCGCGCAACTCCGCTGGATCGCGGTGGCGGGCCAGGTGGCGACGATCGGGATCGTCGAGTGGGGCATGCGGGTCCGCCTTCCGCTGGAGCCCATGGGCCTCATCCTGGCGGCCCTGGTGGCCGGCAACCTCCTCACCCTGATGCGCCTGCGCCTGCCCAAGCCGGTCACTCACGGGGAGCTCTTCCGCGTCCTCACCTTCGACGCCCTGACGCTCACCGCGCTGCTCTACCTGAGCGGCGGCGCGACCAACCCCTTCACCTTGCTCTACCTCCTGCAGGTCATCCTGGGGGCGGTGCTGCTGGAGACCCGGGCGGTCTGGGCGCTGATCGCGGTCACCTTCCTCTGCTTCCTGGGCCTGACCGTGGCCCATCGCCCCCTGGCGCTTCCGGCGGACAGTCCAGGCCTCTTCACGCTCTACGTCCGCGGCGCGCTGGTGGGCTTTGTGCTGAACGCAGTGCTCCTGGCCACCTTCATCAGCCGCATCAACGCCAACCTCCGACTGCGTGACGAGCGCCTCGCCGCCCTGCGCCAGCGGGCCGCGGAGGAGGACCACATCGTGCGGATGGGCCTTCTCGCCTCCGGAGCCGCCCATGAGCTCGGCACGCCCCTGGCCACGCTGGACGTCATCCTGGGCGACTGGCGGCGCATGCCCCGGCTGGCCAGGGACCCGGAGCTCCTGCAGGAGATCGAGGAGATGCGCTCCGAGGTGGCGCGCTGCAAGACCATCGTCACCGGCGTGCTCGTTTCGGCCGGCGAGGCCCGCGGCGAGACCGCCGGCGTCTCGGGCCTGAAGGCCTATCTGGCGAACCTCTTCGACGAGTGGAAGGCCCGCCGCGCGCCCTCCGTCGCCATCTACGACGACGGCCTGCCCTCCGATCCGATGATCGTCGCCGACTCCGCGCTCAAGCAGGCGCTCCACAACCTGCTCGACAACGCCTTCGAGGCCTCTCCAGAAGCGGTGTGGATGCGCGCGCGCCTGGAGGGCGACGAACTTGCCCTGCGCATCCAGGACGCGGGCCCAGGCTTCACCCGGCAGATGCTGGCCGAGATCGGCACGCCCTACCACTCCACCAAGGGTCGCCTGGGCGGCGGCCTAGGGCTCTTCCTGGTGGTCAATGTGGTGCGCAAGCTGGGCGGGCGCGTGGAGGCGCGCAACCGTGACACCGGCGGCGCCGAGGTGACGATCACCCTTCCGCTCAGCACCCTGGCCATCGAGGCCGCGGCATGAGCGCGCCGCGCCGCCTGATCATCGTGGAGGACGACGCGAAGTTCGCCTCCGCCCTGCAACGCTCGTTCGAGCGCAAGGGCTACGAGGTGCGGCGCGCCGCCCATCTCGCCGAAATGCTCGAACTGCTCGACGAGGTCCGCCCCGGCTACGCCGTCGTCGACCTGAAACTTGCCGGCGAGTCGGGCCTGGCCTGCGTCGTGGCCTTGCACGCGCACGACCCGTCCATGCTGATCGTCGTGCTGACCGGCTTCGCCAGCATCGCCACGGCGGTGGAAGCCATCAAGCTCGGCGCCTGCCACTACCTCGCCAAGCCTTCCAACAGCGACGACATCGAGGCCGCGTTCGCCAAGGGCTCGGGCGACCCGAGCGCCCCGATCAGTCCGCGCCCGACCTCCATCAAGACGCTGGAGTGGGAGCGGATTCACGAGGCGCTCGTCGAGGCCGATTTCAACATCTCCGAGACGGCCCGCCGCCTCGGGATGCATCGCCGAACCCTGGCCCGAAAGCTCGAGAAGCGGCCGCTGAAGTAGGGCCGGGCCGACTAGAAGCCGCCGATCTTGTAGCGAAGGCCGACCGTGATCGCCGAGGTGTCGTAGGTCCCTCTGACCGCGTTTGCGCCCGCGCCGATCCGGATGTCGTTCACGCCGAGGTAGCGGTAGGCCAGGTCGCCGGTCAGGCGGTCATTGAACGGGTGGCTCACGCCGACCTTGAACTGGTAGGCGAAGCGGGTGTCGTTCCCGTGCGGAGCGATCGTCCCGCCCGAGGTCCTGACCTGGGCTACGCCCACGCCGGCGCCCACATAGGGCTGCCAGGCCGTACCGGGCAGGAAGTCATAGTAGCCGTTCAGGAGGGCGCCGGTGGTCTGGATGTCGGCCGAACCGCTCTTGCCCTTGCCGTCGAGGTAGAGCGCCTCGCCTTCCGCGCGGAAGCCGGTCCCGAGGCTGCGGCCCACGCCGACGTCGACGGCCCAGCCCCCGTCGCTGCGCGCGCCGCTGTTCCCGTCGATGCGGCTCGAGAAGGTCCCGCCGACATCTCCGCGCACGTACCATTGAGGATCGATCGTCTGGGCGGACGCCGCGGTTGCGGAAAGGGCGGCGACCGCGGCCGCCGTGATCAAAAGGGTTTTCATTACGATACTCCCGCCCGTCCATCGGGCCTGGACCGCCAGATCGGCGGTCCCGCCGCCGGGCGCTGTCAGGCGCGTTCGGGGACTTTCACGAAAGTGCGAAAATGCAACGCCGCTTCCGCTTTCGGGCCCCGGCGCCTTGCCCCGGGCCACCTACAGCCCAACTAGGCCTCAAGCCTTGTAGGATGCTCAGATGTCGGTGGCGCTCGCACTCAACCTGCCCAGGACGGCCGCCCGTCCGTTCGCCAGCCTGGAAAGCGTCGGCGACGTCGTCACCTTGAAGACCGGCGCCGCCTGGCTCCGGCACCAGCAGCTCGGCCCGTTCGCCTTCACCTACAGCGGCGAGCATCCCATGGTGCTCTTCCTGTTCAACCTCGACCGAGACGCGACCGTGAGCCGGGACTGCACGCGCGGCTCCTTCGTGCTGCTGCTTCCGGGCATGTCGGCGTCATTCGAGCCGACCGGTCCCATGGAGGTCCTGGCGGTCGGCTATGACGATCCTACCGTCGCTTCGGAACGGGCCGTCGCGACGGGCGAAGCCGCCAGGGGCCTGACGGACGCCGGAATCCGCGCGCTCGCCCACGAGATCCGCCGGGTCCTCCTGCATGAGGGAGAGAGCGCGGCGGAGTACCTTGAGAGCCTGGCCCACAGCTTCCTCATCCGCGCGTCGCGGGCCACGCGCCTGGCGACGCCTCCGCCGCGGCGCGAAACCATATCGCCGTTCAGCCTGCGCCGGATCGCCGACCACATCGAGAGCCGGCTGTCCGAGCGCATCACGGTGGTCGAACTGGCGGCGATCGCGGGCCTGAGCCGGGCGCACTTCAGCCGCGCGTTCGTGAATGCGACCGGCGAGTCGCCGCACAACTTCATCCGGTCCCGCCGCCTGACCCTCGTCCGCCGCCGGCTCGACGAGGGCGCCGAAGACCTCGCGCTGCTGGCCGTCCAGGCCGGGTTCTCAAGCCATTCGCACATGACCACCGCCTTCCGGCAGGCGTTCGGCGTCACGCCGCGGGAACACCGGGAGAGCCTGGCGCCGCAGACAGGCCTGCCGCGGCCTCTGGCGGTGGGCGGCTAGCCGCCAAGGAATTCGCGAAACAGATTTTCGCACAATTGTGAAAGTCGCCGCGCCCCACTGACAGCCCGGCGCGCTGAAACGCATCACCTCTCCCGCCAGACACACCGTCTGTTGGAGATGAGCCATGGGCAGGCCGAGCCAGCTCCCGAGCCGCCGGGCGGGTTTCTCCGGCGCGGTCCTCGCCGCGGTCGCGCTGGCGGTTCTTCTGGCGGCCTGTTCGCCGCGGCCGGCGCTGTTCGCCGACACCCATCCGGGGGACGCCGCGACGCCGCCGCGGATCCAGGCGCTCCAGGGCGACATCCTGGTGATCGACGGACGGCATGTCCGTCTCGCGGACATGGCCGCGCCGCAGCCGGCGCCCGACGCGCGCTGCATCGCCGAGGCGCTCGCGGCGCGGCAGGCCCGCCTGCGGCTTCAGCAACTGGCCCTGGGCGTCCGCCAGGTGGAGATCTTGCCCACGGGCGCGCACGATTCCGACAATCGCGTCGAAGCCCACGTCCGGTTCGACGGCCAGGACCCCGGCGACGTGCTGATCGAGGAGGGCCTCGCGGTGACCCAGCACGGCGCGCACTTCGACTGGTGCGGCCCGGTCTCGGAGGCGCTGCCCCAGGGGCGGCACATCACAATGCTCTCGCTATCGGGGTCCTAGCCAAGCCAAGACGGCCGGTGACGGCCGAATCCATGACGTCGGGCTGCGCGCCAAAGCGCGGCTGTTGATTGCGCCGGGTCGCGTTCCTACGTGACCGCGCCGGAGGTTCTCGTAATGGTCTACCCGTCCCTCGCCGCCGCCCTCGCGGTGCTGCTCTCGCTCACGGCGGCCGGAGCCCGCGCCCAGGATCCGCCGCCGGCGGCGTCCAACACGCTCAACATCGCGGTCTCCGGGGTGAACTCCGCGAAGGGCCATGTGCGGGTCGACATTTGCCATGCCGAGGAGTTCCTGAAAGACTGTCGCTACGGCGGCGCGGCGCCCTCTGAGCCGGGCGTCACCGTGGTCACGGTCACCGACCTGCCGCCGGGGGTCTATGCGGTGCAGGCCTATCAGGACAAGAATGACAACCACACGGTCGACCGGGATTTCCTTGGGCTGCCGACCGAGGGGGTCGGCTTCTCCAATGACGCCCCGATCCGCATGCAGCCGCCCACCTTCGGCTCCGCGGCGTTCAGCTACGCCGGCGGCCAGCAGACCATCGCCCTGCGGCTCCGCCACTTCGCCGGCTAGCCGCTCGGCGCGAGGCTCCCGATGAGGGCGACGCCCATTCGCACGGCGGTCAAGGCCGGCGCGGATCATCCCTGGTTGACCCTAGTGAGCGTCCTGGCCTTGTGCGCGGCGGCCCTGTGGTTCGTCGTCGGCCACTTCGACATGACCAGCGACACCGCCAAGCTGATCTCGGACAAGGTCGATTGGCGCCGGCGCGAGATCGCCATGGACGCCGCCTTCCCGCAGAACGGCGACACCACCGTGGTGGTGCTCGACGCCGCCACGCCGGAACTGGCCGAGTCCGCCGCGGCGGGCCTGGCGGCGCGGCTCGCCCCGGACACCGCGCGGTTCAAGAGCGTGCGGCGGCCGGACGGCGGCCCCTTCTTCGCGCGCGAGGGCCTGCTCTTCCTCCCCACCGACGAGGTGCGCGCCGCCACCGACCAGCTCGTCTCCGCCCAGCCCTTCCTCGGGCCGTTGGCGGCCGATCCGAGCCTGCGCGGCGTCATGGGCGCGGTGGGAACGCTGGCGGACGGGGTCAGCCAGGGCCAGGCCTCCCTGGCCTCGGTGGACAAGCCCCTGGCCGCCCTCGCCGACACCCTGACCACCGTGGCGGCGGGCAAGCCCGCCTTCTTCTCCTGGCAGAAGCTGATCGCCGGCGGCGGCAAGCTGGCCGCGCCGACGCGGCGATTCATCGTCATCCAGCCCAAGCTGGACTACGGCGACCTGACCCCCGGAACCGGCGCGAGCGAAGCGATCCGCGCGGCCGCCAAGGCCCTGGCGCTCGACCCGGCCCATGGGGTCCGCGTGCGGCTGACCGGGTCGGTGCCGCTTTCGGACGAGGAGTTCGAATCCCTGGCGGACCGCGCCTGGCTGGTCACCGGCGCCATGGGCCTGGCGGTATTGGTGATGCTCTGGCTGGCGGTGAGGTCCTTCCGGCTGGTGGGCGCGATCCTGGTGACGACCCTCGCCGGGCTGCTGCTGACCACCGCCGCAGGCCTGCTGACCGTCGGGCGCTTCAACCTGATCTCAGTGGCCTTCATTCCGCTGTTCGTGGGGCTCGGGGTCGATTTCGGCATCCAGTTCAGCGTGCGGTTCCGCGCCGAGCGGTCGGCGACGAAGGACCTGAACGCGGCCCTGACCGCCGCGGCGACCGGCATCGGCGGCTCCCTGACCCTGGCCGCCGTGGCGATCACCCTGGGCTTCCTGGCCTTCCTGCCCACCCAGTATGTGGGCGTCTCGGAGCTGGGCATCATCGCCGGGGTCGGCATGGTGATCGGCCTGCTCCTGAACCTGACCTTGCTGCCGGCGCTGATCCGCCTCTTACAGCCGTCCCCGCAAGGCGAGGCGCCAGGCTCGCCCCGGCTCGCCGCCCTCGACCGGTTCCTGATCGAGCGCCGCCGGCTGGTCCTTTGGGCTTTCGCCGGCTCGACCCTGGTCAGCGTGGCCCTGCTGCCCTTCGTCCGTTTCGACTTCAACCCGATGCACCTGCGCAATGTGCACGGCGAGGCGATGTCGACGCTGGGCGACATCATCAAGGACCCGACCCAGTCCCCGAACACCATCGACGTGCTGGCGCCGTCGCTGGCGGGCGCGGACCGATTGGCCGACCGGCTCGGCAAGCTGCCCGAGGTGGCCCAGACGATCACCCTTTCGAGCCTCGTTCCCGACGACCAGCCCGCCAAGCTGGCGGCGATCTCCGACGCCCAACTGCTGCTCGACCCGACACTGAACCCCTTCCAGACCCAGCCCGCGCCCAGCGACGCCGAGATCGTGGCGGCGCTTCGGGCCACGGCCGGCAAGCTGCGCGCCGCAGCCGGGACGGGCGCCGCGGCGGGCGGCGCGGACGCCGTGCGCCTGGCCGTCGCGCTGGACGCGCTCGCCGGCGGGGCCCCGTCCCTGCGCCTACGGGCGACCGGGGCTCTGATCCCGCCGCTCAACACCCTGCTGGACGAACTGCGCGCCCTTCTGACCGCCGAGCCGGTGACCCTCCAGAACCTGCCGCCCGACATGGTGCGCGACTGGATGACGCCCGACGGCCGCGCCCGTATCCAGGTCTCGCCGAAAGGCGATTCCAACGACAACGGCGTCCTGAAGGCCTTCTCGAAGGCGGTCCGCGCCGTGGCCCCCGACGCCTCGGGCCCTCCGATCTCGATCCAGGAGGCGGGCAGGACGGTGAGCTGGGCCTTCATCGAGGCGGGCCTGCTCTCGCTCGTGGCGATCACCGGCCTCCTGTTGCTCGTCCTGCGCAGCCTGCGCGAAGTGGCCTTCACCCTGGCCCCGATCGTGCTGGCGGGCTTCCTCACCCTGGGAACCTGCGTGGTGATCGGCCAGCCGATCAACTTCGCCAACGTCATCGCCTTCCCGCTGCTGTTCGGGGTGGGCGTGGCCTTCCACATCTATTTTGTCATGGCCTGGCGGGCGGGCGCGACCAATCTGCTGCAGTCGAGCCTGGCGCGCGGGGTGTTCTTCAGCGCCATGACCACCGGCACGGCGTTCGGCAGCCTGATGCTCTCCAGTCATCCCGGCACGGCCAGCATGGGCAAGATCCTGATGATCTCGCTGATCTGGACCCTGGTAGCGGCGCTGATCTTCGAGCCGGCCCTGCTGGGGCCGCCGCCAGAAGAGCCCGAAGCCTAGGCTCCCGAGGCCGGCCTGTCCGGGCGGCCCAGCAGCTTGCGCCCCTCCCTCGCCTGCCAGATCAGCAGCGTCGGCACGCCCACCACCAGGTCACGGGCGCGGCGCAGCAGCGAGACGGCCAAGAGGTCGCTGGGCTGCAGGCCGAACAGGGGCGCCAGCAGCACATAGGCGCCTTCCTGGACGCCGAGCCCGCCGGGCAGGATGAACGCCACGCCGCGCGCGGCGTACATCAGGCTTTCCACCGCCAGCACCGCCCACAGCGGTGCGTGGGCGTCCATGAACTGAAGCGCGATCCAGGACCCCACGCCGCTGCCGACCCAGCCCAGGCTGTGCAGCGCCAGGGCCGCCAGCACGCGGAGGGGCCGGCGGTAGATGGCGTCCAGCGACGCGCGCACCGCGTCGGCCCGGCTGATCGAGTCCGGCCACCAGCGCTCGGCCAGCACGCCCAGCCACGACACGCCTCGCCCCTGCACCACCCCGAAGGCGCAGGCGGCGAAGACCAGGAATCCCAGGGCGCCCACGATCGGCCAGACGAAGGGCGCGGCGTCGGGCCCGCCGCGAAGCTGGGAGGCCAGCAGCGCCACGCCCAGCAGGGTGTAGAGGACCTGGGCCACCAGCTCCGCGGTGACGTCGGCGATGGTCGAGGCGGCGACCACGTCCTCTGCGATGCCCTCCGACCGGGCCACGCGGGCGCCCAGCAGGAAGCCGCTGACCTGGGCGAACGGCAGGATGTCCGAGCCCGCCTCGCGAAGCAGCCTCGCCCAGGTCAGGATCCCGAACCCCCGGGCCCCCAGGCCGGGCGCCACGGCGAACCAGGCGCCGCCGAGGACCAGGATGACCAGGGGCCAATAGACTGTGTAGGCGGCGAAGCCCGCGACCCCCGCGCGCTCGATCGCCGCCAGCACGGCGTGGTAGCCGACCAGGGCGACGATGAGCGTGAGGAGCGCGAGGCCGCCGATCAGCGCGGCGAAAACCCCGCCTCGGGTGACCTTGTTCACGACGCCCCCATCTTTCGCCGTGCTGAAGCGTCAGGCCGCGACAGGCGGCGCCTTCATGAACCGCAGGGCGAGCCGGATCATGTTGGGGACGAACACCGGCCGGATCAAGCGCGGGTCGTAGGCCGCCAGCCGCCGATCGTTCTCCCGCAGGCAGACGCGGGCCAGCTCCGGGAAGGTGATCTCCACGCCCAGCTCCTTGGAGCCGTTCAGGGTGAAGTTGTTGTCCTGGGCCTTGTCGCTCTTTTCCATATCGCCGGCGATGCCGATCCGCTCGGCGATGAGGAACAGCCACACCGCCAGCACCTTCAGTTCGAACCACGGCCGGCGCCAGAACGGCATGTTGCGCCGCCACCACGCCACCCAGTTGACAAAGAACAGGATGTGGCGGCCTTCCTCGCGCATCACCGGCTCGAAGGTGTCCACCAGTTCGGTCGGGAAGAAGCCGGAGCTGCGGGCGATCTCGAACAGGCCGAAGCCGAAGAAGCTGTCGATGCATTCGGAATAGCCGGTGACCATGAAGGCCCATTCCGGGTCCTTCGGCCGGCGGTAGGCGGGCTCCGGGTCGAGCTTGATGCCATAGGCCTCGACCATGTTCGCCAGAACCAGCTTGTGCCGGCTCTCCTCGAAGGCGTCCATGGCGACCGCGGCCTTCAGCAGGGGGTCGGAGACCACCTCGCCATAGGTTCGCACGTTCCACCCGGCCTTCTCCTCGGTCTGCACCGCGATGTCCCAGATGGGCAGGGAGACGATGCGGGCGCGCGTCTGCTCATCCAGCTTGGGCCAGTCGATGACCGCAGGCTTGTAGGGGTCGTGGGTGCGCAGCAGGGTGTCGCAGAACAGCGCCTTGTGCGCCTCGCTGCCCAGCCGGATCGGATCGTCGGGCGCGGGCAGTTTGACCTCGACATCGGGAAAGTCGGCAAAGGTGCTGGCGGTCACGGGGCGCTCCCTTCTGCTCCGGCGATGGAGCTGCCCCGCCATGTAGGAAGCGCGCGCGGCCGCGAAAACCGCCCGGCCGTCAAATCAGATCGGAAAAACCGCCCAGCCGCGCGCCGCTCTCGGCGATCGCCGCCCGGGTCTCCGGCGCCAGCAGGGCAGCCAGTTCGCCGGGATAGTCATAGCCCTCGGCCGCGCCCTCGAATCCGCCCGCGGTCGCCGGATGCAGGTAGAGCTCGCTGAGGCCGGCCGGCAGCCGCCGGACAAGGCCTGCGACCCGCTCGGGGGTCATCGCGCCTGACCAGGCCAGGCCGAACACCTGGTCGGCCATGGCCACGCCGGCCCCGCGATAGCGCGACCGCACCATCCGCGCCCAGGGCTCGGTGACGTAGGCGGGCGCCGGGGCGGCCGCCGGCTCGACCGCGGCCAGGACCGCGCGCGGTTCTATGGGCGCGCGGCTGGCGGTCATCCCGTAGCGGCGGCCGATCCGCAGCATCAGCCCGGCGATCGTGGGATGCAGGTGGTAGTGCTTGTGGGTGTTGACGTGGTCCAGCGCGAGGCCGGTGCGGGCGAAGGCCGCGAACTGCGCCTCGATCTCGGCGGCAAGCTGGCGGCGGACCTTCGGCCGGAAGAAGATCTCGGCGCCCATAGCCGCCATGTCGGTGCGGAACATGCCCGCGCCGGTGACCAAGTCCGGCACGGCGGCGGGGGCAAGGACCGGGCGTCCCTCGACCAGCACCAGATGCAGGCCCACGCGCAGCTTCGGCAGGCGCCTGGCGCGGGCCACGGCGTCGTCGCAGCCGGAAGCCCCTACCATCAGGCTGGCCGCGGCCAGGACCCCTTCGCGATGCCCGATCTCCACCGCCTCGTTCACCTGGGCCGCCGCCCCGAAGTCGTCGGCGGTGACGACCAGCCGCCGCAGAGGTGGGGCCGGGGCGCTCAGGAGACGATCATGTCTTCGCGGGTGCGCAGGAACTGGAAGAACTCGACCCCTTCCCGAAGCCGGCGGACCAGCATGTCGCGCGAGGTCAGCATCTCGCCCACGATCTCGGCGATCTTCGACGGGCGGAAGTAGAATTTCTTGTAGAAGTCCTCGACCGAATTGAAGATTTCGGTGTGGCTGAGGTGCGGATAGTCCAGCGGCGCAATCTGCGTGCCGTCGTCGGTCAGGAGATCGATATCCGACGCGAACCAGCCGTTCTCCTTGGCCTGGTTGTAGAGGAAGGTCCCCGGATAGGGCGCGGCCAGCGACACCTGCAGGGTGCGCGGGTTCACCTCCTTGGCGAAGGCCAGGGTCTCCTGAATCGTCTCGTGGGTTTCGCCGGGCAGGCCCAGGATGAAGGTCCCGTGCACGATGATTCCCAGCTCGTGGCAGTCCTTGGCGAAGCGCCGGGCCACGTCGACCAGGATGCCCTTCTTGATGTTGTGCAGGATCTTCTGGTTGCCGGACTCGTAGCCCACGAGCAGCAGGCGCAGGCCGTTGGCCTTCATGACCTCGAGGGTCTTGCGGGGCACATTGGCCTTGGCGTTGCAGGACCAGGTGACGCCCAGCGGGCCGAGCGCGCGGGCCAGGTCCTCGACCCGGGCGTGGTCGTCGGTGAGGGTGTCGTCGTCGAAGAAAATCTCGCGTATCTGCGGGAATTCGCGCTGGACGTACTTCACGTCCTCCACGACCCGTTCGACGGACTGGTAGCGGTACTTGTGGCCGCCGATGGTCTGGGGCCACAGGCAGAAGGTGCAGCGCGATTTGCACCCGCGGCCGGTGTACCAGCTCATGTAGGGGTGCAGCAGGTAGCCGCCGAAATAGTTCTCGACCTTCAGCTGCTTGTAGAGCGGCAGGACCGAGGGAAGCTGGTCCATGTCCATCAGGATCTCGCGCTCCGGATTGGACACCAGCGCGCCGGTCGCATCGCGGTAGGTAAGGCCGCGGATGGTCTTCCAGTCGCGCCCCTCGGCGATCTCCTTGATGGTGAACTCGTATTCGTTGCGGGCGACGAAATCGAGTTCCGGACAGGCCTCAAGGCTCTCCTTGGACTCCACGGCCACCTTGGCGCCGATGAAGCCGATCTTGGCGGTCGGGTTCAGCTCGCGGACCATTCGCGCGGTGCGGCAGTCGGATTTGAACGACGGCGTCGAGGTATGGATGACGATGAGCTCGTGGCTCTTCACGTCCTCCTCGATGTCCTTGAACGAGGTCTTGTGCGGCGGGGCGTCGATCAGCTTGGAGCCGGGGACCATGGCGGCCGCCTGGGCCAGCCAGGTCGGGAACCAGAACGACTTCACCTCGCGCTTCATCTGATAGCGCGCGCCAGCCCCGCCGTCATAGCCGTCGAAGGACGGCGCCTGGAGGAAGAGACTTCGCATCATGACGGTTCCTATATGCGCCCCAGGGTCCCTTGGGCGTCAACCCGGAACCGGGCCCCACGCCAATCCACAGCGCGGACGAAGAATGCGCCCAGGAAGACCGCGAACGAGAGGCCGTCACGAAGTGGCGTCAGCCACCATGGCCCCGTCCGCGCGCCCGCCAGCCGATCGACGCCGCGCTGCAACAAGAACCGGCAGATAAGCGCGATCCCCAGCGCCGCCAACCCTATCGGCGCCGCGCCGGTGAAGATAATCGCCAGCAGGGCCAGCGGCGTGGGATAGGTGACGACGCTGCCCGCGAAGCCGGCGGGATCGACGCCGCGGACCGTGCGCGCCCAGCGCAGCTCGTGCTGAACCAGCGCCTCGAGGCTGTCCTCGGCGCTCAGATGGCCCACCAGCACGGGCGCCACGATGCTGCGCAGGCCCGCCGCGCGCACCGCCGCGCCGATGGCGTAGTCGTCCGCGAGCTGGTCGGCGAAGGCCGCGAACCCGCCGATCCGCTCCAGGGTCTCGCGCCTCAGGGCGACGGTGGAGCCCATGCAGGGATGGGCCATCCCCAACCCGACCCCGACCGCGACGCTGGGCAGGAACTGATAGCTGATCCCCATGGCCGCCAGGCGGGACCAGAACCCCTCTGCGGGGAGGCCGCGATAGGGGCAGGTGACCACACCGGCCTGCGGCGCGCCCAGGGCCGCGACCACGCCGCGCAGATAGCCGGGCGCCACGACAATGTCGCTGTCCGCGACGATCAGGACCTCGTGCTTGGCCCGGGCGATCATGTTGATGAGGTTGGAGACCTTGCGGTTGGCGCCGTGGTCGGTGGCGTCCACCGTCAGGGCGACGTCGGCCGCGGGGTGCGCGCGCCGCAGGGTCCCGACCACGGCCTGGGCCGGATCGGTGGGGCTCTGAACGCCGAAGACCACCTGCAGGGGCCCCGCATAGTCCTGGGCGAGGAGACTTGCGAGCGCGGCCTCGAGCCCGGATTCGGCGCCGTGCAGGGGCTTGAGGACCGTCACGCCCGGCCAGGACTGCGGCTCCCGGGGCGGCGGCGGGGCCAGCAGCCGGCGCAACAGTCGCGCGGCGAGCAACTGATAGGCGGACCCAGCCAGCGCCAGCCCCGCGAAGCACCAGCCGATCAGTATCAGCAAAAATGACACGTGCGCGGACTTCGCATCCCGATTCAGGGTCCTATATGGTGGAGCAGCCACCCATTCTCAGCCCCCTTTAGACAGGGAAGTGAAGCGATGCAGTCGAGTTTTTCGCGCCTGCCGCTTGCGTTTCCCTTGCTTGCCGTCATCGCCTTCGCCGGCTCCTGCCGCGCCGCCGAGCCGAGCGATCCGCTGGAGGGCGTGAACCGGCGCTCCTATCAACTGGAGGAAGTGCTCGACCACTTCCTGATCGGGCCGGCCGCCCATGCGTTCGGCCTCGTGCCCTCTCCCATCCGCAGCGGGCTGCGCAATTTCAGCCGCAACCTGGGCGAGCCCGTGGTGGCGGTGAACGACCTGCTGCAGGGGCGCGTCAAGCAGGCGGCCGGGACCGTGGCGCGGCTCGTGGTCAACAGCACCTTCGGCCTGGGCGGAATCCTGGACGTCGCCAACAGCAACCACCTGCCACATCACGACAACGGCTTCGGCACGACGCTGGGGCGCTGGGGCGCCGCGCCCGGGCCCTATCTCTTCATCCCGCTGCTCGGCCCCTCGACCTTGCGCGACGCCTTCGGCAGCGCCGCGGACATCGGGCTCAATCCCCTCACCTACGCCCGTTACCGGAGCCGCACCGAGATAGACATCGGCGTCGCCGCCGTCGACGGCCTGGGCGCCCGCCTCGACGCCGACCAGGAGCTGGAGACGATCCGCCAGACCTCCACCGATCCCTACGCGACCCTGCGCTCCTACTACCTGCAGCACCGCCAGGCCCAGATCCTGGGCAATGAGGCGGATATCGAGGCGCTTCCGGACTTCGACAATCCCGCCGCGCCCCCGGCCGGCCGCGCGCCCCAGCCACCCAGGGGCGCGACACCCCCGCTTCCGAGCGAGGCAGAGACCCCGCCACGGCCCGAGGCTGCGCCTGACGCGCCGAAGCCGGCTGCCGCGGACACGCCACAGGGCCCGCAGGAACCGTCATGACGCCCGGCAGGGGAACCGAGCCGCCGAAGGACGGCGGGGCCGAGCGTATCTCCCTGCGCGACGCGCCGGTCCTGGTCACCGGCGCGTCCGGATTCGTGGGCTCGGCAGTCGCCCAGGCCCTGGCGGCGCGGGGCGCGCGGCTGCGGGTGCTCGTGCGCAGCTCCAGCCCGACCGCCAACCTCAAGGGCCTGAACGCCGAGGTGGTGGAAGGCGACGTGCGCGACCCCGCCGCCATGACCGCCGCCCTGCGCGGGATCCGTTACTTCTTCCACGTGGCGGCGGACTACCGGCTGTGGGCGCCCGATCCGGAGGAGATCGTCCGCAACAACCTCGACGGTGCGCGCAGCGCCATGGAAGCGGCCCTGGCCAGCGGCGTCGAGCGGCTGGTCTACACGAGCAGCGTCGCCACCCTTCGGCTGCGCCCGGACCGGTCGCCCGCGGACGAGACCCAGCCCCTCTCCGAGGCCGACGCCGTCGGCGCCTACAAGCGCAGCAAGGTGGCCGCCGAAGCCCTGGTCCGCCACCTTGTGTACGATCGCGGCCTGCCAGCGGTGATCGTCAACCCCTCGACCCCGGTGGGACCCCGGGACGTCCGGCCAACCCCCACCGGGCGCATCCTGGTGGAGGCCGCGACCGGGCGCATGCCGGCCTTCGTCGACACCGGCCTCAACCTCGTCCACGTCGACGACGTCGCGCAAGGCCACCTGATGGCCCTGGAACGAGGCCGTATCGGCGAGCGCTACATCCTGGGCGGGCAGGATATCGCCCTGCAGCAGATGTTGGCCGAGATCGCCCGGCTTGCAGGGCGCCGCCCGCCGACCGTAAAGCTGCCGCTCGGCCCGCTGCGCCCGCTGGCGGAACTGGCGGAACTGGCGGGCCGACTCACCGGCCGCGAGCCTTTCCTGACCCGCGATTCCCTGAAGATGGCGCGCCACCCGATGTATTTCACCTCGCGGAAGGCTCAGGCGGAACTGGGCTACGCCGCGCGGCCGCACCAGGAGGCGATCCGGGACGCCTTGGACTGGTTCCGCGCCGCGGGTTATCTGAAATGATCGGCGCCGCGCTCGGCCTGCTCACCCTGGCCGTCTGGGCCTATCTGCTGCTGGCCCGCGGCGGCTTCTGGCGCGCCGACCAGACCGACGCCGAGACGCCGGCGGCCCCGCCCGCCTGGCCGGCGGTGACCGCGGTGGTCCCTGCGCGCAACGAGGCCGATGTGATCGCCCACTCGCTGGGCAGCCTGCTGGGGCAGGACTATCCCGGCCCCTTCGAGATCATCCTGGTGGACGACGACAGCGACGACGGCACCGCGGCGGTCGCCACCGCGCTGGCGGAGGCCGCGGGCCCGCGGCGGCTGACGGTGCTGCGCGGCCAGCCGCTCGCCGCCGGCTGGACCGGCAAGCTCTGGGCGATGTCGCAGGGCGTCGCCGCGGCGGGCGAGGCCCCCAAGTACCTCTGGCTCACCGACGCCGACATCGCCCACGATCCCGACAACCTGCGGCGGCTGGTGAGCCGCGCGGAAGCCGGGAGCCTGACGCTCACCTCCCTGATGGTCGACCTGCACTGCGAGACCTTCGCCGAGCGCCTGCTGATCCCCGCCTTCGTGCTGTTCTTCCAGATGGTCTACCCGTTCCGATGGGTGAACCGGCCGAACCACCGGCTGGCCGGCGCCGCCGGAGGCTGCATGCTGGCGCAGCGCGAGGCGCTGGAGAGGGCCGGCGGCGTCGCGGCCATCCGCGCCGCGATGATCGACGACTGCGCCCTGGCGGCGAACCTCAAGCGCCAGGGACCCATCTGGCTGGGCCTGACCCGCCGGGCGCGCAGCCTTCGGCCATACGCGAGCATCGGCGTCATCGGCCAGATGATCGCCCGCTCCGCCTACGCCCAACTGGACTATTCGCCGCTGAAGCTGGCGGGGACCGTGCTCGGCCTCGCCCTGACCTACCTCGCCCCGCCGGCGCTGGCGCTGTTCGGCCACGGCTTCGCCCGGTGGGCGGGATTGGCGGCCTGGGCCGCCATGGCCCTGGCGTTCCAGCCCATGCTGCGCGCCTACCGCCGCTCGCCCCTGTGGGGGATCGCCCTGCCGCTGATCGCCACCCTCTACGGGGCCTTCACCCTGCGCTCGGCGATCGACGTTTGGCGCAGGCGCGGCGGGCAGTGGAAGGGCCGCGCCCAGGCGCTGGCGCGCTCGTCATGACCCTCACGCCAGACCCCCGGTCCGGCAAGTCGGCCGGCGACGAGAATTTCCCCGTGGCCTCCCGGCTGGTCGCCGCGCGGCACCGGCCGGCGATCATGGCCTTCTACGACTTCGCCCGCACCGCCGACGACATCGCCGACCATGAAGCCCTCCCGAGCGCCGACAAGCTGCGCCGTCTCGAGACGCTGCGCGCCACCCTCGTGGGCGAAGGCGACGGCGCGCCGGTAGCCGTCGCGCTGCGCCAGGTGCTCGCCGAGCGGGGCCTGCCGGCGACCCACGCCCTCGATCTCCTGGTGGCCTTTCGACAGGACGCCGAGACCTCCCGCTACGCGACTTGGGACGACCTGATGACCTACTGCCGCTATTCGGCGGCGCCGGTCGGGCGGATGGTGCTGGCCATCCACGGGGAGCCGGCCGAGACCTGGGCCGCCTCGGACGCGCTCTGCGCGGCGCTGCAGGTGATCAACCACCTGCAGGACTGCGGCGAGGACTACTGGCGGCTGGACCGCGTCTATCTCCCGCTAGCCGAGCTGAAGGACGCCGGAGTAGAGGTCGCCGCGCTGGCGGCGCCCCGCGCCTCGCCGGGCCTACGCGCGGTGATCGTCGCCATGGCGCAACGCACCGCGGCGCTCCTGCAGCGCAGCCGTCCGCTCGCCGACCAGGTGCGCGACCGCCGCCTGCGCCTGGAGGTCGCGGTCATCCAGCGCCTCGCCGAGGACCTGACCCGGCGGCTGATCGCGCGTGACCCGCTGTCGGAGCGGGTGCATCATCGCAAACTGGAGCTTGTTGGCCTTGCCGGCTCGGCCCTCCTCCGCGCCGCCTGGCCGGCGCCTCGGGCCAACCCCCGCAGCGCCACCATCGCGGAGTAACCGGCATGACGCTGACCGCCACACGTCCCGAGACCCAAGTCGCCGCTAACGCCCAGGCCGCGTCCGGCAGTTCGTTCGCCGCGGGGATGAGGGTGCTGCCCAAGCCGGAGCGGGAGGCGATGTACGCCATCTACGCCTTCTGCCGGATCGTCGACGACATCGCCGACGAGCAGCGCCTGCCGATCGCCGAGCAGCGGGTGGCCCTCGACGCCTGGCGCGGCCATGTGCGCGCGCTCTACGACGGGGGCGATCCCGGCCCCGCCGCCATGCTGGCCGGCCCGGTGGCGCGCTATGGCCTGGCGGAAGCCGACTTCCAGGCGGTCATCGACGGGATGCGGATGGACCTCGAGGGCCTGCGCGGCCCGTCCATGGCGACCCTGGACCTCTATTGCGACCGGGTGGCCTCCGCCGTGGGCCGCCTCTCGGTGAAGATCTTCGGCATGGAAGACGCCGCGGGCCAGGAGCTCGCCCACCACCTCGGCCGGGCCCTGCAACTCACCAACATCCTGCGCGACGTGGACGAAGACGCCGAGATGGGCCGGCTGTACCTGCCGGAGGAGCTCCTCGCCGAGGCCGGGGTGACCGCCCGCGATCCCCTCGCCGCGGTCGCCGATCCGCGGGTGGACGCGACCTGCCGGGCGCTCGCCCAGCTCGCCGAAACCCACTACGCCCGCGCCGGCGACGTGCTTGCGGGCCGCCCGCCGGGACGGCTCGCCGCGCCGCGCCTGATGACGGCGGCCTATGCGGGGGTGCTGAGGAACCTGCTCCGCCGGGGCTGGGTCCCGCCGCGGCCGCGCGTGCGGGTGAACAAGGCGGCCCTGCTCTGGATGCTCGTTCGCGAGGGTCTCTTCGGATGAAGGTGCATGTGGTCGGGGCGGGCCTGGCCGGCCTGGGCGCGGCGACAGCCCTGGCCGCGCGTGGGTTGACGGTGGAGTTGTCCGAGGCCGCCGCCCAGGCGGGCGGCCGCTGCCGCTCCTACTTCGATTCCCAGATCGGCCTGGTGATCGACAACGGCAACCATCTGGTGCTCTCCGGCAATCGCGCGGTCCGCGACTACCTGGCCCTGATCGGCGCCTCGGACATGCTCACCGGGCCCGCGGAGACCCGGTTCCCCTTCGTCGACCTGGAGACCGGGCGCGCCTGGACGGTGCGGCCCAACGCCGGAGCCGTGCCCTGGTGGATCCTGACACCCGGCCGCGGCGTCCCGGGCGCCCGGTTCGCCGACTTCCTCGGCATGGCGGGCCTGCTGCGCGCCAAGCCCGGCCAGCGGGTCGACGAGACCATCCGCTGCCAGGGCCCAGTGTGGGATCGGCTGATGCGACCCTTCCTGCTGGCGGCGCTGAACGCCGAACCTGAATCGGCCTCGGCCGAGCTCGCCGCCCAGGTGATCCGCGAGACCCTCGCCCGGGGCGGAGCGGCCTACGCGCCCCGCGTGCCCACGCCGGGGCTGGCGGCGACCTTCGTCAATCCCGCCCTCGACTATCTCGAAGCCCGGGGCGGCGCCCTGCGGCTGCAACGGCGGCTCCTGAAGCTGCGCACGCGCGGCGAGCGCGTGACGGGCCTGGAGTTCTCGGACGGCCCTGTCGAGGTGGGCCCTCGGGACCGCATCGTGCTGGCCGTGCCGCCCTGGGTGGCCAAGGAACTCGCGCCGGAGCTGACCGCGCCCGAACGTTTCGAAGGCATCGTCAACGGCCACTTCCGGGTGGCCATCGGGCCCGGACCGGCGCGGATCATCGGGGTCCTCAACGGCACGGTGGAGTGGATCTTCTGCTTCGAGGACCGCATCTCGGTGACCGTCAGCGGCGCGAACCGGCTGATGAACGCCGAGCGGGAGGACCTCGCCCGCGAGCTCTGGGGCGACGTCAGCCGCGCCCTGGACCTCAGCCCCGAGCTGCCGCCCTGGCAGGTCATCAAGGAGCGGCGCGCGACCTTCCTGGCGACGGTGGACCAGCAGGCGCTGCGGCCGGCGGCCCAGACGCCCTACTCGAACCTCCTGCTGGCTGGAGACTGGACGGCGACCGGCCTGCCGGCCACGATCGAGGGGGCGCTGCGCTCGGGCGCCCGCGCGGCGGGCCTCATCCAGGAAGCCTTCGCGTGAACAGCGTCGGCCCCCTGTCCCTGGACGACGCGCGGCTCGACAGGCGCATCCAGCGGGCCGCGGACGCCCTGCTCAAACGCCAGGCCGCGGACGGTCACTGGGTCTTCGAACTGGAGGCCGACGCCACCATTCCGGCGGAATACATCCTGCTGCGCCAGTTCCTGGGCGAGCCGGCCGACCCCGAGCTGGAGCGCAAGATCGGGGTCTACCTTCGCCGCATCCAGGGCGACCACCATGGCTGGCCCCTGGTCCACGGCGGCCCCTTCGACATCAGCGCCAGCATCAAGGCCTATTACGCCCTGAAGGTCATCGGCGACGCGCCGGACAGCCCGCACATGGCCGAGGCCCGCGCCGCGATCCGGGCCCACGGGGGGCCGCACGCCGCCAACGTCTTCACCCGCATCCAGTTGGCCCTGTTCGGCCAGATGTCGTGGGACGAGATCCCGACCATGCCCGTGGAGCTGATCCTCCTGCCGGCCTGGTTCCCGATCCATCTGTCGAAGATGTCCTATTGGGCGCGGACCGTCATCGTGCCGCTCCTGGTGCTGCAGGCCCGCAAGCCTGTGGCCCGCAACCCCCGCGGTATCGGCATCGCCGAGCTCTACGAGGGCGCCGCGGCGATCAAGCCCGCCTCGAAGGCCGCCGATCCCAAGTGGGCCTGGACCCTGGGCTTCAACCTCCTGGACCGGGTCCTGAAGGCCGTGGAGCCGTTCTGGCCGAAGCGGCTCAGGCGCCGAGCCATCGGGGCCTGCCTCGACTTCGTCAACGAGCGGCTGAACGGCGAAGACGGCCTGGGCGCCATCTATCCGGCCATCGCCAACAGCGTGATGATGTTCGACGCCCTGGGCCTGGCAGCCGACCACCCGGAGCGGGCCGCGGCCCGGGCGGCGGTGGAGCGCCTGCTGGTGATCAAGCCGGACGAGGCCTATTGCCAGCCTTGCGTCTCGCCGGTCTGGGACACCGCGCTCGCCTGCCACACCCTGCTGGAGATCGACGACGACGCGAGCCGGGCCGCGGCCGCCGGCGGCCTCGGCTGGCTGAAGCCGCGGCAGGTGCTCGACCTGCGCGGCGACTGGGCCGAGCAGCGCCCGGACGTGCGCCCCGGCGGCTGGGCGTTCCAGTACGCCAACGACCACTATCCCGACCTCGACGACACGGCGGTGGTGGTGATGGCCATGGACCGCGCCCAGGCGACCGAGGGCGCGTTCGACACCGCGATCGCCAGAGGCCGCGAGTGGGTCGAGGGCCTGCAGAGCCGCGACGGCGGCTGGGGCGCCTTCGATGCGGACAACACCTATCACTACCTCAACAACATCCCCTTCGCCGACCACGGGGCGTTGCTGGACCCGCCGACCGACGACGTCACCGCGCGATGCGTCAGCATGCTGGCCCAGCTCGGCGTCGCGCCGGATGACCCGCAGGTGAAGGCCGCGCTGGACTATCTCGGGCGCAGCCAGCGCCCGGACGGAAGCTGGTTCGGCCGCTGGGGCGTCAACTACATCTATGGCACCTGGTCGGTACTCTGCGCCCTCGCCGCGGTAGGATTGACTGCCGACGACCCGAGGGTCCGACGCGCCGCCGACTGGCTCATCGCCATCCAGAACGACGACGGCGGCTGGGGAGAGGGTTGCGAGAGCTATGACCCCGGTTACGCCGGCCATCGTCCCGCCGCCTCCGCAGCGTCGCAGACGGCCTGGGCGCTGATGGGCCTGATGGCCGCCGGCCTGGTCGACCACCCGGCCGTGGCGCGGGGCGTGGCGTGGCTGATGCGCCTGGAGGACGACGAGGGGTTCTGGCCCGAGCCCGGCTACACCGGCGGCGGGTTCCCGCGGGTCTTCTACCTGCGCTACCACGGCTATTCGAAGTTCTTCCCCCTCTGGGCGCTGGCCCGCTATCGGCGGCTGACCCGCGCGAACAGCCGCCAGGTCGGCTACGGGATGTGACGATCCTGGCCGTCACGGGCCTGCGTCGGGAAGCTTCGATCCTGCGGGGGACCGGCCTGAAGGTCGTGGTGGGCGGCGGCCGCGCCGCGGCCCTGGAGGCCGCCCTGGCGCGCGAGGCCGCCGCGGAGGGCGTGGTGAGCATCGGCCTGGCCGGCGCGTTGGACCCGGAGCTGTCGCCCGGCGACTGGGTGACGGCCACGGCGGTGCTGTCCGAGGCCGGCGACCACCCGACCGATCCGCATTGGACCGCCGAGATCCTCGGCCGCCTCGCGCCGCGGGGCTACGGACCGATCCTGGGATCCGATCGGATGCTGGTCGCCGCCGCCGACAAAAAGGCCGCCCATCTCCGCTGCGGCGCCCTGGCGGTCGATATGGAATCCCACGTCGCCGCGCGGGCCGCCGCGCGGCTCCAGGCGCCCTTCGCGGCGATCCGCGTGGTGTCGGACAGCGCCGGGGCGGACCTGCCGCCGGCGGTTCTGGTGGGGATGAAAGCCGACGGCGGCATGGCTCTGGGCGCCGTCCTGCTGGACCTCGCGCGCAACCCGCGGCAGTTGCCCGCCCTGTTGCGCACCGGCCGCGACGCCGAGCGGGCCTTCCGCGCCCTAGCCGACGGGCGTCGTCTTCTTGGCCCGAGGATTGGCCTGCCGGATCTCATGCAGCTTCCGCTCGACGTGGGCTGAGAAGACGTAGTCGGCAGGCCGCTGCATATCGAGCGGGATTTCGGGGGCCATCTTGCCTTCGGTCCTGATGCCGCCGATGGCCACCTTCATCAGCTTGAGCGGGTTGGTCACCGATTGCGAAACGGCCGTGCCCTCGAAGCCGCAGTGGACCATGCAGTTGGCGCACTTCTCGTAGTTGCCGACGCCGTACTTGTCCCACTCGGTGCCGTCGATGAGCTCCTTGAAGGTCTTCACATAGCCCTCGCCCAGCAGGTAGCAGGGCTTCTGCCACCCGAAGACGGTCCGCGCGGGCATGCTCCAGGGCGTGCATTCGAACGTCTGGTTGCCCGCGAGGAAGTCGAGGAACAGGTCCGACTGGGTGAACGACCAGGCCCGGCCGTTGCGGCCGCGCTTGAAGATCTCCCGGAACAGCGTTTTGGTCTTGGCGCGGTTCAGGAAATGCTCCTGGTCGGGCGCGCGCTCGTAGGAATAACCCGGCGAAACCGTGATCCCGTCGAGCCCCAGGGCGGTCATCTCGTCGAAGAAGGTCGCCACCCGCTCGGGGTCGGCGCCCTCGAAGAGGGTGCAGTTGATCTGGACGCGGAAGCCCTTGGCCTTCGCCAGCTTGATCGCCTCGACGGCCTTGTCGTAGACGCCGGTCTGGCAGACCGACTTGTCGTGCATCACCTGGTCGCCGTCGAGGTGGATCGACCAGGAGAGGAAGGGCGAGGGCTTGTACTGGTCGATCTTCTTCGCCAGCAGCAGGGCGTTGGTGCAGAGGATCACGAACTTCTTGCGCTTGATGAACCCCTCGACGATCCGCGGCATGTCGCGGTGAAGCAGGGGCTCGCCGCCGGCGATCGAGACGGCAGGCGCGCCGCACTCGTCGATCGCGGCCATGCAGTCGTCGTAGCTCAACCGCTGATTGAGGATCTCATCGGGATAGTCGATCTTGCCGCAACCGGCGCACGCCAGGTTGCAGCGGAACAAGGGCTCCAACATCAGGACCAGCGGGTAGCGCTTGCGCCCCATCAGGTGCTGCTTGACCACATAGGCGCCGATCCGGGCGGCCTGACCGAGCGGAATTCCCACGAATGCTTCCTCTTAGCTAGGCCTGAAGCCCGTCCGCCTCGCCGTCGACGCGGCGCAGCTCCGGGGGCAGGCGGAACACGATATTCTCTTCGACGCCGTTCATCTGCGTGACTTCGACAGGCTCGACCTGGCGCAGGGCGGCGATCACGTCCAGGACCAATTCCTCGGGCGCGGAGGCGCCGGCGGTGAGGCCCACCGCCTTGGCGCCGCGCACCCAGTCGAGATCCAGCGCCTCGGCGTCGGCGATCAGGTAGCTCGGCACGCCTTCCTCGATCCCGATCTCGCGCAGGCGGTTGGAGTTCGAGCTGTTGGCCGCGCCCACCACGAGCAGGACGTCGACGGTCCGGCACAGGTCGCGGACGGCGGACTGCCGGTGCTGGGTCGCGTAGCAGATGTCCGAGGTGCTCGGTCCCACGAGATCGTTGAACCGGGCCTTGAGGGCGGCGATCACGTCCCGCGTCTCGTCAACGCTGAGGGTCGTCTGGGTTACATAGGCCGTCGGCAGGTCCGCCGGCAGATCCAGCGTGGCCACGTCCTGCACCGTCGACACCAGGTGCACGGGAGCGTCCACCTGGCCGAGCGTGCCCTCCACCTCCGGGTGACCGGCATGGCCGATGAGAATCAGGGTGCGCCCCTGGGCGACATAGCGGCGGCTCTGGACGTGCACCTTGGAGACCAGGGGGCAGGTGGCGTCCAGCACCGGGAGGCCGCGGGCCCGGGCCTCGTCGACGACCGACTGGGCGACCCCGTGCGCGCTGAAGATGGTGACGGCGCCTTCCGGCACCTCGTCGAGCTCGTTGACGAAACGCGCGCCCTTGGATTCCAGGCTGCGCACGACGGTCCGGTTGTGGACGATCTCGTGCCGCACATAGACAGGTGCGCCGAACTTCTCGAGCGAGCGTTCAACAATGTCGATGGCGCGCACGACACCGGCGCAAAAGCCGCGCGGCTGGGCCAGGACCACTCGCATCGCACCTCCGCTGCCCGGCTTCCGGGCGGTCAACCCACCTAGCCCGGCCATCCGATTCCCTGAAGGCGGTCGGCTGAGGGCCACGTGTTTTCCAGGTCCATCGGCCTGCGGGTTTACAACGCCGCGCGACTTACCATCTGAGTGCCTAGCTGGTTACGATGGACCGTCATGCAAGTGCAGACCCTAAAAGATCTTAGCACGGTCCGCCCCTGGCGCGCGATCCAGCGGCGCAAGAGCCGCAAGATCCGGGTGGGCGATGTGGAGGTGGGGGGCGACGCGCCGATCACGGTGCAGTCGATGACCAACACGCTGACCGCCGACGCTCAGGCGACCATCGCGCAGATCCGCCAACTGGAGGAGGCCGGGGCCGAC
>NZ_DATMNA010000101.1:0-9241 GCF_035569475.1 Phenylobacterium sp.
CTCGCCCTCTACGGCGTGCCGCTGGACGAGATCACCCGCTACACCACCCGCGTGGAGGCGGTGACCCCGGCCCAGGCGCAGGCCTTCGCGGCCCGGGTGATGGTTCCCGGCCGGGCCAGCGTGATCATCGCCGGCGACGCCAAGACCTTCATCGGGGAACTGAAGGCCAAGCGGCCCGACGTGGAGGTGATCCCGTTGGAAAAGCTGGACCTGGACTCGCCCACCCTGATGGCCCGGCCCTGAGCAGGGCGAACCGATGCGCGATCGGTTCGACGTCGTCGTGGTGGGTGCGGGCGCGGCCGGGATCGCCGCCCTGCGCCGGCTGGAGCGCGCTGCGCTGGACGCGGTGGCGCTGGAGGCCCGCGACCGGGTCGGCGGCCGGGCCCACACGGTCCTGACGTCCGCGGGCTTCCCCGTCGACTGCGGCGCGGGCTGGGTGCATTCGGCTGACGAGAACCTCCTGGCGGGACCCATCGAGCAGGCGGGTTTCAGCCTGGACCGCAGCCCGCCG
This sequence comes from Phenylobacterium sp., assembly GCF_035569475.1. Taxonomy (GTDB): domain Bacteria; phylum Pseudomonadota; class Alphaproteobacteria; order Caulobacterales; family Caulobacteraceae; genus Phenylobacterium. The sequence goes on from NZ_DATMNA010000101.1 coordinate 512, forward strand.
CACTGGATGCGGCAGGCCTTCAACCAGGACTTCCCGGCGGCGGACCAGCGCGCCTACCGCGAGGCCTTCAACGCCCTGGAGCAGCGCCTGCAGGCGGCGGCGCAAGCGGCGGCCCAAGCGGGGATCGACCGGCCGGCGTCCGACTTCCTGGAGCCCGGCGGGCGGTGGACCCCGCTGCTGAACGCATTCTCCAGCTACTACAATGGGGCGGAGTTCGATGGCGTCTCGGTCCTCGACTACGCGGCCTATGAGGACTCGGGCGTCAACTGGCGGGTCGCCGAAGGCTATGGCGCCGCCGTCGCGCACTTCGCGGACCTGAGCCGGATCGTCACCGGCTGCCCGGTGACGACGATCCGTCACGACAGCGTGGAGCTCGCCTTCGACACCGGCAAGGGGCGCATCACCGCGCGGGCCGCGATCGTCGCCGCGCCGACGACGGTGCTGGCGCAGGGCCGGCTCGCCTTCTCGCCGGGCCTGCTGGCGAAGGTCGAGGCGGCCGCGGGCCTGCCGCTGGGGCTGGCCGACAAGGTGTTCCTGGCCGTCGCCGAGCCGGAAGGCCTGCCGGTCGAGGGCCACCTGTTCGGCCGGTCGGACCGCACCGAGATCGGCAGCTACCACCTGCGGCCGTTCGGGCGGCCCTACATCGAGGTGTTCCTGGGCGGGCGCTGGGCGCGCAGCCTGGAGCGTGAAGGCCCCGGGGCGGCCACCGCCTTCGCCATCGAGGAGCTGGGCGAGCTGCTGGGCTCGGACTTCCGGCGCGGCCTGACGAGCCTGGGCGAGACCCACTGGGCGGGCGATCCCTGGGCGCTGGGCTCCTATTCCCACGCCCTGCCGGGCCACGCCGGCGACCGCGCGATCCTGGCCGCGCCGGTAGAGGGCCGTATCTTCTTCGCCGGCGAAGCCACCAGCCAGCGCTTCTATTCCACCGTCCACGGCGCCTGGGAGAGCGGCCTGCGGGCGGCCGAGGAGGCGATCGCCGCCCTGGCCTAGAGTTCGGCGGCCATGGCGGCGAGCTTGGCGACGGTGTTGAGGTTGCGGGCGGTCCCGGCCTTGGCCGCAGGGATTCGCAGCTTCGACTGCCCCATGCCCGCGCCGTAGTGGACGTAGATCTCGCGCCGGCCGAGGCGGAGCTGCTCGTCCTGACGGCCCACCGCCTTTTCGATCGCATCGGCCGGCGGGGCCTCGTCCAGGAAGATCGCCACGGTGGCGTTGGGGGCCTCGTCCGGAAACGGGTTGGCGTCGCGCACAGCCGCCATTTCAGTGGCCGTCCGGACCACCACGCCCACCGGCTTTCCGGCGTAGTCGGCAAGGCGGGCCTCGAGGTCGGCCTTCACCCGGGCCTCCGGCTCAGGGCTCGCGAAGACCACATTGCCGCTGGCGATGTAGGTGCGGACCTTGGCGAAGCCCGCCGCCTCGCACAGGGCCTTGAGATCGCTCATCGGCAGCTTGCCCGTGCCGCCCACATTGACGGCGCGCAGCAGGGCGATGAAGGCGGTCATGAGCTGGCTCCCGTCGGCGCCCGTGTCGTCCAGCGTGTAAGGTCGCGCTCGCGGCCCATCAGCGCCAGCCCCGAGGCGATGGATTCCAGTTCCGCGCCCGTGGCGATCTTCGAGGGCTCGAAGCGGCGATGGAAGATCGCGCGCACGGCCGGCACCAGGGACGAGCCGCCGGTCAGGAAGACGCGGTCCACCTCGCCCGCCGCGAGGCCGGCGTTGGCCAGCGCCGCGTCCACCGCCTGCTCGATCAGCGCCAGCTCCGGGGCGATCCAGCCCTCGAAGGTCGCCCGCCGCACGGCGCCCTTAAGCGAAATCGAACCGGCCTCGAACTCGAACAGGGCCGCGTCGTCCGCCGACAGCGCCTCCTTCAGCCGCGAGACCGAACGGTAGAGCTGGTAGCCGTAGTTCTCGTCCAGGGTCTCCACCAGGCGTTGGATCTTCTCCGGCTCGACGGCCTCGCGGACCAGGCTACGGATCTCGCGCATGTCGCGGCTGGCGCGCATCAGGGCCAACTGGTCCCAGCGGGCGAAGGCCGAATAGTAGCGGTTGGGGATCGGCAGGGTCTTGCCGAAGCTCATGTAGCTCGAGCCCTTGCCGAGCGCCGGCGAGACTAGGTTGTCGATGATCCGGTAGTCGAAGGCGTCGCCCGCCACGCCGACCCCGGAGCGGCCCAGCGGATGGCTGCGGATCTCTCCCGCCTCCCGCTCGAAGCGGATGATCGAGAAGTCCGAGGTGCCGCCGCCGAAGTCGCCCACCAGCACCGTGGCGTCGTGGTCGAGCTCGCGGGCGAAGAAGAAGGCCGCGCCCACCGGCTCGTAGGCGTAGAGGATTTCCTTGAACCCCAGCCGCTCGAAGGCGGTCTCGTAGCGCGACAGCGCCAGCGGCTCGCTGGGCGCGGCGCCGGCGAAGGTCACCGGGCGGCCCACGATCACCCGCTCCGGCAGCTCGGCCATGCCGACCTCGGCGTAGCCGCGCAGCTTCAGCAGGAAGGTCGAGAGCAGGTCCTCGAAGCGGTAGCGGCGGTTGAGGATCGTGGTCTCGCTGAAGCTTTCCGAGGCCGCGAAGCTCTTGAACGACTGGATGAAACGGGTTTCGGCCGGGTCCTCCACATAGGCCTCGATCGCCCAGGGCCCGGCGGCGATGGCGCGGTCGTTGGGCCTGTCGCCCGCGTGGAAGGACAGGCACGAGCGGAAGGCGAACAGCTCCCCTTCCGGCGCCGGGAACCTGACGAGATGCGCCGGCCCGGCCGCGTCGGCGAGCGCCACGACGGTGTTGGTCGTGCCGAAGTCTATGCCGAGGGAAAGGGGCGAGGTCACAGCGCGCGCTCCGGGCGGGGCGCGCCCCTTAGCAATTCCCGTGTCATCCCGGAAGCCGCGCCAGCGGCTGTCCGGGATGACAGGCTGGAGTTAGGCGTCCGTCTCCACGAGCTGGCGCTCGTAGGCGCAGACCGTGGCCATCTGCAGGATCTTCGAGACCGAGGCCGAGAGCGGGCAGATCTGCACGGCGCGGTCGAGGCCGAGCAGGATGGGCCCGATCACCGTGGCCCCGCCCAGCGACTGGATCAGTTGGGTGGAGATGGCCGCCGAATGCACCGCCGGCATGATCAGCACATTGGCCGGGCCGGTCAGGCGCATGAACGGGTAGTTGCCGCGGCTTTCCGGCTCCAGGGCCAGTTCCGGCGGCATCTCGCCCTCGTACTCGAAGTCGATGCCCTCCATCTCGTCCAGCGTCGCCACGGCTTCGCGCACCTTGTCGGAGCGCAGCCCCATGGGATTGCCGAAGGTCGAGTAGCTCATGAAGGCCACCCGCGGCTCATAGCCCAGCACGCGCACCGCGCGGGCCGCCTCCTGGGCGATCTCCACCAGGTCCTCGGCCTCGGGCATTTCGGTGATCGAGGTGTCGGCGATGAACAGGGTCCGGCCCTTGGCCAGCACCACGCTCATGCCGATGATCCGCCCGCCGGGCGCGGAATCCACGACCTGGAGCACTTCCTCAAGCACCTGGTCGAAGGCCCGCGTCACGCCGGTGACCATGCCGTCGGCGTCGCCCAGCGCCACCATCGAGGCGCCGAAGGCGTTGCGGTCCTGGTTGATCAGGCGCTGCACGTCGCGGCGCAGGTAGCCGACCCGCTGCAGCCGCTCGTAGAGGTGGTCCACATAGGCGGCGTTGCGGTGCGACAGGCGGGCGTTGAGGATCTCCAGCTTGGCCTCGGCGGGATCGAGGCCCACCGCCAGCATGTTCTCATGCACCAGCTCTTCGCGGCCGATCAGGATGGCCGAGCCAAGGCCGGCGTTCTGGAAGGCGTAGGCCGCGCGGATCACGCTGGGCTCCTCGCCCTCGGTGAAGACGATCCGCTTCTTGGGGGCCGACAGCACCGCGCCCTGCAGCTTCTGCAGGAAGGCCGCGGTCGGATCGAGCCGCTGCGCCAGCGAGGCGCGGTAGGCGTCCATGTCCTCGATCGGCTTGCGCGCCACCCCGGTGTCCATCGCCGCCTGGGCGATGAAGGGCGGGATGTACCAGATCAGCCGCGGATCGAAGGGGGTCGGGATGATATACTGCGGCCCGAACTTGAGCTGCACGCCCTGGTAGGCCGCGGCGACCTCGTCGGGCACGTCCTCGCGGGCGAGCATGGCCAGGGCGTTGGCGCAGGCGATCTTCATTTCCATGTTCACGCGGCGGGCCCGCACATCCAGGGCGCCGCGGAAGATGTAGGGGAAGCCCAGGACGTTGTTGACCTGGTTGGGGTAGTCGCTGCGTCCGGTGGCGACGATGGCGTCGGGGCGCACCGCATAGACCTCCTCCGGGCGGATCTCCGGATCGGGGTTGGCCATGGCGAAGATGACCGGATTGGGGGCCATCAGCTTGATGTCCTCCTGGGTGATCGCGCCCTTCACGGAGGTGGCGATCAGCACGTCGGCGCCATTGAGCGCCTCCTGCAGGGTCCGCTTGTCGGTCTCGACGGCGTGGGCCGACTTCCACTGGTTCATCGCCTCGGTGCGCCCGCGATAGACCACGCCCTTGGTGTCCACGGCGATGCAGTTGTCGTGCGGCACCCCCATGGCCTTCAGCAGGTCCAGGGTGGCGATGCCGGCGGCGCCCGGGCCGTTCAGGACCACCTTGACGTCCTTCAGGTCGCGCCCGGTCAGGTGGCAGACGTTGATCAGGCCGGCGGCGGAGATGATCGCCGTGCCGTGCTGGTCGTCATGGAACACCGGGATGTCCATGAGTTCCTGCAGCGCCGACTCGACGATGAAGCACTCTGGGGACTTGATGTCCTCCAGGTTGATGCCGCCGAAGGTCGGGCCGATGTTCCGGACAACGGTGATGATCTCGTCGGGATCGGTGGCGGTGATCTCGATGTCGATGGCGTCGACGTCGGCGAAGCGCTTGAAGAGGACGCCCTTGCCCTCCATCACCGGCTTGGCGGCCAGGGGCCCCAGATCGCCGAGGCCCAGGATCGCCGTGCCGTTCGACAGCACCGCCACCATGTTGCCCTTCGAGGTGTACTCGTAGGCGAGGTCCGGATCCTTCGCGATAGCCAGGACCGGCACCGCGACGCCCGGCGAATAGGCCAGGCTGAGGTCGCGCTGGGTCGCCATGGGCTTGGTCGCCGAGATCGCGATCTTCCCTGGCGTCGGGTGCCGGTGGAAAGCCAGGGCTTCCTCGTCGGTAAAGGTGCGTTTCTCGGCGTCGCTCATGGCGGCGGCGGGTCCTTCAGTCGTCGGTTGCGATGAGGCCTCGAACCTACAGACCCGAGCCCGGCGAAACAACCTCGGTCGAGCTTCGCCGTTCGAGGCCGCGCGCGCCGCGGAGGAACCATCCGCCGGGCGAGCCTGTTGGGAAAGCCTAGGTTGGGGGCGCTCGTGAACGGGAGCACCTCATGAAGACCCTTCTGCCCCACGCGGCGGCGGCCGCACTGACCGCGTCGATGATCCTCGGCGGCCAGGCCCTGGCCCAGACGCCGGCCGGCCCCAGCACGGGGCTGCAGCCGACGCCGCCCACGACCACCCCGCTGACCGCCCCGCCGTCCGCGGCGCCCCTGCCGTCGGCCCAGGCTCCGGCGCCCGCGGCGGTCGCGGCAGGCCGCCCGGCTTCGGCTGCGCCGCCGTCATCCAGCGCCGCCGGCGCGAGCGGCGCCGACACCTCGGCCCGCGTCGCCGGCGGCGGCGTGGTGACCGGCATGTCGGTGAAGGACAACACCGGAGCCCTGATCGGCGAGGTCAGCGGCCTGAAGGGCGGCGTCGCCACCGTGAAGATGGGCGCCGACACCTTCGCCGTCGACGCCGACAAGCTGGGGGTCAACAACGGCGTGGCGACCATCAACGCCAGCCAGGCCGAATTGAAGAAGATGCTGCCCAAGAAGTGAGCGGCCGCCAGCGGGGACGGGACGCGCCCGTCCCCCAGTCGCCACCGCGGAACCGGGTGGCTTGACTCTTGTGTTAGTTATGACTTACGGTAAGTCATGGCTAACAATCTCGCCTTCGCAGCCCTGGCCGACCCGACCCGACGGGAGGTGTTCGAACGCCTCGCCGCCGGCCCCAGCGCCGTGGGCGACCTGGCCCGGGGCCTGCCGGTCAGCCGCCCGGCGGTGTCGCAGCACCTGAAGGTGCTGAAGGAGGCCGGCTTGGTGACCGATCGACCGGACGGCGCGCGCCGCGTCTATCAGATCGACCCGCAAGGGCTGGGGCAGATCCGCGCCTGGCTCGACCGCTTCTGGGACACCGCCCTCGACGCCTTCAAGGCCGAGGTCGAACGCAACGACGATGAGGAGCCGAAAGCACCGTGAACGCCACGATTCAACCCGCCGCGATCCGCAAGACCTTCACCCTGCGCGCCACGCCCGAACGGGCGTTCCAGGTGTTCACCGCCGGCTTCGGCGGCTGGTGGCCCAGGACCCACTATGTCGGCGACTCGCCGCTGACCGGGGCGGTGATCGAGCCGCGGGCCGGCGGCCGCTGGTACGGCGAGCATGAGGACGGCGTTGAGCGGCTCTGGGGCGACGTCCTTACCTGGGACCCGCCCGGCCGCCTGGTCCTGGCCTGGCGGCTGAACGCGGAGTTCGCCTACGACCCGGCCCTGCTCACCGAAGTCGACGTGCGCTTCACGGCGGTCGGCGACGGCGAGACCCGCGTGGACTTCGAACACCGCGGCCTCGAGCGTTTCGGCGACAGCGAGGCGGCGGTCCGGACCCTGGGCATGATGGACGGCGGCTGGGGCCTGATCCTCGACAGCTTCACGTCCGCCGCCAACGCCTGATCCCGACCGAGAAACCCGACCCCAACCGAGAAAGGAGACCTCCCATGTCAGACCCGATCGTCGTCCACGGCATTCCGGGCAGCCCCTATGTCCGCAAGCCCCTGCTGGTCTGCGAGGAGAAGGGCGCGCCCTACCGCCTGGCGGCCATGGCCTTCGGCGCCGCAGCCCACAAGGCGCCCGAGCACCTGGCCCGCAATCCGTTCGGCCGCATCCCGACCATCGAGCACGGCGACTTCGTGCTCTACGAATCCCAGGCCATCGGCCGCTACATCGACCAGGTGTTCGACGGCCCCAGCCTCACGCCGGCCGACCCGCGGGCCCAGGCGCGCATGAACCAGGTGATGAACATCGTCGACTGGTACGTGATGCCCTCGATCACCTCCGGCATCGGCTTCAACCGGGTGGTCAAGCCGAAGTTCGGCATGGAGCCCGACGAGCAGAAGGTGGCGGATTCCCTGCCTCTGGCGCGCACCTGCGTCGCGGCGCTGGAGGACATCCTGGCCGCCAAGCCGTACTTCGCGGGCGAGGCGGTCTCGCTGGCCGACCTGTTCGCCTACGGCCACTTCGAATTCCTCGCCCAGACGCCGGAGGGCGCCGACATGCTGGCCGGCTCGCCCCTGCTGGGCTGGATGGAGCGCATGGCCGCGCGGCCCAGCGTCCAGAATACAAGCTGGGAGCGGCTGGAGGAGACGGCGGCCGCCTGATCGCCGGCGATCAAACTTGGCATTGACCCGCTCCTCCGGCTCGCGAGACTAGCGACAGCTCGCGACGCCGGAGGACAGCCGCTGCCCACTCTCGACATTAACGGGCCCCCGATCAGGATCGCCGTGGCCGGCGCGCTCGGCCGCATGGGCCGGGCGGTGTCCAAGGCTGTCGAGCAGGAGGCCGGCCTCGCCCTGGCCGCCGGCTTCGGCCGCTCCGGGCTCACCGGCGAGGGGCTGATGAGCCAGGAGGCGGCGCTGGCCGCCGCCGACGTGGTCATCGACTTCACCAGCGCCCAGGCTTCGGCGGACCTGGCGGCGGCCTGCGCGGCGCGCGGCGGCCCGGCGCTGGTGATCGGCTCCACGGGCTTCGACGACGCCCAGCTCGCCGCCATCGCCGAGGCCGCGAAGACCGTGGCCATCGTCCGCGCCGGCAACTTCTCGCTGGGCGTCAACATGCTGATGGGCCTGGTCGAGCAGGCCGCCCGGCGCCTGGGCCCCGACGCCTACGACATCGAGATCTTCGAGGCCCACCACCGGCGCAAGGCGGACGCGCCTTCGGGCACGGCCCTGATGCTGGGCGAGGCCGCCGCGCGGGGACGCGGCGTGGATCTGGCCACGGTGGCGCGGCGCACCCGCGACGGGATCACCGGGCCGCGGCCGGCCGGGGAGATCGGCTTTGCGGTGATGCGCGGCGGGGGCCTGATCGGCGAGCACAGCGTCACCTTCGCCGCCGACGACGAGGTCCTCACCCTGTCGCATTCCGCCCGCGACCGCGGGCTGTTCGCCCGCGGCGCCGTGGTCGCCGCCCGCTGGGTCGCCGCCCGCCCGCCCGGCGAGTACGACATGCGCGATGTCCTGGGCCTTTCCGACTAGGCGACCATGCTCACGGACGACGACCTCCTCGGCCTCGACGCCACCGACCAGCTCGCCGCGCTCGCCAAGCGCAAGGTCTCGGCCGCCGAGCTGCTGAAGGCCGCCCTGGCCCGCCACGAACAGACCCACGCGCGGCTGAACGCCGTGATCGCCGTCGATCTGGAACGCGCCCTGCAGCACGCCCGCGCCCTCGACGAGATCCGCGGCAGGAAGGAGACCATGGGCCTGCTGGCCGGCCTGCCCATGACCGTGAAGGACACCTTCGACGTGGTCGGCATGCCCGCCTCGTCCGGCCTCAAGCCCTACCGCCAGCGCCAGGCGGAGGACGCCGCGGCGGTCCGGCTCGCGAAACAGGCGGGCGTGGTGATCTGGGGCAAGACCAACACCCCGGTCCTGGCCGG
>NZ_DATMNA010000102.1:0-45605 GCF_035569475.1 Phenylobacterium sp.
CCTAAAACGCCGTGGCGCCATCCTGACCGCGATTTCATTTGCGCTCGCGTAACGGTGGCATCACAAGCGCGGGAACCGCCTAAGATGCGGGGCCGCGTATCGAGGCGTCGCTGATTCGCGGAGAGCTGTAGGGGGCTCGGGAAACAGCTTGATGCGGTTGAAACCACAGTACCTGTTCGTCATCGTCGTCGCCGGCCTGGTGGCGCTCTATTTCATCGCGCGCAGCCTGATGAGCCTGGGCGCGCCGGCCACCGCCCACCCCAAGGCCAAGCCGCCCTCCGGGCCGCCCAGCGTCCAGGCCAGGCTGATCCCCGAAGTGGAACGGCGCTACGACGTCGTGGTTCGCGGCCGCACCCAGGCGACACGCGCAGTGGTTGTGCGCTCCGAGACCTCCGGGGTTGTGGCGCAGGCGCCGGTGCTGCAGGGCACCTATGTCAGGCAGGGCCAAGTGCTGTGCCGCCTCGCCGTCGATGCGCGCCAGGCCGCGCTCGACCAGGCTCACGCCGCGGAGAAGTCCGCCGAACTCGCCCAGCAGCAGAACGAGCAGCTCGCCGCGAAGGGCTTCCGCTCACCGACCCAGGTCCTGCAGGGCCAGGCCAACCTCGACGCCTCCCGCGCCGCCGTTCGCCAGGCGGAGATCGCGCTCGCCCAGGTGAACCTGAAGGCGCCCTTCACCGGCGTCTTCGACCACCGCGACGCCGAGATCGGCGCCTTCCTGGGGCCCGGCCAGCCCTGCGGCACGATGATCGAGATCGACCCCCTGCTGGTGGTCGGCGACGTGCCGGAGACCCAGGCCGCCAAGATGAAAGTGGGCGCCCTGGCGACCGCCAAGCTGGTGTCCGGCCAGACGCTCAGCGGGCGCATCCGCTACGTCAGCCGCGACGCCGACCCGCAGACGCGTACTTACCACCTCGAAATGACGCTGCCGAACCCCAGGCTCGACGTCCGCTCCGGCCTGTCGGCGGAGATGCATATCGGCGCGGGCTCGGGCCCGGCGCACCTGGTGCCGGTCTCGTCCCTGGTGCTGGACTCCGCCGGCCGCCAGGGCGTCCGCTACGTGGTGGGCGACGGCCGCGTGGCCTTCGCCCCGGTGAACGTCATCGAGGAGACCCATGACGGGGTGTGGGTGACGGGCTTGTCCGGCCCCGTGCAATTGATCACCGTCGGCCAGTCCTATGTCGCCGACGGCCAGAAGGTTCGTGTCGCTGCGGCGCAGTAGCGCTCCTGTCCCCCATTTTCGCGCGCGAAAATGGAAGAATGTCAGATACTTGCCGGGATTTCCCGCGGAAATCCCGGACGGAGAAAGACCATGATCGCCGCCCTCATCGACGGAGCCATCAAGCGCAAGAAAGTGGTGCTGGGCGTCACGGTGATCGCCTGCATCTTCGGCTTCTTCACCTACCTGGCCATGCCGCGCGAGGCGCAGCCGGACATCGACCTGCCTTACATCTCCATCGTCGTGCCGTTCCCGGGCGTGAGCCCGGAAGACGCCGAGCGGTTGCTGATCAAGCCGCTGGAGGTGCAGCTCCAGACCATCCAGGGCGTCAAGCACATGAACGCCGTCGCGCGCGAGAGCGCGGCGATCGTGACGCTCGAATTCGACCCGAGCTTCCCCAAGCAGAAGGCGCTGGACGACGTCCGCTCGAAGGTCGACCTGGCGCGCGCGCGCTTCCCGCCGGACGCCGAGCCGCCGATCATCCAGGAGCAGAGCTTCTCCGACCAGCCGATCATCGGCATCGTCCTGCACGGCCAGGCCCCGGAGCGCGAGCTCGCGCGCATCTCCAAGGACCTGAAGGAGCGGCTGGAAAGCGCGCCCGGCGTCCAGGAGGCGTTCGAGAGCGGCGCCCGCGAAGAGCTGCTGGACGTGACCATCGATCCCCTGCGGATGGAGGCCTACAACGTCACGGCCACCGACCTGGCAGGTGTGATCGCGCGCAACAACCAGCTTGTTCCCGCCGGCGACCTGCGCTCCGGCGCCGGCATGTTCGCCATGAAGGTGCCGGGCGTGGTGCAGAACCCCGCCGACATCCTGGCGCTGCCCATCAAGAAGAGCGGCGACCGGATCGTCACCATCGGCGACATCGGCAACGTGCGGCGCACCTTCAAGGAGCCGGACTTCATCACCCGCTTCAACGGCCAGCCCGCGGTGGCCCTGGACGTCACCAAGCGCAACGGCGCCAACATCCTCGACACCGTGAAGTCCATCAAGAGCGTCGTCTCCGAGGAGGAGAAGCATTGGCCGGCGACCGTGAAGGTCGACTACACCTACGACAATTCCGACTTCATCGGCCGCACCCTCACCATCCTGGAGAGCGGCATCCTGATGGCGAGCCTTCTGGTGATGATGATCATCGTGGCCAGCCTCGGGATCCGTCAGGGGATCATCGTCGGCCTGGCCATCCCGGCCTGCTTCCTGATCGCCTTCCTGATGATCCACGCCGACGGCGTGACCCTGAACCAGATGGTGATGTTCGGCATGGTGCTGGCGGTCGGCATCCTGGTCGACGGCGGCATCGTGGTCGTGGAATACGCCGACCGGAAGATGGCCGAGGGCCTGCCCAAGGAGGAGGCCTTCGCCGCCGCCGGCAAGCGCATGTTCTGGCCGGTGGTCAACGGCACCCTGACCACGCTCTGCGCCTTCCTGCCGTTCATGTTCTGGGACTCGATCAGCGGCAAGTTCATGAGCTACCTGCCGCTCACCCTGTTCTTCGTGCTGGGGGCCTCGATCTTCGTGGCCCTGATCTTCACGCCCGCCGTGGGGTCGATCTTCGGCCGCGCCACCGCCGTCGACGCCGCCCACCTCGCCGAGATCGAGAAGTCCGAGCATGGCGATCCGCGCGAGATGACGGGCTTCATGGGCTGGTACGCCCGCACCCTCTCCTATCTCGGCCATCATCCGGGGCGGGTCGTGCTGGCGACGCTGGGGATCATCTTCGTGGTCGGGTTCTGGTTCGTCGCCACCCCGCACCGGACCGAGTTCTTCCTCGACCAGGATCCCGAGCAGGTCACCGTCTACGTCAAGGCGCGCGGCAACCTCTCGCCGGAGGCCCAGGACAGCCTGATGAAGCAGGTCGAGGCCCGCCTGGTCGGCGTGAAGGGCATCGATTCCATGTACGTCCGCGCCGGCGGCATCACCACGGTGGGCGGCCCCACGTCGCCCCCCAACGACACCATCGGCCGCATCCAGGTGCAGTTCGACGAGTACGAGCAGCGCAAGGCCCTGGGCCTGCGCGGCAAGGACATCTCCGACGAGATCAACCGCCGCGTCGCCGACCTGCCCGGCATGCAGGTCGAGGTGCGCGAACCCGAGCAGGGGCCGCCCACCGGCAAGTCCGTGCAGGTGCAGCTCTCCAGCCATGACCCCGCCGCCCTCGACAAGGCCGCCGACCTCGTCAAGGCCAAGCTCGCCGCCGACCCGCAGCTCATCGACCTCGAGGACAACCGGACCTCGCCGGGCATTCAGTACAACCTGACCGTCGACCGGGTCGCGGCGGGCCGCTATGGCGTTGACGTGCTGGCGGTGGGCCAGGCGATCCAGTTCATGACCGAAGGCGTGCTGGTGGGCCGCTTCCGCCCCGACGACGCCCAGGACGAGCTCGACATCCGGGTGCGCTTCCCGATCGACGCGCGCACGGTGGCGGCCTTCGACCAGCTCAAGATCACCACGCCCTCAGGCCCGGTCCCGGCCAGCTACTTCGTCAAGCGCATCCCCAACCAGCAGGTCACTCAGATCCAGCGCCGCGAGGGCCAGCGCCTGGTGCTGATCCAGGCCAACGCCATCAAGGGCGTCGCGGCCAACCTGAAGGTCGGTCAGATCAAGCAGTGGGTCGCCGACAAGGCCAACCTCGACCCGGAGGTGCATGTGAAGTTCACCGGCGCCGATGAGGAAGGTCAGAAGGCGGCGCAGTTCTTCATGGTCGCGATGGTGGTGTCCCTGTTCATGATGGCCGTGATCCTGCTTTGGCAGTTCAACAGCTTCTACGGGGTGCTGGTGACCCTGTCGGCGGTGGCCTTGTCGACGATCGGCGTGCTTCTGGGCATCCAGGTGAACCTGCTGCACGCCTTCGACTACATCTCGGTGATCATGCTGGGCACGGGCGTGGTTTCCCTGGCCGGGGTCGTGGTCGGCCACAACATCGTGCTGGTGGACACCTTCTATCAGCTCCGACGGCAGGGCTACCTGGCGGACGACGCCTCCGTGCGGGCCGCCGCCCAGCGCTTCCGGCCGGTGATGCTGACGACGCTGGTCACCGTGGTCGGCCTGCTGCCGTTGATGTTCCAGATCCACCCGAACTTCCACAACGGCCATATCGAGTACAAGGCGCCCGGGTCGGAGTGGTGGGTGCAGCTATCCGCCGCGGTGGTCTGGGGCCTCAGCTTCGCGACCCTCTTGACCCTGGTGCTGACCCCGGTCCTGCTGGCCGCGCCGATGGTCGCCTCGCGGCGTTTCGCCTGGCTCTGGCGCGTGATCCGCGGCGCCCCGCCGGCGCCGGCGGTGAAGCCCTACGACATACCCAGGGCCGCGGAGTAGCCGTGGCGGCGCTGACCTCCCGCCTGGCGGGTCCTGAGGACATACCGGCGCTGGAAGCCGTGATGGACGCCGCCATCGCCGAGCTGCAGCAGGGGTTCCTCACCCCCGCCCAGATCGCCGCCAGCCGCACGATCATGGGCCTGGACCGCCAACTGATCGCCGACGGCACCTATTTCGTGATCGAGGCCGACGGCCAGATCGCCGGCTGCGGCGGCTGGAGCCGCAGGGCCACCCTCTATGGCGGCGACCATTCGCCGGGCCGCGACGCCGCCCTGCTCGACCCCGCTAGGGACGCGGCGCGCGTGCGGGCCATGTACACCCATCCCGCCTTCGCCCGCCGCGGCGTCGGCCGCCTGATCCTGGCGCTCTGCGAAGACGCCGCCCGGGCCGAGGGGTTCACCCGGCTGGAGCTGATGGGCACGCTCTCCGGCCAACCGCTCTACCTCAGCGCCGGCTACACGGTGATCGAGGAGATCCTCGACGACCGCGGCGGCGAGCCGGTGCCGCTCGCCCGCATGGGGAAGTCGATCGCGTCCTGATCGTTCCTCGCTGCGCGCTGCAGGTGTTGCAGGTTTAACCACCAAGGACGCCAAGAAACCCACGCGCACGGCGAGCGCCGCGCTTTGCTGGCGGGGCCATATCTTCTTGGTGGCCTTGGTGGTTAAGACAGGCCGCGGGCGCGGCCTCAGGTTTCCCGCGTCTGGCGCCGCCAGAGCGCGGCGTATTCCCCCGTCTTGGCCAGCAGCTCCGCGTGGGTCCCGCGCTCGACGATGCGGCCGCGGCGCAGGACCAGGATCTGGTCGGCGTCGACGATGGTGGACAGGCGGTGGGCGATGACCAGGGTCGTGCGGCCGGCCTTGACCTTGCGCAGGGTCTCCTGGATCGCCGCCTCGGTGGGCCCGTCGAGGGCGCTGGTGGCCTCGTCGAGGATCAGGACGCGGGGATTGGCCAGCAGCGCCCGGGCGATCCCCACCCGCTGGCGCTCACCGCCGGAGAGCTTCAGCCCCCGCTCGCCGACCATGGTCGACATGCCGTTCGGCAGGCTGTCGATGAATGGGCCCAACTCGGCGGCCTCGGCGGCGGCGCGCACTTCGTCGTTGCCCGCGCCCGGCCGGGCGAAGGCGATGTTGGCGTAGAGGCTGTCGTTGAACAGGGCCACGTCCTGCGGCACCAGGGCGACCGCCTGGCGCAGCGCCGTCTGCTTCACCTGGCGCATGTCCAGCCCGTCGATCAGCACCCGCCCGGAGTTGGGGTCGAGCAGGCGCATGGCGAGGCGCACGGCGGTGGTCTTGCCCGCGCCCGACGGCCCCACCAGCGCCGTCGTGGTCCCCGGCGGAGCCTCGAAGCTGACGTCCCGCAAGCCCACCGAGCGGGCGTCGTGCTGGAAGTTCACCCGGTCGAAGGCGACGGAGGCGCCGGCGCCGCTGGCCGGGGGCAGGTCGGTCGCGTCCGGCGCATCGACGATGTCGGGCGTGATGTCGCGCAGCGAGATCATCTGCTCCATGTCGATGAAGGCCTGGCGGATCTCGCGGTACTGGAAGCCCAGCATGCCCAGCGGCGCATAGAGGCCGCTCAAAAGGAAGATCGCGGTGGTGACGTCGCCGATCTTCAGGTGGCCGCCGGCGACCTCGTAGCCGGCCATGACCGTCAGCGCCGCCAGGCCCACGTTCAGGATCACCGACTGCGAGCCGTTCAACAGGTTGAGCGACGAGTTGGCCCGCGCGCTGGCGTCCACATAGTCGCCCATTGCCTGCTCGTAGGTGGACACGATGCGGTCCTCGGCCCCGAAGGTCTTCAGGGTCTCGTAGTTGATCAGGGCGTCGGAGGAGAGGCCCGCGACGCGGTTGTCTGTCTCGTTCAGCTCGCGCCGATGCGACAGCCGCCAGTTGGTGATCCGGAAGGTGACCACGACGTAGAGCACCAGGGTGGCGAGCGCGGTGATCGCAAAGCGCCAGTCCAGCCGCGCGACCATCACCGCCATGGCCATGACCAGCTCGACCGCTGTCGGGCCCAGGTTGAAGATCAGGCTGCGGATCAGGAAGTCGGTGGAGCGCGAGCCCCGGTCGATGATCCGCGTGAGCGTCCCGGTCTGCTTGCTCTGGTGGAAATCGAGCGACAGGCCCAGCGCATGGGCGAAGGTCTCCACGGCCGCCTTGGCCATGGTCGACTGCGAGACCCGCGTGAAGATGGCGTCGCGGGCGTAGGGCGCGCAGGCCGCGACCAGCCGCAGGGCGGCGAAGGCCATGGCCAGGCCGACGAAGGTCGCGCCAACGGCCACTCCGCCCTCGGCCACCGGCCGCAGGGTGTTGATGGCGTCCCCCAGCATCACCGGAGCGATCACCCCGGCCAGCTTGCCGACAAAGACCAGGGCCAGGGCCACGCCGATCCGCAGCCGCAACTGCGGCGCGCCCGAGCGCATCACCAGCGCCCAAAGGTCGGCCAGGGAGCCCCAGAAGCTGAACCTCGCCTCGCGGGGCGCCGGCTCGCCGCCGAAGCGGCGGGTCATTCCAGGGTGGGCGAAGGCCAACCGTTGCTCCGTCAGTGCACGAGAAGGGTGGATTGCACGCCGCCGCCCGGCGTCATCCAGTCGACCCGCAGGCCGGCAGGGGTGAGCTGGCTACGCATCGGCCCATCCGCAAGGGGCGCGGCGGCCGAGAGCTGGGCGGTCACCTGGTCGGCGAAGCCGTCGCCGGCGACCTGCAGTTGGTGCGCGCCTGCGCGGATCGGGCTCTGCGAGCCGAGGCTCCCCACATAGCGGCCGGCCGCGTCCGCCCGGCCCTCCGCGGCCTGACGGCCGTCCAGGCGCACGATCACGGTGGCCCCGGGGCCGACCTGGGTGGAGACCTCCACGCCGCCGCCGCGGTCGAAGTCGATGGCCCGCAGGCCGGGCCTCGCCGGCGTGTCGATGCGCAGGGCCGCGGCGCCCGCCCGCAGCAGCGCCGCCTGCCCCTGTGGCGTCACCAGCAGATAGCCTTCCGCCTGGATCTGGCGGCCACGCTCGCTGGCCGACAGGCCGAAGATACGGGGCTCGGCCGCGCCCGGCAGGGCGATGGTCCAGCGGCCATGGGCGTCGGCCGTGGCGAACATCGCCTGGCCCGCCGGGGTCGCCAGCCGCACCTTGCCGCCCGCCGGCGCCGCGCCGCTCAGGATGACGCCGGAGGCCGCCAGGCGAATGGCGTCGATCTGCGGCGGGGCCAGGTTGCCCGCCTCCGGGGCCGCGGCCTCCCGTTCCGGACCGGCGGCGGGCGGGTGCGCCCCGCAGGCCGCCAGGCCCAGGGCCGCGGCGGCGAGAACGGCGGCTGGGGATTTCGCGGGAACCACGGTTTGGTTGAAACTCCTTAACCCTGGGCCTAGCTAATCAGGCTTTCGCCCTGCGCCCACAAGCGGGCGAATCTTCCCGGAGTATCGATCAATGGGCGCCAAGCCCGACAGCCTGAAGTCCGTTTGCGTGTTCTGCGGCTCGTCCGACGCGGCCGATCCGGCCTTTCTGCGCGCCGCCGCCGACCTCGGCCGGGCGCTGGCGAAGGCGGACCTGCGGCTGGTCTACGGCGGCGGCGGCGTGGGCCTGATGGGCGCCACGGCGCGGGCCGCGCACGAGGCGGGCGGCAAGGTGCTGGGCATCATCCCCGACTTCCTGGTCGGCAAGGAGCGCGCGTTGGAGACGGTGGAGCACGTGATCGTCACCTCCATGCACGAGCGAAAGCAGATGTTCTTCGAGGAGTCGGACGGCTTCGTCATCCTGCCGGGCGGCATCGGCACCCTCGAGGAAGTGATCGAGCTCCTCTCCTGGCGGCGCCTCGACCTGCACACCATGCCGGTGGTCTTCTACAACCCCGACAATTTCTGGGGCCCGCTGTTCGCCCTCTTCCAGCACACCGTCGACGCCAAGCTGACCCCGCCGGCCTTCATGGGCGCCTGGACCGTGGTCGAAAGGGTCGAGGACATCGTGCCCGCCCTGTTCGTGGGCCCCAAGGCCGGCGCCTCGCCGATGCTGACCAGCGTGACCTAGGACCTTCCCTCCCCATGAAGGGAAGGGAAAGTCAGGGCACGTTCGCTTCCAACTCGTCCAGCCAGACCTTCGCGGTCCCGTCGGAGGGTGCGCGCCAGTCGCCGCGGGGCGAAAGCGCGCCGCCGGAGATCACCTTCGGCCCGTTGGGCATGGCCGAGCGCTTGAACTGGCTGATCTCGAAAAAGCGGTAGAGGAAGACGCCCAGCCATTTCTTGATGGCCGCCAGGTCGTAGGCGTTGCGCGCGCCTTCCGGGAAGTCGGGCGGCCAGTCGCCCGCGCCGGCGTCGCGCCAGGCGTGCCAGGCCAGGAACGCCACCTTCGACGGCCGCAGCCCGAAGCGGGTGATGTGATAGAGGCTGAAGTCCTGCAGCTCGTAGGGTCCGACCTTGGCCTGGGTCGACTGGATCGCGCCCGAGGCGTCGGCCGGCACCAGTTCCGGCGAGATCTCGGTGTCGAGGATGGCGAGCAGGGTCTTGGACGCCGCGGCGTCGAGCTGGCCGGTCTTCACCACCCAGCGGATCAGGTACTGGATCAGGGTCTTCGCCAGCGAGCCGTTGACGTTGTAGTGGCTCATCTGGTCGCCGACGCCGTAGGTGTTCCAGCCCAACGCGATCTCCGACAGGTCGCCTGTTCCGAGCACGAGACCCGAATGGCGGTTGGCCAGGCGGAACAGATAGTCGGTCCTGAGGCCCGCCTGCACGTTCTCGAAGGTGATGTCGTAGACCGGCTCGCCCCTGGCGAAGGGGTGGTCCATGTCGGCCAGCATCTGCCGCGCGGCCGGCTTGATGTCGATCTCCTGGCCGGTGACGCCCAGCGCCTTCATCAGCGCCCAGGCGTTGGCCTTGGTCCCCTCGCTGGTGGCGAAACCGGGCATGGTGAAGCCCAGGATCTCGCTGCGCGGCTTGCCCAGCAGGTCGAACGCCCTGCAGGCCACCAGGAGCGCGTGGGTGGAATCGAGCCCGCCCGAGATGCCGACGATCAGGTGTTTGGACTTGGTGGCCCGCAGGCGTTGGGTCAGGCCCTGGACCTGGATGTTGAAGGCCTCGTAGCAGTCCTGGTCGAGGCGAGCCGGGTCGTCCGGCACGAAGGGGAAGCGGTCGAGGCGCCGCTCGAGGCCCACGTCCTCGAAGCTGGGCCTGTGCTCGAAGGCGACCTTGCGGAAGGCCTTCTCCGGCCGCCCCGCGGCGACGGCGGCGTTGTTGAAGGTGGGCGTGCGCAGCCGCTCCAGGCGCAGGCGCTCCACGTCGATGTCGGCGACCGCCATCTGGGCCTTGGTCGGGAAGCGGTCGGTCTGGGCCAGCCGGCGGCCAAGCTCATGGATCGAGGCCTGGCCGTCCCAGGCGAGGTCGGTGGTGCTCTCGCCCGGCCCGGCGGCCGAATAGAGGTAGGCCGCCATGCAGCGCATGGACTGCGAGGCGCAGAGCAGTTCGCGCTCGTCGGACTTGCCGACCACGATGTTGGAGGCCGAGAGGTTGCAGAGGATCAGCGCCCCGGCCAGCGCCGCCTGGGTCGAGGGCGGCGTCGGCGACCAGAAGTCTTCGCAGATCTCGGCGGCGAAGCTGAAGTCGGCAAGGTCGCTGGCCTCGAACACCAGGTCGGTCCCGAAGGGGACGTCCTGGCCGGCCAGGCGCGTCGTCAGGCCAGTGACGCCCGCGCCCGGCGCGAACCAGCGATTCTCGTAGAATTCCCGATAGTTGGGCAGGAAACTTTTGGGGACGACTCCGAGAATCCTGCCGCGCGACATGACCACCGCGCAGTTGTAGAGCGCCCCCGAATGCGCGATGGGCGCTCCGACGATCAGCACGGGGGCGAGGTCCCGGCTGGCGGCGGCCAGGCCCTCGATCTCCGCCTCCACCCGCCGCAGCAGGGCGTCCTGCAGGAAGAGGTCGTCGATGGCGTAGGCCGACAGCCCCAGTTCCGGGAACAGCATCAGGTCGCAGGCCCGCGCGTGGCCGGCCTTGGCCAGTGTCAGGGTCTCGACGGCGTTGAGGCCCGGATCGCCCACCGCCACGGTCGGCGTGCAGGCCGCCACGCGCACGAAGCCGTGGCTGTGGATCGCGTGGAACGGTCGGGTCCCGGATCTGGTCACGGCGGTCGGCCCCTCATCCCCCCGCCACTAGCGCCTGATTTGCCGCCCGGGAGAAATGCTCACTTTGAGCATATATAGGCGGGGCGTTGAAGAATGGCAAAGGAGCTAATCCCTCCTCTTCAGGGGAGGGACAGGCCGCGCAGCGGCCAGGGTGGGGGATTCTCGTTCAAGCGGCGGACTCTCGGTCTGGCCCACAGACCCCCACCCGTCCGAGGCTTCGCGTCGTCCACCCGCCCCTAAAGAGGAGGGATGGCCAGATCAGTCGTCCCGATGAACCCGCTCGCGGCGCTCGTGGCGTTCCTGGGCCTCCAGGCTGAGCGTGGCGATCGGCCGGGCGTCGAGACGGGCGACGCCGATGGGCTCGCCGGTCTCCTCGCAGTAGCCGTAGCTGCCGTCCTCGATCCGCCGGAGCGCTTCGTCGATCTTGGAAATCAGCTTGCGTTGCCGGTCACGCGTGCGCAGCTCAAGAGACCGGTCAGTCTCCGACGAGGCGCGATCGGCCAGGTCGGGATGATTTTCGGTCTCGCTCTGCAGATGCTTGAGGGTCTCTCCAGATTCGCGGAGGATGTCCTCTTTCCAGTCGATGAGCTTCTGCCTGAAATACTCAAGCTGACGCTCGTTCATGAACTCCTCGTCCTCGGAAGGACGGTAACCAGGACGATCAGCCAACACGGCAGATGCCTTCATGGACACTCCGAGCCCCCTAAGCTGCCCGAGACACGCGCGGCGCTTATAGCAAACAAAACAGTGCATTCAATCTGCACGAGTGCGCGCGTGCCTTTAGGCCGCACGTGAGGCCCGTTCAAGCTTCGCCATTTCAACTGCGGCGCGAAGTTCGATGTCGTCGAGCACCGCTTCCAGATTGGGATCGTCGGTCTGCTCGCGCTCGTCGCGGATGGCGCGGCGCAGGCGGTCCAGGTCGCTGGCCGAGAGTTCGCCTTCGAGCAACGCCACCTTGATGTCGTCCAACACATCGAGGATGCGCCCGGCGCGGCGCACGGCGCGGCGCTTGCGTTCCAGGGGCCCGCCCACGTCCTGCAGGGCGAGGAGCGCGCCCAGGCCCATGACGCCGCCGGTCTGCGAAACCGACGAGGCCTGGCCGGCGCCGCCGGCCGGCTCGGGCGTAATGACGCGGAAGCCTTCGCCGCCGGCGCCGCGCGCCGGACGTGCGCCGGAGGACGATCCGATCCCGCTTGGGCCGGTGACCTTCATGCTGCGCGCTTCAATCCCTGTGACTCGAACTTGACCCCAGTTGTCGGCCGCCAAGCTTGCAGCATGGTTAATGCCGGGCAAAAACTGCCGCCGGCCCCGATCCGCACGGCGTCGGCGCAGGCCCCAAAACTGTTTTCATTGGCTTTTCCCAACCCCCGGAACTGGCACGCAGATCGCATAGCAACCGGCGAAGCAGCTTCAACCGGTTGATCAT
Organism: Phenylobacterium sp.; assembly: GCF_035569475.1. GTDB lineage: Bacteria > Pseudomonadota > Alphaproteobacteria > Caulobacterales > Caulobacteraceae > Phenylobacterium. Next base: position 12,056 of record NZ_DATMNA010000102.1, read on the forward strand.
GCGTCTTTCCCTCCGCGCCGTCCCCGCCCTTCTCCTGGCGATCAGCCTCGCCGCGGGGCTGTGCGCCGGGCCGGCGGCCGCGAAATCCCGCATCAAGGACATCGTCGAGTTCGAAGGCGTCCGCGCCAACCAGCTCGTCGGCTATGGCATCGTCGTGGGCTTGAACGGCACCGGCGACGCCCTGCGCAACGCCCCCTTCACCCAGCAGAGCCTGCAGTCCGCCCTGGAGCGGCTGGGCGTCAACACGCGCTCGGCCACGCCGAACACCAAGGACGTGGCCGCGGTGATGGTCACCGCCAACCTGCCGCCCTTCTCCGCCCCCGGGGCGAAGATCGACGTGACGGTCTCGGCGATCGGCGACGCCAAGAGCCTGCTGGGCGGCACGCTGCTGATGACCCCGCTCTACGGCGCCGACGGCCAGGTCTATTCGGTGGCGCAGGGCACGGTGCAGACCGGCTCGATCAGCGCCTCGGGCGCCTCGGGCTCGACGATCTCCAAGGGCGTGCCCACCGCCGGCCGCATCGCCGGCGGCGGCAATGTCGAAAAGGACACCGGCTTTCAGCTCGCCAGCATGACGACGCTGCGGCTGACCCTGCGCAACCCCGACTTCACCACCGCCCAGCGGATCGCCGACGTGATCAACGGCCGCTTCCCCGGCACAGCCCAAATGCAGAACCCCACCATCGTCGCCATCCGCCCGCCGACCGGCCAGGACATGGTCAGCTTCGTGAGTCAGGTGGAGAACCTCGCCATCGAGCCCGACGCCCCCGCCAAGGTGGTGATCGACGAGGTCGCCGGCGTCATCGTCATGGGCGAGAACGTGCGGGTCTCCACCGTCGCCATCCAGCAGGGCAACCTGACGATCACGGTGCGCGAGAGCTCGCAGGTCAGCCAGCCCACCCCCTTCTCCAGGGGCGGGACCACCGCCATCGTCCCGCAGTCCGACATCTCGGTGGACGAGGAGAAGGGCAAGAAGTTCGTCACCCTGAGGAGCGGCGCGTCGCTGTCCTCCATGGTGGCGGGGCTGAACGCCCTGGGCGTCACGCCGCGGGACATGATTTCCATTCTGCAGAGCATCAAGACCGCCGGCGCCCTGCAGGCCGAGATCCAGGTGCAATAATGACCGACCTCACCGCCGCCACCGCCCTGCCCGCCAACCTGCTGGCCCCCGCGACGCCGGCCGCCGCCGCGCCCAGCGCCGCGGAAATGGCCAAACGCGGCCAGATCAAGCAGACCTCGCAGAAGTTCGAGTCCGCCTTCCTGTCCGTCATGCTGCAGCAGATGTTCGACGGGACCGAGACGGCCGCGCCCTTCGGCGGCGGCGTCGGCGAGCAGATGTTCAAGTCGTTCTTAACCGAGGCCATGGCCAACAAGATGGTCGCCAACGGCGGTATCGGCCTGGCCGCTTCGGTCCAGCGCGAGATGCTCAAGATGCAAGGGCTGCATTGATGAACGTGACCGCCGAAGACGCCGCTGAGCGGGTCGAGCAGCTCATCCTGCTCACCGACCGGCTGACCAGCCTGGTGGCCGGACAGGCCAAGGCCTTCGAGGACCGCCGCCCGCACGAGGCGGCGACCTATGTCGAGGAAACCCAGCGCCTCGCCAACATGTACCGCCACGAGTCGGCCCGCATCCGCGCCAACCCGTCCCTGGTCGACAGCGCCCCGCGCGATCAGCGGCTGCGCCTGATCCGCGCCACCGAGGCCTTCGACGCTGTGCTCGCCCGCCAGAGCCGCGCGGTCAACGCCGCCAAGACCGTCACCGAGGGCCTGGTCCGCGCCATCGCCGAGGAAGTGGCCAGCCAGCGGCAGAAGGGCGTCAGCTACGGCGCCAACGGGATCCAGAGTCCCAACGCCGCGGCGATCGCGATCACCCTGAACAAGCGCGCCTGATTCGGACGGCGTCCGGCCGCTCCTCGCGTCCGGCGTGCGCCCCGGCGCGGGGAATCCGGGCCAACCTGCCCCGCAGGGGTGGCGGAGGCCGGTCGGCGGCACTACCTACCAGGCACAGAAACCAGCCCAGGTGCGGGTGTTTCGGCCATGATGACCCAGCTCAAGTCCGCCCATGTCCGCCGCGCGGCGATCGCCGCGGCGATCCTGCTCAGCGGAGCCGCCAGCGCCCACGCGCAGCTTCCCAAGGACTCCATCGCCGGCGAGCCCTGGCGCGCGCCCAGCTACACACCGCCGACGCCGCGCGTGACCTCCAGCCTCGACGCCACCAAACCTCCGGCGCCCGACCAGCGCCAGGTGCGCACCCTCGCGACCGCGCTCTTCGCCAAGCCGGCCGCCGCCCATCGCGCCGCCGACAAGGCCGCGGCCGCCGCCGAGCCGCCCATCCCGCCCGCCCCGCCCAAGGCCGAGTGGCTCCAGGACGACGGCCTGCACCATGGCGGCGACGGCGTGCTGCTGAGCGCGCCGTTCTAGGCGCGGATGGGCGGCGGGCCGCGAGCCTTGAACGACCTTGGGCCGCTGCCCGCCTTCGTGATCTGAACTCACGAACACCTCGCCCAGATGTCGTTTGGGATGCCCGCCGACTGTCGTTATATCGACACGGAAGCTTGTGAGCTGAGGTCACATGGCCAAGCGCAGCCAACTGCCGTTGACGGCCCTTCGGGCGTTCGAGGCCTTCGCCCGCCTCGGCAAGATGAGCCTCGCCGCCGACGAGCTCTGCGTCACCCACGGCGCGGTCAGCCGCCAGGTCCGCAGCCTCGAAGCGCTCTGCGGCGTCAAGCTGACGCAAGGGCCGCGCAACGCCCTGAAGCTCACCGACGCGGGCGAGCGCCTGGCCCGGTCCCTCGGACGCACCTTCGATGAGCTGGAGCAGTCGTTCCGCGAGGTGAAGGCCGCCGCCGACCGCGAGCTGCACGTCTCCTGCGTGGGAACCCTGGCCATGAAGTGGCTGATCCCGCGGCTCTCCGGCTTCCACGCCCGCCATCCGGACCTCTCGATCCGGGTCACCGAGGCCTACGGGCCGGTGGACTTCACCCGTGAACCCTTCGACGCGGCCATCCGCCTGACCGAGAGCGTCGTGGGCGAAGGCCTGACGGCCACGCCCTTCCTGGACAACTTCCACGGCCCCGTCGTGGCGCCGCCGTTGGCCGCCGGCGGCCTCGACCTGGCGCGTACGCCGCGGCTGCACACCCGGCCGCACCGCCAGGCCTGGGCCGAGTGGTCCGACCACGCCGGCGTGCCGGTCCCCGAGCCGCCGGAGAACCGCGAGTACGAGCATCTGTTCTACATGCTGGAGGCGGCCGTCGCGGGCCTCGGCGTCGGGCTTTCGCCCTGGATCTACGTCGCCAACGACATCGCCGCCGGGCGGCTTGCGGCGCCCTTCGGCTTCACCGCCACACCGGCGAAGTTCCACCTGATCCTGCCCGGCCAGCCGCCGAAGCGCGGCCTGAAGGCCTTCCGCGAATGGCTGATCGAGGAGGCCGCCACGGCTCCGGCCCCGCCGGTCCTGGCCGACGCCGCGGCTTGACGCGCGCGCAGAGAGGCGGATCGTAGAGACCGACGTTATCCGGGGAGCTGACAAATGCGCGGATCGGTCTGGCTCGTCGCCTCGATGCTGGTCGCCGCCGCCGGATGCTCGCGGCAGCCCAAGACGGAGGCCGCGCCGCCGCCCGTTGCGGCGGCGCCCGCCCCGGCCCCTGTGTCCGCACCGTCCAGCCCCGCGGCCGACACCACCGTTCCCGCACCCCTGCCGGCGCCGGCGCCTCCCCCGAAGGCGGAGGCCGTCCGCTATTCGCCCGCCGACTACGCCGCCCGCGAACGCCGGCTGGCGGCGCTGATCGCCAACGCCGAAACCCGCGACACCTCCGGCGAGACCCAATCCCGGGCCCGTGAAGGCCGAGCCCGACGCGAGCGCTGCGCCACGCGGGCCTGCGTCGAACGCGCCTACGCCGACGAGGAGGCCTGGCTGCGCCGTTGGGAAGGCTCAAGCGACGTCAAATAGCGGATTGAGCCACGGCGGTCCGGCGGGTCGCCCAATCGTCGCGGCGAGTGTCCGCTCCCCGCAAAGCAGCCAACAGGTCTCTCAACCGAAAGACCGAATTCTGGATGCGGGATGAGCCGGTAAGGAGCCCGCAGTCGATGTGACACGGCATGGCGCGCCGAGGAACAGAACACCGTCGCGGGTTCCCCTCGTCCCATTTTCCGAGCTGGAACCAAGGTCCTTCCGCCTCGTTGCTAGCGGCTGGACGGCTGGCGGGCCTGCGGCCCATCACAATGAAGGGATGATCCAATGAAGACTCTTACCGCTGCGTTCGCAATGAGTTCGCTTATCGCCGCTGCGGCCGGAAGCGCCACGATGCCGACGGTGGCGAGCGCCCAACCGGTCGGGCATACCTATGTCGCCTGCAATCAGTATGGCGACTGCTGGCGGGTGCACGAAAGGTATGCATACGGCCCCGCCGCGCCGATCATCTACTACAATTCCGATTGGTACGACGCTCACCGCAGTGACGAGCACGTGCACTGGCTCGCCGACCCGGATAGTGACCGTGGGTATTACGATCACAAGGGGGCCTGGCACTCCGATCCGGGCGCGCGCGCCCTGGCCGGCGGCGCGACGGGCGCCGGTGTTGGCGCGGCCATCGGGTGTCTTGTGACGCTCCCCATCGGGTGCGGCCCTGGCGCGGCGGTTGGCGCCGCCGTGGGTGGCGGCACGGGCGCCGTCGCAGGCGCGGCCTCCACGCCGCCGCGCGACTGATCTAAGGCTCGCGCCGCTCTGAGCCGCCCCTTCGGCCGGCCGCGACGACGCGCCAGAAGAGGTCCGGACCCGTCCGGGCCTCTTTGCGCCTGGGTCGAGCCAGCGCGGGATGGCTTAGACAACGAGGTCAAGCGACATCATCGTCGCAAGAGATTGCGCACCAGCGATGCTCTGTTAGAGCCGCCCAGGTGGAGGTCTGGCGACAGCGCGACAAGCTGGCGCGGTCCCTTTGCGGTGAGAAGGAAGTTGCTCAGCGCCGGGACTGAGACCAGCGGGGTTTTCGAGCGGGTCGTCGAAACTGTTGGCGTCGCCGGGGGCGATGTCCGCAACCCACCCTCTCGCGGGTTTCGGACATGTGTTGATTTCGCCAGGTTGGCTCCGCGACCTCCCGCCCCGATGTTCCGGGCCGCAAAGGAGCCTCGCATGTCCTACGTCGTTTCCGGCCTTCCGCTGGAGCCGTTCCGCCCCCTCTTCGGCCTTTCCGACGAAGCCCTGGCCGAGCGCGGGGTCGTCCGCTGCGCGGTCGACGCAAACCCCGGCTTTCCCTGCCGCGTGACCCTGGAGGACGCCCAGCCGGGCGAGACCGTGCTGCTGCTCAACTACGAGCATCAGAGCGCCGACACGCCCTATCGCTCGCGCCACGCCATCTTCGTCAGCGAGCAGGCGCGCGAGACCCGCCGGGTCGCCGGCGAGATCCCCGGCGCGCTGCGCGTGCGCAAGGCCATCTCGCTGCGCGCTTTCGATGCGGCGGGCATGATGGTCGACGCCGAGATCGCGGCGGGCGACGCCCTGGAGCCGGTGATCGCGCGCCTGTTCGCCCAGGCCGAGGTCGCCTACATCCACGCCCACAACGCCGCGCGCGGCTGCTACGCGGCGCGGATCGACCGGGGCTAGGCGGCGGCCGCGGCGCCGCCCCGCCCGCCCTGTTGCCACCGTGGTGTCAGCAGTCGAGGCGCGGCCCCCCGCCGCAGGGCATTTGTTCCACTTCTGTTCCTGTGTTATCTCTGCGCTCCGGCACTACATTAAGGGGTCGCCGCCGGGGACCTCCGGGCAGTGGCAAAGCGTTCCGGGACAGTATGGCCGACCAGCACAATCTCATCCGCGTGCGAGGCGCGCGCGAGCACAATCTGAAGAACGTCAACGTGGACATTCCGCGTGGCGAGCTTGTCGTGCTGACCGGGCTCTCGGGCTCCGGCAAGAGTTCGCTCGCCTTCGACACCATCTACGCCGAGGGCCAGCGCCGTTACGTCGAGAGCCTGTCGTCCTACGCCCGCCAGTTCCTGGAGCTGATGAGCAAGCCGGACGTGGACCTGATCGAGGGCCTGTCGCCGGCCATCTCCATCGAGCAGAAGACCACCAGCCGCAATCCGCGCTCCACCGTGGGCACGGTGACCGAGATCCACGACTACATGCGCCTGCTGTGGGCGCGGGTCGGCGTGCCCTATTCGCCGGCGACCGGCCTGCCGATCGAGAGCCAGACGGTCAGCCAGATGGTCGACAAGCTGACGGCGCTGGCCGAGGGGACGCGCCTCTACCTGCTGGCGCCGGTCGTGCGCGGCCGCAAGGGCGAGTACCGCAAGGAGATCACCGAGTGGCAGAAGGCGGGCTTCCAGCGGCTGAAGATCGACGGGGAGTTCTACCCCATCGAGGACGCGCCCACCCTCGACAAGAAGTTCAAGCACGACATCGACGTGGTGGTGGACCGGCTGGTCATCAAATCCGGCCTGGAGACCCGCTACGCCGACAGCCTGGAGCAGGCGCTGCGCCTGGCCGACGGCATCGCGGTCGCCGAATGGGCCGACAAGGACCCGACGGAGGAGGAGCCCCGGCGGCTGATCTTCTCGGAGAAGTTCGCCTGCCCGGTCTCCGGCTTCACGATCAGCGAGATCGAGCCCCGGCTCTTCTCGTTCAACAATCCCTACGGCGCCTGCCCGGCCTGCGACGGCCTGGGCATGAAGCTCGCCTTCGACGCCGACCTGGTCGTGCCCGACAAGGACAAGACCCTGCACAAGGGCGCCATCTCGCCCTGGGCCAAGGGCCCCTCGCCGCTCTACACCCAGACCCTGCAGGCGCTGGCGCGGCACTACGACTTCTCGATGGATGCGCCGTTCTGGAAGCTGCCGGACCAGGCCAAGCAGGTGATCCTGCACGGCTCGGACGGAGAGAAGATCCGCTTCATCTACGACGACAACGCGCGCAAGTACGAGGTCAACAAGACCTTCGAGGGCGTGCTGCCGAACCTGGAGCGGCGCTGGCGCGAGACCGACTCCTCCTGGGTCCGCGAGGAACTCGGACGCTATCAGGCCGAGACCCCTTGCGAGGTCTGCAACGGCTATCGCCTGAAGCCCGAGGCGCTGGCGGTGAAGATCGCCGGCAGGCACGTCGGCGAGGTCAGCCATCTGTCGATCAAGAACGCGGCGGGCTGGTTCGAGGGCCTGGAGGCCCAGCTCAGCAACAAGCAGATGGAGATCGCGCGGCGGATCCTGAAGGAGATCACCGACCGCCTGCGCTTCCTGGTCAACGTCGGCTTGGACTACCTCGACCTGTCGCGGTCCTCAGGCACCCTGTCGGGCGGCGAGAGCCAGCGCATCCGCCTCGCCAGCCAGATCGGATCGGGGCTGACCGGCGTCCTCTATGTGCTGGACGAGCCGTCCATCGGCCTGCACCAGCGCGACAACGCCCGCCTGCTGGTCAGCCTCAAGGGCCTGCGCGACCTGGGCAACTCCGTGCTGGTGGTGGAGCACGACGAGGAGGCGATCCTCACCGCCGACCATGTGATCGACATGGGCCCGGCGGCCGGCGTCCACGGCGGCGAAGTGATCGCCGAAGGCACGGCGGACGACATCATGGCCGAGCCGCGCAGCCTCACCGGCCAATACCTCTCCGGCGCCCGCGAGATCGAGGTGCCGGCCGAGCGGCGTCCGATCTCCAGGAAGAACGTGCTGCGGGTGATCGGCGCCGCCGGCAACAACCTGAAGAACGTCACCGCGGAGATCCCGCAGGGCACCTTCACCTGCATCACCGGCGTGTCCGGCGGCGGCAAGTCGACCTTCACCATCGAGACCCTCTACAAGGCCGCCGCGCGACGCCTGCACAACGCCTCCGACGCGCCCGCGCCCTACGAGCGGATCGAGGGGCTGGAGCTGTTCGACAAGGTCATCGACATCGACCAGTCGCCGATCGGCCGCACGCCCAGATCCAACCCGGCGACCTATACGGGGGCCTTCCAGCCGATCCGCGACTGGTTCGCAGGCCTGCCGGAATCCAAGGCCCGCGGCTACGGCCCCGGGCGGTTCAGCTTCAACGTCAAGGGCGGCCGCTGCGAGGCCTGCCAGGGCGACGGGCTGATCAAGATCGAGATGCACTTCCTGCCCGACGTCTACGTCACCTGCGATGTCTGCCACGGCCATCGCTACAATCGCGAGACCCTGGAAATCCTCTTCAAAGGCAAGAGCATATCGGACGTTCTTGATATGACGGTCGATGAGGCCGCCGAGTTCTTCAAGGCCGTGCCGGTGCTGCGCGAGAAGATGCAGACCCTGAACCGGGTGGGCCTGGGCTACGTCAAGGTGGGCCAGTCGTCGACCACGCTTTCCGGCGGCGAAGCGCAGCGGGTGAAGCTGTCGAAGGAGCTGTCGCGCCGGGCCACCGGCAAGACCCTCTACATCCTCGACGAGCCGACCACCGGGCTGCACTTCGAGGACACCAAGAAGCTGCTCGAGGTGCTCCACGAGCTGGTCGACCAGGGCAACACGGTGGTGGTCATCGAGCACAACCTCGACGTCGTGAAGACCGCCGACTGGATCGTCGACTTCGGCCCCGAGGGCGGCGACGGCGGCGGCGAGATCGTGGCCACCGGCACCCCCGAACAGGTCGCCGCCAACGCCGAGAGCTGGACCGGCCGCTACCTGGCGGAACTCCTGGCCCGCCAGGCGGAACGGCAACGGATCCAGGCCGGCAAGGTGAAGCAGCGGGTTACGGCCTAGGGCCAAATCATCCCTCCTCTTTAGGGGAAGGACAGGCCGCGAAGCGGCCAGGGTGGGGGAGTCAAGACTGGTCACGGCGCCGACCGCGAGGGCGCGCCGCCTTCGCAACACATGACCGAACCCGAAGTCTGGCTATGGGGCCGGCTCAAGCGGTTGCACGCGCATGGGTTTCACCTCCGACGGCAACGACCGTTCCGAGGCTATTATCTCGACTTCGTCTGCGCCGACCGATTGCTCGTGATCGAAGTGGACGGCGGGCAGCACAACGATCCGCTGCAAGCAGAGCACGATGCAGTTCGCGATGCGGTGCTGAAGCGCGTCGGCTATCTGGTGATGCGGTTTTCTAATTCAGCGGTCCGGACCGACATCAATGGCGTGATGGACGCGATCATGCTCGCATTGGAAGCTCGGCCTTCGGTAAGAGGGAGTTCTTCTGACTAAACTCCGAGCTTGAACGCGATACCCCCACCCGTCCGGCGCTGCGCGCCGTCCACCCTCCCCTAAAGAGGAGGGATTCGATCCCAGGGAGCCCCCACCATGATCCTTTACGGCGCGCCGAACCCCGCTCCCAATCCGCGCCGGGTGCGCATCTTCCTGGCGGAGAAGGGCATCGACCTTCCCGAGACCCGCGTCGACATGATGAAGCGCGAGCACAAGTCGCCGGAGTTCCGCGCCAAGAACTCCATGGGCCAACTGCCCGCCCTGGAGCTCGACGACGGGACCTGCATCGCCGAGACGGTGGCCATCTGCCGCTACTTCGACGAGACCCATCCCGACCCGCCGATGTTCGGGACCACGCCGGTGGAGAAGGCCCTGGTCGACATGTGGGTGCGGCGCACGGAGTTCACCGTGATGATGCCGGTGGGAAATTTCTGGCGCCATGCGCACCCGCGCACGGCGGCCCTGCTGACCCAGTTCAAGGACTTCGGGGAAAGCAACAAGGAGACCTACAAGGGGGCCCAGCGCTATCTGAACCGCGAGCTGGAGGGCAGGACCTGGCTGGCCGGCGACCGCTTCTCGATGGCCGACATCTGCCTGCTGACCACCGTCGACTTCGCCGGCTGGATCGGCCTGCCGCTGGAGGCGGAATACGAGAACCTCACGGCCTGGCATGACCGGGCCTCAGCTCGGCCCAGCGCGACAGCCTAGGGTGAAAACCCAATCAACCCATTGAATTTAATTCTGATCGTCATGGCCCGGCTTGTCCGGGCCACCCATGATCTCCGGACCAAGGGATAGGGCGCGACGCCGCCGCGACCCTTCTGAGCCCGTGGTGTTCATGGGTCCCCCGGATCGCGTCTTCGCGCGACCGGAGGATGGCGATCAAAGAAGAGGCGATCGAGTCGCCAACCTAGGCTTCAGGCGGGCCCGCCGTCAGCGCCTGGTAGGCCGCGGCCCAGGGCGTCCAGCCTATGGCGATCGCGAAGGGGCCGAAGATGAAGGGCGCGATGGCCTGCAGCAGGAACAGGCCCGGATGGTTGCGGAAGCCCTCCGGCCCCGCCAGGCCGCCCAGCTCATGGAAACCCACCACGGCCAGGGTCAGGACGAAGAAGGCTCCCCAGACCAGGACGCTGACCAGCAGTCCCAGGCAGCCGGCCAGCAGGGTCATGCCGATCAGCGCCCAGGCATGGCCTCGGGTCAGCCGCCAGGACCTGGCGAAGTCGATGCGCCGCTCGGCTACGCAGATCGGCAGGACGAAGCCCAGCCTGACCGCCAGCCATATGCCGACGCCGACCGCGGCCAGGCCGACGATCACGGGGCCGACGCTCGCCATCGGCCGCACCGCCCGCGCCACGGTCACCGCGACCAGCGCCAGGGCCGCGACGCCCAGCAGCAGGACCAGGCTTGCGCCGATCGCCCGGAACTCGTCGGGTCCCAGCCGCAGGTAGAAGAAGCCCCTGTCGTCGGGCCGGAAGATGGCCCGGAACAGCGCCGTGCCGACCATAAGCTGGACGACCACGGTGGCGAGCCCCACCACCGGGCCGCCGACGGTCTCGCCGATCCGGCCCGGGTCGCCGCCGGCCACGCTGACCGCGGTCACCCCGACCACGATGAAGATCACCACGACCGCGATCATCGCCAGCAGGTTGAACCCGGACCAGCCCAGCACCACGCGCCATTGCGCGCGGATCACCTGGAAGCCCTCCAGGGCCGCGTCGCTGGCGGAAAAGCCGCTCATGGCCGCGGGCTCAGCCCGCCTCGGGCTGGGCGGTCAGGGGCTGGGCCGGCGGCCAGCCGTGCAGGTGCCGATAGGCCACCGCGCCAGGCGCGGCGATGACGGCGTTGTAGAGCGCGCTGAACACGCTGGAGACCACCGTATAGGCGATCACGCCGACGCTCAGATAGCTGCGCAGCGAGGTCTCATCGGCGTTGAAGATGCCGCGGATGTCCGAGAGCTGCCCGCCGGTCAGCAGGACCACCACCCCGGCCACGCCGGTGAAGACCACGATCAGCAGGAAGCCGATCACCGCGATGCAGGCCAGCGCCAGGACATAGGCGCCCAGCAGCCGCCAGAACTGGCCGTGGGTGAGCGTCCAGGACTCGAAGATCGCCAGCCGCCGCTCGGCGAAGGTCGCCACCGGCGCCAGCGAAAGGCGCACCAGGACGAAGATCACCAGCCCGAAGGAGAACAGCGAGCTGGCGGCGCCGACGAAGCCCGCGACCGTGGTTCCGGCCACCGACGCCACGGCGGTCACGATCGCCGAGGCGATGGTCAGGCCGACGACCAGGCAGATGGCCAGGCCGACGTAGAGCAGGGTCAGACCCATGAGCCGAAGTTCGTCGGCGCCCAGCCGCAGATAGCCGAAGCGGGTGTCGTCGTGGCGGAAGATCAGCCGATAGACCGCCGCGGCCATGACGCACTGGACCGCCAGGCCCAGGAAGAGGATCGGCGCCACGACGATCAGGGCGTCGAGGAACTGCCCCGCCGTCGGCGTCTCACTGGCGCTCATCGTCTCCAGGCCGTGGCGCACATTGGCCGGCATGAACACGGTGCTGACCGACGCGACCACGCTGACCAGGAACGAGACGATCACCCAGGCGCCGAACGCCCGGGGATTCTCCCGCGTGACCCGAAATCCCTCAAGAGCTGCGTCAGAGGCTGAAAAGCCCGCCATCCTCGTCCCTAAAGGCCCGACCCCACGACGTAGGAAAAACGAGTCGGCCTGCCCTTTGGATGCAAGGTTGGGGCTGACGCCCCCTGCCTGCAAGGCCCCGCTCGCGATCCGCGCGGATCGTTGCTAGTTAGCCACGCATGAAACCAGAGCCAGTGCATGTGGTGGGCGGGGGCCTGGCGGGCTCGGAGGCCGCCTGGCAGGTCGCCCAGGCGGGCGTGCCCGTGGTGTTGCACGAGATGCGGCCGGTGCGCGGCACCGACGCCCACCAGACCGACCGCCTCGCGGAACTGGTCTGCTCCAACTCCTTCCGCGCCGACGACTGGACCGGCAACGCCGTGGGCCTGCTGCACGCAGAGATGCGCCGGCTGGGCTCGATCATCCTTCAGTGCGGCGACGCCCATCAGGTGCCGGCCGGCGGCGCGCTCGCCGTCGACCGCGAGGGCTTTTCGCAGGCCGTGACGGCGCGCCTGGAGGCCCATCCGCTGGTCACCATCGCCCGCGAGGAGGTGGCCGACCTGCCGCCGGCGGCCTGGGACAGCGTGATCGTCGCCACCGGTCCCCTCACCTCGCCGGCCCTGTCGGCGGCGATCCTCGACCTGACCGGCGAAGGCCAGCTCGCCTTCTTCGACGCCATCGCCCCTATCGTGCACCTGGAGAGCATCGACTTCGACGTCGCCTGGCGGCAGTCGCGCTACGACAAGGAAGGCCCGGGCGGCGACGCGGCGGCCTACATCAACTGTCCGATGGACAAGGCCCAGTACGAGGCCTTCATCGACGCCCTGCTGGCCGGGCCGAAGTCCGAGTTCAAGGACTGGGAGCACGTGCCCTATTTCGACGGCTGCCTGCCCATCGAGGTGATGGCCGAGCGCGGCCGCGAGACCCTGCGCCACGGCCCGATGAAGCCCGTCGGCCTGACCAACGCGCACAAGCCGACCGAGAAGGCCTGGGCGATCGTCCAGCTACGCCAGGACAATGCGCTGGGCACGCTCTGGAACATGGTGGGCTTCCAGACCAAGCTGAAGCACGGCGCCCAGACCGACATCTTCCGCATGATCCCCGGGCTGGAGAAGGCCGTGTTCGCCCGGCTGGGCGGCCTGCACCGCAACACCTTCCTGAACTCGCCCACCCTCCTGGACGGGAGCCTGCGCCTGAAGGCCGACCCTCGCCTGCGCTTCGCGGGCCAGGTCACCGGCGTCGAGGGCTATGTGGAGAGCGCCGCCGTGGGCCTGCTGGCCGGCCGCTTCGCCGCCGCAGAGCGCCTCGGCCGCGCCGCGACCCCGCCGCCGGCCACGACGGCGCTCGGGGCCCTGATCGGCCACATCACCGGCGGACACCTCGACGCCGGCGCCGGCTCCTTCCAGCCGATGAACATCAACTACGGCCTGCTGCCGCCGCTTGAGGGGCCCAAGCACGGCCCCGACGGCAAGCGCCTGCCGCACAAGGAGCGCGGCCGCGCCAAGAAGCGGCTGATGGGCGAACGCGCCCTGGCGGACCTGGACGCCTGGATCGCCGGTGCGCCGGCCCTGGCCGCGGAATAGCCGCCGCCAACCTAGTGAGTCGGGATGATCCAGGGGATCAGGAACTGCTGCGCCGCGACCAGCGCCCCGAGGATCAAGGTCAGCACGATGCTGTGCGGGAAGGTGCGAGCGAAGATCTGGCCCTCCTGCCCGGTCAAGCCCGTCACCGAAACGCCGGTGGCGATATTCTGCGGCGAGATCATCTTGCCCATCACACCGCCGGAGGAATTGGTGGCGGCGAACAGCACCGGGTTCAGATTTAGCTGATTGGCGGCGACGACCTGCAGATTGCCGAACAGGGCATTGCCCGACGTGTCGCTGCCCGAGAGCATCACCGCCACCCAGCCGAGGAACGGCGACAACAGCACGAAGGCGTGTCCCGTCGACGCCGCGCCCAGGCCCAGGGTGTAGGCCAGGCCCGAATAGTTCATCAGATAGGCTAGGCCTACGATCAGCATGACGGTCACGACCGCCTTCCAGGCCTGCCGCACCGTTTGCCCCGCGCAGTTGAAGAAGGCGGCGGGCGAAAGCCTGACGGCCGCGGCGGTGAGAATGGCGGCCAGCAGGATCGCGGTCCCAGTGGCCAGGGGCTGGAAGGTCCAGACCGCCGCGTAGGGCTTGTCGTGGTAGAGCGTGATCGAGATCGCCTTGTCCAGCAAAGGCCAATGGATGTCCCTCTGGCCGATGGCGGCGACCTTGAAGGTGGTCCACAGCACCACCGTCGCCGAGATGATCGCCCAAGGCAGCCAGCCCTGCCAGGCGGGCGCCGCACCGGCGCGGACCTCGCGCTCCACCTCGTCCGGGATCGCGAAGGCCGGATCCGGCCGCGGGCGCCAAACCCGCAGGAAGGCCAGGGTCGCGAGCAGCGAGAACAGCGAGGCGACCACGTCGGTGAGCGTGTAGTCGATGTAGTTGGAGGCCGCGAACTGGGCTGCCGCGAAGCTCAGCCCTGCCACCAGCAGCACAGGCCACAACGCCCGGACCGAGCGCCAGCCGCCGTAAAGCGTCATGACGTAGAACGGCAGGATCGCCGCCATCACCGGCAGTTGCCGGCCGATCATCGCGGCGAGCGCGTGGGCCGGAAGGCCGGTCACCGAGCCCAGTACGGTGACCGGCGCCCCCAAGGCGCCGAAGGCGACCGGGGCGGTGTCGAAGACCAACACCAGGACCAGGGCTTCCATCGGTGGAAATCCGACGAGGATCAGCAGCGATCCGGTGATCGCCACGGGCGTCCCGAAGCCCGCCACGCCCTCCAGCAGCGCGCCAAAGCAGAAGCCGATGACGATCAGTACGATTCGCCGGTCGTTCGGCACGTTGGTCAGCAGCCAGGACCGGAAGGCCTCGAAGCGCCCCGAGACCACGGCGATGTTGTAAAGCAGAAGGGCCGCCAGAACGATCCACATCACCGGCCAGAGCGCGAACACCGCCCCGTTGGCGACCGCGCTCAGCGCCAGCGTCAATGGCAGCTTCCAGACGATCATCGCGGTCGCCAGCCCCACCGCGAGCCCGCCCAGCGACGCCTGCCAGGCTGGTCGGCGAAGGGCGCCCAGCAGCACAAGGACCGTGAGAATGGGCAGGGCCGCGACCAGGAACGACAACGGCAGGCTGTCGCCAACCGGAGTCAGAAGCTGTTTGAACACGCGACGCCTCCCATCCCTGAGGGCGGCCTCTTGGCGGGCGGCCTCGCCAGTGATGCTTGGCTGACGCCCCCCGATTGGCAAGGGGCATCTCGTCGGCCGCGTGCCGGCTTCTGCGGCTAGATCCGCCCGCGCGCCACGGCGATGGTCAGTCGCAACCGTCGCGCGAAGTCGTTGGTCGAAGGCCGGCCGGCCAGGGCGGCGTGGGCGATGGCCGGAAAGGCCGCGACGCTGAGGGTCCGCGAGGCGCTGCGCGCGGCGTGGATCACCTTCAGGAAGGTGGGCCGCAGTTCCGGGTTCGCCGCCAGCCGCTTGCCCAGCGCCCAGGCCGAGCCGCCGGCGAGCGCCATCTTGGCCTCGGTCCTGGGGTCGAGCACCTGGGCCGCGAGCTGGGCGGCCATGCCGCCGGTGTCACGCGCCCAGTCGAGGATGTCGGCCTCGCCCATCGGCTCGGGGTCGAGTTCGCGGTAGCGCGCGTCGATCAGGGTCTCCAGGTCCGCGCGCGCCAGGCCCCGCCGCTCGACCGCCTGCGCCAGGGCCTGAGCGGCCGGGTGATGGCGCACGGGCCGGCCCTCGAAGATCTCCCCTACGGCCTCGCGCCACCAGGTCAGGCGCATCTCGGCGAGCAGGGCGTTCGACGCCGCCTTGGGCGCCCGGGCCAGCTCGTTGTCGAAGGCGTAGATGGCCACCACGTCGGCGCGCGCCTCAAGGGCGCCGACAAACCGGCTGGAAAGCCAGCGGTCGGGGTCGATCCGGCGGATCAGCGCGTCGAGGTCGCCCGTGTCGGCGCTCGAGGCTTCCGGTTCGCTCGTCTGGATCATCGACATGGCCCTATTGAAAAGGCCCGCCGGTTAAGGCGGGCCTTCCCGACGTCGGAAATCGTAACGCCGTCAGCCGAAGATGGTTTGCGACATCGTCATGGCCACCAGCATCGGCAGCGACAGCATCAGGTTGGTCCGCGAGCCCAGCATGGCCATGCGGGCCGCCTTGGCCTTGGTGTCGGCGTCCGCCTCGACGAGGCCGAGCGCGCGCTTCTGGTTCGGCCAGATGATGCCCCAGACGTTGAGCATCATGACGATGCCCAGCCACATGCCCAGGCCCAGCAGGGCGTACTGCTTGTGGCTCGAGGCGTCGCTGGCGCCGGCCAGGCCGAAGCTGAGCGTCTCGACGAGGTAGTGCCGGCTGCCGGCGATCGCCAGGCCCATGACCACGGTCGCCACGGCGGCCCAGCGGAACCAGAACAGCGCCTCGGGCGCGATATATTTGGAGACGGCCGGCTTCAGCTCGGCCGGCACCGCCGGCATCACCCGGATCTGGACGAAGTTGAAATAGTAGAGGAGCCCGATCCACAGGATGCCGAAGAAGACGTGCATCCAGCGGAACACGGCGACGAAGAAGGCCTCGCCCGTGCCCTGCGGCCCCTGCGAATAGGCCCAGATCATCACCACGGCCAGTAAAAGGCCGACGATGAAGGTGTTACGGAAGTTGGAAAGTAGTCCAGCCATTGGTGCGCCCTCGCGATTCCTACCGTGACGCTCAGGTATAGGTCGTTTTGACGCAGGCGGAAACCGGCTCAGACGGCGATCAGCGCCAGCGCCAGGCGGCGGCCCTCGGACGTCAGCACATTGTAGAGCTTGGCGGCGGCCGGCGTGTCCATGAATTCCAGGCCCATGCCCGCCGCCAGCAGGGCCTCGCGGATGGCCCGCGGCGGCTGGGCGTTGCGGGCGCCGACGCCCAGCAGCAGGAACTCCACCTCCGCGCGGCCCGCCTCGAACACCGGGGCGAGCGACTCCACGGTCAGCTCGGCGAAGGCGGTCACGGGCCAGGGCCGGGCCTTGTCGCCGACGATCAGCAGCGAGCCCTCGTGCCGCTCGCCCGACAGCCGGAAGCCGCCGTCGCCGTAGGCGTCGATGGACGGCGCGTCGCGGGCCACGGCGGGCGCGCCCTCGCCTACCGGACGGTCTGGGGCTTCAGCGGCTCGGCGGGCTCGTCGACGCCGCCGCGCTTGACGCCCCACAGCATGATCACCGGGGCTGCGATGTAGATCGACGAATAGGTGCCGATGGCGATGCCGAACAGCATGATCACCGACAGCCCGTAGAGCGTCGGCCCGCCGAACAGCGCCAGGGCGACCAGGGCCAGGACCGCCGTCAGGCTGGTGATGATCGTCCGGGTCAGCATCTCGTTGATCGACATATCGATCACCTCGCCCAGCGGCATGGACTTGTATTTGCGCAGGTTCTCGCGGAACCGGTCGAACACCACCACCGTGTCGTTCATCGAATAGCCGATGATGGTCAGGATCGCGGCCACCGAGCGCAGGTCGAACTCGATCCTCAGGACCGCGATCATGCCGAAGGTCAGGAAGACGTCGTGGAACAGGGCCGCGACCGCGCCCAGGCCGAACTGCAGCTCGAAGCGGAACCAGATGTAGAGCAGCATCGCCAGAATCGCGAAGCCGAGGCCCATCAGGCCCGACGTCAGGAGTTCGCCCGACACCTTCGGTCCCACCACGTCGGTGGAGACGAAACGCACCTTGCCGAGCGTCTGGGTGAGCTTGCCCTGCACGCGGGTCACGGTGGCGCTGATGTCGGCGCCGCCGGGCGCCTGGAAGCGGACCATGGCCGAGGACGGCGCGCCCAGGCCCTGGACCGTGACGTCGGTGACGCCGAGGCCCTCGAGGGCGGCCCTCACCTTGCCGGTGTCGATCGGCGTGGGGGCGGTGGAGATCTCCATCACCGTGCCGCCCTTGAAGTCGATGCCGCAGGCCAGGCCCCCGCAGGGCGGCTTGAACGGATAGAGGGTCAGGAACAGCGACCCGATGATCGCCAGCACCGAGAGGGTGGCGAACACGCGGGCCAGCCGCACGAACCGGAAGTGGGTGCGGACGGGAAGGACCTTGATCAGGGGCCAGAAGCTCATCTCTTAAGGCCTCCTAGGCGATCGGCAGCGTCTTCGGACGGGCGGCTTTGAACCACCAGGCCAGAAGCACTTGGGTGACGAGGACGGCGGAGAAGACGGTGGTGAGCACGCCGATGGACAGGGTCCAGGCGAAGCCCTTCACCGGCCCCGAGCCGATGTTGAACATGATCGCGGCGGAGAACATGTGGGTCATGTTGGCGTCGAAGATGGTGCCCCAGGCCCGCGAGAAGCCCGCCTCCATCGAGGCGATCACGGTGCGCCCGGATCGCAGTTCGTCGCGCATGCGCTCATAGATCAGCACGTTGGCGTCGACGGCCACGGCCAGCGTCAGGATCAGGCCCGCGATGCCCGGCAGGGTCAGGGTGGCCTGGGTGAAGCTCATCACGCCGATGATCATCAGGGCGTTCACGGCCAGCGCGATCAGCGAGATGCCGCCGAACAGGCCGCCGTAGATCAGCACCATGAACACCATGGTGGCGGCCAGGCCGACGACGGCCGAGGTGGTGCCGGCCTTGACGGCGTCGGCGCCGAGCTCTGCGCCCACGGTGCGCTGTTCCTCGACCTTCATCGGCGCGGGCAGGGCGCCCGCGCGCAGCAGCACGGCCAGGTCGTTGGCGCTCTCGGTGGTGAAATTGCCCGTGATCCGGCCCGAGCCGCCGGTGATCGGGCCCTCGATGACCGGGTGCGAGATCACCTTCTTGTCGAGCACGATCGCAAAGACCTTGCCGACGTTCTGGCGGGTGGCGTCACCGAACCGGCGGGCGCCGACGCCATTGAAGCGGAATTCCACGGTGGACCCGCCGCTGTTCTGATCGAAGCCCGGCTGGGCGTTGGTCAGCATTTCGCCGGTCACCAGGGCACGCTTCTTGACGACAAGGAAAGGCTCGCGGCCGTCCGTCGCCGGCAGCACCTCGTCGCCCGGCGGCACGCGGCCGGCGGCGATGTCCGTCGGCGACGCTTGCTCATCCACCATCTGGAAGGTGAGCTTGGCGGTCTGGCCGATGACGTTCTTCAGGCGCTCCGGATCGTTCTCGCCGGCGGCCTGGATGTCGATGCGGTCCTTGCCGCGCCGGGAGATGTCCGGCTCCTTGGTGCCCATCTGGTCGATCCGGCGGCGGATCACCTCGATGTTCTGCTCCACCGCGCGCGAGGCCTCCGCGTCGAAGGCCTCAGGCACGAAGGCGATGCGGATGCGCTGGTCCGGCAGGGTGGAGACCGTGACGTCGCGCCCGGCGGTGGTCCCGGCCAGCGGCGCGCCGACGGTGTTGCGCAGGGTGTTGGCCGCGGTCGTGACCTGGGCCGGATCGGTGATCCGCAGGCCGATCTCGCCGTTGTTCACCGCCAGGTCGGTGAAGGCGATGTTCTTGTCGCGGAAGGACGTGCGCACGTCCTCGGCCATGTTGGTCAGCCGCTCGTTGCGCAGCGCCACCGTGTCCACGGAATAGAGCAGGTCGGAACCGCCCTGCAGGTCGAGGCCGAGCTTGAGCGGCGTCTTCGGCATGAAGGCCGGCAGGCCTTCGCGCACGTTCGCCGGCAGCAGGTTCGGCAGGGTGAACAGGAGGCCGAGCACCGTCGCCAGGACGACGACGATCACCTTCCAGCGGGCAAGGTTCATCATGAGGGAAGGACGCTCTTAGGTCTTGGCGTCGTTGGCCGGGGCCGGCGCGCCGCGGGCCTGGACCTCGGAAATCATCCCCTTGCGCACCTTCACGGTGACGCCGGTGGCGATCTCGACGCCCACGTCGGCGTCTTCCACCCGGACGATCTTGCCGTGGACGCCCGACGACAGGATCACGTTGTCGCCGCGCTTCAGGCCGCCCAGCATCTCCTGGTGCTGCTTCATGCGCCGCTGCTGAGGGCGGATCATCAGGAAATAGAACAGCACGACCAGGCCGACGAGCGGCAGGAACTGGACCAGCATGTCCATCGGGCCGCCACCGCCGAGGGCGCCGCCGGCGGCTTGAGCATAGGCTGGGGTCGCGAACATGGACTCTCCGGAAATCAGTGCGGCGGCGGTCCTCCAGAGGACCCCCGCTCGAAGTCGGCGGAAGCTATGCGCTGCGACCCCGATTTGCAATGGAACGCCGCTGGAGGCCGGGCTAAGCGTCGCAACGATGACACATGAGCTTGAACCCGTGCTGACACGGATCGCCGCCGCTTTGGAACGCCTGGCGCCCGCCCAGGCTCCCGAGCCGGCGTTCGAAACCGCCCATCTGTTCCGCCACGACCCGGCCAGCGGCGTCTTCCATGCGGCCCCGGACTACCCCCTGCCGCTGGCGGCCCTGGTGGGCGTCGACCGGCAGAAGGCGCGGTTCGTCGAAAACCTGCAGCGGTTCGCCGCGGGCCTGCCCTACAACCACGCCCTGCTCTGGGGCGTGCGCGGGACCGGCAAGAGCTCGCTCGCCAAGGCGGCCTTCATGGACGTGGCGGCCAAGGCCTCCGGCCTGAAGCTGGTGGAGGTGGACCGCGACCAGGTGACCGCCCTGCCCGGCCTGTTCGACACCCTGCGCGCGCGGCCCGAGCGGTTCGTGGTGCTCTGCGACGACCTTTCCTTCGAAGAGGGCGCGGACGCGGCCAAGGCGCTGAAGTCGGCGCTGGAAGGCGGGGTCAGCGGCCCGCCCGCCAATGTGTTGTTCGCCGCCACCTCGAACCGCCGCCACCTGATGCCCCGATCTCACGGTGAGAGAGGGGGCCAGGACGACCGCGGCCTGGTCGCCGCCGCCGAGGACGCCGAAGAGGAGGTCAGCGTCTCCGACCGCTTCGGCCTGTGGATCGGCTTCCCGCCGATGGACCAGCCGACCTACCTGGCCGCCGTCCAGGGCTACGCCAAGCGCTACGGCCTGAAGGCCCCCGACCTCGACCGCCGGGCGCTCCAGTGGGCGCAGCTCCGCGGCGCGCGCTCCGGCCGGGTGGCCTGGCAGTTCATCCGCGACCTGGCGGGGGAATTGGGGAAGAGCCTGCCGCTGTGACGCCCATCCCTCCCCGCTCCGGGGAGGGAAAGCGCCTATTTCGGCAGGACCAGCTTGGGATCGACCGAGCGGGCCCGCTCCAGCGGGTTGGGGGTGTAGCGCACCTCGAAGTGCAGTTGCGGCTCGGGCACGCCGCCGGTGGCGCCCACCTGGCCCACCTGCTGACCCTGGGTGACCTTCTGCTGCATCTTCACGTCGATACGCGACAGGTGCGCATAGACGGTCGCCCAGCCGTCGGCGTGCTTGATCAGCACCAGGTTGCCGAAGCCCGGGACCTGGTCGCCGGCGTAGACGATGTCGCCGTCGGCGGAGGCGCGCACCGGAGCGCCGGCGTCGGCCTGGATGTCGATCCCGTCGTTGCGCTGTCCGCCGGCCTTGGGGCCGAAGTCCGAGAGGATCGCGCCGGTGAGCGGCCACGTGAAGCGGCCCTTGCCCATCTGCGAGATCTGGGCGTCCGTCGGGCCGGGCGTGCTGGGCGCGGTGGGCGTGGCCGAGGGCGCCTGGCCGCCGGGCGGGGCGTAGGGGATCGGGTGCGCCGGCAGGCTCAGCTCCGAACCGCGGCCGGGGACGTAGGGCTGCGGGTAGCGGGTGACGGGGCGTTCCTCAGCCGGGGCGTTGCGGTCGCGGTAGCCGTCGGGCAGGAAGACCTTCTGCCCGGACTTGACCGACAGCACCCGCTTGGAAAGCTCGTTCTCGGCCCGCAGGCTCGCGACGCTGACGCTGAAGCGCTGGGCGATGCTGGCCAGGGTGTCGCCCGGCTGGGCGGTGTAGATGTGCTCGGCGAAGCTCGGGCCGTGCAGGATCTGGCCCGCGTGGACGGCGTTGCCCTTCAGGTGGTTGAGGCGCTTCAGCACGCTCACGTCGGTGTCGAGCCGGTCGGCGACCTTGGCCAGGGTCTCGCCCTTCTTGACCTTGTAGGTCTCGCCCTTGGCCTCGCGGGTGACCACCGAGCCCTGGGCGGAGCGGTCGGGCGCGGCCCCGCTGCTGTCGGCGGGCTCGGCCGCGGCCTTGCCCTTGCGGCCCTTGGCGGCCTTGGCGGGCGCGGCGTCGGCCTTGTCGTCCGACCGGTCGTCGGCGGATTCGACGGCCGGGGCCTTGTAGTCGGCCGGCAGGCGGATCTTCTGGCCGGGCCGGATCGCGGTCTTGGCCGTGAGGTCGTTTTCCTCGCGCAGCTCGTCGACCGACACGTGGAAACGCTTGGCGATGGAGAAGACGGTGTCGCCCTTGGCCACGACATAGGCCTTCTTGGTGACCACCGGGCCCTTGATCACGTCGCCCGGCTGCAGGACGGAGGTCTTCTTCAGCCCGTTGGCGCTCATCAGCTCGGCGACGGTGGTGTCGAGCGTGTCGGCGATCTTCTCGAGGGTGTCGCCCTTCTTGACCACATAGGCGCCGCGCTCGCCCTTCAGGGTGACGATCTTGCCGTTCGCCGCCGTCGGCGCGGTGGCCGCCGCAGCCTTGTGCGCCGTCCTGGCAAGCGCAGGCCCCGCGCAAAGCGCGGTCGTGGCCACGAGGATCAGGGCCGATCGCTGGAGGAAATGCGTCATCGCCGCTCCGGGTTGTATTTGGGCATGAGTCGGGGCGTCACGGTTGATGATGGGTTAAGCCGGCCCATCGCGCCAACCCGCAAATCCGCCGCAGGCCGCTGAAGGGTCTTGGTCAAAGCTCTTTCGCCACCCCGTCGAGGAGGGGCACGAACCGCACGTCGGTCAGCGCCTCGATGGTGAATCCCCCTTTGCCGTCGCCGGTGTAGCGCTTGAGGCTCTGCACCGGGCCCTTGCCGATCGGCGCCACCAGGACGCCGTTCGGCTTGAGCTGCGCGAGCAGCGCCGTCGGCTCATCAGACGCCGCCGCTGTGACCATAATACGGTCGAACGGCGCCTGCTCGCGCCATCCCTCCCCGCCGTCGCCGAACCGGGTGATGACATTGGTCAGCCCCAGCGCCTTGAAGCGCGCCTCGGCCTCGCGCATCAGGGTCCGGTAGCGCTCCACCGTATAGACCAGCCGCGAAAGCTTGGAGAGGATGGTGGTCTGATACCCGCTCCCGGTGCCGATCTCGAGCACGCGGTCGCGTTTGTCGACCTTCAGGGCCTGGGTCATCAGGCCGACGATGAACGGCTGGCTGATGGTCTGGCCGCAGGCGATCGGCAGGGCCGAGTCCTCGAAGGCGCGTTCCTTGAACAGGTCGGGCGTGAAGGCCTCGCGCGGCGTGGTCTCGATGGCGGCCAGCACGGCGGGCTCGCTCACGCCCTGCGAGCGCAGGGCGAGGATCAGGCGGGCAAGCCGCGTCTCGGCCGTGTCGTCGTCTTTCTTCGCCATCCTCAAGCCCTGGCGACGTCAAACATGGGGCGGCGGCCCACCCAGAACGCCACGCAGCTTGTGCACTGACTCGCCGTGCGTGAGATCGATATGCAGCGGCGTCACCGAGATTTTGCCGTCATAGAAGGCGCGAAGGTCGGTGCCGGCGTCCGGCATCGAGCGCTCCTGCCTGTATCCCACCCAGAAGTACTCCCGCCCGCGCAGGTCGGTGCGCTTCTCGGCCATGCGGACGTGGGCGTCGCGGAAGCCCTGGCGGGTCACCTCCACCTCGGGCGCCGGGGCCAGCGGCCGGTTGGGGAAGTTCAGGTTCATCACCACGTGGGTCGGCCAGCCCACTTCCAGGAGGCGCCGCACGATGCCCGGCGCGAAGGCCTCGGCGCAGGCGTAGCCCGTGCCACCCTCGTAGAAGCCGCCCTGCGAGAGCGCGATCCCCGGCACGCCCATGGCCATCGCCTCGATGGCGCCGGCCACGGTGCCCGACATGGTCACGTCCTCGGCCAGGTTCACGCCTCGGTTGACGCCGGAGAGCACCAGGTCGGGCTTGGCGCCCTCGACCAGCTCGCTGATCCCCAGCATCACGCAATCGGTGGGCGTGCCGGTGGTGGAGAACCGCCGCGGCCCATATTCGCGCACCCGGATCGGGTCGGTGAGGGTCAGCGCCCGGCTGGCGCCCGACCGCTCGGCCTCAGGCGCGCAGATCCAGACGTCGTCGGACAGCTTGGCCGCGATCCGCTCCAGCGCGGCCAGCCCCTCGGCATGGATTCCGTCGTCGTTGGTGAGCAGGATGCGCATCTAAGACCCGCTCATCCCCCCGATGTGCGTCAGCCCGGGCAGATAGGGGTGCAGCGCTTGCGGAATGGCGATTCGGCCGCCCTCGTCCTGGTAGTTCTCCATCAGCGCCACCAGGGTGCGGCCCACGGCCAGGCCCGAGCCGTTGAGCGTGTGCACGAAGCGCGCGCCCTTCTCGCCGGCGGCCTTGGCGCGGGCGTCCATCCGCCGGGCCTGGAAGTCCCCGCAGTTGGAGCAGGAGCTGATCTCGCGATAGCGGCCCTCGGACGGCAACCAGACCTCCAGGTCGTAGGTCTTGCGCGCCCCGAAGCCCATGTCGCCGGCGCAGAGCAGCATGGTGCGGAACGGCAGCTCCAGCCGCTTCAGGACCGCCTCGGCGCAGCTCACCATCCGCTCGTGCTCATCGCCCGACTGGTCGGGCGTCGTGACCGAGACCAGCTCGCACTTGTAGAACTGGTGCTGGCGGATCATCCCGCGGGTGTCGCGGCCCGAGGCGCCGGCCTCGGCGCGGAAGCTCGGCGTCAGCGCGGTCAGCCGCAGCGGGAGTTCCTCCTCAGGCGTGATCTGCTCGCGCACCAGATTGGTCAGCGACACCTCGGCGGTGGGGATCAGCCAGCGGATCTCGGGCAGAGCCTCTATCGGGCCGTCCGTGGCGCGGAAGCTCTCGGCAGTGTTCAGGCCCGGGACCGCCATGAACTGGTCGTCGCCGAATTTCGGCATCTGCCCCGTGCCGAACATCGCCTCGGTCCGCACCATCAGCGGCGGCGAGACCTCCAGGTAGCCGTGCTCGCGGGTCTGCAGGTCGAGCATGAACTGGCCGAGCGCGCGTTCCAGCCGCGCCAGCTCACCCTTCAGCACCACGAACCGCGCGCCGCTCATCCGCGAGGCGGCCGCGAAGTCCATCAGGCCCAGGGCCTCGCCCAGGTCTACGTGGTCCCTGGGCTTGGCGATGGCGAAGGGTGTCCCCCAGCGGCGGACCTCGACATTGCCGTGCTCGTCCTCGCCCGGCGGCACGTCGGCGGCCGGGATGTTGGGCAGGCTGGCCAGAAGCTCGTTCAGCGCCCCGGCGGCGGCCTTCTCGGCTTCGCCCTCGGCCTCCAGCTTGGCCCTCAGGGCCTCGACCTGGGCCATCAGCCGCTGGGCTCCGGCCTCGTCCTTGGCCGCCTTGGCCTGGCCGATCTTCTTGGACGCCTCGTTGCGCTCGGCCTGGGCGGTCTGCCAGCCGGTCTGTGCGGCGCGCAGCTTCGCATCGAGTTCAAGGATCTGGGCCACCAGCGCCGAACCGGACAGCCCCTTCGCGTCCCAGCCTTTGGCATAGGGCTCAGGCGTTTCGCGAAGGGCTCGGATATCGTGCATGGGCGTCGCTAGCTGGGGCGGAAGCGGCTTCTCTAGAGCGCGTTGGGCGGCAGGCCAAGGCTCAGGCCGCCGCCGCGTCTTCCTTCTTGCGGCGCAGCTCGATCAGCTTCACGCAGCCGACGGAGACGAAATAGAGTCCCACGATGGGCAGGGCCAGCAGCAACTGGCTGATCGGATCGGGCGGGGTGATGAAGGCGGCCACGACCACGATCGCCGCCACCGCATAGCGCCAGCCGGACATCAGCATCTTGGCGTTCACCAGGCCCGCGATCCCCAGCAGCGTCAGGATCACCGGCAGTTGGAAGCATAGCCCAAAGGCCAGCAGGAGCGTGGTCACCAGGTCGAAATACTCGCTGACCTTCGGCAAAAGCTGCACCGAGATCCCGGTCGCGCCGACGATCTGCTGGCTCATGGCGAACCACAGGACGAAGGGCAGGATCGCGTAGTAGACCAGGGCCGCGCCCAGCACGAACAGCAGGGGCGAGGCGATCAGGAACGGCAGGAAGGCGCGGCGCTCCTTCTTGTAGAGGCCGGGCGCGACGAAGGCGTAGATCTGCTGGCCCAGCACCGGGAAGCTGAGCGCCACGGCGCCCAGGGCCGCCAGCTTCACCTTGGTGAAGAAGAACTCCAGCGGAGCCGTGAAGACGAGATTGGTCACCTGTCCGGCCACCGGCGGCGGCGGATTTATGCCGGCCAGGACCAGGAACATGTTCTTGGCCTCGATCACCGGCGCCATCAGGTCGAAGCCATGGGTCGCGACCTTCGCGCCATGCGCGCGAACCGCCAGGATGCCCGCCGCGATCTCCAGGGGATGCAGGAGTTGCGTGAACGCCTGGGTCGAGAACATGAAGCAGATGATGAAGGCGATGAAGAGCGCGATCACGCAGCGGATCAGGCGCGTGCGCAGTTCGACCAGGTGGTCCAGCAGCGGCGCGCGCGAGGCCTCGATCTCGTCTTCATGGGCGTCGCTCACGTGGCGGACGCCTTACGGGCGCGCGGCTTGGCCGGCGCCTTCGCGGCCGGAGCTGTCTTGGGCTTGGCGGGCTTGGCCGGAGCGGGCTTCGCGACCGCCTTGGCGGCCGGAGCCTTCGCGGCGGCGGCCTTCCTCGACGCGGCGGGCCTAGCGGCCGCGGCCTTCGTGACCTTCGCCTTGGCGGCCGAGGCGTTCTTCGCCGCGCCGCTCTTGGCCGGAGCCTTGCGCGCCGTCCTCGGCTTCGCGGCCGCGGTCACCTCGATCGGCGACGCGGCGGCGGGCGTGTAGGGGTAGGCCACCGGGGCGTTGAGCTGTACGCCCACGTCGGAGAGGCCCTGGCTGATCTCGTCGAAGGTCTGGTTCACCTCCGGCGCATGGGTCGACATGTCGATCAACTGCCCCTGGCGCATGGCCTCGACCTCCTTGCGCAGCTCGTCGAGCTCCGACTGGCGGGCCATCTCGTCGAAGCTGGCGCGGAACTCGGCGGCCATGGAGCGCACCCGGGCCATGAACTGGCCGAACTTGCGCAACAGCACCGGCAGGTCCTTCGGACCCACCACGATCAGCGCCACGACCGCGGCGATCAGGAATTCTAGGGCGCGCCCTTCAGGAAACATGGCGGTGGCTTAGCGCGGTTTCAGGCGCAGAGGAAACGCGGCGGGAAGATCGGCGTCAGGCCTTGGTCTTCGGGCGGGTCGACGACGCCGTCTTGGTCGCCTTGGCGGCGGTCTTGGGCAGCGGCTTGGCCGGCGGCGCGGGCTCTTCCTCGTGCGCCTCTTCCTCGCCCTTCAGGCCTTCGCGGAAGGCGCGGATGCCCTTGGCGGTGTCGCCCATGATGCCGGAAATCTTCCCGCGGCCGCCGAACAGCAGCAGAAGCACCACGGCTGCGAACACAAGGTGCCAGATCGAAAGACCGCCCATGGCGTCGAAAACTCCAAGCCCGTCGCGCCCCAGCGACATCGATTAGGGGCTATATAATCGCTCTCGTCACGCCGCGCCACGCGACATTCAGGCCGTCTCCTCGCCCAGGTAGTCCATGTGGAACTCCGGCGCGTCGCCGTCCTCCAGCGGGTCCTCGTCGAGGCCGGGCGCATTGGGATCCGGCACGGCGAAATCGGCGGGCAGGTCCAGCGACAGCAGGCCTGCCGCGCGCATCTCCGCAGCGCCCGGCAGGTCGCCGACGCTCGCCAGGCCGTAGTGCTCCAGGAAGGCGTCGGTGGTGCCGTAGGTGATCGGCCGGCCGGGCGTGCGCCGACGGCCGCGCATCCGCACCAGGCCCAGCTCCAGCAGGACGTCGAGGGTGCCCTTGCTTGCCTGCACCCCGCGCACCGCCTCGATCTCCGCGCGAGTGACCGGCTGGTGGTAAGCGATGATGGCGAGCGTCTCCTGGGCGGCCTTGGAGAGCCGCCGCGGCTCGTCGCGCTCGTCGGTCATCAGCCAGGCGAGGTCGCCCGCCGTCTGGAACCGCCAGCGGCCCGCCACGCAGGCCAGCTCCACGCCCCGGCCCGCGTAACGGTCCTGCAGGGCCGCGACGGCGCCGGCCACGTCCGCGCCCTCCGGCAGGCGCTTGGCGAGGTCGGCGTCGCTCAGGGGCCCGGCCGCGGCGAACAGCAGCGCCTCGACCTCGCGCTCGGTGTCGGCCAGGTCGCTCACGCCGCCTTGGCCTTCTTGGTGCGCAGGTAGATGTCGGCGAAGGCCTCGAGCTGGCGGGCCTCCAGCGCGCCTTCCTTGACCAGCTCCAGGCTGGCCGAGAGGGTCGAGGCCACATAGGAGGCGCGCCCGGGCCGCCCGTCGCTGCCCGGCCCCGGCGGCCCCATCGGCGCCACCCCGGTCAAGGGCGTCCAGCGATCGAGCTCCGGCAGCAGGCGGCGCAGGCGGTCGCGGGCCTCCTCCAGCGGGTAGGCCTTGGGCGTCGCGGGCGTGTAGGTCCGGCCGGCCTCCTTGGTGCGCTGGGCGATGTAGGCGCTCATCAGGCCGTAGAGGTCGCCCTCGATGCGGCCCGACGGGATGACCTTGATGGCTTCCGGGTCGCCGCGGCTGAACACCTCGCGGCCGAGCTGCGGGCGGGTGCGCAGGCCCTCGGCGGCGGTGCGCATGGCGTCGAGCTTGGCCAGGCGGAACGCGAGCCGGGCGGCGATCTCCTCCGCCGGAACCTCGTCGGCCCTGGGCTGCTCGGGCTTGGGCAACAGCAGGCGCGACTTCAGGTAGGCCAGCCACGAGGCCATCACCAGATAGTCGGCGGCCAGCGCGAACTGGGCGCGGCGCGCCTGCTGCACGAAGGCCAGGTACTGCTCGGCCAGCTTCAGGATCGAGAGCTGCAAGAGGTCGACCTTCTGGCTGCGGGCCAGGGCCAGCAGGACGTGCAGCGGGCCCTCGTAGCCGTCGATGTCGACGATCAGGGCCTCGCCGTCCTCGGCGGCGTTGGCCGCGGCGGCGAAGTCGAGGCTGGGCTGGAAGCCGCCGCTCATGCCGCGAACTTGCCGTCGAAGGCCGCGTCGAAGCGGGCCCGGGCCTCGGCCGCGTCGAAGGGTTCGGGCGCCTTGGCGAGCCTGGCCAAGGCGGACCTGGCGCGCGCCGCGGCGCGGCCCTTGAGCTCGCCCGCGCCTCTCACCACCGCCTTCATCTCGTCCATGGCGCCGTTACAATGCAGGACCACGTCGCAGCCCGCCGCGCGGCTGGCGGCGGCCCGCTCGGCGAAATCGCCGCTGAGCGCCTTCATGGAAAGGTCGTCGCTCATCACCAGCCCGTCGAAGCCGATCGCGCCACGGACAACCCGGCGCATGACCTTCTTCGAGGTGGTCGCCGGGCGCTTCCTGTCCACCGCGGAATAGATCACGTGGGCGGTCATCGCCATGGGCATGTCGGAAAGCACCCGGAACGGAGCGAAGTCCCGCCCGTCCAGGTCCTCGAAGCTGGCGTCCACCACGGGCAGCTCCAGGTGGCTGTCGGACATTGCCCGGCCGTGGCCCGGGATGTGCTTGATCACCGGAAGCACCCCGCCGGCGATCAGCCCCTCGGCGGCGGCGCGGCCCAGCAGGGCCACCTCCTCGGCGGTCTTGCCGTAGGCGCGGTCGCCGATGATCTCGTGGCCCGAGGGGTCGGGCACGTCCAGCACCGGCACGCAATCGACGTTGATGCCAAGGGCGGCCAGGTCATGGGCCATCAGCCGCGCGCCGAGGCGGGTGATCTCGCGGCGCACCAGCGGGTCGTTGCCGCTGAGGTCGCCGAAGGCGCGGCCCGGCGGATAGCGGCCCCAGTGCGGCGGACCCAGCCGCTGCACGCGCCCGCCCTCCTGGTCGATCAGCACCGGGGCGTCGACGCGGCCCACCGTGTCGCGCAGGGCGTCGACGAGCGCACGCACCTGATCGGGGGTCTCCACGTTGCGCTTGAACAGGATGAAGCCCCAAGGCTTCACCCGCCGGAAGAAGCTCCGCTCCTCAGGCGTCAGGATCGGGCCCGAGCAGCCCAGGATGGCCGCCGCGAGCGTCACTTGACGAAGCAGGCCTTCCCGGCGGCCTTCAGCTTGTTGCAGAACGCCGCGGCGTCGGCGCGCCTGGCGAAGCCGGTCACCTGGGTGCGGAACAGGGTCTTGCCGTCCTTGTCGACCTTCTCGACGGACTTGCCCTTTCCGGCCGCGGCGCCGGGCGCGACGGCCGCGGCGTCGCTCCAGCCCTTGTCGGCCAGGGCCTGCGAGGAGAAGGCGCCGATCTGCACGGCGGCGACGCCGGCCACGGCTTTGGCGGCGGGAACCGGAGCGGCGGCCTTAGCTTCAGGCTTCGCGGACGCGGGCTTCGGCTTGGCGGGCGCAGCGGCCTTGGCGACCGGCGCAGGCGCGGGCTTCGGCGCGGGGGCTTCGGCCTTGGGCGCAGGTGCGGGCTTGGCGGCCGGGGGCTCGGGCTTGGGCGGCGCAGCCGGGGTCGCCGCGGCGGGCGGCTGGGCGGGGATCGAGGGCCTCAGGGTCGGCGCCGGCTGGGCGGGCGCGGCGGGCGCCGCCGGGGTCACCACCACGGCGGGCGCGGCCGTTTGCGGGCGGGCCTGGGGCTGTTCCGGCGGGGCGGTGAACTGCGGCGAGATCGCCCCGTCGCCGGAGGCCTTGCCGCCTTCGGTCTTGTAGATCTGCAGGCCCGCGGCGGGGTCCTGCGGCTGGGCCTCGGCGGGTGGCGCGGCCTTCATGCCGCCCACGGGAACGCCGACGGCCTGCGGCGGCTGGCCGGCCTGGCGCACGCCGGAGCGGTAGAAGATGAAGATCGCCGCCGCCAGGCCCGCGAGCACCAGGATCGAGATGATCAGGGTGAAGGGCAGCGGCCGGGAGCCGCGCACCGGCTGGCGGGCGTCGAAGCTCAGCGGCGCGTCGGTGGGCGGCGTATAGGCGCCGCGCTCATGATCGGACATCGAGGGCTCCCGAGGCGGGCGCGTCCGGATCGCCGAATCGCGCGCTATGGGCGGCAGTCTAGCCGAGCCCGCGCCCGTCCAACCGCCCTACCCGCCGATTTCTGTGCGCAGACCGCGCCGGAAGTTGGGCGCGCCGCCGTGTCCGCTCGTCGCATCGCCCGCGCCCCGCCGAGGGCGCGCAGCCAGAAACATATAGGAAATATATGGCGTGCAATCGGGCTGGCCGCGCGGACGGCCTCGCGCCCGCGCCCAGAGGCGAGCCGACCGAGCGTGATCACCTCCGACGACAGACGCATCCGGGAACTGATCGGCGGGGCGGCCCAGGCCGTCGCGACCGGGCGGCCCTACGACGCCGAGCGGCTGGTGCGGCAGGCGGAGAACGAGGCGCCGGACCATCCCCTGGTGCTCAACGAGATCGGCAAGCGCAGGCTGCTGGCGGGCGATCCGGCGGGCGCCCTGACGGCCCTGGACCGGGCGCTGCGCGCCGAGCCGCAGAACCCCGCCTTCCGGCTCAACCTCGCCACGGCGCTGCGCGACCTGAACCGGCGCGGCGAGGAACTGGCGGAACTCAACCGGGTGCTGGCCGCAGAGCCCACCAACATGCGCGCCCTGCTCCAGGCAGCGGCTTGCCACGAGTTCCACGAGGACAGCCGCGCCGCGGCAGCGACCTACCGCAAGGCGTTGATGCTGATCCCGCCGGGCGTCCAGCCGCCGCCGGACATGCGCCCGCTGTTCGACCACGCCCGCCGCGTGGTCGACGCCAACGCCCGCGCCCTGGAGAGCTTCCTTGAGGCCCATCTGCAGGAGGCGCGCGCCCGCTACGCCGGCGAACCGATGGGGCGGTTCGACAAGTCGCTGGCCACCTTCCTGCAGAAGCGCCGGGTCTACCGCTCCCAGCCGACCTTCCTCTATGTGCCCGAGCTGCCGACGATCGAGTTCTTCCCGCGCGAGGACTTTCCCTGGCTCGACGGGATCGAGGCGGCCGCCGACGACATCCGCGAAGAACTGGTCGGCGTCCTGGCCGAGGGCCATGAGGTGCTGGAGCCCTACATCGCCCTGGAGGCGACGCCGGACGAGAAGTGGCGGGCGCTGAACAACTCCCGCAATTGGGGCGTCTTCTATCTGTGGAAGGCCGGAGAGGCGATGGCCGACAACATGGCCCGCTGCCCGAAGACCGTCGCCGCGCTCGGCGCCTGGCCCAGGTGCGAGCTGCCGGGCTCAGCGCCCACGGCGGTGTTCTCGATCCTCGAGCCGCACACCCGCATCCCGCCGCACACCGGGGTCAACAACGCGCGGCTGATCTGCCACCTGCCGCTGATCGTGCCGCCGGGATGCGGCTTCCGGGTGGGCGCGGAAACCCGTCAATGGGAGCCGGGCAAAGCCTTCGTCTTCGACGACACCATCGAGCATGAGGCCTGGAACGACTCCGCCGAGGCCCGCGCGGTGCTGATCTTCGACATCTGGAACCCCTACGTCACGCCCGCCGAGCGCGAGATGGTGAGCGCGCTCACCACCGGGGTGGAGCAGTTCTACGGCGCCCTGCCCTCCTACCTCTAAGCGCGCGACCTCCCGCCAGCGACTTCGCGGAGGAGGTGGGCGCTAGTTGAGCGAATCCAGGTGGAAGAGCTTCCTGTGCTCTTCGATGGCGTAGCGGTCGGTCATGCCGGCGACGTAGTCGCAGACCACGCGCGCCACCCCCGCCTCGTTGCGGCCCTGGGTGCGGGCGTACCACTCGGCCGGCAGGACGTCGGCCTCGGCCATGAACAGCTGGAACATCTCGGCCAGCATCCGCCGGGCCTGGCTGCGGGTGCGGTTGACCTTCCAGTGGCGGTACATCCGCTCCATCAGGAAGACGCGCAGCGCGCCCAGGTCCTCGACCATGTCGCGCGAGAAGGCCACGATGGCGTGATCCAGGTTGCGCACGTCCTCGGGCGACTTCACCGCGTCCTTTTCGGCCCGCCGGCGGGTCTCGGCCAGCACGTCGTCGACCATGGCCCCGATCATCCGGCGAACGGCCTCGAGGCGCAGGATTCCGGGATCGACCTTCGGGTATTCGGCGACCGCGCTCGCCACATGCGGACCGATCAGCGGGATCGAGCGCAGCTCCTCCAGGTTGAAGAGGCCCGCCTGCACCCCGTCGTCGACGTCGTGGTTGTTGTAGGCGATGTCGTCGGCCAGCGCGGCCACCTGGGCCTCGGCCGAGGCCCAGCCGCCGAGCTTCAGGTCGTATTCGGCGTCGAACTCGGCAATGGCGCTCCAGGAGGGCTTCTCCAGCTTATCGACCACCGGGCCGTTATGCTTGATGATCCCCTCAAGCGTCTCCCAGGTGAGGTTCAGCCCCTCGAAGCGCGGATAGCGGCGCTCCAGCTTGGTCACCACCCGGAAGGTCTGAACGTTGTGGTCGAAGCCGCCGAAAGCGGCCATCTGGATCTGCAGCTCGTCTTCCCCGGCGTGGCCGAAGGGCGGATGGCCGAGGTCGTGGGCGAGCGCGATGGTCTCGGCGAGGTCGGCGTCCAGGCCCAGCGCCGTGGCCAGCGAGCGGGCGATCTGCGCCACCTCGAGGCTGTGGGTCAGGCGGGTGCGGAAGTGGTCGCCCTCGTGGGCCACGAAGACCTGGGTCTTCTCCTTCAGCCTTCGGAAAGCGGTCGAATGGATGATGCGGTCGCGGTCGCGGGCGAAGGGCGTGCGCGTGCGGCTTTCGGACTCTGCGACCTTGCGGCCCCGGGACTTCGCGGGGTCTTCCGCATAGGGTGCTCTCGGAGGGATCGTGGCGGCCATCAAATCCATCTATATGACAGCCCCTTGGTCGAAGCCGCTCGCACCCTCATATAGTTCAGGCGTTCCATTCGTCTAATCATGATGACCAG
>NZ_DATMNA010000103.1:0-6515 GCF_035569475.1 Phenylobacterium sp.
CCATCTGCGCCACCCACCTCTCGCGCCTGGCCGAGGAGATCGTGATCTGGATGACGCCGGGCTTCGGCTTCATCGCCCTGAGCGACGCCTTCACCACCGGCTCGTCGATCATGCCCCAGAAGCGCAACCCGGACGCCGCCGAGCTGATCCGCGCCAAGGCCGGGCGGATCCTCGGCGCGCTGGTCAATCTCACCGTGGTGATGAAGGGCCTGCCGCTCGCCTATGGCAAGGACATGCAGGAGGACAAGGCGCCGACGTTCGAGGCCTTCGACGCCCTGGAGCTTTCGTTGCTGGCGATGACCGGCATGGTGGACGACCTGAAGCCGAACCGGGCGGCCATGGCCGCGGCGGCCGGCGCCGGCTACTCCACGGCCACCGACCTGGCCGACTGGCTGGTGCGGCGGCTGGGCCTGCCTTTCCGGGAGGCTCACCATGTGACCGGGCAGGCCGTCGCCCGGGCCGAGGCCTCGGGCGTGGACCTCGCCGACTTGCCGCTCGAGACCCTGCGGTCGCTGGAGCCGCGCATCACCGCCGACGTTTACGAGGTGCTGAGCCCCGCCGCGTCGGTGGCCAGCCGGGTCAGCTATGGTGGAACGGCGCCGTCCCAGGTCCGAGCCCAGATCGCCCGTTGGAAGGAAGTCCTCTCATGATCCGCGCATCGCTCCTGGCCCTGGGCGCCGCCGCCCTGGTCCTCGCCGCCTGCGGCCGGGTAGGCCCTCTCGACCAGCCGGCCCCGCTCTACGGCGCCAAGGCCAAGGCCGATTACAAGGCGAAGAAGGCGAAGGAAGCCGCCGCAGCCAAGGCGTCTAAGGACGCCGACG
Organism: Phenylobacterium sp.; assembly: GCF_035569475.1. Taxonomy (GTDB): domain Bacteria; phylum Pseudomonadota; class Alphaproteobacteria; order Caulobacterales; family Caulobacteraceae; genus Phenylobacterium. Next base: position 822 of record NZ_DATMNA010000103.1, read on the forward strand.
AACCGGAACCCCTGGCCCCGGACACCCCCGGGCCCAACAATCCCGGCGCCATGCCGGACAACCTGCGCACGGACCCGGCCCCCGGCATGCGCCCGCTGCCGAACGCGCCAGCGCCTCCCGGCGTGCTTCCAGACCCCTACAACCGCCCGCAATGAACCACTTCGAGCTGCGCGAGGGCGAGCTCTGGTGCGAGGACGTCCCTCTCACAGCGCTGGCGGAGGCGGTGGGCACACCGCTCTATGTCTACTCCAGCGCGACGCTAGAGCGGCACTACCGGGTGTTCCGCGATGCGCTCGACGCGTTTCCGCGGCTGGGAGCGCCGCTGATCGCCTATGCCGTAAAGGCCAACTCCAACCTGTCGGTCCTGGCCACGCTGGGACGGCTCGGGGCCGGGGCGGACACCGTCTCGGAGGGGGAAATCCGCCGCGCCCTAGCGGCCGCGATTCCGCCCTCGCGGATCGTCTATTCGGGGGTCGGCAAGACGGCCGCCGAACTGGGTTTCGCGCTCGACGCCGGCGTCGCCCAGATCAACGTCGAGTCGGAGCCGGAGATGAGGCTGCTGGCCGACCTCGCACGGGCGCGCGGGGTCCGGCCCGACCTGGTCATCCGGGTCAATCCGGATGTCGAAGCGGGCGGCCACGCCAAGATCTCCACCGGCGCGCGCGAGAACAAGTTCGGGGTCTCCCTGGCCGAGGCGGAGCGGCTGTACGCGGCGGCGGCCGCCGATCCCCATCTGAACCCCGTCGGGGTGGCCTGCCACATCGGCAGCCAGATCACCGACCTGGCTCCCCTCAGCCGCGCCTTTTCCCTGATGCGACAGCTCGTCGAGCGCCTGCGCAGCCGCGGCCTCGCCGTCCAGCGCCTCGACCTCGGCGGGGGCCTGGGCGTTCCATACTTCAACCAGCCCGACCCGCCGACGCCACGGGACTTCGCGGCCATGGCCGACGAGGCGGTGGGCGGCCTCGACATCGACCTGGCGTTCGAACCTGGGCGCGCGATCGCCGCCAACGCCGGGGTGCTGGTCTCGCGGGTGATCCACGTCCACGAGCGGCCCGAGGGCCGTCGCTTCCTGGTCCTCGACGCCGCGATGAACGACCTGATCCGGCCGGCGATGTACGACGCCTACCACGACATCCGGCCGATAAGGCCGCGCCCTGGCCCGCTGACGCCCTACGACGTGGTGGGACCCGTCTGCGAAACCGGCGACACTTTCACGCGCGACCGGCTGCTGCCGCCGCTGGCAGGCGGCGACCTCGTGGCGTTCATGAGCGCCGGAGCCTATGGGGCGGTGATGGCGAGCGAGTACAACAGCCGCCCGCTGGTCCCCGAAGTGCTGGTGAAGGGTGACGCCTGGTCCGTGGTGCGGCCGAGGCCGAACTATAGCGAGATGTTGGGCCGCGACTCGCTCGCCCCCTGGCTTTCCAGCGCCGCGACGTAGGGCAGGCCCCGGAAGGCGCCGCCAAAGTCCATGCCGTAGCCGACCAGGAAGCGGCCGGGGGCCTCCCAGGCCACGTAGTCCGGCGTGAGGGCGCGCGGGCGGGGCCAGGGCTTGCGGGCGAAGACCGCGGTCATCACCGAAGCGGCCCCGGCGGCGCGCACGTGGCGGACCGCCTCGTCGAGGGACAGTCCGGTGTCGAAGACGTCGTCGATGATCAGGGCCGGCCGGCCGGCGACCGGGCGCTGCAGACCGGCGCGCACCTCGCACCGCCCGGCGCTCGCGGCCCCGTCGCCGTAGGAGGCCAGCCACAGGGCGTCGAACGCCACGGCCTTGCCGAGGCCGGCCAGCGCGCGCGTGAGGTCGGCAGCGAACCACAGGCCTCCGGTCAGGAGGCAGATGGCGACGGCGTCCTCGCCCAGGTCGGGGGCGATGCGCTCGGCCAGGGCGTTCACCCGCGCAGCGATCGACTCCTCGGCCAACAGCACCTCGAGCCGAGGGGCGAGGTCAGCCATGCGGGGCCGCCGCAGGGTGAACCAGGAGGCCCATCGCGGCATAGATCGGCGCCAGGCCCGGCAAGGCCGCGACGATCACGTCGCGAAACACCATCAGGGCGAACAGGGCGATCACCACCAGGAAGACGATCGCCAGCCACCGCCCGGCGCGGGACGGTCCGGATCCGAAGGCGGTTGTCAGGCGCGGCGGCGGCCGGAACACCGGGATGCTCAAGGACTCGTCGGACGCGGGCGTCGGAGGCGGCGCCGCGTACCAGTCCGCGGACGGGGCGCCAGCCTCGGGCTCCGATCGAGGTTCGGCCTCCGCCTGGTCTACATGCTCAGGGGAGTGCGCCTCGGCGATGGGAGCCTGGGTCTCGACCGGGGCGTCGGGTACGGCGTTGGTCTCAGTCCGCGGTGAAGGTTCGGCCGGCGGCGACGCCTCCGGTTCGGGAGCGGGCCGAACCCCCTCGCCGACCGCGCGCCAGCGTTGGCCGCAGGCCGCGCACTGGACCGTCCGTCCCATCGTCCAGACCTGGAGCGGGTTGGCCAAATACCGGGTAGCGCACCTCGGGCAGGTCAGTATCATGATTGAGACTCAGGTTAACCTCGGCGGCGTGCAAACGGGGTCGCCGATTTTCGCGCGCATGTCCAGAAAACCCATCAAGGCCGTGAACGAAAGCGAAGCTCCGGGGGGTCGCGAACCTGAAGTTGTCCGCCTTCTGGGCGCGGCGCTCCGCGGCGCTGACGGCCGTCGGGCCGGACCGCCCCTGTCGATCGATCTGGAGGCGGGCTCGGCCCACGTGATCACCGCCGGCCCGGGCGCCGGCAAGACCACCATTCTGGAGACCATCGCCCTGGCGAGGCCCCCCTACAAGGGCAGGCTCGAGCTGTTCGGACGCAACGTCGCCAGGGTGCGCCCCGCGGCGCGGTACGCGCTGCGACGGCGGATCGGCATGATCTTTCAGGATCTTCGCCTGATCGACGCCCTGTCGGCGCGGGACAACGTGGCCCTGGCGGCCCGGGCGGCCGGTCGCGCGCCGGACGACTACGACAAGCCGATCGCCGAGGTGCTGGCCTGGGTCGGCCTGGCCCGGCGGGCGGACGACCCGGCGTCGGAGCTCGACGCGGAAGGCCGGGGCCGGCTGGCCGTGGCGCGGGCGGTGATCAACCGGCCCGACCTGTTGATCGCCGACGAACCCGGCGGGGAGGCTGTCCTCAAGCTGTTGTCGGACCTCAACCGCGCCGGGACGACGATGCTGATCGCCACACGCGACGCCGAACTGGCCGATCAGTCGGGCGCCGAGGTGACCGCCCTGGTTGCCTTTCGATGAGCCCCTTCCCATGACCCGCGCCCAGGCGGCGGACGGCGGCCCTTCCCTGCTGCCGGGAGTGGCGAAGCCCTCGCCCTGGCTGGCGTTGGCGATCTTGCTGCTGTCGGTCGTCGCCGGCCTGGAGCTGGTCGCCGCGACCGCGGCGATCCGCACGGCGGTCGCCTGGTCGCCGCGGCTCGCCGGTTCGGCGACAGTGGCCGTCAGCGGCGGCGGTCTCGAGAGCACCGAGGCCGCGGCCGCCCGGGCGGCCGAAATCCTCGCGCGGGCCCCCGGCGTGGCGAGACTCGCCGTGCTCGATCCCGACCCGGGCGACGCCGTGGCCGGCCGGCTCATGGGCCTGGACGGGGCCGCGCCCGGCGCAGATCCGCCCCGCCTGTTGGCCGCGACCTTCGCCAGCGGAGAGGGCGCCTCGGCGGCCGCGCTCGCCCAGAGCCTGCGGCGCGGGAACATCGTGGCCGCGGTGGACGACCACGGCGTCTGGACGGGCCCGCTGGAACGGATGGCGGTCGTGGCGGCCGCCACCGCCGCGGCGTCGCTGCTCCTGCTGATCGTCCTCGTGTGGGCGCTCGCCGCGGGTAGCGCCGGCGGGGCCGTTCGCCGACACTCGGCCAGGGTGAGCCTGCTCCTGCACCTGGGGGCGACCGACGGCATGATCCTTGGGCCGGTCCGCGCCCGGGCGGTCGGCGCGGCGGCCCTGGGGGCGCTGATCGGAGTGGGGGCGGCGGCCGCCCTGGCCGCGGCCGCGATCTGGTCGCCCGCTCTCGCAGACTGGATCAAGGCCCAGCTTGCTGCCCAGATCGGGGTGGCTCCGGGTCTCGACGCGTGGGATCTTGCGGCCGCGGCGATCTGGCCTCCGGTCGCAATCGTGATCGCCTTCTGGGCGGCGGGCGGGGCCGCGAAGTCGAGGCTGAGGACGATGGCTTGAAGGGACTCGCCGCCGGCCTCGTCGCCCTGTTGATCTGGTCGGCGGGGCTGCTCGCCTTCGCGGACCGCATCGCGCGCCTGACGCCCGCGCCGACGCCCGCGCCGGCCGATGGGGTCGTGGCCCTGACCGGCGGGTCGGACCTGCGTCTGCGCGTGGCGACATCGCTGCTGGAGGCGGGAGAGGGACGGCGGCTGCTGGTCTCCGGCGTCAACCACAAGGTCACCCGCGAGCGTATCTGGAGCGTCACCGGGGCGGCCAAGCCGCTGTTCGACTGCTGCGTCGACCTGGACTTCGACGCCGCCGACACCATCGGCAACGCGCGCGAGGCCGCCCGCTGGGCCCGCGCCATGGGCTACCGCAGCCTGATCCTGGTCACCGCCGACTATCACACGCCCCGGGCGGCGCTGGAGTTGAAGGCTGTGATGCCGGAGGCGCGCATCAGCGCCTATCCCGTGGTCACGCCCGATCTCGACGCCCGCCACTGGCCCGACACCACCACAGGCGCCCACCGCATGGTCGCGGAATACATGAAGTACCTCGTGGCGCTGGGGCGCGAGGGGCTCATCGCGCTGGGCCCGCGCCCCGCCGGCGCGGGCTCGGGGTATCCTCGCGCATGATTCTGATCCGCTCGCTGGCGTTCGCCGCCGTGTTCTACCTGTGGTCGATCGTCAGCGGCCTCGCCATGACCCTGCTGCTGCTGGCGCCAAGGCGTTGGATGATCAAGGCGATGGGCCTTTGGGGCGTCGTCGTCATCGCCATGCTGCGCCTGATCTGCGGGGTCAGGGTCGAATTCCGCGGCCTCCAGCACCTGCCCACCGGCCGCGGCCTGGTGGCGGCCAAGCACCAGTGCATGTTCGACACCATGGCGCCGCTGACGGTCTTCCCCGACGCCTGCTATGTGATGAAGCGCGAGCTGCTGAAGATCCCGTTCTATGGCTGGTTCAGCCTCAAGACCGGCATGCTGGTCCTGGACCGCCAGGGCGGGGCCGGAGCTTTGCGCAAGCTGATCGCCGAAGCCAAAGCTCGCCTCGCCGAGCCGCGCCAGCTCGTCATTTTTCCTGAAGGACATCGCATGCCGCCGGGAACCAGGGGCGAGTATCAGCCCGGCGTCGCCGGTCTCTACCGGGAGCTCGGACTCCCCTGCACCCCCATGGCCACCAACTCCGGCGTCCACTGGCCGGCGCACGGCATCCTCCGCCGGCCGGGCCTGATCGTCTATGAGTTCCTGGAGCCGATCCCGCCGGGCCTGCACCGGGCGGCGTTCATGCGCGAACTCGAGACCAGGATCGAAACCGCCTCGCAGCTGTTGCTGAACGCATGAGCGGTCAGGCCGCCTGGTCTTCGAGGTGGGCGACGCGCTCCATGAGCCGTTCCATGGCGCGGTCGCGGACGCCCTCGGCGCGTAGATGATCCACGAGGTCCCGCAGATAGTCGATGTTGCGGCCCGACAGGCCTCGGGCGCCGGCGATCAGCCGCGCCTGGCGCTCGGCGTCGAGCACGCCGGCC
>NZ_DATMNA010000104.1:0-21097 GCF_035569475.1 Phenylobacterium sp.
CGAGCGACTGCACCGAGACCACCCGGCCGTTGCCCGCCGCGTCGGGGTTGCCGGCGAGGGCCAGGCCCACCGCGTCGGCGCCCGCGCCTGTAAGCACCGCGTTGGTCAGGGTCGCGGACCCGCCGCTGGCCATCACATAGACGTCGTCGCCCGCCTGGGCGGTCCCCACGGTGGCCGAGCCGCCGGAGGAGGAGACATAGACGTCGCCGGCGCTGACCGCCTTGCCGACCGTGATCGTGCCGCCGCGCACCAGGACCTCGGCGCCGGTGACCGTTCCGACGTTGAGAGTCCCGGCCTCGACGTCGGCGACTGCCCCGGCGGTGACGCTCGTCAGGTTCGCCGAGGCGAGGTTGACCGTGGCGTTGCGGCCCGCGCTCAGCACGATCGCGCCGCCGGAGGCCGCGCCGGAGCCGTCGCCCAGGGCGATATCCTGGGCCGCCTGCACGTTCAGCGTCTGGCTTGCCCCGCCGTTGAGGCCCAGGCTGTTGATGGTGACGCTGCCGCTCGATGTCACCACGCCGGCGCCGGTCACGCTCAGCGATCCGGCGCTCACGTCGCCGCCCTCGCTCTTGAGGGTCAGGGCGCCGCCGACCGTCAGGGCGTTGGCCTGCACGGATTTCGCGTCGAGCGAGAGGTCGCGCGCGCTCCTGGCGGATCCCAGGGCGATGGCCTGGCTCGCGACCAGGCTGATGTCGCGGGCGGCCGTCAGGTTGGAGACCAGGGTCGAGTCCGTGGCGTCGGCGAGTAGCTTCGCGCCGGGACCGCTCGGCGCGCTCGCCGATGGCCCGATCCCGGTCAGTTGAACTTCGCAGGCGTTGGGGTTGGTGGGACCGCAGCCGCCGTTGGTGAAGGGAAGGCCGCCGTTATCCGGCGGCGGCGGCGAGATGACCGGCGGGGTGATCGGCGGCGGCGGCGGCGGGCGCACGAACGGCTGGCCGAACACCTGTCCGGAGGTCGCCAGCCGGATGTCCCGCGCCGCGGACATGGTGCGCAGGTAGATGTCGGTCGCGGTCCCGCCGGCGGCCGGGCCCACGCCGCGCGCGACGATGCCGCCGCCGCCCGACAGGATGATGTCGCCGCCGTCCGTCGTGGCGGCCTGGGCGGTGATCATGCCCTGGAGGTTGATCACCGCGCTGGCCGCGTTGGTGCGGCTGACCGCGGCCACGAAAACCGAATTGGCCGTGGTGGTGTTCTGCAGGTCCAGCGCCAGCGCCGCCTCGCTGCCGGAATCGCTGCTCGGGATCAGGAAGTCGACCAGGTCGAGGTCGCCCTGCACGGTCTGCGTCAGGTGCAACTGGAAGCCGTTGGTGGCTCCGTAGAGGACGCTGGAGCCGTTGGCGCCGGTCACCGACGTGCCGGCCTCGGTGACCACCGCCGGCGCGATCAGCGCGACCAGGCCGCCGTGGCCGTTGATCGAGCTCCCGGCCTTCATGACCACGCCCGGCTGGTCGACCAGTTCGGTCCCGGGGAAGGTGAAGGTCAGGTTGTTGGGGTCGAGGAAGCCCGCCAGGTCTGGCGAGGCGGCGCTGACCAGGATCCCGCCGGCGTCCACCTGGGCCCCGGAACCGAAGATCATCCCGTTCTTCGAGGCGAACCAGATGTTGCCGCCGAAGGTCCCGTTCACCTGGCCGACGATATTGCCGGACACCGTCGGGGTATCGGTGCTGTTGACGCGGTTGAGCACGATCCAGTTGCGGGCGTCGAAGGTGTATTTCACCGTCTCGCCGCCGGCGACGTTGTAGCTCGCCCAGTCGATGACCGTGCGCGCGCCGTGCAGGGTGATGTCCATCTCGCCGGGATTGGCGACGATGCTGGGCGCGCCGCCGCCGGCGTTGACCTGGGGATTGCCGCCCAGGGAGGGTAGGGCGGCGGCGGGCGTGGCCAGCGCCACGACGCCGATCAGGGCGCTGCAAAGCGCGGTGCGGGTCAGAAGGTCGCGGCGGCCTCGGCGGAGCGTACGGCGAGCGGGCGATGGGGTCATGGTCAGATCTCCCACCTCACAGGAAGCTGGCTGTCAGATTGATCAGCAGGCGCGGCGAAGGCCGCACCCCTCCCGCCGCGACGGCGTCGATCGGCTGGGCGTAGGTGATGTCGAGATTGGCCCGATGGGCCAGCCGCAAGGTCACGCCTGCGCCGTAGGAGCGCAGGGTGCGGCTGGGCGTCAGGCCGGAGTGGAAGGTGTCGTTGTTGCGCACCGAACCCACGTCGAAGAAGACGTAAGGGGCGGCGACGATCTTCGGATGCAGCTCGATCGGGGCGTAGCGAAGGTCGAACGAGGCGCCGGCTCCGGAATCCCCCAGCACCACCGCCGGGTCGTAGCCGCGCCCGACGCTGAGGTCGCCCAGCGAGATCTGCTCGTAGGGCATCAGCGGCTTGTCGGAATATTGCGCCTGGGCGTGGATCTCGCCGCTGATCGGCCCGAACAGGGGCGCGCCGATCGCGCCGGAGCCACGCACCAGCCAGGCGTCGGGAATGGCGAAGCCGTGGGTCAGCAGGTTCTCGCCGGCCTGGCTGGCCCCAAGGCCGGACAGGCCCTTGCGCACCGTGAGGGCGCCGTTCATCGCCACGGGACGGTCGAAGGCGTAGACCCTCAGGTCGCCGTCCAGCCGCGCGTAGAGGACCCTGACCTTGTCCTCGGTCAGCGGGCCGCCGCCGTTCCCGAGATCGGTCTTCTGGTTCACCAGGTCGAAGCCGCCGGCCAGGTTCAGGTTGGTGCGCCGGCGGCGGATCAGCGGATAGGCGACCTCGAGGTTGCCGACCACCGAGGTGCTCTTCAGGTCCAGCGGCTTCAGCACGTCGCCGGGATGGCTTTCGCCATAGACCGCCGAGCCGCGCACGATCAGGCCGTCGCCGCCGATGCGCGCCGCCTCCAGGATCTGCACCACGAGCTGCTCGTTGGAATCCAGGGTGTGGAAGGCCACCAGGGTGGTGTCCTCGCCGAGCGCGGTCAGGCTGCGGGCGTCGCCGCGGATCAGGCCGCCCCAGCGGCCCACCGTCTTGGAGCCGAAATTCTGGGCGTTGCCAACGGCGCCGAAGGCCGTCCGGGTCACCGAGACATCGATGTCCACCGCCCCGCGCTCGGCGCTGATCGACGGCTTCACCGCCGCGCGGATCCGCACGCCGGGAATGTCGGACGCCAGGAGCAGGTAGCGCTGGGCCTTGCGCATGTCGAAGGGCCGCATGCCGCGCAGCTTCTCGACGTAGCGCTCGACCGCCGCCTGGGCCGGGCCGATGTCGCCGCGGACCCGCACATTGACCACGTGGGCCTCGATCACATCGAGGACCAGCGCCCCGCCGGCGATGCGTTGCTCCGGAATCTCCACCCGCGCCAGGACGCCGCGATCGAACAGCGCGCGCGCCGCGCGATCGCGGATCTCGCAGATCACGCCCACCTTCTGCGGCTTGCCGATGAACTCCCGATAGGCGGGCCCGAAGTCCTCGGGCTTGAGCGCCGTCGCGCCGCGGAAACTCACCGAGGCCAGGGTCACTTCCACCGTCGAATCCGCCAGCGGGCAGGGACCCGGCGGCTCCGGCGAGAAGATGTCGGAATCGCGCGGCTGCAGGCGCGGGATCCGCGCCGCGGGATTCAATTCAGGCGCCGAAATGCCGGTTTGCCCAGCCGTGACAGGCGGAGCGCCCGGCGCCGTCTGTCCCCAAGCCTGACCGGCCGCCGCCAACGCCGTCGTCGCAAATGCTAATACTGCACGCGCTCCGAGGCCTACGCGAGCCGCCCCCATGCGTAGCCTTCCCCCCCAACTCAACCAAAAATCCAATGCTTGGGATAACAAGCTTTAGCAATAGTTTTGTTGCTATAACAGCGACTTCGCGTGTCAGTTGAACGCAACTGGGCGCTGTCACACGGGCCTTCATGGCGGGCGGCAATGCTGCTACCTAAGCCTGGGATAGGGATCTAGGATTCCTGCTGGGGCATCGTTGGAGCGCCAATGGGGTGGGGACGCGCAACCGGGGTGATGGGCCTTACGGCCGCTGTGGTTGTGGCGGTCGCGTTCATGACGACGACCCGCGTCGCCTCGGCTCAACCCCAATCGACCCTGGGGGGCCGCGTCGGGGTCCATGAGGGCGTTGCCTCCTGCGCGGGCTCCACATGCCACAGCCGCCCGGCGCCCAGCGGGCTCACCGTGCGCCAGAACGAATTGATCACCTGGCAGGATCCGCACAGCGAGGCCGGCGCGCACAGCCGCGCCTGGAAGGTGCTGACCCAGCCCCGCGCCGAGGCGATCGCCGCCAAGCTGGGCCTGGGTCCGGCCGAACGGGCGAGCGCCTGCCTGGGCTGCCACAGCGATCCGGCGCCGCCCGCCTTGCGCGGCGCGCGTTTCCAGGTTTCCGACGGCGTCGGTTGCGAGGCCTGCCACGGCGGGTCCGGTGGCTGGATCGCCAGCCACTATGCGCTGGGGGCCACCCACGCGGCCAACGTCGGCAAGGGCATGCTGGCGCTCGACGAGCCGAAGGTGCGCGCCGCGCGTTGCCTCGACTGCCATTTCGGCGCCGCCGGCCCGAACCAGTTCATCACCCACCAGATCATGGCCGCCGGCCATCCGCAGATCGCCTTCGAACTCGACCTGTTCACCAGCCTGCAGAAGCACCACGACGTGGACGCCGACTACCTGGCCCGCCACAAGGTCGCCGCCGGCGGGGTGAAGACCTGGGCGGTGGGTCAGGCCATGGCGCTCGATCGGGCGCTCACCCTCTACGGCCCGAAGACGCCCGGCGGGGCGTTCCCGGAGTTCTACTTCTTCGACTGCCAGAGCTGCCATCGGACCTTCTCCAACGACCCGAAATGGCGGCCGGCGGCGGAGCCGAATCCCGGCCGGCCCATTCCAGTGGGCATGCCGCCGTTCAACGACGAGAACATGATCATGCTGTCGGCGGCGACGAAGGTCGCCGCCCCGGCCCTCGCGGCGCGTTTCGACGGCGAGGTGAAAAGCTTCCACCAGGCGCTGGCCCAGAACGGCGCTGCGGCCGTTCCGCAGGCGGCCAGGCTGGCGGCGACCTCGCGCGAACTGGCGAACGCCTTCGCCGCGCGCAGCTTCAGCCGGGCCGACACCCTGGCCATCTTCGAGGCGGTGCTGAGCGGCGAGAACGCCAGGCGCTACACCGACTTCGAGGGGGTCACCCAGGCGGTGATGGCGGCCGACACCCTGCTGAGCTCCCTGGTCGCCGAAGGCGCCATCGACCGCGCCGCGGCCGCGCGGGTGCGCCCCGACCTCGACCGGGCCTACCAGGCGGTGCGCGATCCCGGCGCCTTCCGCGCGGGCGAGGCGCGGGCGGCCCTGCAACAGGCGGCCGAAAAGGTGAGGGCTCTGAAATGAAGCGCGGGCCCTTTGGAACGGCGCTCTCCGTCGCGGCGGCCCTGGCCCTGGCGGCCTGCGGGGGCGGCGGCAGTTCGAGCACGACGACCACGCCGCCGCCCACGCCCACGCCGACCACCAGTCCCTACGCTCTGCCGGGCTCCGACGCCCTGACCGCGGCCGACGTCCAGCAGGTGATCGCCCAGGCGGTCGCCGAGGCGAAGGCCCGGGGGACGCCGGCGGTGATCGCGGTCACCGACCGGGTCGGCAATGTGCTGGCCGTCTACAGCATGGCCGGCGCGCGGGCGACGGCGACCCTCCGGCCCGGGCCCGGCGGCAATCTCGACGCCCAGGGCGTGGTGGTTCCGGCGGCCGCCGCGGCCATCGCCAAGGCGATCACCGGCGCCTACCTGTCCTCCGCCGGCCAGGCGTTCTCGACGCGCACGGCCAGCATGATCGTGCAGCAGAACTTCCCGCCCAGCCCGGCCGCCGTGGGCCTGCCCAGTGGGCCGCTGTTCGGGGTGCAGTTCTCGTCGCTGCCCTGTTCGGACCTGACCGCCCGCTTCAACGCCGCCGGCGGAGCGGGCGCCTTCATCGGGCCGAAGCGGTCGCCGCTCGGCCTGGCGGCCGACCCCGGCGGCTTCCCGCTCTACAAGAACGGGACCCTGGTCGGCGGCGTCGGCGTGATGTCCGACGGCGACTACGGCTTCGATCCCGACGTCTCCAACATCGACAACGACGACGAGGAGAACGTGGCCCTGGCGGCGACCAACGGCTTTGCGCCGCCCGCGACCATCACCGCCGACCGGGTCAGCCTGAACGGCACGACCCTGCGCTACAGCGACGCCACGTCCGCCACCCTGAAGGTGAGCCCGACGGCCGCGGCGCCCTTCGCCAGCCTGGCGCCTGCGACCGGCGCCCTGACGCCGGTCATCGGCTACTACGCCGGCGGGACCGTGCTGGCGGGCCAGGTCTACGGCGCCGAGGGCTCGGGCGTGCGGCCGGCCACCGCCGCTGAGTTCTCCCTGCCCGGCGGCTTCATCCTGACCAATGGCGCGGGCCAGAACCGCTATCCGCCGCGCGCCGGCGCCGACGCCGCCGAGGTCTCGGCCCCGCTCACCGCCGCAGAGGTCACCGCGCTTCTGGAAGAGGCGTTCAAGGTCATGGCCCACGCCCGCGGCGCGATCCGCCAGCCGTCGGACAGCACCGCCCAGATGTCGATCGCCGTCACCGACACGCGCGGGACGATCCTGGGCGTGGTGCGCGCGCCGGACGCCTCAATGTTCGGGACCGACGTGGCGGTGCAGAAGGCGCGATCCGCCAGCTTCTTCTCCAGCCCGGCGGCCGCCGCCGACCTGTCGGCCGATCCCAGCACCGACGTCCGCGGCTTCGTGCAGAAGGTGCGCGACTTCTTCCCCGACCCGACCGCACTGACCGGCAAGACGGCCTTCGGCGTGCGCTCGATCGGCAACCTGGCCCGCCCGCAGTTCCCGGACGGCCAGGTGGGGCGGCCGAACGGACCGCTGTCGCGGCCGATCTCGCAGTGGAGCATCTTCTCGACCGGCCTGCAGTCGGCCCTGGTGATCACCAACATCGGCCAGCACCTGAGCTATGTGGCCGGCGCCAGCCCCACCGACACCGCGCCGCGCTGCACCTTCCTGCCCGACGCGGCGGCGGGACAGAATCGCCTGCAGAACGGCTTGCAGATCTTCCCCGGCGGCGTGCCGATCTACCGTAACGGAAAGCTGATCGGGGGAATCGGCGTCTCGGGCGATGGCGTCGACCAGGACGACATGGTCGCTTTCCTGGGCCTTTTCAACGTCTCGAGCCGCGTGGGTATCGGCGAAGCGGACACGTCTATCCGGGCGGACCAGCTCCTGGTGGGCCCCGCGCCGGCGCAACGTCTTCTTTACGTTAACTGTCCGTTTGCACCGTTCCTGGACACCTCGGACCAGAACGTCTGTCAGGGAAAATAGGGAATGCGGGGCGGCCTGCTCCTTGCGCTCCTGCTCATCACGACCCCGCTCGCCCAGCGGGCGCAGGCGGCTGACCTGATCGGGGACCTCCTGATGGCGGCTACGGCCGCGCCCGTGGACGTCCCGCCGGACGCTTCGCTCGACGCCCCGCCGGTAGAGGGCCGCCGCCGCCCGGGCCAGCCCGCCGAGCTGCCGCCGGCAGAGCCGCAGCAGCAGAACAAGGGCGCCGTCAGCGCCCCGCCGCCGGACGCCTTTCCCGCCGATCAGGTCCCGATCCCCGACCGCTGGCGGCTGATCGAGGCGGTGGGCGTCCACGCCCGCTGGTTCGACCCCTACAACCAGAACACCCTCAAGGGCGACCGGCCGATCGCGGGGACGCAGGACTGGTTCTTCACCCTTATCGGCCTCTCCGACACGGTGATCGAACCGCGCAGCTTCCCCTTGCCCGTCGGTTCCCAGACCACGACGCGGCCGGGCAGCAACGACAACTTCGGGCGGGCGAGAAGCTTCGAGGGTTCGCAGACCATCCTTGTCGGCCTGGCCCTGACCAAGGGGTCCACGGCCTTCAAGCCGCCGGAGATCGAGGCGCGCCTGACGCTGGCCTTCAACGACAACTACGCCCAGGTCTCCGAGAAGCGGATCCTGTCGGTCAGCCCTTCCAACCCGCCGCGGCGCAACGACGCCTTCGTGGGCGTGCAGGAAGCCTTCATCGACTACCACATCCGCAACGTCTCGGAGCGCTATGACTTCGACTCGGTGCGTGTCGGAATCCAGGCATTTTCCAGTGACTTCCGGGGATTTCTTTTCCAGGATAATCAACTGGGAGTCCGCCTGTTCGGCGACCGCGACAACAACCGCTGGCAATACAATCTGGCCGCCTTCCAGCGGATCGAGAAGGACACCAACTCCGGCCTGAACGACCTGGGCCAGCCGCTGCGCAAGGACTATGTGTTCGTGGCCAACCTCTATCGCCAGGACCTGCCGGTCCCGGGGATCACCTCTCAGCTCAGCGTGGTCTACAACCGCAACCGCGAGGCTGGCGAAATCCATTTCGACGACAACGGCTTTCCCGTCCGCCCGGCCCTCATCGGAAATGACAGGACCCGCGACTACGACATTGTTTATCTTGGCTATAATGCCGATGGCCACATCGGGCGACTGAACCTCACGGCCTCGGCCTACAGCGCCACCGGCGAGGACCGGAACTCGATCTTCACCAGCAAGCCGGCGCACGTACAGGCCTGGTTCGCGGCCTTCGAGCCGTCCTACGACCTCGACTGGATCCGCATCCGCGGCTCGGCGCTCTACGCCTCGGGCGACAGCAAGCCCTACGACAACCGCGAGACCGGCTTCGACGCCATCGTCGAGAACCCGCAGTTCGCCGGCGCCGACACCAGCTACTGGATCCGCCAGTCGATCCCCTTCATCGGCGGCGGCCAGGCGATCTCGCTGAACGGCCGCAACGGCGTGCTGGCCGACCTACGCTCGTCGAAGGACGAAGGCCAGTCGAACTTCAACAATCCCGGCACGGTGCTCCTGGGCGCCGGCGCGGACTTCGACCTGACGCCGCGCCTGCGGCTCAGCGCCAACATCAACCGGCTGTGGTTCGACAACACCGCGGTGCTGCAGGTGCTGCGCAACGAGGGTTCGATTTCGCGCGACCTCGGCTGGGACTATTCGGTCTCGGCGATCTGGCGGCCGAAGATGACCCAGAACCTGGTGTTCCGCGGCTCGGTGGCGATCTTCGACCCGGGTTCGGGCTTCACCGATCTCTTCTCAAACTCCAGCGGCGACCGGCGGTACTATTCGGTCTTGCTGGACGCGATTCTCAATTTCTAGGGGCGGCATGGGGCGGGCGGGCAAGATCGGCTGGAGGGCGGCGGCGCTGGCGGCGCTGCTCCTGGTCGCGCCGGCTTCGCTGCGGGCCGCCGGCGACGAGGAAAAGCCGGTCGCGCGCACCTATCACACCGCCCCGCCCGCGCCGGCCGGCGAGACCGAGGCCCAGGCCCACGCCAGGAGCGTCGGTTGCGAGAGCTGCCACACCGCTTCCGACGCGCCGTCGATGCACAAGTCCTCGGCCGTGGTGCTGGGCTGCGCCGACTGCCACGGGGGCGACCCGACGGTCACCGCCGCCGCCGGCCTGAAGAAGGGATCGCCGGACTACGCCACCTTACGCGACCGGGCCCACGTCCTGCCGCGCTATCCGCGGGCCTGGAATTTCCCCAGCTCGGCCAAGCCCAAGCAGAGCTACACCCTGCTCAATCGCGAGGCGCCGGAGTTCGTGCGGTTCGTGAACCCGTCGGACTACCGGGTGGCCCGCGAGTCCTGCGGCGCCTGCCACCTGGAGCTGATCCAGAAGGCCGAGCGGTCTCTGATGGCCAACGGGGCGATGTTCCTGGAGGGCGCGTCCTACAACAACGGCGTCCTGCCCTTCAAAACGGGCATCCTCGGCGAGGCCTACACTGCGAAGGGCGAGCCGGCCCGGACGCTTTCGCCGGGCTCGCCGCCGGGCACGGTGACGCCGGAACAGAAGGCCAGGGGCGCGGTCGGGACCCTCTATCCCATTCCCACCTGGCAGGTGACGCCGCCCGGCGACATCTTCCGCGTCTTCGAGCGCGGCGGGCGCAACATCAACCCGACCTTCCCGGAAATCGGCCTGCCGGATTCCGTCGGCGAGCTGCAGAAGCTGGAGGAGCCCGGCCGGCCCGACATCCGCCAGTCGAACCGCGGCCCGGGCACCGGCCTGCGGGTGGCGATCCCGGTGCTGAACATCCACAAGACCCGCCTCAACGACCCCTTCATGTGGTTCATGGGCACCAACGACCAGCCGGGCGACTATCGCACGTCCGGCTGCGCCGGCTGCCATGTGGTCTACGCCAACGACCGCCAGCCACAGCACAGCCTCACCTACGCCAGGTTCGGCCGCGACGGGCAGTCGGCGAGCCTCGACCCGACCATCGACAAGACCGAGAGCGGCCACCCGATCGAGCACGCCTTCACCCGCGCGATCCCGACCTCGCAGTGCATGAACTGCCACATGCACCAGCCGAACATGTTCCTGAACACCTACCTCGGCTACACCATGTGGGACTACGAAGCCGACGCGCCCTTCATGTGGCCGGAGCGGCAGCGCTACCCAACCGCCGCCGAGATCCGCAAGGTCCTGGACCGCAACCCCGAGGGCGCGGCGCCCCGCGGCCTGTGGGCCAGCCTCGACTTCCTGCGCAACGTCTTCGACCTCAATCCGAAGCTGAAGGACACCCAGTTCGCCGACTACCACGGGCACGGCTGGAACTTCCGCGGCGTCTTCAAGCGTGACCGTGACGGCAACCTGCTGGACGCCGACGGCAAGATCGTCGCCAACGACGATCCGGAGAAGTGGCGCAAGGCCGGGGCCGGCAAGTTCGCCCAGGCCGGCGAGAACCCCGGCAAGGCGGTCCACATGATGGACATCCACGCCGAGAAGGGCATGCAGTGCGCCGACTGCCACTTCAGCCAGGACGCCCACGGCTCGGGCCTGATCGTCGGCGAGGTCGCCAACGCCGTGGAGATCGGCTGCCGCGACTGCCACGGCACCGTCTCGGCCTATCCGACGCTGCGCACCTCCAACGTCGCCGCCAGCCCCGAGGGCACGGACCTCACCCTGCTGCGCAACCCCGACGGCCAGCGGCGGTTCGAGTGGCTGGAGAAGGACGGCCGGCGGGTGCTGATGCAGCGCTCGATCGTCGACCCCAAGCTCGAATGGCAAATTCGACTGGTGAAGGACTCGGTCGACCGCGCGAGCCCCGACTTCAACCCCAAGGCCGCCCGCGCCAAGCTGATGGCCAGGATCGGCCAGGACGGGAAGCCCTTCCAATGGGGGCCCGGCGTCGACAAGGCCAACCTCGCCCACAAGGACGGCGAGATGGAATGCTACGCCTGCCACACCTCCTGGACGACCTCCTGCGGCGGCTGCCACCTGCCGATCGAGGCCAACTGGAAGACCACCAGCCACAAGTACGAGGGCGAGGAGACCCGCAACTACGCGACCTACAACCCGCAGGTGGCGCGCGACGACATGTTCCAGCTCGGCCGCCATTCGACGATCAAGGGGAACACCATCGCGCCCGTGCGTTCGTCCTCGGCGCTGATCCTGTCATCGACCAACATCAACCGCGAGCGGATCTACACCCAGCAGCCGCCGATCGCGGCCAGCGGCTATTCCAGCCAGGCCTTCGCCCCGCATTTCGCCCACACGGTGCGCAAGACCGAGACCAAGACCTGCGGCGACTGCCACGTCTCCGAGGCCAACGACAACAACGCCATCATGGCCCAGCTCCTGCTGCTCGGCACCAACACGGTCAACTTCATGGGCCTGCACGCCTGGGTGGGCCTGGAGGGCGGGCTGGAGGCGGTCAGGGTCACCGAATGGAGCGAGCCGCAGGCGGTGTTCGGCTCCTACCTGCACAGGTACGCCTATCCCGACTTCTACAAGCTTCATGTCGAGAAGAACGGCCGGGAGCTGATCGACTGGCGGCGCGGCAAGGCCTTCGCCAAGGGCCTGAGCGGCGGCGAGACCGACGCGGCCGAGGACATCGTCAACGTCACCCACAAGACCGGCGGGGCGGCCCGCTGCCTCCAACTGCGCGGCGAATACGTCTACGTCGCCGAGGGCAAGGGCGGCTTCCGCGTCTACGACGTGGCCTCGATCGCCAACAAGGACATCTCGCAGAAGATCGTCTCAGCGCCCTTCTCGCCGCTGGGCGACGACACCCACATCGCCTCGAAGAACGCCACCTGCATGGCCCTGCCGACCAACCAGTCGATCGCGCCCGGGCGCAACACCCCGCAGATGCAGGCCGAGAACCAGGAACAGCCGTTCCACCCGATCTACCACTACGCCTTCATCACCGACGCGGAGGAGGGCCTGATCGAAGTCAACGTCGACACCCTGTCCGACGGTGACCCGCGCAACAACAGCCTGCGCCGCGCGCTGACCTGGAACCCCGGCGGCCTGCTGAAGGGCGCGCGGCACATCACGCTGGGCGGCCACTACGCCTACATCGCCGCCGACGCGGGCCTGGTGGTCCTCGACCTCAACGATCCGCTGAAGCCGCGCCACGTGACGACGCTGGCCCTGCCGGACGTGCGCGCCTCGGCCCTGCAGTTCCGCTACCTGTTCGTCACCGACGCCCGGGGCCTGGAGGTGGTCGACGTGACCCGGCTGGAGAAGCCGGTCCTGGTGGCCGGCGCCACCGTGCCGCTGGCCGATGCGCGCCGCGTCTATGTGGCGCGCACCTACGCCTATGTGGCGGCAGGCAAGGACGGCCTGGTCATCGTCGACGTGAAGCTGCCCGAACATCCCAAGGTCTATCAGAAGGTCGATTTCGGCGGCCGGATGAACGACGCGCAGGACGTGGTGGTGGGCTCCACCAACGCCTCGCTGTTCGCCTATGTGGCGGACGGCCGGAACGGCATGAAAGTGATCCAGCTCACCAGCCCGGCCAGCCAGCCCAACTTCTACGGCTTCTCGCCGCCGCCGAAGCCGGAGCTGATCGCCTGGGCGAAGACCGCGACGCCTGCGCTGGCCCTCTCCAAGGGCCTCGACCGCGACCGAGCCGTCGACGAAACCGGCCACCAGATCGCCGTCTTCGGCCGCCTGGGCGCGCGACCCTTCACGAGGCCGGAGATGGAGCGCTTCTTCATCGACCGCTTCGACCGGCCGTACCGCGTGACAGACGAGCCGGACCTGGCGGCCTGGGTGGCCGCGGCGCGGTAGGGCGGCGGCCGGAAGAACGCTTTGCGTGAGGGCGACGACCGCCGGCCCGAGCACGGCCCGCTTCACGCCACCGTATAGGCCTCGATCGGGATCGGGACGCCCTTGAGCTCGATCTCGCCGACCGCGCGGACCGGGCCGGCGTCGGGGGCCAGGGCCTTGGTGGCGCCGGAGAACAGGATGCGGGTGCCGAAGGTCTTGTTGGCGGCTTCGAGGCGCGCGGCGATCACCACCACCTCGCCGTAAGCCGTGTAGTTGAACCGCCGCTCGCCGCCGAAGTTGCCGACCAGGCCGACGCCGGAGTCGAGGCCCATGCGGGTGTGGCCGAAGACCCCGTGCTGTTCGATCATCCTGGCGCGGTAGGCCTCGGCGAAGACGTCGATCTCGCGGGCGCAGACCAGCGCGCGGTCGGCGTGGTCCGTATAGGGCACCGGCGCGCCGAAGAAGACGACGACCCCGTCGCCGGTCATCTTGTCGATCATCGCGCCATGGGCCCACAGGATCTCCAGGATCCCGTCCAGGTAGCCGTTGATCACCACCTGGAAGGTCTCCAGCGGCAGGGTGGCCACCAGGTTGGAGAAGTTCTCCAGGTCGGAGATCATCACCGTGATCTCGCGCTTGTCGGCGCCGATCTTCACCGCCTCGCGGCCCTCGACGATGTTGTCGATCACCTGCGGGGCCAGGTAGCGCTCCAGGGTCGAGGAATAGAAGGCCCGCTGGCTGGAAAGCTCGGCGGCGGACAGCCGGCTCATCACGAAGAAGGCGAAGGCGAAGCTGATGCCGGGCGCCGTCAGCGGGGCCACGAAGCCGAGCCAACTGAAGGTCAGGAAGGCCGCGGCGAAGGCCACGGCCAGGCCCCCCAGCACCATGCCGATCGCCATCCACCAGCGCACCGCCCCCTGGCCCAGGGCCGCCCCGCCCAGGGCCGCGACGAAGACGATCAGTCCGGCCAGGAGCGGGCTCGGCGTCTTGATCCGGTCGCCGGCCAGCATCTGCGAGAGCGCGTGCACATGCACCTCGACGCCGGGCGTCCCGTCATAGTGGCCGGGCAGGAAGCGCAGCGGGGTCGAGTGCATGTCCTCCTTCACGGTGTCGGAATCGGCGTGGGCCGAGCGGGTCACCGCCCCGATGAAGGCGATCTTGCCCTTGAAGAAGCTGGCCGGCAGCACCGGCACGAAGGCCGCCGAATAGGAGGGCGCGATGGCCCCAGCGTTCTCGGCGGCAGCGCCTGGGAAGGGCTTGCGGTAGCGGATGGCGAAGGACTTGGTGGGCGGCGTGACCCCGACCGCCGCGGCGACCTCGGCGGAGAGCGCGCGGGTCTTGCCGGGCAGGGGATCGTAGCGGCGGACCACGTCGTCGTAGTCCACCCGCACCAGGGCGCGGGCATCGGCGTAGCGCAGCTTGGGATCCACCGGGAAGTCGACGCCCGGCTTGTAGGACGGGTCCACCACCGCGACGATCGGCGCCTTCACATTGGCGATGCGCTTGGAGAACGCCTGAAACTCCTCCGGCGAGGCCCAGGTGTCGAGCAGGTAGTCGACGCCGATGGCCTTCACCCCCTTGGAGTCCAGGGACGCCAGCAGGTCGGCCAGCCAGACCTTGTTGATCGGCGACAGGCAGTGGCAGGGCGAGGCGTCGCGCATGGCGTTCATGGCGTCGTCGTCCATCTTGATGACGACGAACTCGTCCTGGGCCGGCGGGGCGGTCAGGGCGACGCGCAGGTCGTAGGTCAGGTTCTCCGCGAACCGGAAGGGCGTGGTGGCGCTGAGCGCCAGGGCGACCAGGGCCGCCGCCAGGGCGACGCCGGCCACCACCGCCGCATCGGCCCAGGCGCCGCGCGCCTTGCGAAGCTCCTGCACCCGGGCGAGGAGTTGGGTGAAGAACCCTTCGGTCCGGACTGTCATCTCTAGTCGAAGCCGAAGGGCCGGGTGTAGGCCACCGCGGGCTCGAACTGTCCGGCGACGCAGGTGTGGGTGGTCACCCGGCCCTCGTCGGCCACCACCAGCACATAGCCCGGCGGCTCGGCCACCAGGATCTCGCGCCCGTCCGGCCGTTCCATGTCCACCGGCGAGAGGTTCAGGGTCACCTGGATCGAGGTCGCCGGCGAGGTCGTCACCACATGGCCCGCCAGGAGGCCGTGGAAGGCGCGGTGGACGTGGCCGCAGAGCACGGCGCGGATCTGATCGTGGCCGCGGATGACGTCGGCCAACTGGCCGATCCACGGCGCGTTCGGGTCGGGATCCATCCACCTCACGCCGGACAGGATC
This sequence comes from Phenylobacterium sp., assembly GCF_035569475.1. Classification (GTDB taxonomy): domain Bacteria; phylum Pseudomonadota; class Alphaproteobacteria; order Caulobacterales; family Caulobacteraceae; genus Phenylobacterium. The sequence continues at coordinate 15,308 of NZ_DATMNA010000104.1, forward strand.
GGCGGGTGGTGCATGACCACGATGGTCGGCGTCTCGGTGTCCGCCGCCAAGGTCTCGGCCAGCCAGTCGGCGCGCTGGGCGTCGAAGCCGGAGCGGTCGCGGCCCTCTTCGAGGGTGTCGCAGACCACCATCCGCAGGCCGTCGAAGTCGACCGCGTACTGGATGAAGCCGTTGGGGTCGCAGCGCGCGAAGGGCCCGCCGAAGGCGTCGAGGAAGGGGCCGCGCCGGTCGTGGTTGCCGACCGCGTAGTAGATCGGGATCTCGGCCTCGGCGAGGATCGCCTTCAGGGCCGCATATTCTTCCGGATGGCCGTGATCCACCAGGTCGCCGGAGGCGATGATCGCCACGGGGCGGGGCTTGAGCTCATGGACCGAGCGCAGCACCTGGCGCAGGCGCTGTTCGTTCCGCATCTGATTCAGCGGATCCTCGCCCGTCGTGACGTGCAGGTCCGTGATCTGCGCGATGCTCAACACGGGCGCCCTCCCAGGCTTACGCAAACAACCATATCCAGTAGTTACGTCGCCTCAGCGCCGACGGATGACGAGGTTCCGAATCTCGGTCATGTCTTCCATCGCGAACTTTACGCCTTCACGCCCCAGGCCGGAGTCCTTCACGCCCCCATACGGCATGTTGTCGACCCGGTAGCTGGGCACGTCGCCGATCACCACGCCGCCGACGTCGAGCTTGTCCCAGGCCGTCAGCATCCGGAAGAGATCACGCGTGAAAACCCCCGCCTGCAGACCGAACTTCGAGTCGTTGACCTCGTCCAGCGCCGCGTTGAAATCCTCGAACTTCGACAGGATCGCGACGGGGCCGAACGCCTCCTCGGCATAGAGCTTGGCGTCGCGGCCGACGCCCTCGACCAGGGTCGCCTCCAGCATGGCGCCGTCGCGCCCGCCGCCGCAGAGGATCTTCGCGCCGGAGGCCGCCGCGGCCTGGATCCAGGTGTCGAGGCGGGTGGCCTCCTTCACGTCGATCATCGGCCCGATGAAGGTCTTTTCGTCCTTCGGATCGCCCGCGACCAGGGTCTTGGTCTTGGCCACCAGCCGATCGCGCAGCTCGTCGTAGATGCTGGCGTGGATGATGATCCTCTGCACGCCGATGCAGGACTGGCCGGACTGGTAGAAGGCGCCGAAGATGATCCGCTCGACCGCGTCGTCCAGGTCGGCGCCCGAGATGGTCTCGTCGACGATCACCGCGGCGTTGCCGCCCAGCTCCAGGATCACCTTCTTCTTGCCGGCGCGGGCCTTCAGGTCCCAGCCCACGTCGGGCGAGCCGGTGAATGACAGCAGCTTCAGGCGCTCGTCGGTGGTGAACAGGTCCGCGCCCTCGCGGTGCGCCGGTAGGATCGAGAAGGCGCCCTTCGGCAGGCCGGTCTCGGCCAGCACCTCGCCGATGATCAGCGCGCCCAGCGGTGTGCGGCTGGCGGGCTTCATCACGAAGGGGCAGCCCACCGCCAGCGCGGGGGCGATCTTGTGGGCGGCCAGGTTCAGCGGGAAGTTGAACGGCGAGACGAAGGAGCAGGGACCGATCGGGACCCGCTTCCACATGCCCTGGTAGCCGCGGGCGCGCGGCGAGATGTCCAGCGGCTGCACCTCGCCCACGATCCGCACGCTCTCCTCGGCGGCGATGCGGAAGGTGTCGATCAGGCGGGTGACCTCGCCCCTGGAGTCGCGGATCGGCTTGCCGGCCTCGATGCACAGCGCCATGGCCAGTTCGTCGAACCGCTCGGTGAAGCGGGTGACGCAGTGGGCCAGCACCGCCTGCCGCTCATAGGCCGCCATCGCGGCCATCGGCTCGGTCGCCTCGACGGCCGCGGCGATCCCGGCGCTGATGGTCGCCGCATCGGCCTGGGCCACCCGCGTGGCTGCCTCGCCGGTGAACTTGTCGGTGACCACGAGGTCCTGGTTGGGGCTCCGGGCCTCGTTGGCGAGGTAGAGCGGGTAGGAGGCTTTCAGAGCGGCCATGGCGAAGGTCGGCGGAGGCGGTCAGACCGCCGCGCTCAGCTCCTTGATCTGCTTGTTGAGGATCGGATCGTTGTCGGAATAGTCCACCGGAACCTCGATCAGATTGACGCCCGGCGTGTTGAGGCACCTCTCCAATAACGCAGGAACCTCGGCCGCCGATCCGACGCGGTAGCCGTTGGCGCCGTAGCTCTCGGCGTATTTCACGAAGTCGGGATTGCCGTAGGTCAGGCCCCAGTCCTTGAAGCCCATGTTGGCCTGCTTCCAGCGGATCATGCCGTAGGAGCTGTCGTTCAGAATCAGGACCGTGATGTTCAGCTTCAGCCGGACCGCGGTCTCCATCTCCTGGCTGTTCATCATGAAGCCGCCGTCGCCGCAGATCGCCATCACCTTGCGGCCCGGATAGACCATGGCCGACGCCATGGCCGAGGGCAGGCCCGCGCCCATCGTGGCCAGAGCATTGTCCAGCAGGACGGTGTTGGCCATCCGCGCCGGATAGTTGCGGGCGAACCAGATCTTATAGACCCCGTTGTCCAGGCAGATGATGCCGTCGGCGGGCATGGCCTTGCGGATCTGGTCGACGAGATACTGCGGATAGATCGGGAAGCGCATGTCGCCGACCTGATCGGCGGTGTGCTCCACCTCGGCCGCGCGCGCCTTCATCATCCGGGAGAAGTCCCAGCCCGGCTGGGGCAGGATGTCCTCCTTGATCTGCCAGATGGAATTGCCGATGTCGCCGATCACCTCGTACTGCGGGAAGTAGACCGGATCGACCTCGGCCGAGCGGAAGTTGATGTGGATCACCTCCGCGCCGCCCTTCTGCATGAAGAACGGCGGCTTCTCGATCACGTCGTGGCCGACGTTGATGATCAGGTCCGCCGCGCCGATCGCCCGGTGCACGAAGTCGCCGGCCGAAAGCGCCGCGCAGCCGACGAACTTGGGCGACAGCTCGTCGACCACGCCCTTGCCGAGCTGGGTCGAGACGAAGGGGATGCCGGTCTTCTCGATGAACTGGGCCAGCATCCGGCTAGTCATGGTGCGGTTGGCGCCGGCCCCGATCACCAGGATCGGCGACCTGGCCTGCTCGATGCGCTTGGCCGCGGCCCGGACCGACTTCTCGTCGGCGATCGGACGGCGCGCATTGCTGCGCGGGATCGGCGTGGAGTCGGTCTGCTCGTGGGCGATGTCCTCGGGGAACTCCAGATGCACCGCGCCGGGCTTTTCCTCCTGGCCCAGGCGGAAAGCCTCGCGGATCCGCGAGGGGATGTTGTCGGCCGAGGCGAGTTGGTGGGTGTATTTGGTCAGCGGCCCCATCATGGCGACCACGTCGAGGATCTGGAACCGGCCCTGCTTGGAGCTCTTGATCGGCTTCTGGCCGGTGACCATCATCATCGGCATCCCGCCGAGCTGGGCGTAGGCCGCGGCGGTCACGAAGTTGGTCGCGCCGGGCCCGAGCGTCGCGACGCAGACCCCGGCCTTGCCGGTGTGGCGGCCGTAGGTGGCGGCCATGAAGCCTGCGCCCTGCTCATGGCGCGTCAGGATCAGCTTGATCTTCTTCGATCGCGACAGGCTGTCCAGGAAGTCGAGGTTCTCCTCGCCCGGAACGCCGAAGATGTACTCGACGCCCTCTTCCTCCAGACAGGCGACAAATAGATCCGAAGCCTTGGTCATTCGCGCGTACTCCCCACCCAACGGCAGAGTTGGGTCCATTTGCCGAGCTTTGTGAAGAGGGCACGGGCGAGGTTGCCGCGAAGCTTTGCCGTAAAGGCTTAAGGTCGCGCGGATTTCGTAGTTATGTTGGCGCCGGGGAACTGGCTTGAGCGTGTCGGGGGCCTTCGGCGCGGCGGCTGGGGAAACATCAGCAGGGGGCAAGCCATGGCCACGGCCGACCACGTCGATCTCGAACGCTTCATCGCCGGCGTCACCAAACGCAATCCGGGCCAGCCGGAATTCGTCCAGGCGGTGCAGGAAGTCGCCGAGGACATCTTCGACTTCATCGCCGACAAGGCGCCGTACCACGAGTACCAGATCCTGCGGCGGATCGCCGAGCCCGACCGGGTGATGAGCTTCCGGGTCTGCTGGGAGGACGACAAGGGCAACATCCGCGTCCAGCGCGGCTGGCGTGTGCAGAACAACAACGCCATCGGCCCCTACAAGGGCGGCATCCGCTTCCACCCGTCGGTGACGGAGAGCGTGCTGAAATTCCTGGCCTTCGAGCAGACCTTCAAGAACGCGCTCACCGGCCTGCCCATGGGCGGCGGCAAGGGCGGCTCGAACTTCAACCCCAAGGGCAAGTCCGACCACGAGGTGATGCGCTTCTGCCAGTCGTTCATGACCGAGCTCTACCGGCACATCGGCGCCGACGTGGACGTGCCGGCCGGCGACATCGGCGTGGGCGGCCGCGAGATCGGCTACATGTTCGGCCAGTACAAGCGGATCACCAACGAGTTCACCGGCGTGCTGACCGGCAAGGGCCTGGAGTACGGCGGCAGCCTGATCCGCACCGAGGCCACCGGCTATGGCGCGGTCTATTTCCTGCAGAACATGCTGAAGAACGTCGGCAATGACGTGGCCGGCAAGACGGTGGTGATCTCCGGCTCCGGCAACGTCGCGACCCACGCGGCCGAGAAAGCCACCCAACTGGGCGGCAAGGTGCTGACGCTCTCGGACTCCGAAGGCTTCATCCACGATCCGGCCGGCATCGACCAAGCCAAGATCGACTGGATCAAGGACCTGAAGACCAAGCGTCGCGGGCGGATCTCGGAGTACGTCAAGGAATTCAAGGGCTCCAGCTTCCACGGTGACGGCGCCCGGCCATGGGGCGTGGCCTGCGACCTGGCGCTGCCCTGCGCGACCCAGAACGAGCTCAACGGGGCGGAGGCCAGGATCCTGGTCTCCAACGGCTGCATCGCGGTGTCGGAAGGCGCCAACATGCCCACCGACCTGGACGGGGTGCACGTCTTCAAGCAGGCGCAGATCCTCTACGCGCCCGGCAAGGCGGCCAACGCCGGCGGCGTGGCGGTCTCGGGCCTGGAGATGAGCCAGAACTCGGCCCGCATCTCCTGGAAGGAAGCCGACCTGCAGCAGCACCTCCTGGACATCATGGCCGGCATCCACGAGCGCTGCGTCGAATACGGCGGCCGCAAGGGTTCGAAGGTCATCGACTATGTCCGCGGCGCCAACATCGCCGGCTTCAAGAAGGTCGCCGACGCGATGCTGGCCTATGGGGTGGTGTAGGGGGCTTCGCGAGGCGGTCGTGGCGGACGAGCCCGCTCACGGGTGATCAACGACCTTCGCAGCGACGGCTCGCCGCCGTTCTGCCGACGGACTATCCGGGCGCCGCGGTCCATCGCACCATCACGACCAAACCCGCCAGGGCGGCGGGAATGAACCAGGCCCAATCCCCGGCCAGGGAAACGGCCACGGCCGCAACGATGCAGCCCAGGAAGAAGCCGAGCAGCAGCGGCAGGAATTTGCCGATGCGCGGGCCGGCGGCCTTTCGCGTCGCGGGGTCCGGCGACAGCGCGTCCAGCAAGGCAAGGGTCGCGCTCACCAGGTTGCCGGTCATCACGGCCGTGGACGGCGCCCCGGTGATGGTCATGCGCAACAGCGCGTTCTGGCACGCCATGGCCGACGCGGCGACCAGCACCGCGACTCCCGCCGTCAGCCCATGCGGGTCGGCGGACGGGCGGGTGATGACGCAGAAGGCGAAGACCCCGGCCAACAGCAGGAACTGCACCAGCAACAGCCGCCGCGTCAGGGCTTCGTTTCGCGCCGCCTCGGTCCGGGCGAACAGCCAGACGGCGGCGACCGAAAGGACGAAGGT
>NZ_DATMNA010000105.1:0-41384 GCF_035569475.1 Phenylobacterium sp.
GCGGTCCATCTCGCAGAGCACGTCGCGGATGGTCTCGCCCTTGGAGTTCTCCTTCACCCAGCCGATGTCGAGGCCGGCCAGGTCGCTCATGGCGAACGGGCCCATGGGGAAGCCGAAGTCGTAGAGCACGCGGTCAATGTCCCAGGGCATGGCGCCTTCCATGACCAGCTTCTGGGCCTCGCGCTGGCGCTGGGAGAGCATCCGGTTGCCGATGAAGCCGGGGCAGACGCCGGCCAGGACGGCGATCTTGCCGATCTGCTTGGCGAGCTTCATCGAGGTGGCGATGACGTCCTTGGCGGTCTTCTCGCCGCGGATCACTTCCAGCAGCTTCATGACATTGGCCGGCGAGAAGAAGTGCAGGCCGATCACGTCCTGGGGCCGGCTGGTCACCGAGGCGATCTCGTCGATGTCGAGGTAGCTGGTGTTGGACGCCAGGATGGCGCCGGGCTTGGCCACCTTGTCGAGGCGCGCGAAGATGTCCTTCTTGATGTCCATCCGCTCGAAGACGGCTTCGACGATCAGGTCGCAGTCGGCAAGCTTGTCGAAGTCCAGCGAGCCGGAAAGCAGGGCCATCCGAGCCTCGGTCTCCTCGGGTTTGGCGGTGCGGGAGCGCTCGTAGTTCTTGCGGATCGTGGAGAGGCCGCGCTCCAGGGCCGCCTCCTGCACCTCGACGATGGTCACCGGGATGCCGGCGTTCAGGAAGTTCATGGCGATGCCGCCGCCCATGGTGCCGGCCCCCAGGATTCCGACCTTCTTGATCGGCCGGATCGGCGTGTCGTCCGGCACGTCGGGGATCTTGTTGGCCTGGCGCTCGGCGAAGAAATAGTAGCGCTGGGCCGCCGACTGGGCGCCCATCATCAGCTCGCTAAACAGCGTGCGCTCGGCCTTGAGACCGTCGTCGAAGCTGGCGGAATTCACGGCGGCCTCGACGGCCTTGATGTTGTTTTCCGGCGCCATGAAGCCGCGGAACTTGCGGGCGTTGGCCTTGCGGAAATCGGCGAAAATCTCGGGTTGGCCCTTGGCGGCTTCGAGCTTGGCGTTGTTGTCGCGCACCTTCACCAGGGGCTTTCCCTCGGCGACCGCCTTGCGGGCGAAGGCCAGGGCGCCTTCCTTGAGCTTGCCCTCTTCCACAATCTCATCGACCAGGCCGACGGCCAGGGCCTGCCTGGCGGGGACGTGGCGGCCGGAGGTGACCATGTCGAGGGCGGCTTCGACGCCGACGATCCGCGGCAGGCGTTGGGTGCCGCCGGCGCCGGGCAGCAGGCCAAGCGCCACTTCCGGCAGGCCCACGCGGGCCGACGGCACCGCGACGCGGTAGTGGGCGCAGAGCGCGACCTCCAGGCCGCCGCCAAGCGCGGTGCCGTGTATGGCGGCGATCACCGGCTTGGGCGAGCCTTCCATCATGTCCTGCACCTCTTGCAGGCTGGGGCCGGCCATGGCGCCGCCGAATTCGGTGATGTCGGCGCCGGCGATGAAGGTGCGGCCCTCGCAGATCAGCACGATGGCCTTGGCGTCGGAGGCGTTGGCGGCCTTGAAGCCCTCGAACAGCCCCTCGCGGACCTTGGCCGAGAGCGCGTTCACCGGCGGCGAGTTCAGGGTGATGACCGCGACGTCGCCCTCCTGGGTGAGGGTGGTCACCGAATTGATCTCGGCCATGCTGGGCTCCCTGGGATTTGCCGCGGCGCCTCGTTCATCTGGGTGGGCGACCGCAAGAATTCAAACGCTTGTTACAGGCCACGCTGGACCCTTCCAAGTCAAATGTGCGAGGGGATTTGCCGAGGCAAAAGCGGCGCTGGCCGCGTCAACGAAGGGGATGCGCCCATGATGCTCGACATGTTCTCACTGAAGGGGCGCGTGGCGCTCGTCACCGGCGGCTCGCGCGGCATCGGCAAGATGATCGCCCGCGGCTTCCTGGAGGCCGGCTGCGCGAAGGTCTACATCTCCTCGCGCAAGGCGCCGGCCTGCATCGAGACCGCTGAGGAGCTGGGTCCCAACTGCATCGCCCTGCCGCAGGACGTCTCCACCGTGGAGGGCGTGAAGGCCCTGGTCGCCAAGTTCCTGGAGCACGAGGACAAGCTCGACATCCTGGTCAACAACGCCGGCGCCGCCTGGGGCGCGGCCTTCGACGAGTTCCCGGAGAGCGGCTGGGACAAGGTCCTGAACCTGAACCTGAAGTCGCCCTTCTTCCTGACCCAGGCCCTGCACGGCGCGCTCAAGAAAGCCGGCACGCACGAGCGGCCGTCGAAGGTGATCAACATCGCCTCGATCGACGGCATCCGGCTCAATCCGCAGGAGACCTACAGCTACCACGCCTCCAAGGCCGGGCTGATCTACCTGACCCGCCGGATGGCCGCGACCCTGATCGCCGACCACATCGCGGTCACCGCCATCGCGCCGGGCGCCTTCGCCTCGGAGATGAACCGGGTGGCCCGCGACCAGGGCGAGGAAGTGGCCAAGCGCATCCCCTCGCGCCGCATCGGCAAGGACGAGGACATGGCCTGCGCGGCCATCTACCTGGCGAGCCCGGCTGGCGACTATGTGGTCGGCGACACCATCGCCGTCGACGGCGGCGTGGCGCTGGCGATGACCGGGGGGCTCTGAAGTCATCATCCCTCCTCTTTAGGGGAGGGTGGACGAGGCGAAGCCTCGGACGGGTGGGGGTGTGGGGGCCAGGACTCCGACGTCCGAGCTTGAGCGTGATTCCCCCACCCTGATCGCTTCGCGATCTGTCCCTCCCCTAAAGAGGAGGGATCGCCGCCAGCTCCGCCTTCCGCTCGCGGCGGCGGGCGGTGAGGATGTGCTCGGTGTAGCCGTTCGGCTGGACGCGGCCTTCGAAGATCAGATCGACGGCCGCCTGGAAGGCGACGCTGGCCGCCGGGTCGGGGCTCATCGGGCTGTAGGCCGGGTCGCCGGCGTTCTGGGCGTCAACCACCTTGGCCATACGGGCGAGGGTCTCGCGCACCTGGGCCTCGGTGCAGACGCCGTGATGCAGCCAGTTGGCGATATGCTGGCTGGAGATGCGCAGGGTGGCGCGGTCCTCCATCAGCCCCACGTCGTGGATGTCGGGGACCTTGGAGCAGCCGATGCCCTGGTCGATCCAGCGGACCACATAGCCCAGGATGCCTTGGCAGTTGTTGTCCAGTTCCTGCTGTACGTCGGCGGCGTTCCAGTTGGACTTCGCGAGCGGCGGGGTCAGCAGGTCATCGAGGCCGGTGGTGGTCGCGCTCGCGATCATCCGCGCCTGCAAGGTCGCGACATCGACCTCGTGATAGTGCAGGGCGTGCAGCACCGCGGCGGTGGGCGACGGCACCCAGGCGGTGTTCGCGCCGGACTTCGGGTGGCCGATCTTGGCCGCCAGCATGGCCTGCATCCGGTCGGGCGCCGCCCACATGCCCTTGCCGATCTGGGCGCGGCCGGGGAAGCCGGCGGCGAGGCCGATCTCGACGTTGCGCTTCTCGTAGGCCGGGAGCCAGGGCTCGGCCTTGATGGCTTCCTTGCGCACCACGGGCCCCGCCTCCATGGCGGTGTGGATTTCGTCGCCGGTGCGGTCGAGGAAGCCGGTGTTGATGAACACCACCCGCTCGCGCGCGGCGTGGATGCAGGCCTTGAGGTTGGCGCTGGTGCGGCGCTCCTCATCCATGATGCCGAGCTTGACGGTGTTGCGGGCGAGACCCAGGCCGTCCTCCACGAGGTCGAACAGCCGCACGGCCAGCGCGACCTCGTCCGGCCCGTGCAGCTTGGGCTTCACCACATAGACCGAGCCGGCGCGGCTGTTCCGCCGGGCGCCGTTCAGGTCATGCAGGGCGGCGGCCACGGTGATCAAGGCGTCGACGGCGGTCTCATAGACCGGTCGGCCTTCATAGCGGACCATGTCGGTCAGCATATGGTGGCCGACGTTGCGCACCAGCATCAGGCTGCGGCCGCTCAGGATGAGCTCGCCGCCGAGCGCGGCCTGATAGGTGCGATCGGCATCCAGGCGACGCGTCTCGGTCTGGCCGCCCTTGGCGAAGGTGGCGACAAGGTCGCCGCGCATCAGGCCCAGCCAGTTGCGGTAGACGCCCGTCTTGTCCTCGGCGTCCACGGCCGCGACGGAGTCCTCGCAATCCTGGATGGCCGTGAGCGCGGCTTCCACCAGGAGGTCGGCGACGCCCGCCGCATCGTCCTTGCCGATCGAATGCTGGCGGTCGATCAGGATCTCCAGGTGCAGGCTGTTGTGGCGCAGCAGCACGCCCTGCGGCGCCTCCGCCGGGCCGCGCCAGCCGACGAACTGCTCGGGCATGGCCAAGCCGGTCTGGGTTCCGTCCCGCAGGCTCACCACCAGCCGCCCGGCCGACGTCGCATAGGCGCTCGCCTGCGCATGTGAACCGTGGGCCAGCGGGGCCGTCCGGTCGAGGAAGGCGCGGGCGTAGGCCACCACCTTGGCGCCCCGCGCCGGATCGTAGCCCTTCGCGCCGGTCGGCGGCTCCAGGGCGTCGGTGCCGTAGAGGGCGTCGTAGAGACTGCCCCAGCGGGCGTTGGCGGCGTTCAGGGCGAACCGGCCGTTGGAGACCGGCACGACGAGCTGCGGCCCGGCCAATCTCGCGATCTCGGGGTCGACATTCTCGGTGGCGATCCGGAAGCCCGCGGGCTCGGGCAGGAGGTAGCCGATCCCGCGCAGGAAGGCGGTCTCCTCCGCCAGGTCCAGGGGCTGGCCCCGCCGCGCCCGCCACCAGGCGTCGATCTGCGCCTGCAGGTCGTCGCGGCGCGCCAGCAGGGCGGCGTTGGCCGGGGTGAAGTCCGCCAGGATGGCCTCCAGCGCCGACCAGAAGGCGATCGGCGTGACCTCCGTCCCAGGCAGAAGTTCGCCCTCCACGAAGGCGTGCAGGAGGTCGTCGACCGAAAGGCTGGGGGAGATTTCCATGGCGGGACCGGTGGCGTCGGGGGCGAAGCGATCGAAGGCGTGAAAGATGCCGGGGGCGGAGGAAAAAGAAAGGCCCCCGCCCTGAGGCGGGAGCCAAGGTCCTTTCGAGGCCCCCTTCCGGCGCTGAGGCCTTAAGCGAACTGGTTCATCGTGTTGTGGACGCCGCCGGCCTTGAGGGCCGCTTCGCCGGCGAAGTATTCCTTGTGGTCGTCGCCGATGTCCGAGCCCGACATGTTCTGGTGGCGGACGCAGGCGATGCCCTGGCGGATCTCCTCGCGCTGGACGTTCTGGACGTAGCCCAGCATGCCCTGGCTGCCGAAATACTCCTTGGCCAGGTTGTCGGTCGACAGCGCCGCGGTGTGGTAGGTCGGCAGGGTGATCAGGTGGTGGAAGATGCCCGCCCGCTTGGCCGCGTCCGCCTGGAAGGTGCGGATCTTCTCGTCGGCCTCGATGGCCAGCGCCGTGGTGTCGTAGTCGACGCTCATCAGCTTTTCGCGCTCGTAGGCGGAGACGTCCTTCCCGGCCTTGGCCCAGGCGTCATAGACCTGCTGGCGGAAGTTCAGCGTCCAGTTGAAGGACGGGCTGTTGTTGTAGGCCAGCTTGGCGTTGGGGATCACCGCGCGGATGCGGTCCATCATGCCGGCGATCTGCTCGATGTGCGGCTTCTCGGTCTCGATCCACAGCAGGTCCGCGCCGTTCTGCAGCGACGTGATCGAGTCGAGCACGCAGCGGTCCTCGCCGGTGCCGGCGCGGAACTGGAACAGGTTGGAGGGCAGGCGCTTGGGCCGCAGCAGCTTGCCGTTGCGGTTCAGCACCACGTCGCCGTTCTTCATGTCGGCCGGCGAGATCTCCTCGCAGTCGAGGAAGGAGTTGTACTGGTCGCCGATGTCGCCGGGCTCGCGGCTGACGGCGATCTGCTTGGTCAGGCCGGCGCCGAGCGAGTCGGTGCGGGTGACGATGATCCCGTTGTCGACGCCCAACTCCAGGAAGGCGTAGCGGCAGGCGCGCACCTTCGCCAGGAAGTCGTCGTGCGGGACGGTGACCTTGCCGTCCTGGTGGCCGCACTGCTTCTCGTCGGAGACCTGGTTCTCGATCTGCAGGGCGCAGGCCCCGGCCTCGATCATCTTCTTGGCCAGCAGGTAGGTGGCCTCGGCGTTGCCGAAGCCCGCGTCGATATCGGCGATGATCGGCACGACGTGGGTCTGGAAGTTGTCGATCGCGTCCTGGATCTTCTCTTCCTTGGCGGCGTCGCCGGCGTCGCGCGCGGCGTCGAGGTCGCGGAACAGGCCGCCCAGCTCGCGGGCGTCGGCCTGCTTCAGGAAGGTGTAGATCTCCTCGATCAGGGCCGGCACCGAGGTCTTCTCGTGCATCGACTGGTCCGGCAGCGGACCGAAGTCGGAGCGCAGGGCCGCGACCATCCAGCCGGAAAGGTAGATGTACCTGCCCTTGGTGGAGCCGAAGTGCTTCTTGATCGAGATCATCTTCTGCTGGGCGATGAAGCCGTGCCAGCAGCCCAGCGACTGGGTGTAGTTCGCCGGGTCGGCGTCGTAGGCGGCCATGTCCTGGCGCATGATGCCGGCGGTGTACTTGGCGATCTCCAGGCCGGTCTTGAAGCGGTTCTGCAGGCGCATCCGGGCCACGCCCTCGGGATCGATGCCGTCCCACGCGCCGTTCTTGCCCTTGATGAGCTGGCTCATCTCGATGATGTGGTCCTGGTAAGCCATCTGCCTCTTCCGCGTCTGGAGCGGGGACGCGAGAGCGCCCCCGGAACTTGCCATCGCCCTAACGCGCGGACGGCCCGGCTGTGGAGAGGCCGCAAGGTTGAGCTGTAAAACTTTACAGATCTGTGGTGTAACTCTGTAAGGTTCTCGGCGGACAGAGTTGATATGGCGATGGAACGCGGCCTCTACGTCGGCCCCCGACTGCGGCGGATGCGGCGCGACCTGGGCCTGACCCAGGCGGACATGGCCGCGGCCCTGGAGGTTTCGGCCTCCTACATCGCGCTTCTGGAGCGCAACAACCGGCCGCTGACCGCGGGCCTGCTCCTGAAGCTCGCCCAGACCTACGACATCGACGTGACGGCGCTGGGCAGCGGGGCGGCGGAGGATACCGCGCGCCTGCAGGGGGTGCTGAAGGACCCGATCTTCGCCGGCCTCGAGTGGGCGCCCAACGACCTCACCGACATGGCCACCAACTATCCGGGGATCACCGAGGCCATGCTGCGCCTCTACACCACCTATCAGGAAGGCCAGCTCGCCTTCGCCGACCGCGAGGCCGGGACGCGGGGCGACGAGGCCGACGACGCCGCCGATCCGGTAGCCGACTCGCGGCGCTTCCTGGCGGCGCGGCGCAACAGCTTCCCTACCCTGGACGACGCCGCCGAGCGGCTGGCCCAGGCGGTGGGCGCGCGGGAGAACTTCGCCGGCTACCTGCGCGAGCGGCACGACCTCAAGGTCCGCCGGGTGCCGCCGAGCTTCATGGTCGGCTCGACGCGCCGGCTCGACCGCCACCGCCAGGAGATCCTGCTGGACGACAGCCTCGACGCCGCCAGCCAGGCCTTCCAGCTCGCCCTGCAGCTCTGCTACCTGGAACTGGGCGAGGAGATCGGCGCGGTGCTGGCCGGCGGCAGCTTCGCCAGCGAGAGCGGCGAGCGGCTGACGCGGCGGGCCCTGGCCAGCTACGCGGCGGCGGCCGTGCTGATGCCCTACTCCGCCTTCGCCCGGGCCGTCGAGGCGCGCCGCTACGACGTGGAGGCCCTGGCCCGCCAGTTCGGCTGCAGCTTCGAGCAGACCGCCCACCGGCTGACCACCCTGCAGAAGCCCGGCCAGGAGCGGGTGCCCTTCTTCTTCATCCGCGTGGACCCCGCCGGCAATGTCTCGAAGCGCCTGGACGGCGCCGGCTTTCCCTTCGCCCGGCATGGCGGCGGCTGTCCGTTGTGGAGCGTGCACCACGCCTTCCGCACCCCGCGCGAGATCGTCACCCAGTGGCTGGAGCTGCCGGACGGCCAGCGATTCTTCTCCATCGCCCGCACGGTGACCGCCGGCGGCGGGGCGTTCGGCGCGCCCCGGGTCGAGCGGGCCATCGCCCTGGGCTGCGCCGCCGAGCACGCCAGCAAGCTGATCTACGCCGCCGATCCCGCCGCGCCGGGACCGGACACCGCGACCCCGATCGGCGTCACCTGCCGGCTTTGCCAGCGCACCGAATGCACCGCCCGCTCCGAGCCGCCGATCGGCCGCCTGATCCTGCCGGACGACATCCGCCGCACCAGCCTGCCGTTCGGTTTTTCCGACAGTTGAGCCCGCCCCGCCGGGTTCGGCGAACGGGTTACGGAATTGCATCGGCGGACACGCGCTAAGTGACTGGCGTAACGCTAATTTCCGTGCACAAATCATCGAAAATATCGGGAATGAAACACATTCCCGGATAAGAGTGCTGGGAAGCGAAACATGGCTCAGGCGGCGATCCAGTCCACGGACCGGTTCGAGCGCAAGCGCGAGGCGATTCTGGACGCCTCGACGGCGCTGTTGAATGCGCGTGGCGTCAAGGGGCTGACCCTTGGCATCGCGGCGGCGGCGGTGGACCTGTCCACCACCAGCGTCACCTACTACTTCCGACGAAAGGACGACCTGGCCGCGGCGGTGATGCTGCGCGGCGTCCACAGCCTGACCGAGATCGTCAATGTCGCGCTGGCCGAGCCGACGCCCGCCCAGCGGCTGCACGCCCTGCTGCGGCTCTACCTGCAGCGGATGCGCCGCGCGGCGCTCGGCGAGGCGCCGCAGTTGCCGCTGTTTTCCGACCTGCGGGCGCTGTCCATGCCCCAGCGCGGCGAGGTCTCTGCGGCCTATCTGAAGATGTTCCGCCGCGTGCGGCAGATCTTCGAGGCGCCGGAGCTGGCCTGGCTGTCGCGCGGCCGGCGCACCGCCCGCACCCACATGCTGCTGAACCAGCTTTTCTGGGCCGCGGCCTGGCTGCCCAAATACGACCCCGAGGACTACGGCCGGGTGTGCGAGCGGATGTACGACGTCCTGGCCGCGGGGCTGGCGGCCGACAATTCCGTCTGGGCGCCGCAGCCGGTCCCGATCGCCGAGGCCGCGCCGCGCGGCCGCCAGGAGATCGCCTGCGAGACCTTCCTGACCGCCGCCACCAAGCTGATCAACGCCCGCGGCTACCGCGGCGCCTCGGTGGACAAGATCTCCGCCGAGCTGAACGTCACCAAGGGCAGTTTCTACCACCACAACGACGCGAAGGACGACCTGGTGGTGGCCTGTTTCGAGCGCACCTTCGACGTCATGACCCGCGTGCAGCGCCAGGCGCTGACCCTGCCCGGCGACCAGTGGACCCGCCTGTCCAGCGCCGCCGCGGCGCTGGCCGAATACCAGCTCTCTGAGCACGGGCCGCTACTGCGGACCTCGGCGCTCGCGGCGCTGCCCGAGGCCATCCGGCGCGAGATGGTGCAGCAGTCCGACAAGGTCTCCGACCGCTTCGCCTCGATGATCTCGGACGGCATCGCCGAGGGCTCGATCCGCCCGGTCGACCCGTTCGTGGCCGCCCAGATGCTGAACGCCACGGTGAACGCCTGCGGCGAGCTCGGCGCCTGGGTGCCGGACGTGAGCCAGAAGGCGGCGCCGGCGGTCTTCGCCCGGCCGCTGCTGATGGGCGTCTTCTCGCGCTAGACCCTGATGCGCTCTAGGATTCGATCCCCTCTGCGACCCGCTCGGCCTTTGCCACGAGTTCGCGGAGCGTCTCTTCGTGCCGCTGGCGCGTGATCCCGTATCGGGTGAGGCAGAAGAGCGCGAGGCCGTAAAGTGCGATCGTGACCGGCGCATAGATCAACCCGAGGTTCCGGACAATCTGCGGGTCGACCTGGCCCGGGCGGGCATGCTGCGGAAAGTGGATCGCCGCCAGCAACATGCCCGAGGCGAAGATGCCGATGCCGCTGACCGCCTTGTTGATGAAGGCCGCGGCGGCGAAGAACAGGCCTTCGGAGCGACGGCCGGTCCTCAGTTCCGAGTCCTCGACGATGTCGGCGATCATCGACGCCATCAGGATTGCGCCGGCCGTGCCGAGGCAGACGGTCGCGACGCCCAGCGCCAACAACATCGGAAAGATCACCGGCGACCCGTTGGGCGGCAGGAGACCCGCCAGGCGCAGGCTGATCGGCCCGATAGCGCACATGCCCGCGATGGGGATGATCGTAAGGGCGCCGGCCTTCTTGCCGAGACCCTTCGACAGGAGGGGTGTGACCACGAAGGACAGGGCCGCGCCAGTCAGGCTGGAGAAGGTGAAGATCGAGATCTGGGCCGCTGACAGCTCCCAGAAGTAGGTCTGGAAATAGAGCCCGATGGAGAAGCCGAGGCCTACGGCCATGGCGAAGAACAGCGTGCCCCCCAGCATCGCCAGAAACGAGCCATGGGCTAGCGTGGTGAACATCTCACGCGCCAAGACCCCCAGCGTGACCTCGCGCCGCGGCGGCTGGCGCAGGTAGGGAATCTGGCGGTGCGTGCCCAGCGCCGAGGCCAGGATCGCGAAGAGCATGACCCCGGCGGCGGCCAGTCCGTAGGCGGCATAGCCGGCCGGATTGAGCTGCCCCACCTTGTGCGCCGCGTCAGGCCTCAGGAAGACCTTGAAAGCCATGAAATACATGAACAATCCCCCGATCCACTGGAAGAGGAAGCGGTAGTTCAGGAGCTTGGTGCGCTCGTCGTACTCCGCCGTCAGCTCGGCCGAGAGCGCCGTCGACGGGATTTCATAGCCGGTGATGAAGGTGCGGATCAGGACCGCCGTCGCGATGAGATAGACGAACAGCGCGCCCTGGCTCCAGCCATGCGGCGGGTTCCAGATCAGCAGGTAGGTGATCGCGACCGGCGCGGCGGCCGCGTACATGAACGGGTGTCGCCGGCCCCACTTGGATCGCCAGTTGTCCGAGATCTGGCCGGTGATCGGGTCCAGGAAGGCGTCGAAAACCAGCGCGATCATGATCGCGAAGCCGACGGTCGCCGACGGCAGGCCGACGACCTGGTTGTAGAAAATCAGCAGGAAGGTCTGAAAGCCGTTGTCCTTCACTCCGAAAGCCACCGAGCCCAGGCCGTAGAACAGCTTGGTGGGCAGGCTCAGGCGCCGGGCGGCAGGATGGATTGCGGGTTCAGCGGACACGCCGGGGTCCTCCTGCCGCGGGGGCGGCGCTCGTCGGACTTCCGGCCCCTTCGGGGTCGCGCCCGCTCTGTCTGCACCGACCGTGCGGTAGGCTCACAGGGCCGTCAACGGCTTTGATCCCGCGGCGCCGAAAGGTTCGAACGGCCGGGATGTCGACCGTCAGATCCTGCCGCAAAAACAAAGGGCGCGCCCTTGCAGGCGCGCCCTCCGATCCGGAAATTCCGGGGTCTCAGAAGCGGTACTGGAACTCCACGCCGAAGGTCCGCGGCGGGGTCAGGGCGTAGGTGGTCGCGATGCCGTTGAAGGACGGGGTCTTCTGCACGGCGTTGAACGTGCCCGGGATCGCGCCGGGCAAGCCGGCGGTCATCCCGGCCGCCGCGATCGTCGAGGCCGAATAGATGCCCGAATAGCGCGAACTCGTCGAGCCGCCGTCGTAGCCCAGGGTGTTGAAGGCGTTCTTGACGTAGGCGATGATGCTGTAGCGGTTGTCCTTGCCCTTCCAGGTCAGCCGTCCATCCCACTGATCCCACGACGGGGCCTCGTTGTACGAGCGCTCGAAGATCGTGCCGTACTGCTTGTCCCGCCAGATGTAGGAGACTTCCGGGACCAGGGTGCCGCGCTCGGTCTCGATGGCGTAGGTGACCGCGACCGCCACCTTGTTCTTCGGGTTCTGCGGCAGGCTGTTGCCGCTGAGGTCCTGGGTGCGCTGGTTGAAGCCGGTGTTGACGTCGCAGATGCCGACCGCGGTCCCGCAGGCGGCCAAGGCCCCTTGCGGCTTGGCGCCGGAGGCCAGGGCTTGCGGATCCGACGGATCGACGATCCCGGAGAGGCTGACCACATGGGCGTCGTCGTAGGAGTAGTTGAACAGGACGTTGAGGTGCTCGACCGGGGCCCAGTTCACCTCCAGCTCCACGCCCTGGCTGACCGACTTCGGAATGTTCAGGTAGCGGCTTTGGCTGGTGGCCAGTTGGCCGCTGGTGGACACCACGGTGAGCGGCGCCTGGAAGTCGCGGAGATCTTCATAGAAGACCGCCAGGTTCACCTGCAGCGTGCGGTCGAAGAAGTCCTTCTTCATGCCGATTTCGTAGTCGTTGATGTGCTCCGGGTTGGTCTCCGGGAACTGGCCCGCCGAGGAGGTCACGCCGGAGTTGAAGCCGCCCATCAGGTAACCACGGCTATAGCGGCCATAGAACATGGTGCCGGGCGCCGGATCCCACTGCAGGCCCGCCGTCCCGGTGGTCGCCGACCAGCTCGCGGCATAGTTGCGGGTCGCAAAGCCGTCGGGCGTGAAGGTGATGCCGCCCGACTTGCCGTTGTTCACCACACCCGCCGGCGGGGGAACGACCGTGCCCGTGGTGAGCCCCAGCAGGGGGCCGTAGACGACGGCCGCGGTGACGTCGACCGGCGGCGTCAGGCTGCCGAGGAGTTCCGGCGTGGTGCCGCAGGCGGTGGTGGCGAAGCACATCAGCCGCACCGCCTCCGTGCCGGTGAGCTTGTCGTGGCTGTAGCGCAGGCCGACCGTCAGCTTCAGGGTGTCGGTGAACTTCCAGTCGACCTGACCGAAGCCGGCGTAGGATTCCTCGTCGAACTGCGGACGGTCGTCATAGATGCGGCGCTGGAAGTCACGACCGACGGCGCCCGTCAGGGGCGCCACGGCCGCGTTCACCGTCCCGTCGAGGGCGGCGTTGTTCGGCTCGGTGGTGAAGACCGGCTGCTTGTAGCCTTCCTTGTAGTAGTAGAGGCCGCCCAGCCACTGGAACGCGCTGGTCCCGCTGGAGGCGATGTTCAGCTCGTGGCTGAAGTTGTGATAGTCCTCCTGGTAGGTCGAGCTCTGGATCGCCTGGAAGGTCAGCGGCGTGCAGACGCCGATGGCGACGAGGGTCGGCGAGCAGGTGGCGGCGGGCGGACCCGCGGTCGCCGTGCGCAGCGGGACCTGGAACGACGTGACCGAGCCGGCCGTCGAGTTATCCGAAACCAGGGTGTAGTGGTAGTTCAGCCCGCCCCCGATGTACTTCACGTCGAAGCCATCGAAGTGGTAGGCGAAGTTGACCGACAGGCCATAGGTGTCGTCCAGCGAAACCGTCTGCGCGACGTTGGTCGCGAAGTTGCGGTGGTCGCCGGTGAGCGCCGGGTTGGTGCAGCCCAGCGGGCTGGTGTTGACGACATTGGCGACCACGCCGCCGGGCGCGCAGGCGAAGCCGGCGCTGAGGTTCTGGGCTCCGAATTCCGAGAAATTGGCCGGGCCATTGGTGTAGCCGGCCCGGGCGCCGGGGCCCCCGGAACCGTTGTTCCAGCCCTGGACGAAGGCCTTCATCCAGCCGTCGGCGTGCTCGCCGAACTTCGCCTGCAGTTGGCCTTCCACGTAGAACTGGTCGATGACATTGCCCTCGGAGGGCATGCCGGGGACGATGTTGGTGTAGTAGCCGTCGCGCTGCTTCTCCCAGCTACCGCCCAGGCGGTACTGCAGGTCGGGCGCCAGCGGCCCGGAGACCGCGGCTTCGAAAAGCGTGCGGCCATAGTTGGCGATGGTGCCGCGGACTTCGGCGTAGGGGTCTTCCGTCGGGCGCTTGGAGATCACGTTGATCGCGCCGCCGATGGAGTTGCGCCCGTAGAGCGTCCCCTGCGGGCCGCGCAGCACTTCCACCCGATCGGTGAAGATCGGCGACTTGCCGGCGGTGGTCGTCGAGGTGGTGTAGATGCCGTCGTCATAGACCGCGACCGGCACGGCCACCGGGTGGGCGTTGGTCAGGCGGCCGATGCCGCGCAGCGAGGCGCGGTCGTTGGCGCTGGTGTAGTTCAGGCCCGGCGTGAAGTTGGTCAGGTCCTGGATCGACTTGATCCCCAGGAGGTCGCGCTTCTCGGACGTGAAGGCCGAGATGGCCACCGGCACGTCCTGCAGGCTCTGCGACCGCTTTTCGGCGGTGACCACCAACTCTTCGATGGTGCCGGCCGCCGCGGCGGTCGCCGCGGGCTTGGTCTGAGCGTGCGCCGACGTCCCAAGAACGGCGGCGAACAGCAGTGCGCTTGACGCCAACAGGCGAACCTTGTGTTGCAACTTATCCTCCCCAGCGGCCTGATAGGCCCTTGATTAAATTATAGGTTTATTGCGCCTCGCCGGCCGCGCAGGTGCGGGATCCGCAGGCTGCGACGCCGTCGGTTGGATGGCTCGAATTGTTCGGCAGGTCCGGATGCGACGGGGCGCAGGTCATGGCGTGGCGGTGCGAACTCGCGATCGCGCGCCCGGCCTGAAGCCGCCCCTGCCCCATGTTGTCCTCCCTTGCCGCCCTTTTCGACGACTTCGTCAGGCGTTCCGCAGCCGTTCGGCCGCAGTCACCTGATCCTATTGTTCGGCGAACCTGAGGTAGGGCTTCGAGAGCGTCAACGATTTTCGCTCTGACAGAACGGCATTTTTCCAAAAGTCGGCATGGCCGCCACAGATTCAGCCCAAAAAAACAAGGGCGCGCCCTTGACGGGCGCGCCCCAAAAAGCCGGGAGGACGGCTGATTTAGTTTCTAGAATCGGTACTGGAATTCCACGCCGAAAGTGCGCGGCGGGGTCAGGTTGTAGCTGGTGGCGATGCCGTTGAAGCCCGGCGTCTTCTGCACGGCGTTGAAGGTGCCCGGGATCACGCCGGGCAGGCCCGGGGTCATGCCGGCCGCCGCGATGGTGGCGGCGGAATAGACGCCGGCGACGCGGGTGCTGGAAGCGCCGCCGTCATAGCCGAGCTGGTCGAACATGTTCTTCACGTACGCGATGATCGAGTACTTGTTGTCCTTGTCCTTCCAGGTGACCCGCGCGTCGGTCTGGCTCCACGACGGGGCCTCGTTGTACGAGCGCGTGAACACGCCGGCGTATTGCTTGTCGCGCCAGATGTAGCTGACCGACGGCGACAGCGAGCCCCGGTCGGTTTCCCAGGTGTAGGTCGCCGACAGCGCGATCTTGTTCCTGGGCGACTGAGGCAGGCTGTTGCCGCTCAGGTTCTGCGCCCGCTGCACCAGGCCGGTGTTCACGTCGCAGAGCGCGTTGCCGCCCGGCTGGGCCGGGTTGGTGCCCGTGCAGGTCTGCAGGGCGGTGAGCGGCTTGGCGCCGGCCGCGAGGGCTTCGGGATCGCTCGGATCGATGATGCCCGACAGGCTTTGAACGATGGCGTCGGTGAAGGAGTAGTTGAACAGGATGTTCAGGTGATCGATCGGGATCCAGGTGGTTTCCAGCTCGAACCCGCGGCTGACCGCCTTGGGGATGTTCAGGTACTGGCTCTGGCTGACCGCCAGGCTGCCGGTGTTGGCGACCACCGTCAGCGGGGCCTGATAGCCGCTCAGGTCTTCCCAGAACAGCGCCAGGTCGATCTGCAGGGTCTTGTGGAAGAGGTCCTTCTTGATGCCGACTTCGTAGTCGTTGTCATGCTCGGCGTCGGTGAAGGGGAACTGGCCCAGCACGCTGGTGACGCCGGAATTGATGCCGCCCATCAGGTAGCCGCGGCTGTAGCGGGCGTACATCATGGTGCCCGGCGCGGGATCCCACTGCAGGCCGGCGGTGCCGGTGGTGGCCGTCCAGGTGTGGTCGTAGCTGCGGGTGGCGAAGCCGTCCGGCGTGAAGGTGATGCCGCCGGGCTTGCCGTTGTTGACCACGCCCTTCGGCACGCCGCCGGTATAGCTCACGGCCCCGGTCACATCGATCGGCGGGGTGAGCGAGCCCAGCAGCTCCGGCGTGGTGCCGCAGGCCGTGACCGCAAAGCAGATCACGCGCACGGATTCGGTGCCCTGCAGCCTGTCGTGGCTGTAGCGCAGGCCGAGCGTGGCCTTCCAGTCTTCGGTGAACTTCCAGTCGACCTGGCCGTAGGCCGCGTAGGATTCCTCCTCGAACTGCGGCCGGTCGTCGTAGAGCCGGCCCTGGAAGTCCTGGGCCACCGCGCCGGTCGGAGACAGGATCGTCCCGGCGAGTTGGGTCTGGTTGGCGAGCGTCGTGAAGACCGGCTGCTTGTAGCCTTCCTTGTAGTAGTAGACGCCGCCGATCCACTGCAGCGGGCCGTTGTTGCTCGAGCCCAGGCTGATCTCGTGGCTGATGTTGTGGTAGTCCTCGGCGTAGGTCGACGACTCCGTCGGGTTGATCGTCAGCGGCGAGCAGACTCCGACGGCGACGAGTGTCGGCGAGCAGGTGGCGGCCGGCGCGCCTGAAGCCGCCGTGCGCAGTGGGATCTGGAACGAGCTGATCGACCCGGGCTGGTTGGTGCCGCTGTTATCCGAGAACAGGGTGTAGTGGTAGTTGATCCCGCCGCCGACGTACTTCAGGTCCATTCCGTCGAGGTGGTAGGTGTAGTTCACCGCGATGCCGTAGGCGTCGTCCAGCGAGACGGTCTGGGCCACGTTGCTGGCGAACTTCCGCGGGTCGGTCGAGGCGGGGTTCACGCAGCCGGTCGGCGAGGTGTTGACCACATTGGCCACGACGCCGCCGGGCGCGCAGGCGAAGCCCGCGTTGACGTTCTGGGTGCCGAACTCGCTGAAGCTATACGGAGCAGCGGTGTAGCCGGCGCGAGCGCCGGGGCCGCCGGCGCCGTTGTTCCACCCGGAGACATAGGCGCGCGCCCATCCGTCGGCCTTGTCGCCGAACTTCGCCTGCAGTTGGCCCTCGATGTAGTACTGGTCGACGACATTGCCTTCCGAAGGCATGCCGGGGACGACGTTGGTGAAGTAGCCGTCGCGCTGCTTTTCCCAGTTGCCGGCCAGGCGATATTGCAGGTCGGGCGCCAGCGGCCCGGAGATCGCGGCCTCGAACAGGGTGCGGCCGTAGTTGCCGATGGTGCCGCGGACTTCGGCGTAGGGGTCTTCGGTCGGGCGCCTGGAGATCACGTTGATCGCGCCGCCGATGGAGTTGCGGCCATACAGCGTGCCCTGCGGGCCGCGCAGCACTTCAACCCGGTCGGTGAAGATCGGGGTCTTGCCGGCCGTCACGGTCGAGGTCGTGTAGATGCCGTCGTCATAGACCGCGACCGGCACGGCCACCGGGTGGGCGTTGGTCAGGCGGCCGATGCCGCGCAGGCTCGGCCGGTCATTGGCGCTGGTGTAGTTCAGGCCCGGCGTGAAGTTGGTCATGTCCTGGATGGAGTTGATCCCCAGGAGGTCGCGCTTTGCGGACGAGAAGGCCGAGATGGCCACCGGCACGTCCTGCAGGCTCTGCGACCGCTTTTCGGCGGTGACCACCAGTTCTTCGATGGTGCCGCCCGCAGCGGCGGCCGGCGCCGCGGCGGCCGTGGTCTGGGCGTGGGCGGATGTCCCGAGCGCCATGGCGAACAGCACCGCGCCGGACGCCAAAAGGCGAACCTTGTTATTCAATTGAACCTCCCCAGTGGGCCTCGCGGCCAGGAAAAGAAAACAGCCTATTTTTCTTCCCACTGGCTGAGCCTCACCGAGGCGTCAACCACCCTGAGGCAAAAATACAACTCGCTTTCGAAAACACGGTTTGTTCAATAACGCTGTTCGTAATAGGTTTTTACCGCGCTGTTCAAAAAATGGGTTTGTATGGCGCGGGATATCTCGAGGCCGGACACAACCCTAGGATTTGCCGACGACCAACACGATCTTGCCCACGTGCGCCCCGGCTTCCAGGTGCGCATGGGCCTTGGCCGCCTCGGCCAGCGGGAAGGTCGCGTCGACCTGCGGGCGGACCTTCCCCGCCTCGATCCACGGCCAGGCCAGGGCTTCGACCGCGGCGGCCAGGCGGGCCTTCTCGTCCGGGTTGCGCGGCCGAAGGGTCGAGCCGGTGACCACGCCGCGCTTCTGCATCAGCCGTCCGATGGGCAAGGTCACGTCGCCGCCGCCGAGGCTGGCGATAAAGACGATGCGGCCGTCCATCTTCAGCGCGTCCAGGTCCTTGGCGAAATAATCGCCGCCGACCATGTCGAGGACCACGTCACAGCCGCCCTCGCGTTTTGCGATCTCCGCGAAATCTTCGCTCTTGGCGTCGATCGCCACGTCGGCGCCCAGGCCGCGGGCGGTCCGGGCCTTGTCGGCCCCGCGGGCGGTGGCGATCACCCTGGCGCCATGGGCCTTGGCCATCTGGATCGCCGTCGTGCCGATCCCCGAGGTCGCGCCGTGCACCAGGAGCGTCTCGCCGGGCTGCAGGCGGCCATGCTCGAAGACGTTGGCGAAGACGGTGAACACCGTCTCGGGCAGGGCCGCGGCCTGGACGAAGTCGAGGCCCTTTGGAATCGGCAGGGCGTGGCGCGAATCGCAGACGGCGTATTCCGCATAGCCGCCACCGCCCAGCAAGGCGCAGACGCGGTCGCCCGTCTTCCACCGCCCGGCGCCGGTCACCACCTCGCCGGCCACCTCCAGGCCCAGGGTCTCCGGCGAGCCCGGCGGCGGCGGATAGAGGCCCCAGCGCTGGAGGATGTCGGGCCGGTTGATCCCGGCGGCGCGCACCTTGATGAGGATCTGCCCGTCCTTCGGTTCGGGGCGGGCGATCTGCACGGCCTTCAGCGCCTCGGCGGGGCCCTTGCCGCCCTCGATGGCGATCGCGGTCATGGTCTCGGTCATGTGGAGAACTCCGGCAAAGCTGGGCGCCGGCGCGGGGCGCAAACTTGCGCTTTGGCGGCGTGCGCGTTCAGATAGCGCCCCATCGGGGAACCGGAAAGGTAAAGCCCGTCATGGAAGAACCTGCCGAAGTCCGCATTGGCCGCGGCCAGCGCCTGATCGAAGCCGTCCGTGAAGACCTGGAGCTGTTCGGCGTCGCCGAACTGGAGGAGCGCATCGATGTCCTGCAGTCGGAAATCGCCCGCGTCCGGGCCCAGATCGACCGCAAGCGCGCGGGGCGCGCCGCCGCCGACGCCTTGTTCGGGGCAGGGCCCAGCTAGTTTGCCGCGAGCGCCCGGCGCAAAGCGGCCCAGATCGCGTGGTAGGAGGTATTCTGTCTCAAAGCTGGGCGCCCCGCGGCATGGCATGGGCGTTGCACTGACGGTTTTCGCGACCCCATGGCGGGCTTTGGTATAGGTTGAGCACCGGATGAGCGAATTGAACGCCCCTTCAACGCCGTGGCGCGCCGAGGTCATCCAGGACTTTGCGCGGTCCGAGCTGTTCCAGCGGACCTTCCAGGAGGGCATGGACCTCGTGGAGGAAACCGCCGGCTATCTGGACGGCGCCGGCCGCCAGGCCTCCAAGCTTTTGTCGCGCAACGCCGCCCTCGCCTATGCGGCCGAGAGCATGCGGCTGACCACGCGGCTGATGCAGGTGGCCTCGTGGCTGCTGGTGCAGCGCGCGGTGCGCGAGGGCGACATGCCCCCGTCGGCCGCCTGCGAGGAGCGCTATCGCCTGGCCGCCGCGGACGTCTGCCTGGCCAATGGGGCCGACGACGGCCTGCCCGGCGAACTGGTGAGCCTGCTGGACCGCTCCGAGCGGCTCTATGAGCGCGTCCGCCACCTCGACCGGCGCATGTACGTCGAGGGCGAGGCCGACGAGGCCCCGCACCCGGTGCTGTCGCAACACGACCGCCTGAAGACGGCCTTCGGCAAGTAGCCGCGCCTCCTCTCCCCCGGCGAAGCCGAGAGGGAGAGGGTAGGGAGAGGGCGGCGCGTGAGAATGCCTTCCATCAATGGTCAGGCGAAGCCCCGCAACCTGTGGGTCATGGCTGAACCGGGAGCGCGGCGGCCAGTCCTGCGCCGCCCTCTCCCGTCCTCTCCCTCTCTCGCTGCGCTCGGGGGAGAGGAGATCATGCGAAAACGCCGCGGAGGTGGCTCTCCGCGCCGTTCGTGTTTGGGATAGTGGGTTGGCTCAGCGGGACTGGATCCCCGCCTGCGCGGGGATGAGTCGCTATGCGCTCACTTGCGGGTGAAGCCGCCGAACTTGGCGTTGAAGCGCGACACGCGGCCGCCGCGGTCCAGCATCTGGTGGCCGCCGCCGGTCCAGGCCGGGTGGGTCTTCGGGTCGATGTCGAGGTTCAGGGTCGCGCCTTCCTTCCCGTAGGTGGAACGGGTCTGATAGGTCGTGCCGTCCGTCATCACCACGGTGATGAAGTGATAGTCCGGATGGGTGTCTTGTTTCATCGGATCAGCGCCTGACGTAAGGAAGCGTCGAATAGGATCGGAAGCCGTCCGCAGGGGGCGGTTCCGAGGAAGCGCGGCGTATAGAGAAACGCCGCCCATTTTGCAAGGCGCCTGAGCGTATGAGTGAGCCCCCGAACACCGACCTGGGGGTGGATGCTGCGGCGGATGGACGCCCAAGTTCGGGCCAGGCGCTCGCCCAGACGCTAGCGGAGGCCGCCCAGCGCCGCCCGAGGAGCCGCAACGTCCGCGCGCTCGGCCACCTGATCCCCTTCGCCGCCGGCCACCGGCTGGATGCGCTCGCGGCCGGGGTCTTCCTGGTCACCGCCGCCGGGGCGAGCCTGGGCCTGACCGGCGCCGCGCGGCTGGTGATCGACCACCTGAGCGGGCCGAACGCCCATCCGACCCCGCGCGAGATCGCGCCCTGGTTCTGGATCCTGGGCGGGGTGGCGCTGGCCTTGGCGGCCTCCTCGGCGCTGCGCTACTTCTTCGTCACCAAGCTCGGCGAACGGATCGTGGCGGACCTGCGGAAGGCCACCTACGCCCATATCCTGTCGCTGGACCCGGCCTTCTTCCTGATGACCCGCACCGGCGAGGTGCTGTCCCGGCTGACCACCGACATCCAGATCGTCGAGAACCTGCTCACCACCTCGATCTCGGTCTCGCTGCGCAACCTGCTGATGCTGCTGGGCGGACTGGGCTACATGGTGATCGTCAGCCCGCGCCTGACCGGGCTGGTTCTGATCACCTTCCCGGTGGTGATCGCGCCGCTGTTCCTGTTCGGCCGGCAGGTGCGCCGGCTGACCGCGTCCACCCAGGACCAGTTCGCCGCCGCGATCGGCGCGGCCGGCGAGACCCTCGACGCGCTCGAGATCGTCCAGGCCTTCGGCCGCGAGGCGGCCGGCGCCGCGCGTTTCGGGGACGCGGTGGAGAACGCCTTCCGCACCTCGCTCCGGCGGATGAGCGCGCGCGCCCTGATGACCGGCGCGGCCATCGCCCTGGTGTTCGGCGGCGTGGTCTGGATCTTCTGGCTGGGGGTCAGCGCGGCCCTGGCCGGCGAGATGACCTGGGGCACGCTGATCCAGTTCGTGCTGCTGGCGGTGATGTCGGCGGGCTCGGTCGGCGCGCTGGGCGAGACCTGGGGCGACGTGCAGAAGGCGGCCGGCGCCATGGAGCGGGTGTCCGAGATCCTGGCCGCGCGCCCCGGCATCGCGCCGCCGGCCCATCCCATCGCGCTCCCCAGCCCGCCGCGCGGCGAGCTCAAGCTGGAGAACGTCACCTTCGCCTATCCCGGACGGCCGGACATGCCCGCCGTGCGCGGCCTGACGCTCTCGGTGAAGCCCGGCGAGCGGGTCGCCCTGGTGGGCCCGTCCGGGGCCGGCAAGAGCACGGTCTTCCGCCTGCTGCTGCGCTTCTACGATCCGCAGGCCGGCCGGGTGCTGGTGGACGGAGTCGACGTGCGCGACGCCGATCCCGTGGAGGTCCGCGCGCGCATGGCCCTGGTGGCGCAGGAATCGCCGCTGTTCTCCGGCTCGGCCTTGGAGAACGTCCGCTTCGGCCGCGAGGACGCGAGCCTTCAGGACGTGCAGGCCGCCGTTCGCGCCGCCCAGGCCGAGGGCTTCCTGGCCGCCCTGCCGGAAGGCCTCGACACCCCGGTCGGCGAGCGCGCCCGCAGCCTTTCGGGCGGCCAGCGCCAGCGCCTGGCCATCGCCCGCGCCCTGGTCCGCCATGCCCCCATCCTGCTGCTCGACGAGGCCACCAGCGCGCTGGACGCCGAGAACGAGCGGCTGGTGCAACGCGCCCTGGACGAGGCCATGGCCGGCCACACCACCCTGGTCATCGCCCACCGCCTGGCCACCGTGCTGAAGGCCGACCGCATCGTGGTCATGGACGAGGGCCGCGTGGTCGAGGAAGGCACCCACCACGAGCTGGTGGCGAAGAACGGGCTCTACGCCCGGCTGGCGTCGCTGCAGTTCGGCGAGGCGGCCTAGCGGGGCCTCACCCCCGCGCCTTCACCGCCAGCCCTGGAAAGTCGCTGAACAGGCCGTCGACGCCGGCCGCATAGAGCGCGCGGTAGACCGCGTCCACGTCGCCGTGGGCGGCAGGGTCGGTCCCGATGCGCTGCTTGGGCGGCAGGAAGAAATTCTCCGCCCGCACGGTCCAGGGATGCACCGCCAGGCCCGCGGCGTGGGCGTCGGCGACCAGGGAGGTGGCCGCCCCGATCCCGCCGTCGACGGTCGGGATCACCATCGACCAGTCCGGCCCGACCCCGTTGGCGTAGGTCGCGATGGCCTTCATGCCCGAGGCCGAGACCATGTCCTTATAGCGCAGGGTGACGTCGGTCGGCCCGCCCTCCGGCGAGACCAACTGGATGCGCGGCGCCTGGCACAGCGTCATGATGGTCTTCAGCGGCAGGACGTCGAAGCACTGGATGAACACCGGGGCGTTGGCCCCGTCGAGGCCGTTGGCCTTCAGGATGTCGGCCAGCCGGCCTTCCATCGGCAGGCCGATGCCGGCGAAGTAGCTGGCGTGTTTCATCTCCGGATAGGTGCCGATGACCCGCTTCAGCCGCGCGCTCTCGGCCTTCGCGAGGTCGATGACCTCCTGGTAGGTCGGGATGGCCTCCTGGCCGTTGAACCTGGCGCTCTCCGGCCGCAGCTTCGGCAGCCGTTCGCGGCAGCGCAGGGTCTTCAGCTCCTCAAGGGTGAAGTCCTCGGTGAACCAGCCGCTCACCCCCTGGCCCTGGATCTGGCGGGTGGTGAGGCGGTTCTCGAACTCGGGGCGCAGGGCGACATCGGTGGTCTGGGAGATCTCGTTCTCGTGGCGCACCACCAGGTGGCCGTCCTTGGTCACCACCAGGTCCGGCTCGATGAAATCGGCCCCCTCGGCGATGGCCAGGCGGAAGGCGGCCAGCGTGCTCTCCGGCCGCTCGCCGCTGGCGCCGCGGTGGCCGATGATCAGCGGCGTCTTCCTGAAGCCCTGCTTGAAGTCGGGCGCCGCGGCCCGGGCGGGAAGGCCGGCGACGGCGGCCGCCGCTGCGGCTGCGGCCAGCGTGCGTCGAGTGATGTCCATGAGCCCTCCCCTGGCGCGTGTTGATGACAGTCAGTCACCCGAGCGGGGAAGGGTCAACCGCGAGCATGCCGGCGCGCGCCGCGCCCGCCTCCGCCGCGGCCTTGGTGTCCTTGGCGTCCCTGGCGGTTGAAAATCGAATTCGCCGCTTTGCGGCGTCGCGGGGCGATTCCTAGCGCGCGGCTGCGCGCAGGCGCTCCAGGAGCTGGGGCTGGATCTCCAGGTTGCCGGCGCAGACTGACCCGGTCGCCAGCACGTCGTCGGCGCCCTCGGCGTCGGTCACCCGGCCGCCGGCTTCGGTGACCAGCAGCACGCCCGCCGCCAGGTCCCAGGGGTGCAGGTCCCGCTCCCAGTAGCCGTCGTAGCGGCCGGCGGCCACCCAGGCGAGGTCGAGGGCCGCGGCGCCGAAGCGGCGCACGCCCGCGACGCGCTGGCTGACCTGGTGCAGCTCCTTCAGGAACGTCGCGTGCTGGCCGTGGCCCATGAAGGGGATGCCGGTGGCCAGCACCGCCTCCTCCATCCGCGTCCGCGCGGCCACCCGCAGGCGCTTGTCGTTGACGAAGGCGCCCTTGCCCTTCTCGGCCCAGAAGAGCTCGTTGGCCACCGGGTTCAGGGTGACGGCGGCCACGATCTGGCCCTCGCGCTGCAGGGCGATGTTGATCGCGAAGTGCGGGATGGCGTGCAGGAAGTTGGTGGTCCCGTCGAGCGGGTCGACGATCCAGGTGTGGGTCTTGTCGGTGCCCTCGATCATCCCGCGCTCTTCGCCCAGGAAGCCGTAGCCCGGCCGCGCCTTGGTCAGGGCCTCGAAGATGGTCTGCTCGGCTTTCAGGTCCGCGGCGGAGACGAAGTCGGCCGGCGCCTTCTTGGCCACCTGCAGTTCGGCCAGCTCGCCGAAGTCGCGGTTCAGCCCGCGCGCGGCCTTGCGCGCGGCGTCGGACATGACCTTCAGGAGGGCGGACTGGGTGCTCACGGTGTGAAAGATCTCGGGGGCGTCTAGAGGGCGCGGAACCTAGTCGCCGCGCCGGTCGGGCGCAAGGCAAGGCTCCTGAAACCTCGCCCGCAAGCGGGAAGGAGCTAGGCGGCGCGCTCAGCCAGGCCCTTGGCGATCTCGGCGTTGAACGCCGCCACCGCCGGGGCCGGGCCTTCGCCGTGGGACCAGACGCCCGCCGAGACGGCCAGAAAGTCGGCGCCGGCCTTGGCAAGGGGCGCGGCGGTTTCCACAGTGATCCCACCGATGGCCACGCAGGGGATCACCATGTCCGCCTGCCAGCCGGTCAGCAGGTCCGGATCGGCGCGGGTGGAGGCGTCCTTGGTCGTGGTCGGGAAGAAGGCGCCGAAGGCCACATAGTCCGCCCCGCCCTCGGCGGCTTCCATGGCCAGGTGCAGGCTGTCGTGGCAGGTGACGCCGACCATCCGCTCCGGGCCGACGATGCGGCGGGCCTCGGCGAGCGGCGTATCGTCCTGGCCGACATGGACCCCGTCGCAGCCCAGCCGCGCGGCCAGGTCCGGCCGGTCGTTCAGGATCACCGCCACGTCGCGCGCCTGGGCGATGGGCATGAGCGCATCGACGGCGGCGGCGACGATCTCGTCGGGAACGTCCTTCAACCGGATCTGCAGGGCGGCCACGTCGCCGGCGTCCAGCGCGTGGGCGAGCGCGCGCCCGAACGCGGCCAGGTCGTCGAGCCGCGGCGGGGTGATCAGGTAGAGGCGGCAGAGCGGAACGGCCATACGCCGCCTAGACCCTATCTGAGCAGCGCCTTCAAGAGGTAGGCGACGCCGGCGGTCGTCAGGGCCGCGGCGATCGCCAGGCCGAAGAACCAGCCGAGGCGGCGGGCCAGCGGAGCCAGGGGCGCGCCCGGCTCCGGCGGCGGCTCAATGATAGCCCGCATCGGCGCTCACCTTGCCGCGGAAGATCCAGTAGACCCACAGGCTGTAGCCGACGATCGCCGGCAAGAGCACGCCGCCGCCCACCAGGAGCAAGGCCAGCGCGTTATCGGCGTTGGCCGCCTGGCGGAAGGTCATGCCGTAGGGGACGACGTCGGGGACGAAGCCCGCCGCCAGGCCCAGGTAGCCGGAGAGGAAGACCGCGATCGCGCCGGCGAACGGCCAGCCTTGCGAGCGGGCCCGGAGGCCAAACGCGACCGCGGCGAGCCCCGCGCCGCCCAGGAGCGGGATCGGCGACAGCCGCGCGAGCTTCGCCAGGTCGAAACCCCGGCCGTTCCAGCCCCAGCGCTCCGCCACCTGGGCGTGGACGTAGAGGGTGGCCAGGCTCACCGCCGCCAACAGGCCGGCGACGCAGGCCAGCGCGATCCAGGCCCAGCGGCGGGCGCGGCCCTGCAGGGCGTCCTCCGTGCGCCAGACCAGCCAGCAGGCGCCGGTGAGCGCATAGCCGGCCACCAGGCCCACGGCGACCAGCAGGGAATAGGGCGTCAGCCAGTCGAAGCGACCGCCGGCGAAGCTGAGGCCGCGCAGCGTCACGCCCTGGATGAAGCCGCCCAGCACCAGGCCCTGGGCGAAGGTCGCGGTCAGGGAGCCGGCGGTGAAGGCCGCCGTCCAGAGCGGCTTGCTGCGCGCCCGCCCGTGCAGGCGGAACTCGAAGGCGACGCCCCGCAGGATCAGGGCCAGCAGCATCAGGATGATGGGGATGTAGAGCGCCGGCATCAGGGCCGCGTAGGCGAAGGGGAAGGCCGCGAACAGCCCGCCGCCGCCCAGCACCAGCCAGGTCTCGTTGCCGTCCCAGACGGGCGCGACGCTGGCCATCATGGTGTCGCGCTCGGCGCTCGATCCCGCGAACGGGAACAGGATGCCGATGCCCAGGTCGAAGCCGTCGAGCATCACATAGAGCAGGACCGCGATCGCGATCAGACCGGCCCAGATCAGCGGCAGGTCGAGGCTCATGCGCCTTCCTCCGGCTCGTGGGGCGCCGCGGCCAGGGCGTAGCCGGGCGGCCGCAGCATGGCGGGCGCCTCGTCCTGCGCCCCGGCCAGGGGTCCGCCGGCCATCAGCCGCAGGATGTAGAGCGCGCCGAAGCCGAAGATCAGGGCGTAGATGCTCATGAAGGCGACGAGCGACACGGAGACCTCGCCGCGGGTCACCGGCGAGACCGCGTCGGCGGTCCGCAGGACGCCGTAGATCACGTAAGGCTGGCGGCCGACCTCGGCCACGGTCCAGCCGGCGATCACCGAGACGAAGCCGGCGGGGCCCATGGCCACGCAGGCGCGCAGGAACAGGCGGTCATGCCCCAGGTCGCCTCGCCAGGCGCGCAAGGCGCCCCAGGCGCCCAGGCCGATCATCGCCAGGCCCAGCCCGACCATCACCCGAAACGCCCAGAACACCACCGCCACGGGCGGCCGGTCCTGCGGCGCGAAGCCCTTCAGGCCCTCGATCTGCGCATCGAGGCTGCCGGCGGTGATCAGGCTGCCCAGCTTGGGGATCGAAATCTCCCAGCGGTTGGCCGCCACCGCCCTGTCGGGCCAGGCGGCAATGTGGAAGGCCTGGCCGCGCTGGGTGTCCCAGAACGCCTCGATGGCCGCGAGCTTGGCCGGCTGGACCCTCAGCACCTCCTTGCCGGCCATGTCGCCGACCAGAAGCTGCAGGGGGGCGACGATGGCGAACATGCCGATGGCCATCTTCAGCGCCAGGCAGCTCTCGGACTCCTCGGGGTCCTTGAGCAGCCGCCAGGCCGATGCCGCGCCAACCGCCAGCGCCGTGGTCAGGAAGGCCGCCAGCACCATGTGGCCGAGCCGCAGCGGGAAGGTGGGCGAGAAGATCGCCTGTCCCCAGTCGGTGACCCGCAACACGCCGTTGGCCAGCCGCACATAGCCCGTCGGGTGCTGCATCCAGCTGTTGGCCGCGATGATCCAGAAGGCCGATATCAGGGTGCCGATCGCCACCAGCGCCGTGGCGGCGAAATGCAGGCCCGGGCCCACCCGGCGCCAGCCGAACAGCATCACGCCCAGGAAGCTTGCCTCCATGAAGAAGGCGGCCAGCACCTCGAAGGCCATCGAGGGTCCGATCGCCGGCGCGGCCGCCGCGGCAAAGACGCTCCAGTTGGTCCCGATCTCGTAGGACAGCACCACGCCGGTCACCACGCCCATGCCGAAGGAGATCGCGAAGATCTTGATCCAGAAGAGGTAGAGGACCTTGAATGCCTCGTTCCGGGTCGCCAGCCACAGGCCTTCCAGCACAGTCAGGAAACCCGCCAGCCCGATGCTGAAGCTGGGGAAGATGATGTGGAACGCGATCGTGAAGGCGAACTGCAAACGCGACAGCAGGAGTGCGTCGAAATGCATTGGCCCCGTCCCCGAGGGCGCGCCTTTGCGACGCGCTCCCCAGCAACGCACAGCCGAGCTCTTTTGTCATGCGACAGACCGTCGCGGGCTCCATGGAGCCGGGGCTGCGGGCGAACCCGCTTGCCCTGGCGCGCCGGCTGGGCGAACAGACGGCCTGCAGGGCGTTGCAGGGAGCCGTCGGGCCGACCCGGGACAAGCTGGGCCGGAACCCTCGGCGGCGCCTGCGGATTTCGTAGTGACGCGCCATCGTGGGAGGCTGATCCATGTCAACGAACCCGGTCCGCGGGGCTGTCGACAGCCTCGCCAACAGCCGTGGCCGGTCCACCCAGCACATCTTGGTCGGCGTGGGCCTGACGGTGGGCGCGGTGGCGATCTCGGCCCTGGTGGCGCGGATCAACGCCCGGCAGGACGACGCCTACGAGGCCTATTCCGACTACGACGCCCCGGCCTACGAGCAGCCGAAGCCGCCGTCGAAGCTGCTCGCCAACCTGTGGCCGCCGCTGTTCATGGCGCTCACCCTGTCGGGCCTGCGCATCTGGAACGCGCCGCGCAGCGCCGCGCGCACCCAGGCCCTGACGCTCTGGGGCGCGGTCCAGGCGCTGAACGGGGTCTGGATGGTGCTGGGGCCGAGGCGCCTGGGCGGCCAGCTCGCCGCCGCCGTCGCCTCGCTGGGCACGGCCGCCGCCTACGTCTGGCGCGCCCGCCAGGTGGACCCGCCGGCCGCCAACATGGTCGCGCCCTACGTCGGCTGGATGGGGGTCGCCAATGCGCTCAGCGAAGGCCTGTCGCGCAAGCCCGCGGAGCCCTGGACGGTTCACTAGAGAGGCACTAGCCGAGCCGTGGCCTTCGCCATAGGCTCCCGCCCAATAACAAGGGTCGAGGGAGCGAAAACGATGACGGCTGCGACAGCGGCGGGCGTGGACGTGCGCGCGACGTCCAATCGGATGGTGATCGCCGGCGCGTCGGCCGGGACCGTCTTCGAGTGGTACGACTTCTACCTCTACGGCTCGCTGGCCACCTTCATCACCGAGCACTTCTTCTCCGGCGTGAACGCCACGACCGGCTACATCTTCGCCCTCCTCGCCTTCGCCGCGGGCTTCGCGGTGCGGCCGTTCGGGGCGATCGTGTTCGGGCGGCTGGGCGACCTGTGGGGACGCAAGAACACCTTCCTCGTCACCATGACCCTGATGGGCCTGGCGACCTTCGCCGTCGGCCTGTTGCCCAGCTACAGCCAGTGGGGCGTGGCCGCGCCGGTGGCGCTGATCGTCATGCGCCTGATCCAGGGCCTGGCCCTGGGCGGCGAATACGGCGGGGCGGCCACCTACGTCGCCGAGCATGCCCCGCCGGGCAAGCGCGGCCTCTACACGAGCTGGATCCAGATCACCGCCACCTTCGGCCTGTTCCTCAGCCTCGTGGTGATCATCGCCGTGCGCACGAAGATCGGCGAGGACGCCTTCAAGGCCTGGGGCTGGCGCATCCCGTTCCTGGCCTCGGCGCTGCTGCTGATCGTCTCGCTGTGGATCCGCCTGCGGCTGAACGAGAGCCCGGTGTTCCAGACCATGATCGCCGAGGGCAAGGGCTCCAAGGCGCCGCTCACCGAGAGCTTCGCCCGCTGGCCGAACCTGAAGCTGGTGCTGCTGGCCCTCGCGGGCCTCACCGCCGGCCAGGCGGTGGTCTGGTACACCGGCCAGTTCTACAGCCTGTTCTTCCTGGAGAAGATGCTGAAGGTCGACGGCGTGCTGACCAACGAGCTGGTCGCGGTCGCCCTGCTGCTGGCGACGCCCTTCTTCGTGGTCTTCGGCTGGCTCTCCGACAAGATCGGGCGCAAGCCGATCATCCTGGCCGGCTGCCTGCTGGCGGTGCTGACCTATTTCCCGGTGTTCAAAGCGATCACCGTGGCCGCCAACCCGCAGCTCGCCGCCGCCAGCGCCGCCGCGCCGGTGACCGTGGTCGCCGATCCCGCCGACTGCGCCTTCCAGTTCGACCCCGTCGGCAAGCAGGTTTTCGCGTCGTCCTGCGACATCGCCAAGGGCGCCCTGGCCAACGCCGGGGTCACCTACGCCAATAAGGCCGCGCCCGCCGGGACGGTCGCCTCCGTCGAGATCGGCGCGGTGACGATCCCGAGCTTCAAGGGTCAGGCCCTCTCCGCGGCCGACCTGAAGACCCAGAAGGCCGCCTGGACCAAGGCGCTGAGCGCGGAGCTGAAGACCGCCGGCTATCCCGCCAAGGCCGACCCGGCCAAGATGAACAAGCCCCTGGTCGTGGCGCTGCTCTGGGTGCTGGTGCTCTATGTGACCATGGTCTACGGCCCGATCGCCGCGGCGCTGGTGGAGATGTTCCCGGCCCGGATCCGCTACACCTCGATGAGCCTGCCCTACCACGTCGGCAACGGCTGGTTCGGCGGCTTCCTGCCGACCACAGCCTTCGCCATGGTGGCCGCCACGGGCAACATCTACTACGGCCTCTGGTACCCGATCGCGGTGGCCGCGGTGACCTTCGTGGTCGGCCTGCTGTTCGTGAAGGAAATGCGCGGCGCGCCGATCGAGGCCTGATCTCCGCTCCGGCGCTCAGACATCGTCCTTGTCGATGCGGTCGTCGTAGCCGTGGTTGGCCGAGTAGAAGGCCAGCCACATCAGGACCCCTGTCAGGGCGCCGGTGGCGATCACCCCGCCCAGCACATAGGGCCAGATCGGCAAAAGGCTGGCCCAACCGCCGCCGGTGTGGGCGGTCGCCAGGAAGGCCCAGGCGACGAAGGCCGCAAAACCGGCCAGCGCGAGAAAGGTCAGCACCAGAAGGACCGCGTGCTTTCGCACGCCCATCCAAATCCACGCGATCATCGCGGCGCTCCTTCCCTCCTGCTCATGGGCCGGGTGGCCGAGCCAAGGGCCTGGTCGGGTGGGGAAGTGTGGGCCGGAATGATGAGCCGCGCCAGATCGAGAGTTCCCCACCCTGGCCGCTGCGGCCTGTCCCTCCCCATCACGGGGAGGGAAGAGCTACTCCGCCGCGTGGCGGGTGACCCCGATCTTCGGCGCCAGTTCGCCGGCGGCGTAGCGCTTGGCCATGACGGTCATCGGCAGCGGGGTGATCTTGCCGGCCCAGCCGGCCGTGCCGAACTCCTCGAAGCGCTGGCGGACCACCGCGCGCATGGCGTCCATGGCGGGCTTCAGATATTTGCGCGGGTCGAATTCGCCGGGGTTCTCGGCGAACACCTTCCGGATGGCGCCGGTCATGGCCATGCGGTTGTCGGTGTCGATGTTGATCTTGCGCACGCCGTGCTTGATGCCGCGCTGGATCTCTTCCACCGGCACGCCCCAGGTCTGGGGCATCTCGCCGCCGTACTTGTTGATGATGTCCTGCAGGTCCTGCGGCACCGAGGAGGAGCCGTGCATCACCAGGTGGGTGTTGGGCAGGCGGCGGTGGATTTCCTCGATGACGTTCATCGCCAGGACGTCGCCGTCCGGCTGCCTCGTGAACTTGTAGGCGCCGTGGCTGGTGCCCATGGCGATGGCCAGCGCGTCCACCTGGGTGGTCTTCACGAAGTCCACCGCCTGGTCGGGGTCGGTCAGGAGCTGGTCATGGCCGAGCTTGCCCTCGAATCCGTGGCCGTCCTCCTTCTCGCCCATGCCGGTCTCGAGGCTGCCCAGCACGCCGAGCTCGCCCTCGACGGAGGCGCCCACCCAGTGGGCCATGTCGACCACGGCCTTGGTGACCCCGACGTTGTAGTCGTAGTCGGCGGGCGTCTTGCCGTCGGCCTTCAGCGACCCGTCCATCATCACGCTGGTGAAGCCGAACTGGATCGCCGTGGCGCAGGTCGCCTCGTTGTTCCCGTGGTCCTGGTGCATGCAGATCGGGATGTGCGGGTACATTTCCGCCAGGGCGTCGATCAGGTGCTTCAGCACGATGTCGTTGGCGTAGGAGCGCGCGCCGCGGCTGGCCTGGATGATCACCGGGGCGTCGACCGCGTCGGCCGCCTCCAGGATCGCCAGACCCTGCTCCATGTTGTTGATGTTGAAGGCCGGCACGCCATAGCTGTGCTCAGCCGCGTGATCGAGAAGCTGTCGCAGGGTGATACGGGCCATCGTCTTCGCTCTCTGGTCGTTCTCTATCGGGACAACGCCGCCACGCCGGGCAGGGTCTTGCCCTCCATCCATTCAAGAAACGCGCCGCCCGCCGTCGAGACGAAGGTGAAGTCGCCGGCGACACCGGCTGCGTTGAGGGCCGCCACCGTATCACCGCCGCCCGCCACCGCCACCAGCTTGCCCTCACGAACCAGTTTGGCCGCGTGCCGCGCCGCCTCCACCGTGCCCTTGTCGAAGGGCGGTATCTCGAAAACGCCCAGGGGGCCGTTCCAGATCAGCGTCTTGGAATTTCCCATGGCGCGGCACAGGCGCTCGACGGTCTCGGGGCCGGCGTCGAGGATGCGTTCGTCCTCGTCGATGGAGCCCACGTCGCGCACCCGGGCCGGCGCGCCGGGCGCCAGCTTCTCGGCCACCACGATGTCCAGCGGCAGGAAGAGCTTGCAGTTGTTCTGGCCGGCCAGGCGGATCACGTCGCGCGCGGTCTCGGCCAGGTCCTTCTCGCAATAGGAGGCGCCGACGTCGTGGCCCTGGGCGTAGAGGAAGGTGTTGGCCATGCCCCCGCCGATCGCCAGCTTGTCCAGCTTGGTGACCAGGTGGCGCAGCAGGTCGAGCTTGGTGGAGACCTTCGAGCCCCCGACGATGCCCAGCACCGGGCGCTCGGGGTGGCCGAGCGCGCGGTCCAGCGCCTCCAGCTCCAGGCGCATCTGCTCGCCCGCATAGGCCGGCAGGCGGCGCGCGATGGCCTCGGTGGAAGCGTGCGCCCGGTGGGCGGCGGAAAAGGCGTCGTTGACGTAGAGGTCGCCGTTGGCCGCCAGGGCGTCGGCGAAGCTGCGGTCGTTGGCCTCCTCGCCCTCGTGGAAGCGGACGTTTTCCAGGAGCAGGACGTCGCCCGGTTGCATGGCGTTCACCGCCGCGCGCGCCTTCGGCCCGATGCAGTCCTCGGCGAAGGCCACGGGCGCGCCCAGCACCTTGGAGAGCGGCTCGACGATGGGCCTTAGGCTCATGGACGGCACGACCTTGCCCTTGGGCCGGTCGAAATGGGCCAGCAGGATCACCTTGGCGCCGCCGGCCCGCAGCTTGTCGATGGTCGGCTTGGCCGCCCTCAGGCGGGTGTCGTCGGTGACCTGGCCGTCCTCCATGGGGACATTGAAGTCCACGCGGACCAGGGCGCGCTTGCCCTGCAGATCGGCGTCGTCGAGGGTTTTGAAGCTCACGCGGTCCCGATCAAATCAACTTGGCCATGGCGACGGCGGTGTCGGCCATCCGCGACGAGAAGCCCCATTCGTTGTCGTACCAGGAGAGCACCCGGCCGAGGCCGCCGTCGACCATCTGGGTCTGCGGCAGGGCCACGGTCGAGGAGGCGGCGATGTGGTTGAAGTCGTGGGAAACCAGCGGCTCCTTGGTCACGCCTAAGATGCCCTTCAGCGGGCCGGAGGCGGCGGCGGCCTCCATGGCCGCGTTGATCTCGTCCACCGTCACCTTGCGGCTGGGCACGAAGTTCAGGTCGACCACCGAGACATTGGGGGTCGGCACGCGGATCGAGGAGCCGTCCAGCTTGCCGGCCAGCGCCGGGATCACCAGGCCCAGCGCCTTGGCCGCGCCGGTGGAGGTCGGGATCATCGACATGGCCGCGGCGCGGGCGCGGTAGAGGTCCTTGTGCAGGGTGTCCAGCGTCGGCTGGTCGCCGGTGTAAGAGTGGATCGTGGTCATGTAGCCGCGCTCGATGCCGCACAGCCCCTGCAGCACGTGGGCCACCGGCGCCAGGCAGTTGGTGGTGCACGACGCGTTGGAGATCACCAGATCGCCGGCGGTGAGCGTGTCGTGGTTCACCCCATAGACGATGGTCTTGTCGACCCCGTCGGCGGGGGCCGAGACGATCACCCGCTTGGCGCCGGCGGCCAGGTGGGCGCCGGCCTTTTCCTTGGACGTGAAGAGGCCGGTGCATTCCAGGGCGATGTCGACGTTCAGGTCCTTGTGCGGCAGGTCCTTGGGGTCGCGGATCGCCGTGACCTTGATCTTGCCGCGGCCGGCGTCGATCCAGTCCTCGCCCGTGGTGACCGTTCCGGGAAAGCGGCCGTGGACGCTGTCGTAGCGCAGCAGGTGGGCGTTGGTCTCCACCGGGCCCAGGTCGTTGATCGCCACAACCTCGATGTCGGTGCGCCCATGTTCGACGATCGAGCGCAGGACCAGCCTGCCGATGCGGCCGAAACCATTGATGGCGACGCGGACGGTCATGAGATCAGCTCTCCCAATTGAAGTTCGCGCGTTTTTTCGGGCGGGGGGACCTAAGTCAACCCCCGGAGGGATTAACACCGGAGCCGGACGGTGACAGTTCCCGCTCGGGCGACTGATCAGGCCGCTTCGTCCGGCTCCTCATTGGTGGCCGTGCTGGCGGGCTCCGTGCTCGGGATTATGGTCTTTCTGCGGTTGAAAACTCGACGGAACCAGGCTGTCACCGCGGCGAACCCCGCCAAGATCAGGACCAACCCTTTCTTGGCGAAGAGCAGGATGACCGCCAGCAGGCCGAACTTCTGCGCCGCGGCGAGCCCCAGGCCCGCGGCAACCAGGCCGGCGACACCATATTCCGCCTTCTTGTCTGTCCCGGCCCGGAAGTCGCCATACGCGCTTCCGGGA
This sequence comes from Phenylobacterium sp., assembly GCF_035569475.1. GTDB lineage: Bacteria > Pseudomonadota > Alphaproteobacteria > Caulobacterales > Caulobacteraceae > Phenylobacterium. The sequence goes on from NZ_DATMNA010000105.1 coordinate 34,159, forward strand.
TCGAAGGTCACATCGGCGGCGAGCTGGCTGGCATCGGCGCGAACGGCGGCGAGTTGCGGCATCGTCGACACTAGGTTCACGCTCAACACGCCGCGTCGGCCCAACACGCGCAGATCGTAGTTCAGGGTGTCGTCCGCCTCGCCACCGAACTTCAGGTCGCGCGCCCAGATCAGGAAGTGGTGGGTGCGATCATACGAAGGGGGCTGCGCCCATCCGACCAAGTGGATTGACGCAAAACCACTCTTCTTGCGCGCTTCGTTATCCTCGTCCTCATGGCTCTGCACGTCGCGGATGAACTTGTCGTAGTCGGCCTTGTCTGCGTCCTTGTCGGTCACGAAGCCCGAAGGCTTGAAGGTGATCACCGCGCCCCAGGTGTCGTTCACGAAGGTCTTGCCGGCGGGGAAGATGATCCCGAGCACTCCGTCAATGGCCTCCGGTGGGTTGCCCCACTCCTTGAGGACCTGCTTCGCCTCGTCAGGGCCCAGGAAGTAGAAGCGCCGGCCAAGGTGTAGGGTGACATCGGGCCCGGCCAGTCGCACGTCGTCGAACTGTCGGTGCTGGGCGGCCAGGATACCGCGCAGCCGAGTGATTTCCGCCTTCTGAGCGTCAGTCGGCGCCGCCGGCTGGGCGACCGCCGCACCCGCGCACGCCAAGCTGATCGCGACAGCCACGGCTGTCGCTCGAATGGTTTGAATCATAGGCCCCCCTACTGATCGCGCCAGACTGGCCATCCGCGCGATAGATCGCAATGGTTGTAGAACCAAAGGGGAACGATTGTGACTTGTCAAGCCATCCGATCGTTCGGCGGGTAGCGCCTACTACGCCTTTGGCTTTACCTTGCCGGCGGCCTCGGTCGCCCGCTGCCGCGCGGTCTGCACATCGCCCGCCCGCGCCAGGGCGACGCCCATGCGGCGGCGCGCGAAGCTCTCCGGCTTGCCGAACAGGCGCAGGTCGGCGCCCGGGACGGCCAGGGCCTCGGCGACGCCCTCGAAGGCGATTCCCCTGGCCTCCAGGCCGCCGTAGATCACCGCGCTGGCGCCGGGTTCGCGCAGGGACACGTCCACCGGCAGGCCCAGGATGGCGCGGGCGTGGATGGCGAACTCGCTCTGGTATTGGGTGACCAGGGTCACGAGGCCCGTGTCGTGCGGCCGCGGGCTGACCTCCGAGAACCAGACCTCGTCACCCTTCACGAACAGCTCGACGCCGAACAGGCCCTGGCCGCCCAGGGCCTCGGTGACCTTGGCGGCGATGTCGCGGGCGGCCTTCAGGGCGGCCGGGCTCATCGCCTGCGGCTGCCAGCTTTCCACATAGTCGCCCTTCACCTGGCGGTGGCCGATGGGCTCGCAGAAGCCGGTCACCGTCGTCCCGCCGGCCAGGCTGCGGACGGTGAGCTGGGTGATCTCGAAGTCGAAGTCCACCCGGCCCTCGACGATGACGCGGGCCTCAGCGACCCGGCCGCTCTCCAGGGCGTAGCGCCAGGCCGCGGCGATCCCGTCGGGGCCCTCCACATAGGACTGGCCCTTGCCGGACGAACTCATCACCGGCTTGACGAAGCAGGGGAAGCCCACGGCTTGCGCGCCCTCCGCCAGCTCCGCCTCGGACGAGGCGAAGGCGTAGGCGCTGGTCGGCAGGCCGAGGTCCTCGGCGGCCAGCCGGCGGATGCCCTCGCGGTTCATGGTGAGCTGGGCGGCCCGGGCGGTCGGGATGACGACCGCCAGGCCCGCGGCCTCGATGGCGGCCAGCTCGTCGGTGGCGATGGCCTCGATCTCCGGCACGATCAGGTGCGGCCGCTCGGCCTCGACCAGGGCGCGCAAGGCGACCGCGTCGGTCATGGCGATCACGTGGCTTCGGTGCGCCACCTGCATCGCCGGGGCGTCGGCGTAGCGGTCGACGGCGATCACCTCGCAGCCCAGCCGCTGCAGCTCGATGGCGACCTCCTTGCCGAGTTCGCCGGAGCCGAGGAGCATGACCTTCACGGCGGTCGGCGAAAGCGGCGTGCCGAGGCGCGTCATCCTCTCCCCCACGCAGCGAGAGGAAGAGGGTAGGGAAAGGGCGGCGCAGGGCGTGGTGCGCGCACTCCCGGTGCGCCCATCGTCATCCGACAGACGCCTCGGAAAGGAGATACCGGCTGGACCATCCGTGACCCTTTGACTCGGAGCCGCCCTCTCCCGGCCTCTCCCTCTCGGCTTCGCCGGGGGAGAGGAGGCGAGGCCGCGTCCCTACAGCTTCGCCTTGGCGGCGGCGGCCACCGCCTCGGCGGTGATGCCGAAGTGCTTGTAGAGCACCTCGGCGGGCGCGCTGGCGCCGAAGCCGGTCATGCCGACGAAGGCGCCGCCCTCGCCGATGAACTTCTCCCAGCCCATGCCGATGCCGGCCTCCACGGCGACGCGCACGTCCGTCTCGCCGATCACCTGGGCCTGGTAGTCGGCCGGCTGGGCGTCGAACAGCTCCCAGCAGGGCGTCGAGACGACGCGGGCGCCGATGCCTTCGGCTTCCAGCAGGTCGCGCGCCGCCATGGCGACGGAGACCTCCGAGCCGGAGGCGAAGATCGTGACCTGGGCCGGGTGGCCGGCGCCGGCGCCGGCGAGCTGATAGGCGCCGCGGGCCGAGAGGTTCTCGCCTGCGACCGCGCCGCGCACCGCCGGGACCTTCTGGCGGGACAGGGCCATGATCGACGGCATCGTGCGCGCCTCCAGCGCCAGCTTCCAGCACTCCGCGGCCTCCACCGCGTCGGCGGGGCGGAAGACGTTGAGGTTCGGGATCGCGCGCAGCGACGCCACATGCTCCACCGGCTGGTGCGTCGGCCCGTCCTCGCCGACGCCGATCGAATCGTGGGTCATCACATGGATCACCCGGGCGCCCATCAGCGCGCCCAGCCGGATCGCCGGGCGGCTGTAGTCGGAGAACACCAGGAAGGTCCCCGAATAGGGGATCACCCCGCCGTGCAGGGCCATGCCGTTCATGGCCGCCGCCATGCCGAATTCGCGCACGCCATAGTGCACGTAGCGCCCGGCGTAGTCGGGGAGGTCGAAGGTCCCCATGCCCTTGACGATGGTGTTGTTGGAGCCGGTCAGGTCCGCCGAGCCGCCGACCATCTCCGGGATCGCCGGGACCAGTTCGGCCAGCGCCGCGCCGGAGTGCTGGCGGGTGGCCGCGGCGGGCTTCTCGGCCTCGGCCCGGGCGATGTGGGCGTCGATCGCCTCATAGGCGCCCGCGGGCAGGTCGCCCGCCATGGCGCGCTCGAACTCGTCGCGCCGGTTGGAGGCGGCGAGCTTGGCCTCCCAGGCCTTGCGGACCTTGGCGCCGCGGCGGCCGGCCGCGCGCCAGGGCTTCAGCGCCTCGTCGGGCACGGTGAAGGGCTCGTGACCCCAGCCCATGGCGGCGCGCGCCGCGGCGATCTCCGGATCGAACAGGGTGTAGCCGTGGCTGTGCGGGTCGCCCTCCTTGGGCCCCGCGCCCTTGGAGATCCTGGTCTTGCACGCGATGAGCGTCGGCCTGTCCTGGCGCGTGGCCCAGCGCATCGCCGCGGCGATCTTCGCAAAGTCGTGGCCGTCCACCGCCTTCACCGCCCAGCCGGCGGCCTTGAAGCGGGCGAGCTGGTCGCCGGTCTCCGCGATGGTCGCCTCGCCGTCGATGGTGGTGTTGTTGTCGTCGAACAGCACCGTCAGCTTGGCGAGCTTGAAGCGGCCCGCCAGGCTGATCGCCTCGTGGCTGACGCCCTCCATCAGGCAGCCGTCGCCGGCCACCACCCAGGTGCGGTGGTCGACCAGGGCGTCGCCGAAGCGGGCGGCCACGTGCCGCTCGGCCATGGCCATGCCGACCGCCGTGGCGAGCCCCTGGCCGAGCGGCCCGGTGGTGGTCTCGACGCCCGGGGTGTGGCCGTACTCCGGGTGGCCCGGCGTGTTGGAGCCGAGCTGCCGGAAGTTCCGGATCTGCTCCATGGTCACCGCCTTCACCCCGGTCAGGTGCAGGAGGCTGTAGAGCAGCATCGAGCCGTGGCCGGCCGACAGCACGAAGCGGTCGCGGTCGGCCCAGTCCGGGCGGGCGGCGTCGTATTTCAGGAACTTCGTGAACAGCACCGTGGCCACGTCGGCCATGCCCATCGGCATGCCCTGGTGGCCGGACTTCGCCTTGTGCACGGCGTCCATCGAGAGGGCGCGGATGGCGTTGGCCATGGTCTGAAGGGGCGCAGGCATGGGCGTCGAGTCGTCCGGCGTTAAGGAATGGCGGCGGGGTCGCATGTGGGGGCGGCAGGGTCAAGGAATGCCGACACGCCTCTTCGCCGCGCTTCGCGCGGAGGCCGGATCGCCCTTCGCAAGGCGCGCGACGCAGGTCTATAGATAGGGGCTTGGCGGAGGATGGCGATGAGCGGCGGTGACAACGCCCTGGACCTGGCGGCCCGGCGGCTGGAGCAGGCGGTGCATGTCCTGGAGCAGCGGCTGGCGCAACGGCTGAAGACCGCGAGCGATGCGGTGGGCGGCCTGTTCGACCAGGACCGCGCCAACCTGGCGTCCCAGCTCGATGAGGCCCGCGCCCGCGAGCGCGAGCTGGAGGCCGCCGGCGCCGAGGCCTCCGCGGCGCTTGGCCGCGCGATCGTCGAGATCCGGGCCGCGCTGAACGGCTCGGGCCCGCCGCCGTCGTCGCCGCCCGCCTTCCCGACGGAGCACTAGCGATGGCCCAGATCAGCGTCGAGGTGAACGGCCGGCCCTATGCGGTGGGCTGCGAGGACGGCCAGGAGGCCCACCTCATGGAACTGGCCCGGATGTTCGACCACCAGGTCCGCCAGGTCGGCCAGGACATGGGCCAGCTCGGCGACACGCGGCTGTTCCTGATGGGCGCCCTGCTGCTCGCCGACGAGCTCGCCGACGCCCGCGGGCGCCTGGGCTCGCTGCAGGCCGAGGTCGCCCGCCTGCAGGCCGACCGCACCCGCGTCGAAGCCCGCGCCGTCACCGCCCTGGAAGGCGCCGCCAAGCGCATCGAGAAGCTGGCGACGGAAGAGGCGTAGGGTCCATCCCGAGCCGATATCGTGCTAAGACGGCTCGGATTCCGACGGAGTCTTGCAGATGACTTCCCTCGACAGCGCGCCTTCGAGCGACTTCTTTTCCGGCGAGACCTGGACCTGGTGGCAGGCGCGACGGCTCCGCTACAACCTGACGCTCGCGGCCGGCGGCTGGGCCTGCTACGGCGCCGCGGTCGCGCTGAACTACGGGTTGGGCCATCCGGTCTGGAAGGACTGGCGCGGCGGCCTCGGCATGACCCTTTTCCTCGGCACGATCTTCCTGGTGGTCATGGGCGTGGCCAACGTCTTCTACCTCCTGGGCCCGGCGGTCGAAGGCTGGGTGAAACCGGCCGATGCCGACCGCTACCGCCGCAACGCTTTCGCCATGGGCCTCTGGGGCTCGCTGATCGTTCCGGCGACCTTTCCGCTGGTGCAGCTCGCGATGCTGATCGCCCACAGCCACTAGGGCATTTCGCGCCCCGCCTGGCCAAATGCCGGCTTCGCTTGAGAAGCCCCGGCCGCGGGCCTACATTAGCTGCCGGCGGGTCTGCTGCGGCCCACGTCGAAGGCGACATATTCCAGCGACCTTAATTCACTCATAGGGAGCTGTCCCTGCTCGTGACCGTGGTTGCGAGCACACGGCGCCCACCTGGTCTACCAGGTCGAGGGAATGAAACAGTCCTTCACGGTTCTCGCGGCGCCGCCACCGTTTCCCCCGAGGTCATCCTTTCGCGTATAGGATCGGGCCGTGACCGAGCCGCTCGACAAGAAGGCGCTGCGCGTGGAGATGCGCGTCCTGCGCCGCCGGCTGCTGGACGAGACGCCGGACGCGGCCAGCCGGGCCGCCCGCAAGCTGCCGGTCTCCCGCTTCAGCCGCTTCAGCATCGTGGGCGCCTATTGCGCGCAAGGGACCGAGCTCGACCCCGGCCCCATCCTGCAGGCGATCCTCGAGCTCGGCCAGGGGCGCACCCAGGCCGCCCTTCCGGTGGCGGCCGCGAAGGACGCCGCCCTGCATTTCCGCCTCTGGCGGCCGGAGGATCCCCTGAAGCCGGACCTCTACGGCATCCCCTCGCCGCTGGCCTCCGCGCCCGAGGTCCTGCCGAACCTGCTGATCACCCCGCTGCTGGCCTTCGACCGCCACGGCGGGCGGCTGGGGCAGGGCGGCGGCCACTATGACCGGACGCTCGCGAACCTTCGGCGGCAGCGGCCGGTTTTCGTGCTTGGCGTCGCCTTCGCCGGCCAGGAACTGGCCGCCGTGCCCATGGGGCCCCACGATCAGCGCCTCGACGCCATCGTGACGGAGACGGAATACATAGAAGTGGCTAGAGAAGTTCGATGAGATTTGCCTTTTTCGGGGACGTGGTGGGCCGCGCCGGGCGCGACGGCCTGGCGGACCACCTGCCGGGGCTGCGCAAGCGGCTTGGCCTGGAGTTCGTGATCGTCAACGCCGAGAACGCCGCCGCGGGCTTCGGCATCACCGAGTCCACGGCGCGCGAGCTGTTCGAGGCGGGCGCCGACGCGCTCACCCTGGGCAACCACTCCTGGGACCAGAAGGAGGCGCTGACCTACATCGTGCGCGAACCGCGGCTGATCCGTCCGCTCAACTATTCCGCCTTCTCCGACGCGCCGGGCCGCGGCGCCCAGCTCTTCGAGACGAGCGGCGGCAAGCAGATCCTGGTCATCAACCTGCTGGGCCGGGTGCACATGGACAGCCTCGACGACCCCTTCGCCGCGGTCGACAAGGAGCTGGAGGCCTGCCCCTTGGGCGCCGTCGCCGACGCCATCGTGGTCGACATCCACGCCGAGGCGACCTCTGAGAAGATGGCCATGGGCCACTTCTGCGACGGGCGCGCCAGCCTGGTGGTGGGCACCCACACCCACGTGCCCACCGCCGACTGCCAGATCCTTACCGGCGGCACCGCCTACCAGACCGACGCCGGCGCCTGCGCCGACTACGACAGCGTGATCGGCAACCAGAAGGAAGAACCCCTGCGGCGCTTCACCACCCGCATCTCCGGCGGCCGCTACCGCCCCGCGGAGGGCCCGGCCACGGTCTGCGGGGTCTATGTGGAGACCGACAACGCCACGGGCCTGGCCCGCCGCGTCGAGCCCATCCGCATCGGCGGCCGGCTCAGCGAGACTATGCCGAGCGTAGAGGCGCTGGTCGGCTAGCGGCTGGCGGTTGGAGCGACCTGCTCCTCCCCCGCTTGCGGGGGGGGGGGGGGCC